>NZ_JACXAF010000014.1 GCF_014773395.1 Neiella litorisoli | reverse complement strand
CGATTGTGGCAAGGATGGTTCAAACTACAAACCATCCTTGAAGGCTATGAGCTAGCCAAGTCTCTTGAGCTCTGAGATGTGATCAAGAGACAGGCATAAAGCGGGCTTTCTAAAATCGACAGAGCTGCAATTAAGCGACAGTCACCTTGGCAAAACGACGCTTACCAACTTGGAATACCGCCGTTGTGCCAGTCGCAACTGTTTGCTTGGCGTCAGCAACTTTCTCACCGTCTTGTTTCACCGCACCTTGTTTCACCATGCGCATGGCTTCAGAGGTCGAGGCCACCAGACCTGCATCTTTCAGCAAATTCGCCATACCGATTTCACCGTCAACAGCATTCACGGTTACTTCGGCGATATCGTCTGGAATCGCGCCTTTTTGGAAGCGCGCAATAAACGCCTGCTCCGCGCCATCAGCCGCTGCTTGGTCGTGGAACCGAGCAATGATTTCTTTGGCTAGTGCGATTTTGACATCTCGTGGGTTTTTGCCAGCTTCAACATCGGCTTTAAGCTGCTCAATTTCAGCCAACGGACGGTAGCTCAGCAGTTGGTAGTAACGCCACATCAAGTCATCTGAAATCGACATGATTTTGCCGAACATCTCATCGGCTGGCTCAGAAATACCAATGTAGTTATTAGCTGACTTGGACATTTTCTTAACGCCGTCCAAACCTTCCAGCAGTGGCATGGTCAGCACTACCTGAGGCTTTTGACCGGCGTCTTTTTGCAGCTCACGGCCCATCAACAGGTTGAACTTCTGATCGGTACCACCAAGCTCAATGTCGGCATTTAGCGCCACTGAGTCATAGCCTTGCAGCAACGGATACATGAATTCATGAATCGCAATCGGCTGGCCACCGGTGTAACGCTTTTTAAAATCATCACGCTCAAGCATACGGGCAACAGTTTGCTTTGCAGCCAAGCGGATCATGCCTTCAGCGCCTAGTTCTGCCAGCCACTCCGAGTTAAACACAACGCGTGTTTTCTCTGGGTCGAGAATTTTGAAAACCTGCTCTTTGTAGGTTTCGGCGTTAGCAAGTACTTGCTCTTTGGTCAGCGGTGGACGCGTAGAATTTTTGCCTGTTGGGTCACCAACCATGCCGGTGAAGTCACCAATCAGGAACACCACTTGATGGCCGAGTTGTTGAAACTGGCGCAATTTGGTCAGGATCACGGTGTGACCTAAGTGGATATCCGGTGCCGTTGGATCGGCACCTAACTTGACGATCAGCGGGCGATCTAATTTTAGTTTTTCAACCAGTTCGTCTTCGACCAGAATTTCCTCTGCACCCCTTTTAATCTCAGCAAGTGCGGTTTGCAAGTCGGTCATGAATCGCCCCTTTTTTTAGATGAATACGTCAAAGCGGACGGATTGTACTTGAAAAATACAGTCAATATAAGTATCAAGTAGCACTGTAGGCCAAGGGATTGTTGACCTTTGATGTGTATTTCTTGTTTCAATGAAGTCTTTATTTGAGCAAGCAAGCGCTTAGTTAAATCACATACAAACAAAGAGTAGTTGTACAATGACGCGGGTATTGCACCGCATGCCAAGCAGCCATCGCTGGTTGTTGGGTCTGTGTGTATTCTTTATTTTGCTGGGAATAATTTGGCCTTCGGAACAGGCTAAAGCCACGCGCACTGCGGACGCGCCCTGGCAGCTAGAGCTCAACAAGCGTTATCCCCTTCCTCTCGATCTGCAAGCCTCTCAAGCCGCAGCGCAAGCTGCCGAAGCGGCGGAGCAATTCAATTGGCAAGTCGAAACGGTGAAGTCAGGCGATAGCCTGGCGAAACTATTTAGCCGCGCCGGATTATCGGCCAAAACCCTGCACCAAATCATGCAACTCGGCAAACCTGTTGCCGCGTTGAAGAAAATTCACCCTGGCGATCAAATTAGCTTTGCCAGAGACACCGACGGCAACTTGCAGCAACTGGCTTATGCCATCAGCGAAGAAAAGACTCTTTATGTCGATGTCATCGACGGCGGCTTTGATGCCCGTACGGTAGAAAAAGAATTCGAACTGCGCAGCGACTATGCTGGCGCCACCATCGAAAGCAATTTCTGGAATGCCGGTATTGAGTCTGGCATGACGCCAAACTTGATCATGGCGCTGGCCAATATTTTCGGCTGGGATATCGACTTTGCCCTCGATATTCGCAAGGGCGATAGCTTTACCGTCATTTACGAGACTCGTTACCTCGATGGCGAGTTTGCCGGTTATGGCGATATTATCGGGGCCGAGTTTGTCAATCAGGGCGAGCGCCACCGTGCCATACGTCATACCGATGGCAATTATTACTCGCCAGACGGCCATGCCATGCGCAAGGCGTTTTTACGCGCACCGGTTAACTTCAAATACATCAGTTCCAGCTTCAACCCGCGTCGGCTTCACCCTGTGACCGGTAAAGTTAGACCACACCGCGGTATTGATTACGCCGCCAAGACCGGCACACCTGTGGTTGCCGCTGGCGATGGTAAAGTCATGAAGTCAGGGTACAGCCGCCTGAATGGTAACTATGTATTCATTAAGCACGGCGAAAAGTACGTCACCAAATACCTTCACTTGCACAAGCGCTACGTGAAAACGGGCCAGCGAGTGAAGCAGGGCAAAACCATTGGTACCGTTGGCGCCACCGGCCGCGTTACCGGCCCTCACTTACACTATGAATTCTTAGTCAATGGCGTGCACCGCAACCCGCGCACGGTGAAGTTGCCGCAATCGCAAGCCATTGCCAAAAAAGAGCGTCAGTCGTTCTTGAACCTTGCGAAACAAATCGGTCATCAGCTAGATTCCAATCAACGCATTCTCTTGGCGATGAACGCCAACAATGACTGATTGATGAAATGAGCAAATACTATATCGGACTAATGACAGGAACCAGCATGGATGGGCTGGACGTGGCATTAGTCCGTTTTGGTGACCACCAGCTAGAGCTGGTTGCCGCCCACACCTACTCCCTACCTGATACCTTAAATACGCTTTGCCAGCGGCTATGTGAGCCGGGCTCTGATGATCTCGACTCGTATGGTCGCGCTCACCAATGGCTTGGGGAATGTAGCGCTGACGCGATCAACCAACTGCTGGAAAAAGCCGGCATCGCCGCGAGCGAAGTGAGTGCCATTGGCAGTCATGGCCAAACCGTGCGTCACCGACCCGATCTCGATCATCGATTTACCCTACAGCTTGGCGATGCGTCGATCATTGCCGAAAAAACCGGCATCGACACCGTAGCGGACTTCCGCAGCGCCGATATGGCTGCGGGCGGTCAAGGCGCGCCATTAGTGCCGGCGTTTCATTCTTGGTTACTAGGTAAACGCGAAGAGCCGACCATCATTGTCAATATTGGCGGTATCGCCAATCTGACTTATCTGCCAGCCAATAGCGATCATATCTTTGGCTTTGACACTGGTCCTGGCAATACCTTGATTGATAGTTGGTGCCAACTTCATACCGGCCAGTCTTATGATGACAATGGTAATTGGGGCGCCTCGGGCAATATTGATCAAGAGCTATTGGCCAACCTAATGACCGATGCCTACTTCCATCGTCCCGCCCCCAAAAGCACTGGCCGCGAGTATTTCAATGTTCATTGGCTAAAAGACTATATGGGTGATGCCAAGCCAATTGCATCAGCCGATGCACAGGCAACCTTACATGCCCTCACTGTGCATAGCATTGCCGATGCCATCCGACCATTGGCCAGAGGCAAGTGCAATGCCTACATCTGTGGCGGTGGCGCCCACAATGGTTTAATCATGCGCTCGTTGACGCAAGCCATGCCCTCTCACACCGTTGACACCACCGCAGCCCTTGGACTGGATCCCGATTGGGTTGAAGCAGTTTGTTTTGCTTGGTTGGCTCATTGTTTTGAACAGCGTATTCCTGCGAATGTGCCGAAAGTAACTGGCGCCAACGGACCACGCATCTTGGGATGTTTGTATCCGTCTTGCTGATCGGTCAATCACAGTAAACTGAGGTTGCCACTGGCTGGCTTATTGTCATGTGAACTAGCAGGGCTGCTTTTCAGTACTAAACTTTAACGTCCTTAGTTTCTAATATTGATTTGTTGTGCAGTTACGATTTCTAACACCATCTCACTCCCCAACGAAGTCAGCCTTGACGTGGCTGATACTCGGTGTGTTTGTGCTGTTGGCATTATTTAGCGGCAGCCTTCAGGCGAGCTGCTATGGTGTCGTAACCGCTGGGGGAGGCGCAAATTACTGGCAGCAAGTGGTGAAAGGTGCGCAAACAGCCGCCAAAGAAATTGATATTGCCATCATCACTCGCGGTATCGCCGACGAGCGCAACGACGAAGCACAGGCGCTCATCATTGAGTCCATGCGGCAAAAAGGCTGCACCGGCTTTCTACTGGCTCCCAGTTCGACCGCTCTTCTTGATACGGTGACCCAATACAAATCCATTGGCATCCCTATTGTCTTCGTCGATCGAGATATGGGAGGAGACAGAGCTGCCGTCCTAAAAACCAACAATTATCGCGCCGGTCAACTGGCCGCCAACCAAATGGCACACCAACTCGCTCCGGGAGCAAAAGTTGGCGTATTTCGCACTCATCAATTGGATAAAACAGTCGCGGCTAGGGTGGCAGGTTTCATCGATACCGCTAACGACATGGGCATTGATGTGGTCTTTAACGAGCTAATCGGCACTGAGATTGGCGAAGCACGAAGTAACATTAACAAGCTATTGCTAGAGCACCCCGCAGTAGATGGGCTGTTCAGCCCGAATGAAAACAGCACGGTAGCAACGATTGCCAGCCTTGATGGCTGGCAAAACAATTCCCGACCAGTGCACATTGGCTTTGACAGCAACCGCTATATTGTCAAAGCTCTAATCGCAGGTAAGTTGGCTGGTTTTGTCGTTCAAGACCCATATCGTATGGGCTACGATGGCATCAAAACGCTGCATCGCATCCGATTAGCGCAAGCTGTCGAGGAACACACGGATATTCCTGCTGTATTCGTTAACCGCGATAATTACCAAAGCGCCGGAATCGCCGCCAAATTGTAGGTCCGGTGTTACTCTCGCCAGCTATCCAAATTCCAGCCCAACAGAGACTCTAACTTGCTGATCTCGTCGCTGAAAATTGAACGCAGTTGGTCCTTTTCATCGGCGCTGATTTTACTGACATATGGCCGGCTATGAACATCTTTCTTTGCCGTATGAGGCAGTTCCGCAACACCTAAAAAGCGATAGATCTGATTGACCGTGGCGGTGGGGTCAGCAAGCAGCTCATCATGTCGTAAAAACAAGGTTTGTTGTTTTGGAAACAGCTGCCAGATACGCTCGATTTGCTGGCTGTAGAAGCCTCGATCAACATAGGAATATTTACGAGAACTACCACGGCTGTGTTGAATACGCTCCGCTTCTTCGGCCATTGCCTGAACGAACGGTAGCTTTTCCCGCCCTCGGTGGCGCTCCATATTCCAGTGGGAATAAGCTCGCTCGATGGGATTTCTCAATACCGCAATCACTTTCATGTCAGGGTTATAGCGATGGATGCGCGGCATGCAATCAGGCAGATACATATAAGCAGGCGTGACATGCCCCATCAGACGCTCACTGCAGTCCGATGGGTAAAATGCATGATAGTGGCGGTAATTCGGCTCACCGTTGGCAAACAGCCGACTGTTATCAAAGAAGTGCACTTCTTTTTTATCCGGCATGGCGAGGCTCTGATGTCGTCGCAGGTATTGATCAAGCGCTGTAGTGCCGCTCTTCTGGGCTCCGGCCACAACAAAAGAAACGCGCTGCGGAGTCACTTGATTGCTGACTAAACGCCAGGCCACCTTGAGGCGAGTCGATAACGGCATAAGAGCTTTCTCGGAGACTGTAAAATCGGCCATGAATCTAACGAATTAGCGCGCTGAAAGCAAAATCATTCGGCAACCAAGGTGTCACAGCGATAATGCTGGTCACCATCAATAGACACGGCTTTGGCCAATCTTGGCAGAATAGCTGACATGGTAGCCATCAAGATCCATGGTGGATTCACCACGTACATGCCCGATGATGTCATGCCTTTTTCATCCGAATCTGCTGAAGTGCCCAACTCAAAGCGCTGAATATTGGCAATACCACTGTTGATAAACTGCTGATCGAGCTTGTCGATGCGAGCCCGCTCAACCACTGGATACCACAGCGCATAAACCCCTGTTGCGAACTTCTTATGCCCATGAGCAATGGCATCAAACACTTGCTGATATTCGGTTTTGATTTCGTAGGATGGATCAATCAACACCAGTGCGCGGCGGCTTTGCGGCGGCAACAAGCCTTTCAGACGCTTTAAACCGTCTTCTTGGCTAACCCGAATACGGCGATCGCGGCCCATGTTGTTCACTAGGTGCTTGTAATCTTGCGGATGCAATTCGGTCAACCAGGATTTATCGCCTTCTCTTAACATGAGCTTGGCCAGTAGCGGCGAGCCCGGATAAAAGTTCAGCTCGCCACTTGGGTCAGACGCTTTGAGTAACTCAAAATAACGGCTCACCTCGGGATAATCTTCGGCTTTTAATTTGCCGATACCGCCTAAATGTTCGCTCAGCTTATTGGCCGTTTTTGTGTTGAGATTGTAAAGCCCTGCCCCAGAGTGAGTATCGATGTAATCCAGTGGTTTTGGTTTTTGCTGCAGGTACTGCATGATTTCAACCAGCACGATGTGCTTGAGAACATCGGCGAAATTACCGGCATGGAATGAGTGGCGATAGCTAAGCATGGTGAATCCTAAATGGTTAAGGGCTGGATTATACCAATGTCGCAAGATATCAACAGCTATCGATTTGGCCGACGACGCAGTCAAAATGGCAAAAAAAGAGGCGCCTGCGGGCGCCCCAAAACCTATTGATGTAACTGGATCAAGTTACGCGGCGGAGTGGATATCCTCGACCTTGGCATCGGGTTTTGTCGGCTCGGCGGCCTGCCGGCGACGATTAAAGAAGTCACTGACGTTAGCGCCAATCATCAGCAAACAAGGGGTCAGCACTAAGGTCAAAACCGTTGCAAACGCCAATCCCCCTGCAACTGCGGTTGCCAGCTGCGACCACCATTGGGTTGAGGGTGCGCCATGCTGAATAGTCCGCGCCATCAAGTCGATGTTGACTTCCAGCACCATCGGCAATAAGCCAAGGATCGTCGTCACAGTGGTCATCAACACCGGCCGCAAACGTTGCGCGCCCGTTCGCAAAATCGCTTCGCTGGCCGTCATTCCTTGCCGCCGCAAAACATTAAAGGTGTCAATCAACACAATGTTGTTGTTGACCACAATTCCCGCCAGCGCAATCACGCCAATACCCGACATAACAATGCCAAAGGGCTTCTGGAATATCAGCAGGCCGAGCAATACGCCAACAGTAGAGAACACCACCGCACTGAGGATCAAAAACGCCTGATAAAAACTATTAAACTGAGTAACCAAGATAATGGCCATGACGAACAGCGCCACCATAAAGGCATTTTGCAAGAAGGCTGAGGATTCATCTTGCTCTTCATTCTGGCCTTTGACCTCAATATGAACGCGCGGATCGATGCCCAGATTTGGCAACTGCTCCTGCAGTTTCGGCAGTTCAAGATTTAACAACGCACCGGGGATCAGATCGGCACTGACCGTCACCACCCGCTTGCCATCAACACGGCGGATGGTATCGAGCTTTTTCTCTGGAGTGCGCTGGACAAAGTTACTGATAGGCACCTGTCCGGCGTAAGTACGCACTCGCAGTTCGTCCAGTCGGCCCAAGTGGCGCTTCTGTTCGGGGAAGCGCACCCGAATATCGAGTTCGTCGTCGACATCATCCGGCCGATATTCACCAAGCTTGAGACCATTGGTGACCATTTGCACCGTCGCCCCTAGGGTCGTGACATCGGCACCGAAGCGGGCAGCATCAGAGCGATCAACTTGCAGTTGCCATTCGATACCGGGCTTGCTGCCATTGTCATCGATATTGGTGAAGCTACCATTCTCAGCCAATGCATGACGCACGGTGCGCACGGCATCATCAACTAAGCCTGGGAACCGAGAACTGAGCTGTAGCCGCAGATCTTTACCACCACCGGGACCATTTTCATCTTTGCGGATCTCAATTTCGACGCCAGCGAGATCGCCAGTTGATTCGCGGATCTCATCGATAATGGTATTGGCCGAGCGACGCTGATCCCAATCGACTAAGTTAATTCGGAAATAGCCGATCTCACCGTTATTGCCGGTCAGCGTGTAGAGCGTTTCAATTTCGCCCATATCGACCATGCGCTGCTCAATATCGCGCATGATGGTGTCTTTTTCATAGACCGATAAATCACCATGGGAGCGCACGTAGACGTTCGCGCCGGAAGGCTCAACATCAGGGAAAAACTCCATCCCTAAATTCGACATGGCATAGGCAACGACAACGCTAATGGCGAACAAAATCGAACCAAGCAAGACCCAAACCGGCCGTTTAATAGCGCCCGCTAACGTGCGCAGGTAAGTACCGGTAAACCCTTTAATGGCGGTGACATCGCCCTGCTCGGCGAGCATCAGTTGCTGTTTGGCTTCGGCACTCACCGGGCGGCTTTTGCCGATCATCGAGCCTAATGCTGGCACGAAAATCAACGCCATAAACAGGCTAGCCGAGAGCGTGGCGATGAGCGTGATCGGCAGGTACTTCATGAATTCGCCCATGATCCCCGGCCAGAAAATCAGTGGCGCGAAAGCCGCCAGTGTTGTCGCCGTTGAAGCGGTGATTGGCCATGCCATTCGTTTTGCGGCTTGCAAGTAAGCCTGCTTGCGCGGCATGCCTTCACTCATGCAACGGTCGGCGTATTCGGTCACCACAATGGCGCCATCGACCAACATCCCCACCGCCATGATCAAGGCAAATAACACCACAATATTGACGGTAAAGCCCATAATAGCCAGCACTAGAATACCGGTTAAAAACGAGCCGGGAATCGCCACCCCGACCAATCCAGCACTGCGCAAACCAAGCACCGCGACAATGACAATCACCACCAGCAAAATCGCTGATAACACATTGTTTTGCAGATCATTGAGCATCTCTTTGACGTCTTCTGATTGATCGCCGGTGTAGGCTACTTCGACGTTGGCAGGCCAGACTTTCTGCTGCTCCGCCACCAGCGCCTTGGTTTTATTAACCGTTTCAATAATGTTTTCGCCGGGCCGCTTAACCACTTCCAGTGAGACCGTTGGCTGGCCGTTCAAGCGGGCAAAGGTACTGGGGTCTTTATATGCACGGCGGACGGTGGCGACATCAGCAAAGGTAATCACTTTATCGCCATCCACTTTAATCGGCATTTCCATGACGTCGCGAACGGTTTCAAATACCGATGGCACCTTCACCGCAAAGCTACCCTTGCCAGTATCCATAGTGCCAGCGGCCACCAAACGGTTATTGCGCGACACCAGACTGGCAATGTCGCCTTGGTCAAGGTCGTAGCTTTCCATCAGCAATGGATCGACGATGATTTCAACAATGTCTTCGCGATCGCCACCAATTTTGACTTCCAGAATTTCTGGCAAACTTTCCAGTCGATCTTGCATATCACGGGCGAGCTGGATCAGCGCTCGCTCTGGCACTGGACCTGCCAGCATCACGGTAATAGCTGGATTCTGCTCGGCCATTTTTACTTCGTGAACCGATGGTTCTTCGGTTTCGCTTGGCAGCTTGGCTTTGGCCAAGGTGACTTTGTCACGGACGTCTGCCAGCGCATCTTTTGGATCGGTGCCAGCAAGAAATTCCAGCGTCACCGAAGCATGGCCTTCGCCAGCTCGCGCTGTCATTTCTTTTACCCCTTCGATCGAGCGTAATTCGTTCTCCATCGGCCGTACCAGCATGCGCTCAGCATCTTCTGGGCTAATACCATCATGTGTCATGGAGACATAAATGTACGGGATCAGGACATCTGGGTTGGATTCCTTTGGAATAGATACATACGTTGAAACACCGGCGATTAATACCAACACCAGGATCATCATGACAGTGCGGGTACGGCTTAATGAAGCTTCAATAAGAGCGAGCATGATAGTTCCTTATTCAGCTTCTTGGTAAACCGGGATGACCTGATCACCGGGACGAACAAAACCCTGTCCCATGGTGATGACCGCCACTGAATCACCAAAGCCAGATAACCAAACGCCATCGTTGTCGGCCTTCACCAGCTCAATCGGCGTAAAGCGAACGAGATCGTCATCAACGGATTTAATGCCAAGATTGCCGTCTTCATCCAAGGCCAGCAGGGCTGGGGTAACCTGAATGGCCTTCATCGTTGCCAAGGGCAATTCAAGCTCGGTGCTCAAGCCGGCGAATAACTTACCGTCGGCATTATCTAGAGTCAGCTCTACACGAAACGTGTTGGTCGCGGCATCGGCCACTTTCGACAAGTAACGAATAGTACCTTGCAGCAAGTTGCCATCAACGAATCGAGCCTGACCGAGTTGGCCTACCTGCAGCTGGGAAATGTCATGCTGGCCAGCATCGGCGCGAATAATCAGCGGATCAATGTCATACACTTTGGCGACAGGATCGCCGACGCCAAGGTAATCGCCCACTTCGACCATGCGCTCATTCAACACGCCGTCGAACGGCGCATGGATGATGGTGTGGTCGATTTCTAATTGCAGTCGCGCGACAGCGGCCTTGGCTTGTTCGAGTTGAGCTTGCGCTTCAGCTAAGCGCGCTCGGCCGGAAAAACCTTGCGAGCTTAGCTTTTTGGCGCCTTGATATTCTATTTGACGCTGCTCGAATTCGGCTTTTGCCTGATTTAACCGCTGCTCGCGATCATTCATTGCCAGCCGCACCAGCGGTTGGCCAGCTGCAACCGATGCGCCCCGTACCGCCAGAATTTCGATCACTCGGCCTTCGGTTTCTGCCCGCAACGTTGCTTCACGATTCGGCTCGGTCCGACCATACAGAGTAATGGCTCGGGTCACCTCGGTTGTTTCCATCCGGGTAACCTGAACTTTCGGTAACAGACTTTGCTGTTCACTGTCCGCCTGTGGCGCTTCATTGCTGGCAGAACCGCTGGCCATCCACGCGACCAGCAGCACGCTAATTGCAATGGCAATAATCCAGGGTTTAGCCGATAGCAGTTGCAGGCCTTGAGAGAGTTTCGACATGACGCATTCCTTGTCCGGCCAAAACGAGCAGAGGGCCGGGTTCTATTTCGACTCCGCTATCGTAAAAGACCATAAAGTAAATGTGGATGTAAAAATGTTACGAGTTATGAAGGGCTAGACAGCCTTACCCGCGAAGCAGATAAGGCGTGATCATGATGACCAGAAAGAGAATTGGAGAGCGTCAAACAGAGAACGAAGCACCACAACCGCACGTGGTTGTCGCATTCGGGTTATTCACAAAAAAGCGAGAACCTTCAAGGCCTTCGGTGTAATCGACGATGCCACCGATCAGGTATTGCAGACTCATTGGGTCAATCACCAGAGTCACATCTTCTTTGTCGATGGTGGTATCACCCTCATTGACCTTTTCGTCGAAAGTGAAGCCATACTGGAAGCCAGAACAACCACCACCGGTCACGTAGACCCGTAGCTTCAGCTCCGGATTTTCCTCTTCGGCGATTAGTGTTTTCACTTTTTGAGCAGCGGCGTCAGAAAACTGAATGGGCAACGCTGCGACTTCAGGCTGGGACATACAAACCTCACTGTTACATTACCGCGGGATTATCCAATACCCGAGTATTTTATTCAAGTATTAACTTGCGCTCAGTCACACTTAACCAGTGGGCTAAAAATCGGCTTGAACGATGTCGCGCCATTCATAGGTCGCTGTAACCGTGCTTTTGCTGCGCGGCATGCTACTGAGCTTGGTTTGCAGTTCAAGTTGCTCGGGCACCACATCATCGGGCACCTGAATGATGCCTTCAATCGTCGTTAAATAACGAAAGCTAAACTGCAAACTGGCTTTGTCGGCCGCCGCAACCAACGCCCAGGTATCAAACTGCACCGGCTGTTCTGAGCGAATACCAAATAACGACAGCGACAATTCCCCTTTCACTGGCCGGTCAAACCGCCCTAATTGAATCAAGGTGATACGAAAGCGAAAGACATTCGCAGCATTGGTATTGAGGATGGTCGCCGAGTCGATGGCCATGACATCATTGGAGCCGCCATCGCGAAACACTTTACGGTATAAGTTCAATTCTTCGGTCAGGGCTTGTTTTTCATCGCCAAGCCGCTTGATTTCTTCTTGCAGCCAAGTCAGCTCCGCATTCACCATTCGTAGGGAGATGTCTTTACTTGATGTAATCTTTTGATTTTCTTGTAGATGTAACTCGGCTAGTTCGACCTGTCGTTCAGCATCCAAGCGTTTTTGAACTTGCTGATCGTAGCCAAATCGACCCGCGACAACACCGGCCATGACACAAAACGCCATCGCCAGCAGTATGGTCACGCGCCCAGTTCGAAACACTTCCAGCGCCAATATTCTCTTAATCAAATGATGTAACTGCTTAACAATCCACATAGAATATCTATCATATTCAATCCCAACTCGAGTTGATAGCTGAAATCAGGATGAACAAGCTACTGCACTTATTGCGATATCGCCTCGCTGTTCCCAGAGTGAGCTGGCAATTAACACTGCTAGGCCTTATCGGTGGCTTCTGTGCATCGTTACTGATTGTTTTGTTCATCGGCTCCATTCGCTTCTTAAAAGATCTCTTCGCCCAACTTGTCATTGAATTTCCGCTGCTAGCCCATGGTCTGCCTTTGTTGGGCGTTGCCATTATCTTGCTCATCGCCATTTCAATGGGCTTGCAATATTACCGGCTAGGCATTCCCTTTGTGATCTACCGGATTCGGACGCACAACGGTTCGATGCCGTTGAAAAACACCATCAACCAATTTATTGGCGCGAGCATCGCCCTCGCCAGCGGTTTTGTCGTTGGCCGAGAAGGCCCTGCGGTGCATTTGGGCGCTGCTGGCAGCGGGTTAGTCGGCTGGTGGTTGAAATTACCCAACAATGCCACCCGCGTGTTATCCGCCAGCGGTATCGCGGCCGGTATTGCAGCAACGTTTAACACCCCGCTGGGCGCGGTCGTCTTTGTCATGGAAGTGGTGTTGAAAGAATACAAAATGCACATGGTGTTACCTGTGCTACTGGCCGCGGCTTGCGGCGCAATTGTCCATAACCAGCTCAATCTGGGCCACAGCTTGGATGTCACCCTTGGTCAATTTCCTGCGATTGACTGGAAAATTGCTGGCAGTTTAGTGCTTTTGGGGGTTGGTCTTGGATTGCTATCGGTCATTTTCGCCGCCATGCTCAGCTGGGTGACTCAAGCCAGTTACCGCTTGTCACTGACCTATCGCTTGACCATCGCCGGCAGTGTCACCTGCATCATCGCTTGGTTTGTTCCCGAATTGAACATGACCGAGTCCGAGGCCGTGCTGCGCCAACTTGACGGCAGCCTCACCTTTGAACTCATTGCTGCGTTGTTTGTTGGCAAGTTAGTCGCCTGCTCCGTGGCGTTGGGGTTGGGTATTCCCGGCGGGATTATCGGCCCACTTTACGCCATGGGCGCACTAGCTACTGGCTGCTTCCTGACGCTACTGAGCCCCTATCTTGACTGGGATCCAGCATTGACGCCGTTTTTCATCATCATTGGCATGGGTAGCATGATGGCGGCGTCGCTGCATGCGCCAATGGCCGCAATGGTCGCCATTGCGGAGCTGACTAACAGCCCTGATGTGGTACTGCCAGCCATGCTGGTGATGATCCCTGCCCAGTTGATGGTCGGCCAAATATTCAATAAACCGTCGATGTTTGTTCAGCAAATGCAAATGCAGGGGATGACCTATGAACAATCGCCTGTGGTGTTGAGTCTGCAAAAAACCGGCGCACTGGCCTTGATGGAACGCAATTTCCAATGGCTCAGTGACATTGATGATATGGCTGCGGTCAAAGGGATTGTGCTGACCAAAGAAAAAGGTGAAGCCCATGACCGCCTGTTTTACATCGATCCTGACAATGGCGAGCGCCTGCGAATGGAGGGCATCGATCAGCAAGCCTCTCTTGCCATCGCCTACCAGCGCCTGCGGCGGATCAGAAAAGGTGCGGTTTATGTTTACGGTGACAGTCGCGAGCAACTGTTAGGCATTATCACTTGGCCGATGCTGGCTGAATACCTGCATAAGGAAGTGGCTTAGCGAACAGCTTGCTAGCACCATCGGTAAATACCCACTCTCAAATCTCGCATGATTTTTCTGTTTGGTTTGATATAGTGAGGCGCCAATAAACAGCAGTCTCGGCGCGATTGTGGCGCTTATTCCTGCTAATCAACTTCATCATCGGAGATCGCTTCATGAGCCGTTCGCAACAACTCTATCAACAAGCCTGTCAGACCATTCCCGGCGGTGTTAATTCACCGGTGCGAGCATTCAATGGTGTCGGTGGCACGCCGGTCTTTATCGAGCGAGCAGATGGAGCCTATTTATATGATGTGGACGGCAAAAATTATGTCGATTACGTCGGCTCTTGGGGACCGATGATCATGGGTCACAACCACCCGAAAATCCGTCAGGCGGTGGTTGATGCGGTACAGCAAGGCTTGAGCTATGGCGCTCCTACGGCAGCAGAAGTCACCATGGCGGAGACCATTCAGAGCATTATGCCGGCGATGGAAAAAGTGCGCATGGTTAACTCTGGCACCGAAGCCACCATGAGCGCCATTCGTCTGGCTCGAGGCTACACTGGGCGCAATAAACTGCTCAAGTTTGAGGGCTGCTATCACGGCCATTCAGATAGTCTGCTGGTCAAAGCGGGCTCTGGTATGTTGACCATGGGCGAGCCAACATCACCTGGCGTACCTGCCGATTTAGCCAAGCACACGGTAACGGTCAGCTTTAACAACCTCGATGAAGTCAAAGCGGTATTCGCTGAATGCGGAGACGATATCGCGGCAATCATTGTTGAGCCTGTTGCCGGCAACATGAACTGTATCCCGCCAGCTGATGGCTTCTTGCAAGGCTTGCGGGCGATCTGTGATCAATATGGCAGCGTGCTAATTTTTGATGAAGTGATGACCGGTTTCCGCGTTGCTTTAGGGGGCGCACAAGCGCTGTATGACGTCACCCCAGATTTAACCACGCTCGGTAAAATTATCGGCGGCGGTATGCCAGTGGGAGCATTTGGTGGTAAAGCCGAAATCATGGACCACATCGCGCCGACTGGGCCGGTTTATCAGGCCGGTACCTTATCGGGTAACCCAGTTGCAATGGCCGCGGGCCTCGCAACCTTGGCACTAATTCAGCCGCCAGAGATCCACCAAACCATCGCTGAAAAAGCAGAGTACCTGATGGCGGGCTTCCGTGCGGCAGCCAAAGAGGCTGGCGTATCACTGGCGACAGTGACCGTTGGCGGCATGTTCGGTTATTTCTTTACCGATGCAGAGCAAGTGACGAGCTTCGAGCAAGCAACTCAATGCGATATCGTGCGCTTCAAGAAGTTCTTCCACTTGATGCTTGATGAAGGTGTTTATCTGGCACCATCGGCCTATGAAGCGGGGTTTGTTTCCTATGCTCATAGCCAGCAAGATCTTGATAAAACCATTGCCGCTGCGGCCAAGGCATTCGCTGCGTTAGCCAAGGCTGACTGAGCGGCTCGCGAATCGCACTCGGTGCTTTAGCACCACTCAAAGCAAAAAAATGGCGAGATATTCATCTCGCCATTTTTGTTTTCAAACTCTGTTTCACAACGATGATGCGATTACCAACTCGGCACCTGCATAAACATCGCATTGACGTATTCGTTAATGGTATCGATTCGTTCATCTTGAGTGGTCGAGCGTTTTAATCGTTTGGTACCAATGCCGCGCCAAACAACATTGTTGGTCGCGGGGTTAACCAAATCGATTAACAGCTGCCCTTCAGTGAACTGACGGACATCAATATCATTGCCCCAGCCGTAACCCCAAGCGCGATTGTAGTAGCTACGACCATAACTGAACTGGTTGTTATAACTGCGGATCTGAGTTTTATCTTGGGTCGTCACATGATAGGACACCAGAATCTCGGCCTGATCAGCGGGCACTTCAGTCATTCCACGGTTCGTCAGATAACTCTTTATCGACTGCTCAATGCGCTGCTCGGTCAAGCTGGCGCCCGGCTGACCGGTATAAGTGCTGTTGTTGATCGGTACCAGATGAAACGACTTCAGATGGGCGAAATTAAATCCCTCTGCATAGTCAGAATCGACTTTCGGGGTTGAAGCACAGCCGGTCAGGATCAACATCAGGCTGGCCAGCATTAGGGTCCAACAACGGGTCACTCGTTTCATGCTCGGGCCTCCAATTTAAATAATTTATCTCTCAAGTTATAAGACTAGTCGTAGATGCGATTATTGGTTGTAATTTCTACATTAATGTTGATTTCGTTACGCCAAGGTTCAGTTTTTAGCGACAACAGTTTGTAACCAGGAACGCGAATCCTGCAACCATTGCGGCGCCTGATAACCCGCCAAATCAACCTCGACCTGAGTGCTGTCATGGCCAGACTGCCAGTACTTACGCTCAAATGGTGTCATCGGCTCAACTGCCGCTGCGGTTGGATAAGGGGCTGGCTTGGCAGCCAGACCCGCAATCGTCATGGCCTGAGCGATTTCTTCAATGTAGATGTGCCAGTTACTTCGCACCGTCAGCACGCCACCAGCAGCAAGAATATAAGGGAACACCCCCGCTCCATGCCAACGCCGGCCCAAGTGCTCGGCTTTCGGCCAAGGGTTGGGATAAAGAATAAACTGCCGACTAAGGGGCCAGTTGGCAGCCCAGACCAGCCGCCATAAGTCGTTCAAATCGGCTCGCGCCAACACATAGTGGCCATCACCTGCTTGCTGCAACCCTTTGTCAATTCGACAGGCTGACTTATCAATGCCGACAACCAAGCTATCTGGATAGCACGCCGCCAACACCTTGGTACTCTCGCCAACGCCGCAACAGGCATCGAGGATCACCGGCCCCTGCCATTGCTGAACTTGTTCATTAAGTTGCCGAAAGACACCTAACGTATGTTCAGCCACCGGCTTTTTGAACGGGTGGCTCAGGTGACGATTCACTTTACCAGCCAAGTGCTCATGAACGCTTGGCTGATTGCTGACGATTTGCTTTGAATTACCCGCCATTAGGAACGGATTCCCACGCCACGCTTCAACATATTGAGGATCACCAAAAACAGCACAACCGTCATCACCAACAGCATGATCACGGACGGCAACACCGGGATATCACTGACGCCAAGAAAACCGTAACGGAAGGTGTTGACCATATAGACCACAGGGTTGAGCTTGGAGACCCATTGCCAGAATTCAGGCAGCATTGCGATCGAATAGAACACGCCGCCAAGGTAGGTCAGCGGCGTTAGCACGAAGGTCGGAATAATACTGACATCATCAAAGGTCTTGGCGAATAGCGCGTTGAACATGCCACCCAATGCAAACAATATCGCCGTGAGCAAAATCACCAATACCAACACACCAACGTGGTGGAATTGCAAATCGGTAAACACCATCGCCACTAGAGTAACAATGCTGCCGACCAACAAACCGCGGCACACACCACCGGCAACATAGCCCATGATGATGATGTAATTGGGCACCGGAGCGACCAATAGCTCTTCGATATTGCGCTGAAACTTGGCCGAGAAAAACGACGATGCGACATTGGAGTAGGAGCTGGTGATCACGCTCATCATGATTAAACCGGGCACGATGTAATCCATGTAGCTAAAGCCACCCATTTGCCCAACGCGGCTACCGATCAAGCCGCCGAAAATGACAAAATACAGGGTGGTGGTGATTGCCGGCGGCACCAACGTTTGCACCCAAATTCGCATAAAACGGGTGCATTCTTTGCGCACAATACTTTTTAGCGCGATGTAATTGACTGCCGCACTCATGCCGTTTTCTCCCCTGCGGAATCCATCATGGCAACAAACAATTCCTCTAATCGATTAGCCTTGTTGCGCATACTCAATACCTGAATACCTTGTTCATCCAGTTGCGCAAAAACAGGGTTCATGCCCTTTTCTTTCGCCACATCAACTTCAATCGAGCTGCCATCGACTTGCCGCCAGTCGAAACCACTGAGCGTGATCGAGTCTGCCGCAGCCGATAAATCGAGGACAAAGGTTTCAACATTCAGGGTGGCCAGCAAATCCTTCATGCTGGTATTGGCGACGATTTGGCCTTTGTTGATGATGCCGATATTGCGGCACAACAACTCGGCTTCTTCCAGATAATGAGTCGTCAGGATAATGGTTTTGCCTTGCTGATTGATTTCCCGTAGGAAGTCCCACATACCGCGGCGAATTTCAATATCCACCCCTGCCGTGGGCTCATCTAGGATCAGCATTTGTGGTTCGTGCATCAACGCCCGTGCGATCATCAGACGGCGCTTCATGCCGCCAGATAACTCCCGCGCTCGGTGGTTGCGCTTTTCCCACAGCTCCAGCTGAGTCAGGTATTTTTCTGCACGTTGCAACGCTTCTTTGCGCGGCACACCGTAATATCCAGCCTGATTCACCACAATCTGCAGCAAGGTTTCAAACTGATTGAAATTGAACTCTTGCGGCACCAAGCCAATGCAGCTCTTGGCTTGCTCTAGCGCGTTATCAATGCTGTGGCCGAATACCGATACCGAGCCGGATGACTTGGTGACCAGTGAGCTTAAGATACCAATGGTGGTCGACTTGCCCGCACCATTGGGGCCTAACAAGGCGTAGAAATCACCTTGTTGGACGGTCAAATCAATGCCCTTGAGGGCTTCCACACCATTACTATAGGTTTTGGTTAACCCTCTGATTTCAATTGCATTCATAGAGCGACTAGCTAATCCAATGATGACTGATAAGTGATGTTAAACGGGGACAACTTTGCCAAGATACGGCAGGTTGCGATAACGCTGGCTGTAGTCAATGCCATAGCCCACCACGAAGGTATCTGGCACTTCAAAGCCGACCCATTTGGCGGCCACATCAACTTCTCGACCAGACGGCTTATCGAGCAGGGTGCAGATCTTTAACGAACGCGGGTTGCGCAATGCCAACATCGCCAGCACCTTACTCAAGGTATGACCGGAGTCGACAATATCTTCGATCAACAGCACATCGGCGCCTTCAATGTCTTCATCGAGATCTTTGAGCACTTTGACATCTCGAGTCGAGCTCATGGCATTGCCATAACTGGATACGGTCATGAAATCGAGCGTTACCGGTTGGTCAATTGCGCGCGCCAGATCGGCCATAAAAATCACTGAGCCACGCAGCAGTCCGACCAAGATCAGGTGTTCACTGCCGGCGTAGTAAGTGCTGATCTCATCACCGAGTTCTTTCACTCGCTGTTGTAATGCTTCAGCACTAATCATTTGCTCTACTTTGTGTTCAATCATTTTGTTTTGCTCTTGTTAAGCCTTAAATTTGTTCGCGAGACGCAGGCATCAGCCGTGTTGATAGCCCCACCGCGGCATCAGGTCTTGCGGGATCTGTAAATGGTCGAGCAGCCTTGCGACAATAAAGTCGACCAAATCGTCAATCGACTGCGGCTGCTGATAAAAGCCCGGCGCTGCTGGCATGATGGTCACGCCAAGTTTAGCCAACGACAACATGTGCTCCAGATGAATGGCGGAAAACGGCGTCTCGCGAGGCACTAAAATAAGCTGGCCGCGCTCTTTAATCACCACATCGGCGGCTCGTTCAATAAGGTTGTCACTCATGCCGGTGGCAATCGCCGCCAACGAACCGGTTGAACAAGGGCACACCACCATTTGCTTGGGCGCAGCCGAGCCTGACGCCACCGGCGAAAACCACTGCTCTCTGCCAAACACCTGAAGCTGCTCTGGTTTTGCCGAAAAATAGTCAGTGAGAAATTGACTTGCGAGATCCGGAGCGGCGGGGATTTTTAAATCGTTTTCGGTTGCCAGAACCACTCTGGCAGCGCTCGACATCAACACAAACACTTGCCGATTAGCAGCCAGCAAACACTGCAGCAAACGCAGTGCATAAGGTGCCCCCGATGCGCCAGTCAAGGCGACGGTAACTTGACCATCAAAACTCATCCGAATCGTTCCTCTAGTGCCGCCAGTAACTTGCCATGAATGCCACCAAAGCCACCATTGCTCATCACCAGCAAGTGATCGCTAGGCTTAGCCAGTGCCACAAGTTGCGCCACCAGCGCGTCAACATCATCAGCAACCAAACCTTGCTTTTGCTCAGCTAGTACGGCATCAACCGACCATTCGATCCCAGGCGGCTGGAATAAAGCAACAACGTCAGCCTGCTGCAGGCTAGCCGCCAGTGTTTGCTGATGAACGCCCATTTTCATGGTGTTTGAGCGAGGCTCCAATACCGCAATCAAACGGCCATCATCAATATGATTCGCCAAGCCAGCAACCGTGGTCTTAATTGCAGTGGGGTGATGGGCGAAATCATCGTACACTCGGATACCGGCCACTTCACCGCGCAACTCTAGACGACGCTTGGTGTTTACATAGTTCGCTAACGCCGCCAAGCTCACTTCCGGCGTAACACCAACATGACGAGCCGCGGCAATAGCCATCACCGCATTGCTGACGTTGTGTTCTCCGAGCAGATCCCACTTCAATGGCGGAAACCATTGCCCCTGATAAGCCACGCTGAATGCCGAGCCATCAGCTTGCTCTAAGCGATATTGCCAGTCTTGGGCTTCGCCCACCGTTTCGGTTTCGCTCCAACAGCCTTGCTCCAACACTCGGCTTAACGCTGGCTCGTTGCTCGGGTAGAGGATGCGCCCTTGGCCCGGCACGGTGCGAATCAAATGATGAAATTGACGCTCGATGGCCGCTAAATCATCAAAGATGTCGGCATGGTCAAATTCGAGGTTGTTGAGTATCAAGGTGCGCGGGTGGTAATGAACAAACTTGGAGCGCTTATCAAAAAACGCCGAATCATATTCATCTGCTTCTACCACGAAAAACGGCGTTTCTCCCAACCGAGCAGAAACACCGAAGTTCTGTGGAATGCCGCCAATCAAGAAGCCCGGCGCCATTCCGGCGTAGTCTAAAATCCACGCCAACATGCTCGATGTGGTGGTTTTACCATGGGTGCCAGCAACAGCCAGCACCCAGCGGTCTTGCAACAAATAACGATGCAGCCACTCCGGCCCAGACATAAACGGAATACGTTGCTCAAGAACGGCCTCAACGGCAGGGTTTCCCCGTGACATGGCATTACCAATCACCACCAGATCGGGCTTAGGATTGAGCTGCTCAGGATCATAGCCTTGGGTTAGTTCAATCCCCAGCGCTTCGAGCTGGGTCGACATTGGCGGGTAGACATTGGCATCGGAGCCAGTCACTTTGTGTCCCAGCGCCTTGGCCAGCGCCGCGACTCCGCCCATAAACGTGCCACAGATACCAAGAATATGCAGGTGCATAGTGAAGAAAACTCATGAAATCGCAGCGCAACGGCGCCACATCTAACGGATAACGCTGTAGTTTAACAAAGCACCGCAGACAACAACACCGAAACAAGCCCGGCTGACCAAGCGGCAAACCGCTCAAATTCGAGCACCCGTTCAACAAACGGCCAAAATGTGTAATTTTTTTTCATTTTAACTGTAAAAAAAATTCAGCCTGTGGCATGAATAACCTTTACACTAACAAGGAGATGTCAGCTATGGCAGGCATGACTACGCTGGGCGAGTTCATTGTTCAGCAACAACACGCATTCCCCCATGCAACCGGCGAACTTTCTTCGCTGATCAGCGCCATTCGATTAGCCGCAAAAATCGTTAACCGTGAAATCAATCGAGCCGGCCTATCGCCCGATATTATCGGCGCTGCAGGTATCGAAAATGTTCAGGGTGAAGCCCAGCAAAAGTTAGATGTATTTGCCAACGACAAATTCAAAGCAGCATTAAGTGCTCGCGGTGAAGTTTGTGGCATCGCCTCAGAAGAAGAAGATGAGTTTGTTATCTTTGATGATGAGCGCAGCAAAAATGCCAAATACGTGGTGCTGATGGACCCTCTCGACGGCTCATCAAACATCGATGTGAACGTTTCTGTGGGCACCATTTTCTCGATTTTCCGTCGAGTCACGCCAGCCGGCACCCCAGTCACCGCTGCCGACTTCCTGCAACCAGGCCACAATCAAGTTGCTGCCGGTTATGTCATTTACGGCTCATCAACCATGTTGGTGTACACCACAGGTAATGGCGTTAACGGTTTTACCTACGATCCGACTCTGGGTGTATTTGCCTTATCGCATCCAAATTTACGAATGCCAGAAACCGGTAACATCTATTCGATTAACGAAGGAAACTACATCAAATTCCCTAACGGCGTGAAAAAATACATTAAGTATTGCCAGGAACGCGATGCCGAGACCAATCGCCCTTATACCTCTCGTTATATCGGTTCATTGGTATCAGACTTCCACCGCAACCTGCTCAAAGGTGGCATCTATATTTACCCAACAACCGAGTCGGCCCCGAAAGGTAAGCTGCGCCTGCTGTATGAGTGTAACCCGATTGCCTTTATCGCCGAGCAAGCTGGCGGGATTGCTTCTGATGGTAGCCGCCGGATCATGGACATTGAGCCTACCGAACTGCACCAGCGCGAACCTTTCTTTGTTGGATCGCCTGACATGATCCGCAAAGCTGAAGAGTTTATGAGCGAGTACGCCGATTAATCTGTCGCTTTTGGCATCAGTTGGCTGGTATTCAGAGTCGTCGCGGCTATAATGCTGCGACGAAAACTGATCCAACTTTGACGTGAAGGAAGCCACACATGAGTCTGAATGACGTACCTGCTGGCAAAGAGCTGCCTGATGACATCTATGTCATCATTGAGATCCCAGCCAACGCTGACCCAATCAAATATGAAGTAGACAAAGACACAGGCGCTATTTTTGTTGATCGCCTGATGACTGCGCCAATGTTCTACCCAGCCAACTATGGCTACGTGAACAAAACCTTGTCTTTAGACGGCGATCCGGTTGATGTGTTGGTTCCGACGCCGCATCCATTGCTGCCAGGTTCAGTGATCCGCTGCCGCCCAGTTGGCGTGTTGAACATGACCGATGAGTCGGGTGAAGATGCCAAGATCATCGCCGTACCACACACCAAGATGAGCAAAGATTACGATGACATCAAAGACATTGATGACGTCTCTGATCTGCTGAAAAACCAAATCCAGCACTTCTTTGAAAACTACAAAGCGCTGGAGCCTGGTAAGTGGGTTAAGGTTGAGAACTGGGCAGATGCCGCAGCTGCTCGCCAAGAAATTCTGGAAAGCGCCAAGCGCTATCAAGCTGACGCTTAATTAGCCAAGCTTGCCCAAGAATGCCAAAAGCCAACCGCGAGGTTGGCTTTTTTGTTTGCAGTACGGGTGATCCGATGCATCCAACAAATGGTGCTAGTTGCCTTCGGTGATCACGACCCGCTCAAGCTGATCATCAATGGACTCCACTGTCTCAGCATATTTTTCTTTGATCTCTAATACCTTAGGTAGCTCCTGTACGAAGATCTCAACCAGCTCTGGATCAAAGTGAGAGCCGGCATCTTGCTGGATCACGCTGACCGCTTTTTCGACCGTCCATGCTTTTTTGTAAGGCCGCTCGGTGGTCAAGGCATCGAACACATCCGCAATGGCAACAATCCGTGCTTCAATGGGAATATCAGTTCCAGCAAGGCCGTTGGGATAGCCACTGCCGTCGAATTTTTCATGATGATTCTGGGCAATAATCTTGGCCATTTTCAGCAATTCTGAATCATGGTCACCAATGATCAACGAACCAATCTCAGGGTGTTTTCGCATGGTCACCCACTCTTCATCAGTGAGCCGACCAGGTTTCAATAAAATGCTGTCCGGAATGCCAATTTTACCAATGTCGTGCATTGGTGCACTTTGCAATATCAGATCACAATAGTCTTCTGGCATGCCCATGGCTTCGGCAATGATACGGGAATAGTGACTCATGCGAACAACATGCATACCCGTTTCATTATCCTTAAACTCAGCAGCCCGACCCAAGCGACGAATGATCTGCAGCCGAGTACTCTCAAGGGCTTTGGTACGCTCAGCCACCAATGCATCGAGATAACGTTCTTGATCATATAGCGCCAGATGAGTTTTCACTCGCGCCAGTACCAGAGGCGGACTAACCGGCTTGGTAATGTAATCGACAGCCCCCAGCTCGAAGCCACGTGTTTCATCCGCGACATCACCTTTAGCGGTGACGAAAATGACCGGAATACGCGCTGTTCTGGGGTTCTTTTTCAATTCCTGGCAAACTTCGTAGCCGTCCATTTCAGGCATCATAATATCGAGCAGGATAATATCTGGTGGAGATGCATTGTCGGCAAGCTTAAGCGCCTTCATTCCGTTGGTTGCAACACGAATCTTGTAATTTTTTTCAGAATACCCGCGAGAACGTCAAGGTTTTCTGGCGTGTCATCGACCACTAATACGGTCTGCTTTGTCACTTCACTCATGCCTTTCTCCTGGCTTTCATCATTAGCAGTCAGATTCACTCATCAACTGCCAACTGAAATGTGTCCTTGAGCAGCTGCTCTGCCGCTTCAAAATCGTAACTATGGATAAGCTCAATTAACTCGCGCCAACCCGAATTCGGATATTGCTCGGCTAAGTTCTCCGCCATATCAACCGCATCGGCATCGCTGTCTGCCAACAGCACGAGCAAACGCTGCAATTCGGCTTGCGGCGGCACTGCCGTTGTTGTTGCTATAGATAGTGTTGGCGCATCCTGTGCGATCTGTTCTTGCTGCCAGCTGGCAATGGCCTGACAGACACTAGTGGTCAACGAGGCGATTGGCGCAATAGCGTCAGCCGCGGCTTGCGGGTCGTTCGCTACAAGCTGTTCCAGCTCCGCGGCCAATTGCTGCAATGCTTCACAACCAATGCTGCCACTCAAGCCTTTAAAGGTATGAGCAAACCGCTCTGCTTCTGCCAGTTGTTTACGGTCAATTAAGTTCTTAAATTCATTAGCAAAACCGGCATGATGCTCGACAAAGCGTAGCAGCAATTTGCGATATATTTTGACGCTGCCCTGAACTCGCTGTAGCGCCAAATCAACATTTAATTCGGGATGTGACGGCCAGCTACTCTGCTCGGCGGTTCGCGGTCCGGCAGTACCGGAGATTTGTAACCAATGGAGCAAGGCATTTTGTAATTGGCCGACATCGATAGGCTTAGTGATGTGATCATCCATGCCCGCCTCTAGGCACTTTTCCCGATCGCCAGCCATGGCATTGGCCGTCATCGCCAAAACCGGTAGTTTTTGCCAGTAGTCACGCTTGCGAATTTGCCGAGTGGCTTCATAGCCATCCAATACCGGCATTTGGCAGTCCATCAGCACCAAGTCATAGTCGCCAACTTCAAGCGCCTCTAACGCTAATAAGCCGTTATCAACGGCCGTGACATTGGTAAAGCCTAGCTCCGCCAGAATTTCCAGTGCCACTTCTTGGTTCACCACGTTATCTTCAGCCAGCAAAATCGATTTACTAGCCAGCACTTCAGGATCAACAACGATATTGCTGCGATCTTTCGCCTGTCCCGGCTCGTCAAGACGCTCGCCAAAAGCTTCCATAATGCCGTCCAATAGTGATGACGGACTAATGGGTTTATGCAGTACCGTATGAAGTTTCAAGGCCCGCAAACGGTCATCAAGTTCATCATTGCCATAGGCGGTGATCATAATGATGCGAGCCGGTTGCTCGGTATCCATCGCCAAAATGCGCTCTGCCACTTGAACCCCGTCCATGCCCGGCATTTGCCAATCTAGCAACACCAAATCGATATCCGTTTGCTGATACTGATCAAGCGCTTCTTGGCCGCTGCTGGCACAGATCACCTGAAAGCCGAAATTATTCAGAAGGGCTTCGAGTACCTCGAGCGTATGGGCATTGTCATCAACCAACAAAATACGCTTGTTGAGTAGTTGCTGGCTCGGCTGACTACGTTGCATCACACCATCCGACTCATCAAAGTTGGCGGTAAAGATAAAGTCACTGCCGCGTCCAAGCTGACTTTCCACCCAAATCTCGCCGCCCATCAGATGACACAGACGACGACAAATCGCGAGCCCTAAGCCGGTGCCGCCATATTTACGAGTGGTGGAGCTATCTGCCTGACTAAAACTCTGAAAGAGTTTGTTGGTTTGCTCTGGCGACATGCCAATACCGGTATCTCGGACTGTAAATTTGAGCTGGTGCTTGCCTTCATTGGTCGCTAGAAACGCCACTTTCAGCATGATTTCACCGTGCTTGGTGAACTTCAGAGCATTACTAAATAGATTAGTGAGGATTTGTCCAAGACGAAGCGGATCGCCACGCATGGCGCTGGGCACTTCATTGGCCACCTCAAACATGATTTCGATATTTTTATCTTGTGCTTGCGGACCAAACATATCGCTGAGGCGCTCCAGCACGTCCTCCAGCTTGAAGTCGATGATCTCAAGCTCCAACTTGCCCGCTTCGATTTTGGAGAAATCCAGAATATCGTTGATGATATTGAGTAGCGCCGTTGCGGCATTATCAATCTTGCGCACGTAGTTGTGCTGCTTGGCATTTAAGTCAGTCTGCAAGCACAGGTGCGACATGCCAATAATGGCGTTCATCGGCGTTCGAATTTCATGGCTCATGTTGGCTAGGAATTCGCTTTTGGCCTGATTTGCCGAATGTGCTTCTTCGGTGGCTTGCTTCAATTGCTCGGCTAGCAGCTTCTGCTCGGTAATGTCATCGACGGTCATCACAGCAACGGCATCACTGGCATCTTCAGCCGGTAAGGTAGTGACACTCATATCACCCCAACGCACTTCGTTTTCTAGCGTAACAAACTGCAACTGGGCATCGACTCGCTCCCGCTCGCCGGCCAATAACGACTTAATCAAGCCGCTACATTCACTGTGCTGAGATGGGTGGATCAGCTCTAACAAGTGCATTTGCTTCAGTTGCTCGGCACCGTAGCCTGTGAACTCGCTAAACCGTTCGTTGCAATTGATTAAGTTGCCGCGACGGTCCATGTTGGTCATGCCGATGCCGGCGTTGCTGAATAGCGCTTTGAAGTGCGCTTCACTGTGGGCTCGAGCTTCATCTGCTCGCACCCTTTCACTAATATTCTGGATGTAGCCGTTCCACTCCGCCGCCTCGCCGTCGCGGAAAATCGGCATCGCAGTCCATTCCACCCAAATCCGTTGGCCATTGGGCGAGGTGACCTGGATCTTCAACGAAATAGGGCGCCGGTAACTCTTACTTTCAGACAGCGACAGCAACAAACTATTGTGGTCGTCTGCAGCCAACATGCTGGTAAAGGCGTTAAAGCCCTTCATCAACTGTTCTTGCGGCAAGCCAAGGGTACTCAGGCTGCCAATACTGACAAAGGTAAACTGATATTTGCCCTCGTCCGTTTCTCGCAGCTGGAACACAGTACCGGGCAATGAATTGGTGATATTGGAAAGCAGCTGCTGCGACTCTCTGAGCTTACGTTGTGCTAGTTTCTGCTCAGTGATTTCATTCATCGCGCCATCGAGATAGACCGCTTTATCCCCTTCAAACAGGGCTCGACCTTTTTCATAGATCCAACGCTCGACACCATTATGGTCAAGGATCCGATATTGCACCGAATAAGGCTCGCGCCGGCTAATTTTGTCTTCAACTTCCAGTTCAACAAACGGACTGTCCTCTGGGTGAATAATGCTGGCAAAGGTGCGTTTGGCATTATTGACAAAATCACTGGCCGGATAGCCGGAGATATCCTCAATGTGGTCGCTGATGTATTGCATGGTCCAATGCTCATCGAGCAGGCAGCGATAAATCACCCCCGGTACGTTGGCAACCATGGTTCGGAATCGTTGTTCGCTCTGTTCTAAACGCTGCTTGGCTTGACGCTTTTCGGTGACATCACGCAAGATGGCGACGGCCACTCGCTCTTTTTTCTGGGTCAGCGGCAACAAACTCAGTTTCACTTCCACCGGAAATTCCTGACCGGACTTGCACACTGCAAACAACTCCAACCCCTCTCCCATTTCTCGAGTGACTGGATGTTGAAAAAAGCCGCCGCGCTGCTGCGGATGATGATGGCGAAAACGCTCGGGGATCAGCACTTCCACTTTTTCGCCCACTAATTCCTCTGACTGATAACCAAACAGGCGGCAACTCTGGCTATTGGCGTAAGTAATATCACCTTGCTCATTCACCAATAGCAGGGCATCAGGCGAGGTTTCAATAACCGCCTGATACCACTCTGATGTTGATAATTTTTCGGTGACATCGGTATACAGTAACTCCACCGCGACCGCGTTATTGCTGTCATGGCAACCGTGCATGGCGACATCAAATCGAACACTGTTGCCATTGCGATGCTGCAATGTCACCTGCTGCTCAGTGTCATCCACTGATTGCCCTTGCAATAACAGTTGTAAGTGATGCAGATGGGCTTCATTGCTCGCTTGGTCGGCGACCCGCTGGAGTAAGTTATTGGCGAATTCAGATGGCGCTATGCCAAGAATCAGCTCAACCGATTGGCTAACTTGAATGACTTTGCCAGCTTGATCCAATGCCACATAAATGGCCCGATACCCCAAAGAATCAATCAGCTCAGCAAATCGCTCGGCCCGCTCTGTTCGAATCGCTTGGTCTTTCAGGCGCAGTGATTTAGCCATGTTACTGACGCTGCGCACTACCGCTTTCACTTCCCGTGGGCCAGCCACATCCAGCGCAGTGGTCAAATTACCGGTAGCGACTTCGTTAATCGTGTCCTGCAATTGCACCAGTGGCCGCGTCAGGCGGCGGCTAATCAAGACACCCAGCACAATCGTCATCAATCCGAGTAGGATAACTTCCAGCAAATCTTGCCACAGACGCTGATTAGCAACGGCAAAGAAGGCCTGTTCTGGCGTTGTCATCACCACCAGCCAATCAATCGCCTCAACAGGTGCATAGGCCATCAAGTAGCCCGCGCCGTTGATCTCAACTGACTCAAAGCCAGACTCGCCTTTGAGCATGCCATTGGCAACGGCAATAGCGGCACTATCGCGTTCCAGCAATTGCCCTAATTTGTCACCGGAAAATTGCAGTTCTTCGTCTCTGTGGAAGATCTCCCCTTCACGATTAACGATCAGCAGTTGCTCATGATGCTGGGTCAAACGTGCCGACAAAGAGTTCAGAGCAACATCGGCAGTGACGACGCCTGCCACTTCGCCTTGCCAATAAAAAGGCGCGCTGAACGTGGTCATCAAAGCATTGCCCGCCCCCTCATCAAAATAGGGCCGGACCCAAGTATCACGCTCCATCTGCACCGGCAGTGTCCACCAGTCATGGCTACCATCACGATAGTCATAGCCATCAATCGCGATGTCGATTCGCTTAGTTTGGCCATTGTCGCCACGATAGACATAAGGGCTATAAAGGGTTCGGCCGGGCAATCGATTGGGCGTAAAGGCAATGGCCGAACCGTAAATCAGCTCGTTGTGCTGCAATTGCCAATACAGTAACTGATCGATCCGCTCTTCAGTGATTTCAGTACCCTGAAGTTCGAGAAATCGCACCACCGCTTTGGTGGTTAGCCGCGCCAGCTGGAATTGATCATTGAGCTGACGCGCCGCATCTTCCGTAATGGCTTCAAGGTGGCTTTGCTGTTGCTTATTGAGGCGCTGATGTTCAAGGTATATTTCGATACCATCGAGTATCACCACAATCAACAAAATGGGAAAAGCGATCCAAAAAACAATGCGGCTTTGAAAAGAGTCCGTCGACAAACGCATGTAAGACACAGTCCTGTGAAAACCTACTCCCAACAGGGTAGGCAATAACTGCAAATTTTTCCTGTAACTAACCGAAAAGAAAGATGAATTAGTCGCTATGGACGCTGCTTGGGCGGGTCTATTTCGATGTAGAGCTGTTGCCCTTGGTGGGCATACGGTCGCCAATATTGATTGTTACAGGCGTAATAATGATACGGCGTGCGATACAACAGGCAGCCGGGCGGAATTGAGTAAACCCAGTTGAGTATTTGCTGCTGGCGTAATGCTTCGTTCCAGGCGTTTTGTTCGATTAATTCCTGCTTTAACGCCCAGACATCAAACTCGGGATCCGAACTTTTTCTGACCACAATTTTGCCAGCTACGGCAGCGGCGCAAAATAGCAGGCAACTGATCAATAACAGACTACGCATCGAGACACCTTCGGAGTTTTGATAAGTTCAGATACTTTATTCTAGAGCATTTTGAACGAACAAAATTCATACACCAAAGATCAACAGGCTCTAGAGCCTGTTGATAAAAAGTGTTCTTTGGTTTGACAATCATACCAACTTACCACCTCACCACTTGCGCCCTTAGCAATCATTCGTCATGCTGAGATGCGATTGAGCAGCAAGGGAACAGCATGGCTTCAGAACAACAAAAAAACAGTGCAATTGCTGGTGCCAAAGCCGCCTTGCAACAAGCTGGAGTGACGTTATCTGTCACCGGAACAACGCTGGAAAAACGGCTCGATACGCGTCTTCAGCAGCGTCAGTTGCAATACCAAAAAAATCTAGAGGCGATATTAGCTAAGGGCTTGCGTCTGATTGAAAAGGCGGCCACCGATCACCCGCTAGATGCCGACTGGCTCGACTGTTTTTTATCGTTGGCGGAAAAAAGCTCCAATAGTGACATGCAAGCATTGTGGGCCAGCATCTTTGCCAAAGAGTCCTGTCATGCCGGCAGTTTTAGCATCCGCAGTCTGCAAACATTAAGCGAGATGACCCGCAAAGACGCCCAGCTATTTCAGCAGGCCGTTGCGCTGCATAGCCGCACACCGGGCGATCGCTCCTGCAAAATTATTTTTGGCTACCACTATGAAACATGGGGATTCTTTTCCGACAATCGCTCGGAGTCATTGAGCTTGAATCAATTCGGCTTGCCTTACTCAAGTATCCTTTGGTTGATGGAACATGGCTTGCTGTTTAGTAGCGATCTGGAAACCAGCCCGTTGGCACCCAAGCAGGAATACCAGATCCGGCTAACCGGCGAGCTTCACCGCTTCACCCCAGCAGTAGACAAATTGAAACTGCGCTACTACCGTTTTACCCCTGTTGGCGACGAATTAGCACCGTTGATCGGAAATATCAAACACGAGGCCTATCATCAGGCGCTACTCGCCATGTTTGCCAAGGTCATGAAACCGGCGGCACCACAAACAAGTTAATGGACATTACTGATTCATCGGCGATTAGTCAGATAGATACCGCTTTTTAAAGAATGGAGTAACACATGAAACTCATTGGTATGCTCGATTCGCCATATGTCAGGCGGGTCGCTATTTCAATGCAATTATTGAACATTGAATTCGAACATCAGTCGCTGTCAGTATTTCGTGATTTTGAGGAATTTCAACGCATTAGCCCTACGGTCAAAGCGCCCACGCTGATCTGTAACAATGGCCGCCTGCTGACCGACTCTAATCTCATTTTGAACTATTTAGAAGCCATTGCGGGCAACAGTAGAAGCTTAATGCCCCATGGCATTTCAGAATATCAACTGGCACTGCATATCGTTGGTCTGGCCCTCACTGCATGTGAGAAAAGCGTTCAATTGGTTTACGAACAGCAACTTCGGCCAGAGGACAAACAACATCAACCTTGGATTGAACGGGTGCAAGGGCAATTACAGCACTGCTATCAGCTGCTAGAACAAGAGCTATCGAAAAGTAATTTAGCGAAACGCAGCGATGATATTCGGCAAACGGGTATCACCGTGGCCTGCGCTTGGTATTTCACCCAGCACATGATTCCAGGTGTCATCGACCCTGAGCAATTTCCTTTGCTGTCGCGCTATTCAGCCACCGTCGAACAGCTGCCCGAGTTTCAGGCTGCGTCCTATCACAAAGTGTAATAACATGCCCGCGGCATACCGTCCATCCTTGGACATAAAAAACACCGCCATGTGGCGGTGTTTTCTTTACGCTCGAGATCCAGTGAAGGAGCGAAGCAGAAGATTACTCTTCAGCTTCAATCACAACTTTAACAGTTGCTGTAACGTCTGAGTGAACTTGTACGTCGATGTCGTACTCACCCAGGTTACGCAATGTGCCCAAAGGCAAACGCACTTCAGACTTAGCAACTTCAACACCTGCAGCGGTGATGGCGTCGGCCAGGTCACGAGTACCGATAGAACCGAACAGCTTGCCTTCATCACCAGCTTTAGAGGTGATCACAACGCTTTCCAGCTCTGCCAGTTTGGCAGCGCGTGCTTCGGCAGCAGCTAGCTCGTCAGCCAGTTTTGCTTCCAGTTCTGCACGACGCGTTTCAAACAAAGCAACGTTTTCTTTGTTAGCAACTACTGCTTTGCCTTGAGGCAGCAGGAAGTTACGAGCGTAACCAGCTTTAACGGTTACTTCATCACCCAGGCTGCCCAGGTTAGCGATTTTATCAAGTAGGATAACTTGCATTTTAATCTCTCCTAATTAGCAGGGCTTACTTGTGGCCATCAGTGTATGGCAACAGAGCCAGGTAGCGAGCGCGCTTGATAGCACGAGCCAGCTGACGCTGATACTTAGCACTGGTACCAGTGATACGGCTTGGTACGATTTTGCCACTTTCAGTGATGTAGCTTTTCAAAGTAGCAATATCTTTGTAATCGATCTCGGTTACGCCATCCGCTGTGAAGCGGCAAAATTTACGACGACGGAAAAAACGAGCCATGAGGCTATCTCCTAGTTAATCTGTTCAATGCTTCTGGCATGCAACACCAAGCGCGTTAAGCCGTTGGTGGTTTTTTGCTGGCTTAAAAAGCCGCTTACTCTTACTTGCATTGCCGTTGTCAAAGACGCTGTTTGCGTCTGCAGTTCTTCACCACTTGCCACCACTTGAATCCGACACCACGCTCGGCGCGGTCTGTTGGCTTCTTGTTGCTCCGACTCATGGTCGAGCGAGAAGTGGCAATGTTGAATCCCTGCGGGGCTTACACTGTGCTGCGGTGCTCGGCTAATAACGCCGCTCAACACCAGCCAGTTATCGGCCATTACTCTTCTGCGCTAGCTTCTGCAGCCGGTGCTTCTTCAGTTTTGGCAGGACGCTCTTCACGAGGAGCACGCTCTTCACGAGAGGCACGCTCTTCTTTTGCTTTCGCCATTGGCGAAGGCTCAGTTACAGCATCTTTAGTACGCATGATCACATTACGGATCACAGCATCGTTGTAGCGGAAAGTAGTTTCCAACTCATCGATTACAGCTTGGTTAGCTTCAACGTTCAGCAACACGTAGTGAGCTTTGTGCAGCTTGTTGATTGGGTAAGCCAGTTGACGGCGGCCCCAGTCTTCCAGACGGTGAACTTTACCACCATCGGCTTCGATAAGGCCGGTGTAACGCTCAACCATACCAGGAACCTGTTCGCTCTGATCTGGATGAACCATAAATACGATTTCGTAATGACGCATGTTTGCTCCTTACGGATTATTAGCTTCGTTAGGCTCAGTCACACCACATAGAAGCAAGGAACTAAAGTTAGTTTGACTGATTTAAGGGCGCGTAGTGTACAGAAAGCAAGCAGCGACCGCAACAGCTGTGATGGAATATTGCAACTCCCGAATTTGATTCAAATTTGTTAACCTAGCGCGACTTTTTTCAGAAGGTGTTATTCGTCTTAATGATGTTGCTTAGTCGAATGGTTCGATCATTGTTGCTATTGTTGCTACTGGCAGTGCCTGTAGCCGCTGTTGCTGCGAGCAAAAAAGCTGAATCCGTGGATCAGCTATTGCAACAGTTCGACGACTACTTTCTGGCTCAGATGAAAAAACACAAAGTGCCCGGCGGCGCTTACGCCATCGTTTATGGCGATCAGGTGCTTCGCCTGCGGCCATATGGCGTTCGAAAACAACGCAGCTCGGCGCCAATTGATATTCACACCACCTTTCGCCTTGCTTCGGTGTCAAAAACATTTGCTGCCACCTTGGCCGCCAAGCAGGAACACGCCGGTGCATTTAGTTGGTCCGATCCTGTACTCAACTATGTGCCGGAGCTGCAATTTAAAACGACCGGCCATGCTGAGAAGTTGCAAGTCCGAAATTTACTGAGCCACACCAGTGGCTTGGTGCCCAATGCTTATGACAACTTGATTGAAGCGGGTCAGTCACTGCCAAAAATATTGCCGCAATTTAAAAAACTCAAACCGCTGTGTAAGCCCGGCCAGTGTTATGGCTACCAGAACGTGCTCTATAGCATGATCGAGCAAGTGATTGAGCAAACCAACCCTCTTTCCTATGAAGCACTGATGCAGCAGGAAATTTTCGCGCCGTTGGGGATGAAAAACGCCAGCCTCGGCCGCGATGCATTTATTAGCAATCCCAACCATGCAACTGGCCACCTGAAATTAAAGCGCGGCTGGTACCCGAAAAAGCCCAAGCGTGACTACTACAACTTTCCCGCCGCAGCCGGTGTCAATGCCAGCATCAATGACATGAGCAAATGGTTAATCGCGCAATTAGGCCATAAGCCAGACGTATTAGCGCCAGCGGTACTAGCCGACATGCAACAGGCCAATGTCACCACTCGGCGCGATTTAAAACGACGTCAATGGCGCAAATATCTCAAACGCGCTGAGTATGGACTCGGCTGGCGACTGTACGATTTTGCTGGCACTGATTTGGTGTACCACGGTGGTTGGGTTGCCGGTTTTCGCGCCGATCTGGCTTACGCGCCGCAGCTCGACATTGGTGTGGTGGTATTGCTCAATGCGGAATCCCACGCCATTAATTTTGTCACCACTCATTTCTGGGAAATGATGACTAAGCCCAATGCGATGCAACTGCTGGCTGATCATCGGCCCAAGGCTGAGCCGCGTCAGTCATCGACAATCTTGCTTCGCAACGCCCATATTCAACCCTATCGCAGTCACGAACTATAAAAGCAACACTGGACGACGCCAACGTCACCTCCTAGAATTCGAAACGACGCATCACGGATGATGTTCACCAATATGAACAGGAATTCATGCGATGAAATACCTCCGCAATATACTCGCCCTTGGTTTAGCCTTCGTTAGTCTGTCATCAACCGCCGCCATTACCGAATGGATCGAGTTCAGCCGCGACAGTGGCCATATTCGCTTGCCATGCAAAATTGCCGGTATCGACGGCTACGCCATTATTGACTCTGGCGCCAACACCAATGCGATTAATCGCGCATTCATAACTAAATACGATCTAGAGGTCGACAAAGGTATGCCCATAATTATGGATGGCGCCTTTGGCGAGCAGCGCACGTCATTGGTTAACAATATTCAAGCTCATGTGTTTTCAACGGATGCAGAGCTTGATCAGTTAGCACTACTGAGCATCGGGCCTCCAGAAAACCAAATCATACTGGGTCACTCCTTTTTAGAGCGCTTTATCGTGCAATTCGACTATCCAAATAGTCGAATGAGACTAATGACCCGAGAGCACGTTGATCTCAAGTCAGTCGCCAACCTAGACACCCGTTCGAACAAGGGCTCTAAACTTCCTATCGTTAAAGTGTCAATGAATAACGAAGAAGACGCTTGGCTGTTACTCGATACCGGTAATAATGGTGGCGTCATCATTAAACGAGGAATTGCTGAACACAATGACTGGCTCGATCGATTTGAGCTGTCGGATGTTGAGTACTCTGGCGTAAATAAAACATCAGTGATGCAAGAGTTTGTTTTACCGAGCATACAGTTTGGGCCGTTTGAACTTTCGGACGTACCAACATTGGTACCGAGCAAGGGAAGCAAAATCAATTTAATGCGTCCAAACGGTACCATGGACCGATTAGGGCGCAGTAGAAAAGTTCAAGGCATCATCGGCTATGACGTACTCAAACACTTCGTCTTAACCTTGGACGTAAAGTACGGCCGAGCGCATATTGCTCTGCCAGCGGCATAAAAAAACCGCCGTCAGGCGGTTTTTCAAACGTGGCGAAAGCACTCAAACAATGGGTGCTTTTTTCTTTTGTAGCTTCAGATGAACCGCCAACTCTTCGGCAGCAATCACTTCACTATTGCCTTCCAGATCAGGGAACACAGCGACATCAATCACATCGTTTTCCATTCCCGGCAGCCACTTTTGCTCCCAGTCGTCGAGCGAAATAGCAAGTGGCTCCAAGCCCTGCCATTCTTCAACGGAAGCAGCCTTAGCAAAGACTTCCAGCGGCCATACCGGCAACAATTGCTCGCCGTCACTGTCAACGATCAAACAACCTTGCTCATCGGAGAGAGCCCAAACTTGTTTGTGCTTAACGGCTAATCCAAGGAACAAATCAAAACGCTGCTCTTCGTTTTGTTGTCCCCATTCTGTAATTTGTTGTTCTGAGTATTCACTCATGCTTATGCTCCTAGCCGTTGACGCACGACTTCATACAAACAAATGCCGGTAGCCACCGACACATTTAAACTACTCACTGCTCCGGCCATTGGCAGCTTCACCAACTCGTCACAGTTTTCTCGGGTCAGTCGGCGCATGCCCTTGCCCTCAGCTCCCATAACCAAGCCCATTGGTCCGCGCAGCTTGCAATCAAACAGGCTTTGCTCCGCTTCCCCTGCAGTGCCCACCAACCACACGCCTTGCTCCTGCAAGAAGCGCATGGTGCGGGCCAAATTTGTGACCTGTACTAAAGGTACGGTTTCTGCCGCACCACAGGCCACTTTTCTCACCGTTGGATTCAAACTCGCAGATTTATCTTTCGGCACGATGACCGCATCAACACCAGCGGCATCGGCCGTTCGCAGACAAGCGCCTAAGTTGTGGGGATCGGTAACACCATCAAGTAGCAATAGCAGCGGCTGATCATTGGCCGCCAAAATGGCGTCAAGATCGGATTCATTGGCGATCTTGGCGGGCTTAATGCGGGCCAGTACCCCTTGGTGATTTTCACCTTTAGCGCGATCATCCAAGGTTTTTCGAGGAACGAATTGAATGCTGACACCATGCTGACGAGCTAGTCCAACCATGGCCTGAAAGGCGTCATCATCACGCCCTTTGAGACACCATAGTTCGACCACACGCAGCGGTGCTGCATCTAAAATTGCGCGCACGGCATGGATGCCGAACACTGATTCAAGTTGACTCATGTATTACTTTTTCTTGCGTTTTTTGGCGGCGCTTGCGCCTTTGCCTTTTGCTTTAGACTTGCCTTTCGGCCCTTTCGATTTTTTACTTTTTGCCAGTGCGGCACCGGCCGCGGACACTGCCGCTCGGGCTGATCCCGGTTTAGGTTTGGCAATCCCAGTATCATTCCAGACGCCTTTGCCGCCGGAACCTTTTTTCGAACTCGCTTTCGACTTGCCTTTAGATTTGTTGCCTTTACGCCCTGCCGTCTGACCTGCAAGGACAAAATCAATCATCTTGTCATCAAGGTTCACCGCCGCCACCTGCACTTCGACCACATCGCCAATCCGGTAACTTTTACCGGAGGCGTTACCGACAAGGCGCTGACGGGCACCATCAAAATTGTAGTAGTCATTTTGCAAGCTGGAGATATGCACTAAACCATCAATGTGCAGCTCATCCAAGCGAACAAAGAAACCAAAGCTGGTCACCGAGGCAATCACGCCGCTGAATTCATCACCAACATGATCTTGCATGTACTCGCACTTGAGCCAGCTATCAACATCGCGCGTGGCTTCATCAGCACGGCGCTCGGCCATCGAACAGTGCGGACCAAAATAGTCCATGTCCTCATCGAAGTAATGATAACCACCAATCGGCGTCCAACGATCAGGCACTTCGCCGTGCTCTTTGGCAATCAGGTATTTAATGGTGCGATGCAACAGCAAATCTGGGTATCGGCGAATTGGCGAGGTGAAATGAGCATAAGATTTCAATGCCAAGCCAAAGTGACCAATATTCTCTGCGTCGTAAACCGCTTGCCGCATCGAACGCAGCAACATGGTTTGAATGAGCTCAGCGTCCGGTCGATCGGCTGCTCGCTCAAGTAAATCCGCATAGTGTTTTGGCGTGGGTTCCATTTCGCCACCAAGGTGCAGTCCGAGCTCACCGAGGAAATTGCGGAAGTTAGTCAGACGCTCTTCACCCGGCGAATCATGGACACGGAACAGCGACGCTGCTTTGTGCTTCTCAACATATTTTGCCGCCGAGACATTCGCTAGGATCATGCACTCTTCGATGATCTTATGGGCGTCATTACGGACCACTGGAACGATGTGGTCAATCTTACGAAACGCGTTGAAGATAAACTTGGTTTCGACCGTTTCAAGCCCCAACGCGCCGCGCTCAACTCGAGCGGCATGCAACGCCTGATAGAGATGATGCAGTTGGGTAATATGGCCAACCAAAGGCTGATAGCGCTCAATCAGCTCGGCATCGCCATCTAAAATTGCCGCCACTTTGGTGTAGGTTAAGCGGGCTTTGGATTCCATTACTGCCGGATAAAATTTATAGCCTGACAGCGCTCCGCGCTCGCTGACGGTCATTTCGCAGACCATACACAAGCGATCCACTTCTGGATTTAATGAGCACAAACCATTGGAAAGCTGCTCTGGCAGCATGGGGATCACTTGCTGTGGGAAATACACCGAGGTAGCACGGTTAACCGCCTCATCATCCAACGCGTTGCCGGGGCGGACATAATAGCTGACATCGGCAATGGCTACCCACAAGCGCCAACCACCGCTGCGCTTGCGTTCACAGTAAACAGCATCGTCAAAGTCACGGGCATCTTCACCGTCGATGGTCACCAAAGGTAAATGACGTAAATCAACCCGACCATTGCCGTGTTTGTCTTTTTCAGGGACTTCCTCAGGAATGCCTTTGACTGCGCGCGTGACCGCTTTGGGCCACTTGTGAGGGATTTCGTGGCGTCGAATAGCGGTTTCGATTTCCATCCCAGGCGCCATGTGTTCACCGAGAATTTCGGTAACTTTGCCAATGGCATGCTGGCGTTGATTCGGGCGCTGCACTAATTCCACAACCACCACATGCCCTTGACGGGCGCCCTTGCTATCGTCTTTAGGGATGACGATGTCTTGGTTGAGGCGATTATCATCAGGCACTACAAAGCCAGTGCCTTTTTCAACAAAATAGCGGCCGACAATACTGCGCTTGGCATCTTCCAATAAGCGCACAATGCGACATTCCATTCGCCCTTTGCGATCATGCTTGGTCGGTAAGATCAGCACTTTGTCGCCGTGTAACACGGCCAGCATCTGCCGCGGTGGAATAAAGTAATCCGAGCCGCCCTCGTCGGGACGGGCAAAACCATGGCCATCACGGTGGCCAATGACAGTTGCGCTAATCACGCCCATCTTTTCAGGTAAGGCGTAACATTTACTGCGAGTAAACACTAACTGACCATCACGTTCCATGGCGCGCAGGCGGCGCCGCAACGCTTCTTGTTGCTCCTCATCATGGAGCCCTAAGTGCTTTTCGATTTGTGATCGATTGAGAGGTTCGGGTTGATCCTGCAGCAGTTGCAAAATCAATTCCCGAGAGGCAATGGGTCGGTCGTATTTTTTAGCTTCTCGATCCTGATGCGGATCTTGATAGTGTTTGGATTTACTCACGCTGGCTCGTCGATTAGGCCTGATAGCCCTGAGTATACCTTATGGAGCGATTGAGCAACGAAGAAAATACACGCAAATTAACGCTCTAGCGGTCCTTGCGCCTGTTTTACTAACTCTGCTGGCATTTTATTGGCCAGTTGCGCTAATAGCTCGCTGGCGCGTTGTTGTTGCTGTTGATCGGCAATCACAGCGTTGTGCAGCCAATGATAAACATCGTAATAGGCGGACGGATCGCCATAGCCTTGCAGATACAATTCAACCAATTGCATTTGCGCTTTAACATGGCCGGTGGATGACGCGGTGTAGAGGTATTCTGCCGCTCGTACTTTGTTCGGTCGAACAAATTTGCCCTGTGCATAATAGCGGCCCAGCTGCTCTAAACCGGCAGGCAAGCCTTGCTTTGCCGACATTTCGATATACAACATGCCCAGCTCAGCATCGCGCTCAATGCATACCCCGTAGAGCAACATATCACCGTAGAGAAACTGATAGGCTGGCACTTTCATTTTTTCGGCACGGGCTTTGATATCTTCGACCAACTGACAGTCATCGTCGCGGACGCGTTTGAGGTGCTCGTTGTTGTTGATCAGCTCCAGCAGATCATCCTGAGAATAGATTTGTACCGCCGATAAGATGGAATCCGCTTGCGCTGCGGATACAGATAACGCCGCGCTGAGTGCGACTGCTTTGAGAAAATAAGGAACTGACCTAGCCATAGCGCAATGAACCATCTGAACAAACGATAAAAACTACTTATAACGCTTGTATCGACAATTACCAATATTTCTTGAGGGCCAGTTCCAGAGTTGAATGGTTTGCTCGTTAGCGCGCGGTCAGGCAACGTGCTCTGTTGCTAACGGCTGCTGTAAGCGCATCGCCACCACATCACCAATAACCAACAAAGCCGGCGACTGAATTGCTTGCGAGGCAATGGTGTCGGCCAAGTTATCGAGCTGACACTCAACAACGCGCTGCTCTGGTGTGCAGCCTTTCTCAATAATGGCAACGGGCGTGCTCGCGGCGCGACCATGCTTGATCAGCTCTGCGGCAATTTGCGCGGCTTTAAACAACCCCATGTAAACCACCACGGTGCTATTAGTCACAGCCATTTGCGCCCAGTCTGGTGACTTGCCTTCGGCTTTACAGTAACCAGTCACGACAGTCGCACTCTGGGCGACATCACGATGGGTCAAGGGGATGCCGGCGTAAGCGGCACAACCAGAAGCCGCGGTGATCCCCGGAATGACCTCAACGTGATGGCCATTATCCAGCAACACCTGCATCTCTTCCGCACCACGGCCGAAGATAAACGGATCGCCGCCTTTTAAGCGCACTACCCGCTGGCCAGTCGCGGCAACTTTCAACAACAACTGATTAATCGCATCTTGGGTCATGCTGTGTTGGCCGGCTCGTTTGCCAACACAGTAGCGTTGGCAATGGCTTGGCAACAGCGACAAAATTTGCTCGGACACCAGATAATCGTACAGCACGATTTCGGCCTGCTGAATGCGCAGCAAGGCGTTGATGGTCAGCAAGCCGACATCGCCGGGACCAGCACCAACCAGCGAAATCGCGGCGGTTGGCGCTGACAGCAAGTGTCCGGGAATATTTAATAGCTGGGAGTGGCTCATTAAATACCGTCCCCGTCGACATTCGATTCGTGCAGACCACACTCGCGCTTAAGGCCAAAGAAACGCGTTTCTTCTTCGGTCATGCCCGCCTCCAACGGTCGGCTGGTGTGGGCATCGCCCACCGAAACGTAGCCTTTGTCCCACAATGGGTGGTACGGCAAGCCATGCTCTTTCAGGTAGTAATGGACGTCTTTGTTGCTCCAATCAATAATCGGCAGCATTTTGAAGCGACCTTTGACGGTATCGACCACTGGCAGCTCGCTACGAGTACTCGATTGACTGCGACGCAACCCTGAATACCAAGTGCCAACGTTAAGCTCATCAAGCGCACGCTGCATTGGCTCAACCTTGTTCATCCGATTGTATTTGTCGATGCCTTCAACACCTTCTTCCCACAAACGGCCGTAGCGAGCTTCTTGCCATGCGGGACTAATCGGATTGCGATAAATCTGCAAATTTAGGTTAAGGCGCTGCTGCAACTCATCAATGAATTGGTACGTTTCAGTGAACAGATAACCGGTATCGACCAAGATCACCGGAATATCAGGCTGCTGCTGCACTAACATGTGCAACAACACCGCCGACTGAATACCAAAGCTGGACGACAGCACTTGAGCACCCGGCAGGTGCTCCAAGCCCCAAGCCACTCTCTCCTGAGCACTGAGCGATTCTAAGTGACCATTGATTGAGGCCAGTTCAGCACGCTGTGCAGCAGGCGACAACGCCGATAGCGATTTAAGCTGGGAGTGCGCCAACATCATGGAAGTCCTTTGCTGAGTCGATCACAGGGGCAATGATGCCGCTACGAACAACGAAATCACCAAAGCGCTCTTCTCCATCGCGTTCCTGCAACCAACGACCCACTAACTCATCAATAATGCTGAGAATTTCGCTGTCGCTGATGTTTTCTTTGTGCAGACGTGGAATGCGCTCGCCATTGTGAGTACCGCCCAAATACAAGTTGTATTTACCCGGACCTTTACCCACCAGACCAATTTCCGCCAACATGGCGCGGCCACAGCCGTTTGGACAACCGGTGATACGGGTGATGATGGACTCCTCTGGCGCGCCATGCTTGGCCAGAATTCCCTCAATATCAGTAACAAAAGCGGGTAATACACGTTCTGCTTCGGCCATCGCCAACGGGCAGGTTGGAAACGCCACACAAGCCATTGAGCTCTTGCGCTGGTTGCTGGTGTGGTCGTCGAGCAAGCCATGGTCGCGGGCTAGTTGCTCAATCGCACCTTTTTGATCAGCAGGCACACCGGCGATCACCAAATTTTGGTTGGCGGTCATGCGGAAATCACCTTGGTGAATTTCTGCAATCTTGCGCATCCCGGTTTTCAGCGGCTTATTCGGAAAATCGAGAATTCGGCCGTTTTCAATAAACAAGGTCAGGTGATGTTTACCATCGATACCTTCAACCCAGCCGAAGCGATCGCCGCGTTCAGTAAATTCGTACGGACGACTGTCTTCAAACTTAATGCCAGCTCGGGATTCAACCTCAGCTTTGAACACATCGACACCAACACGCTCCAACGTGTATTTGGTTTTGGCGTTCTTACGGTTGACTCGGTTGCCCAAGTCACGCTGAGTGGTCACAACCGCGGCGGCAACGTCCAAGGTTGCTTCAAGCGGAATAAAACCAAAGTCGGTCGCTTTGCGTGGGTAGGTTGCCGTATCGCCATGGGTCATTGCCAAACCGCCACCAACCAGCACGTTAAAGCCAATCAGTTTGCCGTCTTCAGCAATGGCAACAAAGTTCAAATCATTGGCGTGAACATCGACGTCATTTAACGGCGGAATAGCCACCGTGGTTTTGAACTTACGCGGCAAGTAAGTTGAGCCCAAAATTGGCTCTTCCGTTGACACCGCTTTTTCACCATCTAACCAAATCTCAGCGTAGGCATTGGTTTTTGGCAACAAATGCTCGGAGATCTTGGTTGCCCATTGATAGGCTTCGGCATGCACTTGTGACTCAATCGGATTCGACGTACACAGCACATTACGGTTGACGTCACCGGCAGTCGCAATGGAATCAATGCCCATCTCGTTAAGCGTCTGGTGCATCAACTTCATGTTGCGCTTGAGCACGCCGTGGAACTGGAAAGTCTGCCGTGTGGTTAAGCGAATGCTGCCATAAATGGTTTTTTCTTCAGCAAATTTATCAATGCCCAACCACTGGTTTGGCTGAATGATGCCGCCCGGCAAACGCGCCCGCAGCATCACCGTATGCAGCGGCTCTAATTTTTGCTTGGCGCGCTCGGCACGAATGTCACGGTCATCCTGCTGATACATGCCGTGGAAGCGGATCAATTGAAAGTTATCAGCGCTGAAACCACCGGTGATTTGATCCGTTAATTCTTCAGCAATAGTACCGCGCAAAAAATTACTTTCACGCTTCAAACGCTCGTTGTCGGCCAGCTTACCCTGAACCTGTAACTCTTCGATGTTAATGTCGCTCATTAGTAGACATCCCGTTGATAACGCTTGGCTTTACGCAGTTCGGTCAGATATTGCTGCGCGTCTTCTTCTGATTTACCGCCATGCTGTTGGATGACAGTTTGCAGGGCCTGATGAACATCTTTGGCCATGTGGTTGGCGTCGCCACAAACATAAACGTGAGCGCCTTTTTCCAACCACTGGTACAGCTCGGCACCTTGCTCGACGATGCGATGCTGCACATAAACCTTCTCGGCTTGGTCACGCGACCAGGCAACATCCATGCGGGCTAACACGCCAGACTTAAGATAAGACTGCCATTCCACCTGATAGAGGAAATCCTGAGTGAAATGCGGGTTGCCAAAGAACATCCAGCTATTGCCTTCAATACCGTCCGCTTCACGCTGCTGCATAAAGGCACGGAATGGCGCAACACCAGTGCCAGGGCCAATCATTACGATTGGTGTTTCTGGGTTTTCTGGCAAACGGAAGTTGTTGTTATGCTCGATAAATACTTTGACATCGCCGCCTTCTTCCAGTCGCTCAGCCAAGAAACCAGAGGCACCGCCCATGTGCTCTTTGCCGTGAGCGTCATAACGAACCACACCAACAGTCAGGTGCACTTCTTCATCCACTTCGGCTTGGCTTGAGGCAATTGAGTACAACCGCGGCGCCATCTTGCGCAGGGCGCCGATTAGCTGCTCGACGGTTAACTCAAGGGGGTAATCGCGAACAATATCGATGATCTGGCGATCGGCGATGTAATCACGCAATTTACTGGCATCGGCGGCTAAATCCGTTAACGATTTTTCGCCAGTCGCTTCGGCCACCGCTTTGATAAAGCCCGGATAACTCAGCGTTAGCTCATAGTCTTCAATCAGCGCTTGGCGTACTGATTTGCCATCAACTTCAGCGTTGCCGTCGACTTTCACCAGCGCTAATAGCTCATCAACTAAAGCTTCATCGTTCTGGAACCAAACACCAAGGGCATCACCTGGCTGATACTGCAAACCAGAGCCTTCCAGATCGATTTCAATATGACGGATGTCTTTGATTGAATCACGACCGGTGATCTTCTGGTTGGTCAGCAAACTAGCGGCGAATGGGTTCTTTTTGTTGTACTGGCTCGCTGCAGGCGCAGCGGCAGTTGCAGCCGCAACAGGTGCCGCGGCAACACTGGTCAGCGATTTGGCTTCGGCGACGACTTTGTCGATCCACTCGGCAACCGCGTCATCGTAATCAACGTCACAATCAACACGTGGCACGAAGGATTCTGCGCCGAGCTTACCTAAGCGCTCATCAAAATCTTTACCGGTCTGGCAGAAAAATTCATAGCTTGAGTCACCAAGACCCAGCACTGAATAACGAGCACCATCAAGTTTTGGTGCTTTTTTACCAACCAAGAAACCGTGCAGCTCTTCGGCATCATCCGGCGGCTCGCCTTCACCGTGAGTTGACGCGACGATAGCTAGCAGCTTTTCGTTCTTCAGTTTATTTGGTTTGTAATCGCCCATGCTAAAGACATCAGCAGGGACACCAGCGGCATCTGCTTTTTCCTTCAGCTGTTTAGCAACACCTTCGGCATTACCCGTTTGCGATCCGTACAGAATAGTGAGCGTGGCACTGTCAGCAGCAGGTGCGGCAGCGGCAGGCGCATCGCCTGTGCCGGCGCCGGTTTGGCTCAGCGCAGCTAAATAGCCACTGACCCAGCTAATTTGCAGCGGTGACATGCCAGCCAGAGCCTGTTGAAGCAGGCTTAATTGTTGGTCCGTTAAAGGACTGGTGAGTCCGTTTAATTGCATGGCGGTTACTAACCTTACTTTTTCAGAGGTGATAAAGACTAAACAAGTTAAGAAATAACGTAAAAGAATTGATTTTGCTTTTTATATTCCAAAAAGAGATAACAAACTAAAAACAACAAGGGCAGCCCTAAGGCTGCCCTACAATAGCGTCTGCTGGTCGCTTACCCTTGGTCGAGTAGCTCTCGCAAGTCAATGACAGCAGCATTGGCTCTGGAAATGTAGTTGGCCATCACCAAGCTGTGGTTCGCCAACATACCGAAGCCAGAGCCGTTTAGTACCATTGGGCTCCACAACGCTTCCTGAGTTGCTTCCAGTTCACGGATAATTTGTTGCAAACCAACGGTCGCATTCTTCTTCTCAAGCACTTCGGCAAAGTCGACTTCAATGGCTTTGAACATCACCAACAGCGCCCAACTGGTACCGCGGGCATGATAGAAAATATCATCAATTTTCCACCACGAGGTCTGCTCAAATTGCAGCTCGGCAATAGCAGAAGACGGATCTTGGTAATTCTCGCTGAGCATATCGACATTAATGCGATCGCGACCAACACTGGCGCTAAGCCCCTGAGAGACCGAGCCCAAGCGCTTTTCTACAAAGCGTAGCCACTCGTTAAGGTTATCCGCTCGGGTGTAAAATTGCGCCGAGAAATCGGCCGGGTCGGCTAGCCGCGAACGATAGCTCAGCAACAGTCTTCTTGCTTTATCGTACTCATCTTCAGCAGCAGGAAACACCCAACTGGTGTGGGAAATATTCAGCGCAGGGTGGGCCAAATTGAGATCCGAATCTTCGGTTGACTGCGACTGGCTGCGAGCAAAATCACGGCGCATCGCCAATGCAGTATCGCGAGCGACTTCAAGTACGCCAAATTCCCAGTTCGGCATATTGTCCATAAAAATTCCCGGCGGCGTGACATCATTGCTCAAATAGCCTCCTGGCTTTTCGAGCAAGTGATCAACCAGCAGCACCAACGCTGTGGTCGAAGTGTAACCCGGCACCATCACAACTTGTTCTTGTTGTGCTTGCTGCTTCGCCACTGCTTCCACGTTGGGCACATCGGGCTCGCCACTCCACCAAATCGCGATGAAGTAAAACACCACGAATAGAAAGCCAATCAGAAGGGCTGCACTTTTCCAGTATCGTTTGTACACACAAGCCTCACTTAACAAACATTAGTGATGGTGATGATGAGATGACTTTACGTCTTTTAACGGCGCATCGAAAGATAATTGCTTGCCGTTACTGAAGGTTAGCAAAATTGGAATAGATGTCGCCTGATTAATGCTTGGATCAACACCCATCATCATCAGGTGATAACCTCCGGGCTTTAATTGCACGGAGCCCGAAGCAGGAACAACAATGGCATCAACCTGACGCATTTTCATCATGCCATCGTCATGAACATGGGTATGCAGCTCCACCCGATCAGCCACATCGGTTTGGCCGCTCACTAACGACACAGGTTGCTGACAATCGTTCGCAATGGATAAAAATGCGGCGGTATTCGGTACGCCGGGGATCACTGAGCGAACGTAAGCGTTTTCGATTGTCAGCTCACATGCCGAGGCCGACGTTATCATTGATGCCATGAATAAGAATGCGGCGCGTTTAATCACATAATCACCTGTTTAATTGATTGTTCTCATCTGCCTTGGCACTTCGGACGTCTTGCTGCTGCCAACGGTGCCATCAACACATGGGAGATGTAATCAGCATATCAAGTCAGCGTGAAAACTCTAATAATCAAATAAATATAATGATTGAACGCAAACAAAAGGCGACAAAACTGTCGCCCATTGAGCTTTATCTGAGTCTTGATTGCGGAGTTGGCATCAGTACCGCGGCGAGCAGGTAGCCTGGGATCATCACCAGCGGCATGCTAAACAGCATGACTAATGCGATGATTCGCAACCAAAATCGGCTTAATCCCCAGTGGTTGGCGAAGCCGGCAATCACACCGGCCAATTTGCCCTGCACTGGATCACGATATAGTTGATGATAAGTGTTCATTTTGCCTCAAACTCCCGCCTGCTTGGCGTCATCATTTCGACCCCAAACCGATAAAAAATGTAGTCCCGCCCAAGTCACCAGCCACCCTGCAAGTGGCAGGCTCCACCACATCATTAATTCGACTGGTGACAACATGGCCGTTACTCGCTCTGCTCTGTGTCAGCAACAACGCTCTGTAAGCTCGCCCAGACTTGCTCTAACTGACGAATCGAACTTTCTCTGATATCGACAGCAACTTGCTCTGCCACTTCCAAGGCCACGTCGCTAACGACGCTGGTCAGTTCATTTGCCGATGCGCTAGGCGCTACTGTGCTAGCCGCCAAAGTTAAACCAGAAATAAGTGCGATTTGAATGCGTTTCATGATGTTTTCTCCAAGTGCCCGTCCTGTCTGTTGCAGGGGTAAGGGTAATGTTCAATGTCCAGTGACACTGCTGCGCTTCACTGCGTTACGAAGAGACTATTTCAAGGCTTGTGCCAGAATTGAAAAATATTTTTATGCCACTGATTTAATTAGATTAAATTAAACTTTAGCAAATTAACGAGGGGACCATGGAAAGAATGAGTTAGTGAAATTAACCAGCCTAGTGGTCAATTTCACAAGGTTTGTTCATTGCCGTCTTGGGGAAAAGCGATCAGTCGTATACTAACGCCATTGCTTGTTGCAATATCTCAATGCCTTTGTCATCGCCGCGGCCGTTTTCACTCAAATATCGGCGCCAAGCACGCGCCCCGGGTACGGCTTGGTATAAGCCCAACATGTGGCGAACAATGTTGTTTAAGCGCGCACCTTGGGTGATTTGCTGCTCGATATACGGCAACATGGCTTCAACCACTTCTGCTCGACTGATGGTTTCACCGTCTTGCTGGTCAAACATCAATTCTCCGGCTTCAGCCAGCAAATAGGGATTTTGGTAGGCAGCTCGACCTATCATAACGCCATCAAGGTGTTGCAACTGCTCGCGCGCTTGCGCCAATGTCATGATGCCGCCATTAATAGAGATGTGGCAGGCCGGAAAGTCTTGCTTAAGCTGGTACACGCGCGGATAGTCAAGCGGCGGGATCTCGCGATTTTCTTTGGGGCTTAATCCTTGCAGCCACGCCTTGCGGGCATGAACAATAAACACATCGCAGCCCGCCTGATTAACGGTACCGACAAAATCTCGGACAAATTGGTAGCTGTCTTGCTCATCAACGCCAATCCGGTGTTTTACCGTCACCGGCACATCAACCACTTGTTTCATGGCATCGACACACTGAGCCACCAGCTCGGGCTCAGTCATCAACACCGCGCCAAAGCGACCTTTCTGTACTCGATCCGATGGACAGCCAACATTCAGGTTGATTTCCGAATAACCGCGCTCGGCACCAATTTTGGCCGCTTTTGCCAAATCCTCCGGATCGCTGCCGCCCAATTGCAAGGCAACCGGCTGCTCAAGCTCATTGAATGCCAAGTAATCACCTTTGCCATAAAGAATCGCACCGGTGGTGACCATTTCGGTATATAGCAACGCATCAGCGCTCAGCTGACGGTGGAAATAACGGCAATGGCGGTCCGTCCAATCTAGCATGGGTGCAATGGAAAGACGGCGATTAAAGGCGAGAGGATCGTTGCTCACAAACAAACTCGGAAAGGTATAAATCTAGATGCTGCGAAGTTTACCAGAGTTCACTAACGCTGGGCTTTAAATTCCTCAGCCAGTTGCTCGGCAATGCGGCCAGGATGAACATCATTGTAACTATCGCGGGATTTCCAATCATCTCGTTCAAAATAATTATCGACAAAATATTCAGGCACACCAAGGGCTGCGGCACAATGGATGATTTGGCTGGCTTTTTGATCTCTGATGCGCTGGAGGTTGCGGCTACGGACACGTCCAATCAACCAAATAGCCGTCACCAGCGCAGGCCATACCAATGACCATTGTTGGTAATAACTAATTAGCCAAAACCCACCAAGCAGTAGGATGAAAACCACATGACTCACACAAAGCCCCTCAACGCCAGTAAAAGGCGGTCACTTTAAAACTCTCCAGAGAACAATACCGTTAGTTAGTTCAAAAAGTCACCCTTTTCCTATAACAATCAACAAAATGCTTACACGTTGCCAACTTTTAAAATAAGTATTTCCCTATAGGCACTTGCGCGACTTTGGACCAGAACCCACAAAAAAGGGCTTGATTGAATCATCAAGCCCTGTGGTTCAAGATTCAGGGGCCAGCAGCCCCCCAGATGTTAACTGGGGAGACTTTCGAGGTATTGGCGCCAACTGCCAAGGTGGGTGATCTCGGTGGCGGACTCAATGGCGTAGCCTTCACAAATAAAGCTGATGCACCAACGGCCATCGGCCAACTCTACTTTCCCTAAACCCAGTGGCTGTGGAATACCTGCAAGGAAACTGCCCAAATGCGCCACCGGCATTTGCCAGACTTCCACGGCAATCGCGGCACCGTTCGCTTCATCTCGAATCAAACCCGGGCGAAATGGCGGCCCACCAGCCAACGCATAGAAACGGTAATTGGCAGAGGTGGCCGTTTGCTCCAGCAAGGTTGCGCCTCGCTCCAGCAATTGATGATTGAGCGGTAAACCTTGCAAGTGAGCACCACAAACCACCAGCTCAACCGTTTCTGCAGCGGCTTCAGCTTGCTCAGCTAACGGCGGCAAGGCCACCTCGGTTGCCCCCAATTTGAAGCCATAGGCTTGCTGTAACTGCCCCGCCATACTCAGCAACGCGCCATCCTGCCAAGCATCAGCAAACAAAGTGATGCCAAACGGCAATTCCGTCGTTTGAAATCCAGCAGGCACGGCAATCGCAGCGTAGTCGAGGAGGTTCATGAAGTTGGTGTAGTAGCCGATATTCGAGTTCAACGTAATGGGATCGGCGTTGACCTCGTCAATCGTGTAGATAGTGCCGGCAGTTGGGGTGACGATGGCATCCAATTCAGCCAAGATGGCATCGCATTGCACCTTATAGGCTTGCAATTTGTACATGGCGTTAAATGCATCAACCGCGGTTTTGCCTTGAGCGCCGCCGATAATGGTTTCGATCACCGGTAGACAACGACTGCTGTCTGCTTCGAAAAACGATTGGATCGCGGCATAGCGCTCCGCCACCCATGGTCCTTCATACAGCAGCTTGGCCGCTTGTAAAAATGGTTCAAAGTCGACCTCAACCAAGGTTGCGCCTTGCTGACTCAACTGTTGCAACGATTCGGCGAACAACTCAGATGCCGACTCATTGCCAAAGAACGCCAACTGACTGGCCTTAGGTACCCCGAGAGCCTTGCCAGCTAAGCCTTGCTGCGGCAAATAGCTCTCGCTCGATAATGGCTGTGGTCTGGCATAACAGTCATTGCCGTCATACGCACCAGCAATGGCCAGCAATCGTTCAATATCGTCGGTGGTATGGGCAAATAGCGTCACGCAGTCGAGGCTCTTGCAAGCGGGGACCACGCCAGAGCAACTCAAGCGGCCCTTGCTCGCTTTCATGCCAACAATGTTGTTAAAAGCGGCAGGAACTCGCCCAGAGCCCGCGGTGTCGGTCCCCAACGAGAAACACACCTGACCGGTGGCGACACTCACGGCGCTGCCAGAGCTAGAGCCTCCAGAGATATAACTGGCATCAAAGCTATTGCTCACCGCGCCCCACGGAGAACGTGTTCCGACCAAACCTGTGGCAAACTGATCAAGATTAGTTTTCCCCAAGGGCACCGCGCCTGCAGCAATTAATTGCGCCACAACAAACGCCGATTCAGTCGGTTGGTAGCTGTATTCTTTGCAGCCTGCTGTCGTTGGTAGATCAGCTAAATCAATGTTGTCTTTAATGGCAAATGGCACACCATAAAGGGGCAAATCAGCGGCCGATTTGTCCTCCAAGGCTGCAACATAGGCCGATAACTGCTCGTCACTGAGCAGGCTAATCCAGCAGTTATTTTTATCCGCGCGAGCATCATCGAGTTTTTGCTGCAAAAACGTCGCGGGCTTAATCTTGCCCTCGGCATAAGCGGCCAGTACGCCACTGACAGTAACCAGATTCAATTCGCTCATTGGCCAGCCTCCGTTGCAACAGCTTGCTCAGTTTCAGATATCACCAGCAAACGCTGACCGGCATGAACTTGCGCGCCAGCTTGTTGTGTCAGATTGACGACGACACCATCGCTCGGCGCCGTCACTTCCAATTCCATCTTCATCGCTTCTAAAATCATCACTACTTGTCCTGCTTTAACCGCATCACCGGGCTTCACCAACACTTGCCAGATATTGCCTGCCACATGACTTTCAACGGCTTGTTCGCCGTCGTTAAGTTGATCGTCGCTGGCTTCAGTTTGAGCAATGGTCTCGGCCTCAAAATTGGCGTCACCACTGTCAATCCAACGCTGCCGCTCCGCTTCAAATGCTTGTTGTTGTTTGGTTTTAAACTGCTGAATTTGCGGCTGATTGGCATCGAGCATGGCCTGATAATCGGCCAGCGAAAACTCAGTCTGTTCAATTTTCACCGGATACTGACCACGCGGATGCTGCTGGCGGATGGTCAATAGCTCATCGGCACTGACTTCATAGAATTTGATTTGATCGAAAAATCGCAGTAACCAAGGTTTACTGAAGGCTTCGGTAGTCCGGTAGCGATTCCACATTTGCATGGTCCGACCGACAAACTGATAGCCGCCCGGCCCTTCCATGCCATAGACACACAAATAAGCACCACCGATCCCAACTGCATTCTCCGGTGTCCAGGTGCGGGCGGGATTGTATTTGGTGGTCACTAAGCGATGTCGCGGATCCATCGGTGTTGCCACCGGCGCCCCTAAGTACACATCGCCTAATCCCATCACCAAATAGTTGGCATCGAAGACAATTTGCTTGACCTCATCGACTGAATCCAAGCCATTAATACGGCGAATAAACTCAATATTATCGGGACACCAAGGGGCATTTTTGCGGACCACTTCGTCGTATTTTTTGATCGCTAAGCGGGTCGCTTCATCGTCCCAAGACAATGGCAGGTGAACCACTCGAGCAGGAACAGTCAGCTGATCAATATCGCCCAACGACGTTTCGATTTGCTCTAACTGAGCCAGTAGTTTGGCTTGTGGTAACTGCAAATTGTTGTAGTGAATTTGCAGCGAGCGAATACCCGGAGTGAGCTCAAGCACGCCTTCAATGGCTTGCTCCTGCAACGCCAGCATTAGCGCATGGACGCGAAATCGCAGGCGAATATCTAGCACTTGCGGGCCATATTCCACCAGCAAAAAATCCTCACCGCTGGGTCGGTAAACCACTTGCTCACCATAACAAGCAGCATCAAGGGTTTTCAGTATCGGCGAAGGTAGCGGTTGTTCGGCCGAATAGGGCACAGCGTCCAACTCGGTTTCTTCAAAGCGTCCTTCTTCAATGGCTAACAGTTGCTGCTTTTCAGCCTGTTCTGCTTGCTCATGGCTGACGGGAACAAAGCGAATGGTGTCGCCCGCCTTGAGCTGCCCCATTTTCCACAAATCTGCTTTGATAATGGTGGCAGGACAGACAAAACCACCCAAGCTCGGACCATCCGGCCCTAAAATGACCGGCATATCGCCGGTAAAATCAATGGTCCCTACGGCATAGGCATTATCATGGATATTTGATGGGTGCAGACCAGCTTCACCGCCATCACTACGAGCCCACTGTGGTTTAGGGCCAATCAAACGAACACCGGTTCGAGACGAGTTAAAATGAACCTGCCACTGGGCATCGAAAAATGCCTGAATGTCGGCTTGGGTAAAAAAGTCGGGGGCTCCGTGGGGACCGTATATCACCCGAATGGACCAATCCTGGGTCATCACTGGCGGCTTCGAGATAGCGCTACTGGTCGCGGCCTTTGGCGTGTATTGTTGAGCTAAATGCAAGACATCACCGGCACGCAAAGCGCGGCCACCATGACCACCAAACTGTCCCAAGGTGAACGTTGATTTACTGCCTAGGTAATCTGGGCACTGAATCCCTCCGGCGACCGCCAGATAGCTACGAGCGCCAGCGCCGCTAATTTTACCCAGAGAGAGTGTTTGGCCGGCGGCAACGTCAATCACAGTCCAAGGTGCAATGACTTGACCATCTAACCTGGCATCGATCGCCGCACCACCAATGGCAATTTGGCTATCACTGTTAAAACTGAGAGTTGGGCCACTGATGATCATTTCCAAGCCAGCGTCAGACTCGTCATTACCAAGTAGCTGATTGAGCAACTGTGAAGTCAATGAATCCATCGGCCCCGAAGGTGGCACACCGATATCCCAATAGCCGGCCCGACCAGGATAGTCTTGGATGGTAGTTTGGGTACCACCACTAACAACATCGACACTTGTTGGCTGGTAATGGAAGTCATTCAGGCTTCGAGTGAGAACCTTGCCTTGCTGCACCAATTCAGTGGCCAACAGTTGCGACAAATAACCCAAGTTATGCTCAATGCCATAAAGCTTGGTATCGGCGAGGGCACTGGCCAGGCCATTGAGCGCATGCTGACGGTCGGTGCCAGTAAAGATGATCTTCGCCAGCATCGGATCGAAAAATGGCGACACTTCCAACCCCGCCTCAACCCAATGATCAACGCGCAAGCCATCATTGGCCGGAAAATCAACTTGAGTGAGCAAACCGGCGCAAGGTTGAAAGTTTTTGTTGGCATCCTCGGCGTACAAACGAACCTGAATTGCATGCCCCTGAGGTTTGAGTGTTGGTGCTAACTCGGCCAGTGGCGTGAGCTCACCGGCCCCCAACTCGATCATCCAGCGCACTAAGTCGACGGCAAACACTTGCTCAGTAACGCCGTGCTCTACTTGTAAGCGAGTGTTCACTTCAAGAAAGTAAAACTGCTCTGTTTGTTGGTCCAGCACAAATTCAACGGTACCCGCATTGCGGTAGTTGACCTGTGCCGCCAATCGAATCGCTGTTTGTTGCAGGGCAGCGCGAGTGTCATCGGACAAATGCGGCGCAGGGGTTTCTTCGATCACTTTCTGGTTGCGACGTTGCGCCGAACAATCACGCTCGCCTAACGCAACCACCTCGCCTTGGCCATCGCCGAAGATCTGCACTTCAATATGGCGAGCGTGCTGAATGAATTTCTCCAGAAACAAACCGGCGTTGGCGAAATTGTTTTCGCTCAAGCGCTTGACTGACTCGTAGTTATCGCACAACTCTTCAGCGGTGTCACAGCGTTGCATGCCAATGCCACCGCCACCAGCAGTACTTTTCAGCATCACCGGATAGCCAATCTGCTCAGCCTGCGCTAACGCTTGCTCTAGCGAATCGAGTAATCCGGTGCCTGGCAAGAGCGGCACCTTGGCTTGCTCGGCCAGCGCGCGCGCTTCATGCTTGAGGCCAAAGCCATTCATCTGGGCTGCAGTGGGACCGAGAAAGACCAGTCCAGCCTGTTCACAACGCTCGACAAAGGTTGGGTTTTCACTCAAAAAACCATAGCCAGGGTGAACCGCTTGGGCACCAGACTGAGCCGCGATGGCCAGTAACTTGTCTTGGTTAAGGTAGGTTTGAGCGGCTGCGCCATCACCCAAGGAGTAGGCTTCGTCAGCTTGCGAGACATGCAAACTATCGGCGTCAGCCTCGGCATACACCACCACGCTTTTGACGTTCATGGCTCGCAACGTCCGAATAATGCGACAAGCAATCGCGCCGCGATTGGCAATCAGCACTTTTGCAAACATAGGTCATTCACCTTTTCGCCAGTGGCCTAATAAAATCAAACTGGTGCTTGGTTTCAAAATCATCACAGTAGCTCCTTGAGGAGGTCAGGATGTTTGTGAAGCAAGCTTCTGCCGCATGGATGCGGCAGTAGAGCCATCAAGGATGATTTCACGGCGTCTTGCGAAATAAACATCCTGTCCGAACGAGCATGCAGTTGACTCAATTGGCCTTGCCAGCTGGCGTCTTTAGTTCGGGTCGTCCCGAGATGAATAGTGGGCGTTTAACGGGGTCGTCCCCTGCCCAATTGGTTCGATGTTTCAATTAGTCCCAGATCAGCACTTCAACCGGCGTCGGGTTGTAAGCGTTGCAGGGGTTATTCAGCTGTGGGCAGTTCGATAGCAGCACAATCACATCCATCGCCGCCTTTAGCTCTACATATTTGCCCGCACCACTAATGCCGTCTTCGAAGGTTAAGCCACCTTGCTCAGTAATAGGCACATTCATAAAGAAGTTGATATTGTGGGTAATGTCGCGCTTGCTCATGCCAAATTGCTCGTTTTCCGCAACCGCGAGGAGCCAGCTGTCTCGACAAGCATGCATGCATTTTTTGTCGATGGCGTAGCGCACCGTATTGCTTTCCGTCGCGCAAGCACCTCCCAAAGTATCGTGTCGACCGCAAGTATCGGCGACAATTTCCAACATCAGATTCCCTTCATTGGATAGCAGCTCGGTGCCTGCCGTTAAATAGACGTTACCCTGCTCTCGAATGGTATCCATGGCGCTGTAGCGCTCCGATGGATCGTGGGCGTTATAAAACAAAGTATCGGCTGCCTGATTGCCTTCCAGATCGAGAATTCTTACTGTCTGACCGGCCTTGACCACTTTCATGTAGTAATCACCGGCATCGACCACATCTCGTTGTACCGCGTGTTCTGCGAGCAAGTTACTTTCTTTAATCATCGACTTGTCTCCTAACAGCAGCCAGTACTATGGCCCGAATGAGCCAAATAACGGCGATTGTTCTCGAAGCCTCGACCATTTTCTGGCCTCGAATTAAGGCACGGATCATCATCAGCGACCGCAGCCGACTTAACCATACTGAGTTGCACAGAATGGCGCGGGTATTCAGTAGCCGGATTCATTGGATGAGGACAAGTGGTAAACACCACCAAGGTGTCCATTTCAAAGCGCAATTCAATGACATCGCCAGCCTTGCTGTGATCAGTGGCAAACTGCAAATTACCCTCAGCATCGGTATGCACTTTACTGAACAGGTTTAAATTCGCCGCCAGATCTTTTTTACCTAAGCCGTATTTGGCGACCTCAACCAACAGCGCGTCATAACCATTTTGCTTCCAGTCGTTGCGGTCAGTCTGGTAATCGCGCTTACCCCATTTGCTGGCGACCTTAGCTTTATTGGCAACGCCCGCAACTGAATCGATCCAACCGGTATCATCGCGAGTAATCGAGCAAAATACCCGACCCATGTCGGAGTACAGGCAGTGTCCTTGGGTCAGTTTGAAGGTGTGCTGACACTTGAGGGTATCTGGCGCATTGTAGCGCTCTAGCAGGTTATTGGGGTTGTAAAACAACATACTCAGATTGGCGCCACCTTCAGGATCGGTGAGCACTAAGGTATGCCCTTGTGGAACCACCATCGACCAGTGGGCCGCTGGCGGTATCACATCAGTAAAAATTGTCTCGGCCATAAAAAATCCTCTAACTCAGCTACGTGTTTAATTGTTATCGGTTAAGACGCAGCTAGCACCGCAGCTTTTGGCGTTCCCGGCAAGGTTGCCAGTTGATCCATTTGCGCTGCGGATGAATGTTCATGATGAAGTGGAATGTCAAAAGTCACTTGAGCTCCAAACCGCTCAGGTGCTTGCGGGTCGTGGCGCAGTTTGTCGAACACCCAGAGCCGACTACCGAGGTGGAAGCCTTCACTTAGATCATGGGTGATCATAAAGACGGTGAGTTGTTGCTCCTGCCACAGCTCACCAATCAGGCCATGCATGTCTTTGCGAATGCCCGGATCGAGAGCGCCAAATGGCTCATCAAGCAGCAATATGCGGGGTTGCTTGAGCAACGCCTGAGCGATCGCCAAACGCTGCTGCATACCACCGGATAATTCACTGGGATAACGATTGGCAGCATTAGCCAAGCCCACCTTTTCCAGCATGCCCATGGCACGCTCGCGAGCGGCAGCTTTTGCTTTTCCGGCCAAGCGGCCAAGCAATAAACTCGTCAAAGAACCAGCAAACTCATCGCCCAGCATGCAGTTTTCCAATGCCGTCAGGTGCGGGAATACCGAGTAGCGCTGGAACACAATACCGCGCTCAATGCCCGGCTCAGGGTTGAGCGGTTGGCCATCGAGCAAAATCTCGCCGCGAGTAGCTTGCTCTGTTCCCAGCAATAAGTTGAGAAACGTCGTTTTACCACAACCCGAAGCACCAACAATGCTGACAAATTCCCCTGCTTTGACGCTGAGGTTTAGCCGTTCGAGCACCACGTTATCGCCGTACTCTTTCCAGACATTATTGAACTCAATAATTGAATCAGTCATCGCGGCCTCCTTTCGATGCGTGATACCAAGGGAACGCTAGCAGCGACAAACGCTTTAATGACCAGTCCATGGCAAATGCCAGCGCCGTGATCCAAAGGACATATGGCAAAATGACATCCATCGACAGGTAGCGCCGAACCAGAAAGATGCGATAGCCCAAGCCCTCGGTAGCAGCAATGGCTTCGGCGGCAATCAAAAACAGCCAAGCACTACCCAACGTCAGGCGAATCGCTTCAATCAATCGTGGCATGATTTGCGGCAATACCACCCGCACAATAATCTGCCAACTGTTACCACCAAGGGTCTGCGCTTTGAGTAGTTGTTCGTTGGGCAGCGCATCGGTGCGAAGTTGTAAATCACGGACAATAATCGGGCTGATACCGATGACAATCAGCACCACCTTGGACACTTCACCCAAACCAAAGACGATAAACAGAATCGGCAAAATCGCCATTGGCGGAATGAGTGACAAGGCGGTTACCAAAGGCGATAACGGCGAGCGCATGTAAGGCACCATGCCGTTGCCAATGCCAATCAACAGGCCAATCAAGGCACTAATACCAACTCCCATCGCTAATCGCTGCAAGCTGGCAAATGTGTCTTGCCACAGCAGGTACTCACCAGTGCGCTTACTGGGTTCGAATGCCATCCGCTCAATGGCTTCGGCAAAGCTACTGAATGCAGGCAATAGCTTATCGTTAGGGTTTTCCGCCAATCTCGCATCGGATGCTGATAAGTAGAACAGCAGCAAAATAATGAACGGCAGGATCCCAAGCACAATGCGGCCATAGCGATTGGGTTGGCGATTGATGATGCGCGTCATGGGCACCTCACAGTCGGTGTTTGGTGTTCAAGCGGATCTCGCCCAGCCAGCGCCACGACGCGACTGGGCAAAATCGAAGAGCATTGCAGCAGACGGTATTTACAGCGCGCCTTTGGCGGCCATTGCCATGTAACTTGGGTCAAAGCGCAACTTGATGTTGCCTTTGTCACCAAACACGCCAGCTGGCGTTTCAATGCCAATAAAGCCAGCATCAGGCGCACCTTCACCCAGCAAACCATGTTCGAAGGAGAATTCAGATACCTTGGCCATAGTCGCTGTGAGTTTGTCGCTATTGGTAAATGCAACAGCATCAGCAGGTTTGTAGAACATTTTGGTTGACGCTAATTGCGCTTCATAACCAGCCAGATCTGTACCTGAAGCTTCGGCCATGAAGGTCTTGGCTTTGACTGCCGCCGCATCTGAACCCGACATAGTGGCCATGATTTCATACCAAGCGCCAGTCAGCGCTTTACCCAGTTTCGGATTCGCTTTCAGGGTGTCTGTGTTGACCACTAACAAGTCGATGATTTCGCCTGGGATCATTGACGAATCAAACACTTTGCTAGTCTTTGGCATCGCCGTGATTTCGCTCAATAGCGGGTTCCAGGTGGTTACCGCAGTGACATCATCGGTGGTGAATGCAGCCACCAAATCAGCATCTGAGGTGTTGACCACAGTCACATCGCGCTCTGTCATACCAACGGATTCAAGACCGCGAGCCAACAGGTAGTGAGAAACACTCAATTCCACTAAGTTAACGTTCTGACCTTTGATGTCCTTGAGCGACTTGTCGCCTTTGAGCACCACACCATCGTTACCGTTGGAGAAGTCACCGACGATCAACGCCGTGGAATCAACGCCGCTGGCGGCAGGAATGGTCAGCGCATCCATGTTGGTCATCACGGTGGCGTCAAACTGACCCGCAGTGAACTGATTGATGGACTCGACATAGTCATTGACTTGCACCACATCAATCTTGATGCCGTACTTGTCAGCCCACTTATCAACGATGCCGGATGCAGCACCGTAATCCCATGGCATCCAGCCAACATAAATCGTCCAGGCTAATTTAAATTCAGTTTTTTCAGCAGCTTGGGCTGTACCGAAGATCGTCAATGCACAAACAGAAACGACCGCGGCAACTCGTTTTACAGAACGAAAAACTTGCAACATGGTTAACCTCACCTTGGTTATTTTTGAAGCTACGCAAACAGGCAATAGCTTGTGGTTCAATTTTTTAGTTTTGCGAATTTGGATGTGCGCGTTGAGCTCACCCAAAGAAACTTGTGGCACGAGAGAAACTTTGACCTAAGGTCGTTCTCCCGGGCTTTTGTCCCTCCGTGTGACCTCGATTGCGATAAAGCGGTGAGGTTGACAACTCTCGGACCAGTCACTGATTTGAAGTCAGCCGGAACCCTAGATGTCTATTTTCAAATTGTGGTCAACGCTGGTCCATCACAAGCCGTCAGCTTGTTGGTAGCGGAGATAGTTCTCTCTAGTGCGTTATGAATGACGAAGCAAGGCCTGTGCCAATGCACTTAATTTGCGACAAATGCTGCTACAACAACGATAGGCGAGCATCGAGCAGCTTTTCGTTTCTAATTTGCCAAGCAGGAAATGCACCAATAAAGGTCACCATAAATCTGACTGCACCAAAGAAGACAGTAATTGGCGATCAGTTGCCTCTCGGCGGATGTGGCCAATACCAAAGTTCGGAACGCTCAAGTGGAGTCTGTTCTGGCAGCAAGGGGTTATCGATGTAAATGACGTATCGCTTGTCGATTGCAGCGCGCTCAATATTTGCTTGATAATGTTGATAAAAATGCTGCCGAAGCCACCCTGATTTGACCATGTGTTCAAGCCCGACTTGTAATCGCTCCGCTAATTCGGGGTTATGCGGACTGACAAATAGGTAAAACGGCGCAGCGATAAACAGCGCCAAAGTCGGTTCAACGATGACATTGGGCATCTGCTCGCGAAAATGTTCCAGCTCAAGGTAGATTTCATTGGGGCCACGAGGAGCATAGTCGTAACGCTTGGTCTCTAACATTTTAAACAAGCCGTCGTAGGTGTTGCTGGGCGTCACAGAGAATCCCTGAGATTCGAGAACTTGACGCGTGCCCCATTGGGAGCCCAAGCCAACGGTCAGTGCCTTGAGTTGCTCAACAGTGCGTATATCGGCAAACCGGTGTGCATTATCTTTGTGGATCAGTAATAACCGATAATTCAGCACCCCCATACGGGTAGGAATACGAATGGGCAGAAGTCGCTGCTCAAGCTCGTGTGATGTGACGCCAAAATAAACGTTTTCCGCGCCTCCCTTTTCGAGTCGCTGAATCACCCGCTTGTTAGTCATTCGGCCGTTATTGATCACCAGCTCATAAGGGCCGTATTGCGCTTGAGTCACTTCTAGTGCTTGGGTCAACACTTCCAGCTTATAGGTCACCCGCGGATCATCAGATGCTCTAGCATCACTGAAAATAACTTTTTGCGGCACTTGCGCTGGCTCGCCAACAACACTGGTCGAAACAAGCAACACCGCAGCAAGGCTTGCCCGCAGCCAGGCCTGATAATCATAAAACAATGACGGCTCCTCGCGCTCCAAGCTGTTGTTCGACTTTGTTCATCTTAGGCAAAAACCAACCTCTGTTGCTGGTAGGACTTAGTAATTGCTTGTTCCATCACGCCTTATTTTAAAGCTAAAAGCGCTAACTAACTGCCGAATACTGACGGCTGCCAACTACACCAGCAAATATTATATACAAATCAACAACTCACAAAAGCGTTATGGTAGCCTTGGAACCGAAGTTGTAGTTGCCAAAGTAAACTCATGCAAATAGTCACCATCACGCCAATCCGATCGCACTTGAACCTGCGCCTTGGGGTTAACGAAAAAACAGCTGGATATCGAGTATTTCTCGACACCATCCAATCACTGGTGCCGACAGCCGAAATCCCCAAACAACGCTCAGCAAAAGCTTATAAGTCTCTCAAGGTTGATGATCGCGATGGCTTGAAGCTGTTTAGCTTAAGTCACAGTTTCGAGCAACCTGGAATTAGCCTCAAAGCCCACATTTACAGCAATACGGTGAGTGTCATTGAGCTGCTATTTGACGAACAAACCTTGCCCGATAGCGATTTAGAAAACTGGGTCCAAGACCACACCACCTTGCTGATTAACCAATACTACCAGCAGCACTTGCTGCCCCAGTTACAGCTGCTGGCGACCAAGTTAGCACCGAAATACCTAGAACCCATTGGGCAATTTTCCGGCTTTATTGATATCAACGAACCATTCAGTACCGATGATGAGGTCGAGCAATTATGGAGTGCGCGATCGCTGCGCCTGCAGCCATCGCAGCGACAAAGCCACGCCAATTTAATTACCGAATGGCTCAGTAACACGCCATGCCCAGAAGATGCTGATGCCATTATCGCTGGCGAATCCGATGTTTCCATGGTCTGGCTCAACTATGTTTTTGTCGATACCGACGCGCCGCTGAATGACATGCGAATTGCCGCGATGGTCTCGGCCCAATATGTTTATGCCGTGCAAGACACCTGCAACAGCAATTTGTACGAGACCATTTCGACCACCTATCTAGATAAAAGCGTCCAACAGGCAAAAACTGCGATCACCGCGATTCGGGCGATTACCCGAATGCATATCAGTAGTTTTCAAGAAGCGCGTAAGTATCTCAAGCCAGAGAAGAAGCGGCTCATTGACGAAATCCTCAAAGGCTGGGATTTTGACAAAGTGACGGCCAACTCCGAGCGCCTTATCGATATTTGTTCGAGCCGGCTCCACGATATTCAATCAACTCAGGAAGAGAAAAGTAGCTACTACACCGATTTAATTCTGGTGGCGATCGGCTTTATTAGTCTGTTTGACTTGGCCATTACGCTGTCCGAATACAGCCGAACCTATACTGCCAGCGCCACTCTGGGTTATCGAGATTCGGCGCCTTCATCATTTTTGACCATGATTGCCACCTTAGAAACGGATCACCTATTACTGATTAGTTTCTTCTTTATTGTTTTTGCTTTTTTCGTTTACCTGTATGCCAAACGTCATTAAACCTCTGTTACTTGCTCTGTGTTGTTGGAGCAGTGTGATTCAAGCTGAAGCACTGCAACAACAACCGGTTTACACCGCACCATGGCCACCATTTGTGACCGGCGATGAAGAACATCTGGGCAGCGCCGAGCGCATCGTGCAACTGGTGCTATACCAAATGAAACGCAGCCCCTCGTGGCAGCATATTGATTACTACTTCAGTTTTAAAATGGCTGCCGAGGGCGACATTACTGCAGCCTTCCCATTTTTTAAAACGCGCGAGCGACAAGCCCAAGCGCTATTTTCTGCGCCGCTGATGCGAGTCGAAAATGGCATGTTTTACTCCGAGCGCTGGCATCAGGACATCAGCAAACTCGCCGTTGGCCGCAATCCAGCGTTGAAATTTGGTCGTGTCGCGGGTTACAGCTATGGCCAACAAATCGATGAACTGCTTCCCGAAGCAAAGATTTTTAGTAGCGAATTGCTGGCGCTTGAGGCGTTGGCCAACGGCGATATCGACTTACTACCGATTAGTATTCAAGTGGCGAAGCACTTGATTCGCCGTTACATGCCCCATAAAACCCACGAATTTAAGGTGTTGAATCAGCATCGCGCCTACAACAATGTCTACCTAGTGGCCCCCAATAACGCCTCTGGACAAGCCTTTATCGAGCAATTTGATCAGGCACTGGCGACCCTCAAAGCACAGGGCTTATTTGATGAAATTCTCAGCTCGGGCCGGATGGTTGAAGGTTCAGGCTTTATCCGCTTGGTGCCCGCAGAAGGGTTTCCTGTCGTCACTGGCTATCAATTGACGGAAGACGGTAGCAAACAGTTTTTTGTCATACCGCAAGGCTCTCGCGGCGAGGTGCTCAGGTGGCATCCGGTGGTATTAAAGCCTCACGATAACGAACAGATCTTTGATGGCATGATGCGTTATTCATTGGTTCAGATTGCCAATGGACCACATGCGGGCAAGCAGCTCTATATCCGCAACATGCACATCGAGATTGATTAACATGACCTTGTTGTCACTGCTCGGCTGGTTTGGCACCCTTTGCTACTTGTATGCCCACGCTCGGATCAGTGTGCTGGGTAAATCCGCCGATCCGGTTTACTTTGGCTTTAATGCGACAGCAGCGTTGGCACTAGTGATCAGCTCATTGGCACTGATGTCCTGGCAACCTGTCGCGATTAATCTGTTCTGGTTGATGGTGAGCATAGCTTCACTTCAATGCTGGCAGCTGCCGAAGTTGCCAATATCTAACCGCGTGTTGTTTGCCAGCTGTTTGCTGATGCTGTTAATCGGTTGCGGCATGTTGCTACAAGGCTCGATGTCTGGCATTGCCGTATGGGGGTGGAGTTCAACACTCGCGTTTTGTTTAGGCTATTGGAAATTCTCGGCAGGCCGGTTACAGGCCAAACACTACTATTTACTCAATACCTATGCCGCTTGGATTTTGCTGTTTCAACTGTATCAAGATGGCAACTGGCCAGTGTTTGGTTTGGAAGTGGTTTGGGGATTTATCTCGTTGACAGCCTTTCTGTCGACAAAAAGCAATGATAAACCCCAGTAACGGGCCAGAAAATCATCATCGAGCGCCATAGTTGTGACCCTCAACAAAGCATTGCATAATCTTGCATCCCAACAGTTGTCAAAGACTTAATTCGTATTAGAATCCGTAGAGTCTGACAAATACCTTACTTAGCCAAAAGACTCAGGGACATATTGCTCAATGAACGCTGAATTCGTGAACCCTTTTCTGACCTCTCTCCAAAATGTTCTTGGCACTATGGCGAACATGCAATTAACGCCAGGCAAGCCAGGCTTAAAGCGAGATGAAGTGGCCAGAGGGGACGTTTCAGGGTTAATTGGCATGATTGGCCCACAAACCAAAGGCTCGTTCTCCATTAGTTTTGAGCAAGAGCTGGCTTTTGAAATCATGCAGCGAATGCTGGGTGAGCGCCCTACCAGCGTGAATGAAGAAGTCACCGATATGGTGGGTGAAATCACCAATATGGTGACCGGCGGTGCGAAAAATCTACTGGGCGATAAAGGCTATGAGTTTGATATGGCGACACCGGCAGTGGTATCTGGCCCAGCTCACACCATTACCCACAAAGCAAAAGGTCCAAAACTGATTCTGCCGTTTACCAGCGACGCCGGCAAAGCCTACATTGAGATTTGCTTTGACAAATAGTCGGTGGTTTCAAACCCAAGTTGATCTCCGCCCCTATCGACGCGGTTTCCATCTCATCACTGATACGCTAACCGCTGCCGTACCTGAATTGAGCCAGATTGACGTTGGCTTGTTTCACGCCTTTATTCGCCATAGCTCGGCATCACTGACCATCAACGAAAATGCTGATCCCACGGTTCGTGGCGATTTCGAGCGCCATTTCAACCACTCGGTGCCAGAGAACGCACCCTACTATCAACACACCTACGAAGGCCCAGATGATATGCCGGCACACCTCAAGGCCTCCTTGCTTGGTGCGAGTGTCAGTATTCCCATTCAGACTGGCCGCTTAGCGCTAGGAACTTGGCAGGGGATCTACCTCGGCGAGCATCGTGATCACGCCTCTAGCCGCTCAATCATCGTTACCGTGCAAGGCCAGACCTAGCTCACCGTTGGGCCAGTACTTGCAAGACGCCGCTTTAGCGCCACCTTGCTGTGGCAACAAATTTCATTTGTCGAATACCAAATAATGCAACCATCGCTGCCATCAAGGTTACGCTAAAATGGCTTAATCACATCGTCTTTGGTTGTTGCTCATGGTCGCCGCTGCTTACCCCACACCGCCTTACCCCCACAATATGCATCACTATCCGTTACCTGAGTATCGCCACAGCACCGATGGTCAGCTCGTCGTGCGCCTGCGTTTCGCTAAAGATGCCGTCGTCGATCAACTATGGTTGCGCACCGAGCCAGACAACGAAGAGCAGTTGACGGCAATGCGCCAAGAAGGTGCCGATGAGCATTGGCAATGGTGGACGGCGCAAATGCCACTGTCAGACCATGAGCTGACATTTTTTTACTGCTTTAAGGCCATTTGTGGTGACCGCCAATTATGGTTAGACGCAACAGGAATGAACCCCAGAGCACCGAAACGTGAGCATCAGTTTCGTTGGCTAATTGCCAATCACCCGCCACAGTGGCTTCGCCACCAAGTGTTTTATCAGGTATTTCCTGAGCGATTTCGCAATGGCGATCCTCAGCTTAATGTCCAGTCCAATGCTTATCTTTATCACGGCGAAGTGGCGAGCCGAGCCATGTCGTGGGGCGAGGCTATTCTAGCCGAAGGCGATCAAGCCGCTTTTTACGGTGGTGATCTTATTGGCGTTCAACAAGGCATTGATTATATTCAACAACTAGGCGTTACCGCGATTTACCTCAATCCGGTATTTAGCTCGCCAAGCAGTCACAAGTACGATACCGAAGATTACTTTAATGTTGATCGTCACTTCGGTGGTAATGCCGCGCTGGCTGATTTATGCCAACAAATCCACCAACGTCAGATGAAAATCGTCCTTGATGCCGTATTCAATCACACCTCGGAAAGTCACCCTTGGTTTGATCGCTGGCAGCAGCACGACTCAGCCGGCGCATACGCTTCACCAAACGCAGCGACACGCGACTATTACTATTTTTACGATCCGGCCAATGCCGACTCTTATCACTGTTGGAAAGGCGCTAAAACGCTGCCGACTCTCGATTGGAGCAATCCGCAAGTGCAAGACTATTTCTGCAATCCACAGTCGGGAGTCATTCAGCACTGGCTGCAACCACCCTACTGCATTGACGGCTGGCGTCTTGATGTCATTCACATGTTGGGCGATGGACCCGGCGCTAAAAACAATGCCGCTCGCATGCGCCAAATTCGCCAAGCAGTGAAACAAACCAACTCCGAAGCCATGGTTCTTGGTGAACATTTCTTTGAGGCTAGCCGCTGGTTACAGGGCGATCAGGAAGATGGCGCCATGAACTACTTTGGCTTTGCCACCCCAGTGCGAGCCTTTCTCGCCCATCAGGATGTAGCGTATCAACCATGCCGAATTCGCGCCGAAGATTTTGATGACTGGCTAGCCGAAGCTCGTCATGGCATTGCTTTTGAGCATCAATTGGCCCAATTCAACTTGCTCGGCAGCCACGATACCGCACGCTTTTTTACCTTAGTCAATGAGCACTTACCAACCATGAAGCAAGCGGTATTGCTACTGATGAGTTATATCGGTGTTCCGAGCATTTATTATGGTGATGAGATAGGCCTGACGGGCCACAATGATCCCTATTGCCGAACCTGTTTTAACTGGGATGAAACAAGCTGGCATCAGGAGTTGAAACACTGGTATCAGCAAACCATTGCGCTACGCCAGCAATACTCAGCGTTGCAATGTGGTACTTATGCCACCTTATATGCCAAAGCAGATTTATTTGTGTTTGCGCGCTTTATTGCTAAGCAGATGCTTATTGTGGCAATCAATCGCAGTGATGAGCAGCAAGCCATTGAACTCGATCTGTCGTGTTGGTCAACGCCAATTAGCAATGCTCAGACCTTACTCGGGCAAGCTCAGTTGACTCTGTCAACACAGCAACTCAGTGTCCATGGTTACGAAGCTAGCGTGATCTTGTGCCAGTAACCCTTGTAGGCACAAAAAAGCCGAGCAATGCTCGGCTATCGTAATTTAATGGGCTGATTAAGAATCAATGTCCAACTTTAATTCTGGTTTTTTCTCTAACGCAGGCAGCGCATCTTTAAACTTGTCAGTAAGGCTATCGCAAGCCTGACCTGCGTGTGGCAAGTCACTCTTCATTGCCATGTAAAGTTTATGCGATTCAAGCTTTACATATTCCCAGTTAATTTCAGTGCTGGGATCATATCCGTTATTAAAGGCATAAATTTTCGTGAGATCGATGAACTTGTCTTTATCTAACGGTATACCGCAATCAATGCTGATGTACTTCGCTTCGGCAGCCAACTGAACCAACTCATCGGTCAACTGGGCTTCATCATTCGCCACAGCCGTACCAGCAACCATTACCCCAAGACCTAACAGCAATGCTTTCATCATTCATATCCTATCTGAAAAATGGAATCACTCAGCCTGAGTCCATCTAAGCGCTTGGCGTCAGGCAGTTTCTTTATCTTTCACTAATATTAGCAATGATTTAGAGATTAGCAGGCAAAAAATTAACAAAAGCTGAACAAGATAATCAAATAACGACAAATGGGTTGGTTTTCACCAGCAATAACGAAATTTCACTCGTCGCGTCATGCCACAAAATAGCTCGTAGGCAATCGTGCCGGCGCATCGGGCGACTTCATCGGCTGAAAGCTGTTGACCCCAAAGCTCCACAACATCGCCAACACTGACATCGCTATCGCCAATATCGACCGTCAGCATGTCCATGGATACCCGCCCCGCTAGCGGAAAGCGCTGGCCATTGATAATGACCGGCGTGCCGTCTTCAGCATGACGCGGATAGCCATCGCCATAGCCCATTGCCACCACTGCGATGCGAGTCGGTGTGGCGGAGCGCCATCGAGCTCCGTAGCCCACAGGCTCGCCAGCTTCTAACCCGCGCACGGCAATCACTTTGCTGTTGAGGGTCATGGCCGCTTGCAATTGATGATCCTGAGCTTGGCCATGCTGCATCGGACTGGCGCCGTACAGCATGATGCCCGGTCGCAACCAGCCCTGATGAGTAGCAGAATGGGCGATAATCGCCGCAGAGTTGGCCAGTGACACTTCGCCACCGAAGGTATGTTCTGAAAAGCTGGGATACAAGGATTCAAACGTCGCCAGCTGATTTTGGGTCATGGTTGAATGCAAATCATCGGCACAAGCGAAGTGGGTCATCAAATTAATGTCTGCGCGAACCGCCAGACAGTTTTGTAGACGCCGCAAATAGTCGTCGGCCAGCTCGGGTGCCACACCAATTCGATGCATCCCAGAGTCAATTTTCAGCCAAACGGCTATGGCCTGCTCCAGCTCACCATCGTCAATCAATTCCAGCGCTTCAAGTTGCCATTGCTGGTGCACCACAACATCGAGCTGCAAGGTCGCAATTAACGGCAACTCCTTGGCCTCAAAAAAGCCTTCAAGTAGCACGATACGATGCTGAAAGCCGGCTTCGCGCAAGGTCACCGCTTCGTGTAAGCGCGCAACCCCAAAGGCATCGGCGGCACTGAGCGCATGGGCACTTTCGATTAAACCATGACCATATGCGTTGGCCTTTAACATGACCATCACCGGATGGCCCGGCGCATAGTTTTTCACTCGCTCAAGGTTGTGAGCCAGTGCTGCGGTGTGGATCGTGGCAACAGCGACTTCCAAGCGCTATTCCTCCATCATGCCGCCACCGGCATAATTATCGAACCGTGAGAATTGGCCTTGGAACGTCAGTCGAACACGGCCAATCGGGCCGTTCCGCTGCTTACCGATAATGATTTCGGCCGTACCTTTATCGGGGCTGTCGTCGTGATACACCTCATCACGATAAATAAACATGATTAAATCCGCGTCCTGCTCGATCGAGCCCGATTCACGCAAATCCGAGTTCACCGGTCGCTTATCGGCGCGCTGCTCCAATGAGCGGTTAAGCTGTGACAAAGCCACCACTGGGCATTCTAATTCCTTTGCCAAGGCCTTGAGCGATCGTGAAATTTCGGCAATTTCTAAGGTCCGGTTTTCGCTCAATCCGGGCACCTGCATGAGCTGCAAATAGTCGACCATGATCATGCTAACGCCGCCGTGCTCTCGGGCAATTCGGCGCGATCGCGAACGCACTTCGGTAGGGGTTAGGCCGGAAGAGTCATCAATGTAGAGTTTACCGCGCTCGACCATCATTCCCATGGTGCCAGAGATCCGCGCCCAATCTTCATCATCGAGCTGGCCAGTCCGGATGCGGGTCTGATCGACGCGACTTAACGAGGCTAACATCCGCATCATGATTTGATCAGACGGCATCTCCAGCGAGAAAATCACCACCGGCTTATCGGCGGTCAGCGCTGCGTGTTCACACAAATTCATGGCGAAGGTGGTTTTACCCATCGAGGGTCGAGCCGCCACAATAATCAAATCCGAAGGCTGCAGGCCGGCGGTCATTTTATTGAGGTCAGCATAGCCAGTATCGACACCTGTAACGCCATCATGAGGGTTATTGAACAACTGCTCGATTTTTTCAACCGTCGCGGTCAGAACCGTATTGAGGTTTTGCGGGCCTTCATTGGAATTGGTCCGGCTTTCAGCAATTTTAAACACCTTGCTCTCAGCCATATCGAGCAATTCCGCCGCCTTGCGGCCTTGCGGATCAAAGCCAGCTTCGGCGATATCATTGGCCACCGCAATCATTTCACGGGTGACTGCACGTTCACGAACAATTTCCGCATAAGCTGCGACGTTCGATGCACTTGGCGTGTTTTTAGCGATTTCGGCAATGTAAGCAAAGCCACCGACATCATCCAAGGCACCTTCATTTTCCAGCGCCTCAGCCAATGTCACCAAATCAATTGGGCTGCCTGATTCGGCCAGCCGCCCCATGGTTTCAAATAACAGCTGGTGAGGACGACGATAGAAGTCTTGGGCGACAACTTTTTCCGCCACGCGGTCCCAAGCTTCGTTATCCAACATCAAGCCACCAAGCACCGACTGCTCGGCCTCAAGTGAATGCGGCGGGACTTTCAGAGATTCGACCTGACGATCTTGAGAACGCTGTTTTTGCGGAGTACTGGCCATGGGACACCTATCAAATTCGGCCCATTATTATCAGCAAAACCAACATCACTGTCACCCGATTTCATGCAACAAGCGTGAACTGGCAGACGATCATTCAGCGATAGCTAGTCGCCCTCAGCTTTGGCCGCTAAGATGACGCAAGAATCATCCTTTACCTGCAAGGAAACCAGTTTTGGCCTGTGACGACTGCCTCAGTACCGCATTTAAGCGCAAACTTGGTCGCTGCAAGACCTGCGCTTGGCAGCTAATTATACTTTCTGGACTGTGCTGGCCGTTATGGTATTGGCTCTACGCCAGCACTCCAAAAGCCGTTGAATCGATAGCTCTGTTGTTCTTTTGTTGTAGCTTCACAGGGTTATTGCTGCTGCATGGCGTGGTGTGGATTTATCGAAGACTGGCTGGCTAGTCCGCATCAAAAAAAACGCCAGCGGTGTTAAGGCTGGCGTTAGCATAATGATAAATCTTATGGTTTACATGACTGACAAAGTGATAGTGCCTGTTTTGATTTCTCCGTCCATCGTTTCAAACGAGTAATCGAAAGTAATGGAGTTCTCAGATGACTCTTTATCGTCATTGATATAACTACTAACCCCCACATAGTACCAACGCCCCTCTGGCAACGTGGTACCTCGAATAGTTGCCATGTAGTTGTTGCCATCCCGAACTAAATTTTCATTGGCGGCTATTGGCAACGCCAGCGCCGAGCTAATCCATATGTTGCCGCCTGAGACAATTTGATAGCTTGAAAAAGAATTCTCTGCGACACCATCTTCAACAATTATCACTTTGGACAGCGTAAAGTTTTTCAACGAAGCAATTGATTCAGGAAAGTGCAAGTAGGCGCTATCCCGTCTTTCGTAGGCATTAGCAGCAATACCCGCAGTGTTGACAGGTACCAACTCACTGCCATTGGACCAATAGTTTCGGTTGTCCAAAACAATATCATCGATGGAAAATTCGGAGGTCACTGGCGAGTAAAAGTCGACATGGTCATCATAAAGATTTTTCCGTACTGTCGCGACGGAGTCTTCAATTTCGTTCACCTGATAGCTATATTCATAACCCTCGGCGAGTGATAAGTCTGAGCTCAGTACCAAGCGCGTGTTATTCAACATGAGCTCAGCGGAATGCGGTACTTCTACGTCAACGATCCGATAAGCAGTGGTTCCCGGTAAAATGAGATCATTGTCATCACTATTTCCGTAAGTGACTTGCCAAACATCTTGTTGAACCAGCGATGTTGAGCCCTCAAGCAGAGCAATCGGCGAACTATAGTAGATGCTTGCCTGATAATTAGCACCGGAGACATCAGCAACAGCGGTTACCTCGAGCGCACTAGTTGGGCTCGACTGATTCGGGCCAATAATGAGATCGATCGCCCCATCAGTGGCATAACTGGTATAGCGATACTCGTAGCGGTTACCGGAGGTGGTAATGTCAAAACTGCCGTTGTCTCTCGGGTAGATATAAACGCTCGAACTACCATAAAACACCCCATCACTTTCAAACGCAGAGATATTAACCGATAGCGAGCTATTCAATTTGCTATCCAAGACATACTGTTGCTGCTCGGCATCAAACTGCGCTGCCAGCTCACCATTCAACTCATCACTAATGGCCACTTCAGCAGCATTGACGGCATTGCCATTTTCGTCGAGCACGGAGAGTCGAACTTGTAGCTCAGTGTATGTAACTGGCTCGTCATCTTGCAACGATCGAACACCTATTTCAGCATCAGGTTGCATCGACGATGCATAGAAATGAAACTCGTGTCGGTAGCTATCATATGCTCCATACTCGATTTCATAATTTGCCTCGCCATCACCGTCAGGATCGAGTGAACCATAGACAATGACATCTAAGTCTTGAGGTAGGATGAAATTGTAACTTTCGGTGGCGGCATCATAAATAGCGGGGTGGGCATAGGTCTCAGCGGATAAGCCTCCTTCACCGATATTGCTGTAAGCTTTGAGTTGTAAATCATCAATGGCTTTGTCGCTATTCACATTGATAATTTTGATGCTTTTTTGAACTGGCGGAGAAACCATCACCGCATCCAGTTGCTGGTAGCTGTTTTCGGTTGAAGAATCTTGGGTTTTGCCAAAAACGGCTCGACGCATAAAGGCATCTGTTGGGCTAGAAATCACCATTTCGTAATCTGACATCGGTTTGATATCTGTGATGAGAATCTCACCAGTATCAAACTCGATGGCCTCACGCCACATTGGCCCTTCTTTAAAGTGAACAATTACAGGGCCAGCATCAGCATAATCTGCCGCATCAACAACGCTTGTATACAGAGTGACAGAATTTACGATAACTGGCGCTTGCTGTTCGTTTTGTTCTTTCTCATTCTTTATTTGCTCTTCTAGCAGGGCATTTTGCTGTTCTAAAGCCGCAACCACATCCTTGTTGTCATTATCATCATCCAAGCATGCAGTGAGAGGCAACACTAGAGCCAGTAACCCGACATGCTTAACCATTCGACGTTTCATGATCATTATTCATATCCTTCAGTGAAGTTAAAAATCACTATCTGGAATCACAGGCATGTCATAACGAAAAACGGCATCGGCGAAGTACAGAGTACAAGCCAATAAAACACGATAGGAGAAATTACGTCGAAGTCGATTCGCCCAAACGTTCCATGTTTCCAACGAGTTCGTGAAGAACAGCCTCAGTCCAGAGAGACGCTGCTAGTTTGCCAAAACTGAGACGAGATTCCTATTATTCAAATCAACAAATTGCGCCGCCATTACCCGCGGCTGTTCGCGGTCGCTGCTGCCATTCGTGTATACTATCGCCGCTCCGAATAGCGAGCCCGACAGTTCTATCCGACACAACAATAAAACAGGTTCTCGGCATGATCCGATATTCCATCGTCGCATCGCTTGTGATGCTCACCGCATGTGCGCAAACATCGACTGATGTTGCGACCACGGCACCAACGGCAACCACCGTTCTTACCGCTACTGTTCCAAGTCAGCCTCAAGGGTTAACACTGCAACAAATCATGGCCGATCCCGAGTGGATTGGATATCAACCCTATGCCAGCCATTGGCACTGGGATGGCAGTGCGGTTTACTACGACCAAAAGGTCAAAGATCAAGTCTACTACCAGCGCGTGAAGCTGGATTTACAGGGCAATACCGACATTGTACCCATCGAGCAGCGCTACCTCACCGACATGGAAGAGGGAGTGACTTCAGCTGATGGCAAATGGCGCGCTTATATTTTCCGCGGCAACTTAATGCTGGCGAACATGAGCAGTGGCGATGTCAAACAACTGACTCGCAATAGCGATGACGTCAGCCAGCCTCGCTTTATGGCCGATGGCCGCATTAGCTATCGCCAAGGCAACCAGTTTTTCGCACTGAATCTTCATTCTGGTGAACGAATGCAATTGGCAGATGTACGGCTCGAAGACAGTCCGAAACCGCCAGCGCAGCCAGAGGGCTTTGTCGCACAAGAGCAACACAAGTTGATTCAATGGGTTGCCGACAACCACAAACGCGCCGAACAACGTTTTGACAATAAACAAGAGTGGCAACAACAAGACCCATCGGCAGCGCCTGAGCCGATTTATCTGGGTGACGATCACGAGCTGTTAGCGGCTCGGCTGTCTGCTTCTGGCCGTTATTTACTGTTGGCCTATGCCGAAGAGCGCGATAGTGGTTCCGACAGCGACATCATGCCCAATTACATCACCACCGATGGCACCATTGAAACACAATCGGTGCGCCCGCGGGTCGGCGATGAAGATCCTGCTCCACTGCAACTGATGCTGGTTGATAATCAAACGGGTGCCATGACGATTCTAGATATGTCGGTATTGCCTGGCATCGAAGATGATGTCTTTAAAGCAGTGCGAGCAGCAAATCGGCAAGCCTACGGCAGTGCCTATGAGGCCCCAGAGCAGCAAGATCGTAAGCTGCAACTGATGGAAGATTGGGGGCTCAGCCACCCATCGATCATCTGGCATCCGCAGCAAGATACGGCGCTGTTGATGGTTGAAGCGGTCGACAATAAAGATCGCTGGATTGCTTCAGTTGATAGCTCAGGGCTGGTTCAGCCACAACATCGATTGCATGATGATGCCTGGGTCAACTACGACTTTAATGAGTTTGGCTGGCTCGGCGATCAGGTTTATTACTTGTCAGAGCAAATGGGCTACAGCAACTTGTATGTCAAATCGCTCAAAGGCAAAACCCGCCGCTTAGTCGGCGGCAATCAAGAAGTGCAATCGCTCACGGTGAGCCCAGATGGCGCCTATATCTACTATGTCTCCAACCCCTCGCATCCGGGCATCTATGATGTTTATCGAGTGGCGACCGATAGTGGCAAGATCACTCAACTCACCGATCTCAAAGGCATGACCGCTTATCAACTTAGTCCCAATGGCGAACAGCTGCTGCTGACTCATTCAACCATGACTCAGCCGCCTGAATTGTTTGTCACCGCCGCTGATGGCAAAGGCCAAGTAAAACAATTAAGCAACACCGTCAAGGCCGAGTTCCAAGCAATCGACTGGCAACAACCTGAAATTGTCGCCATGCCTTCGGCCCATGATGCTCAACCGGTGTACGCCAAGATCTTCTACCCACAAGGTTATGACGCCAACAACGCAACCCAATACCCAGCAGTGATGTTTGTTCACGGTGCGGGTTACTTGCAAAATGTCCATGCCGGTTGGTCAGGCTACTTCCGCGAGTACATGTTCCATAACTTACTGGCAGAGCAAGGCTATGTGGTGATGGATATCGATTATCGCGGCTCGCAAGGCTATGGTCGCGATGTGCGGACTGCCATCTATCGTAATATGGGCCATCCGGAAGTCGAAGACATGGCCACTGGGGTCGAATGGTTGGCGCAGAACGCCAATGTCGATGGCAAGCGAGTCGGTGTTTATGGCGGCTCTTATGGTGGCTTTTTAACCTTTATGGCCTTGTTCAGAGAGCCTGATTTGTTCGCCGCGGGCGCTGCGCTGCGGCCGGTCACGGACTGGGCGCACTACAACGCGCCATACACCAGTAATATTCTCAACACACCACAAATCGATCCTCAAGCTTATCGGGTCAGTTCACCGATTTATCATGCCGAGGGCCTCAACAAACCCTTGTTAATCAACGCGCCAATGCTTGATAACAATGTGTTCTTCCAAGATGTGGTGCGATTGGTGCAACGCTTGATTGAGCTGGAAAAAGACGACTTTGAAACCGCCATTTTCCCGGTCGAGCCCCATGGTTTTAAAGAGCCATCAAGCTGGCTCGATGAATACAAGCGCATTCACAAGCTTTTTGAGACCCACCTCAAACCTCAGCAATAAGCACACTGATTTGGCAAGCCGGAGCCCATCCGGCTTGCCTTTTTGTGACCACCGCGCTTGCTTCGATTGAGCGCAACATCAATACTCCAAAATAAGCGGACGTCTCAAGATTCGCATTCCAAACAGCCAGTTAACCCATTGTTGTCGCGCCCATGAAGATCCTGATCAAAACCGAATTTGGCTACCTTATTTTACTCCTCCTGACCTTGGGTCTGGTCGCTTGGCAACATTTCGGAATGAATGTCAGCTACAGCTATGAACTCTCCAGAGCAGTACCAATAACTCTCAGCAATGACGACATCAACGGGGGCCGATCGCGCGGGCAACTGTCATTTGTCGACGGCAAACCAACTCTCAACTGCGAAATCGTACTGTCTCAAAGCTTTGCGTTTTGCAGCATGCTACTGCCGCTGGCTGATGATGATGGTAACGGCATCGATCTTCGCCGCTTTGACTCATTGACCCTGACACTCGGCTATGAAGCCAGCGAGCGGGATACCTTGCTGGTCTATCTCAATAACGGCGAGCGCATCAATAATAACGACATCATTCGAGCCAACGTGCAAGTGCTGGTTCCCTCTGCAGGCATTCAGCATTACACCTTGCCGTTATCCCAATTTCATGTGCCATCATGGTGGGTTTTCTCTCGAACCGAAGCCAAGATTTCGACAGCGTCCCAACTCGACAACGTACAAAACATTCAAATCTCAACCGGCGATCACCGAAGCGCCCGCGATGTCCAGATTCAAATCCTCGATTTCCACTTCGACGGAAAATGGATTCGCGCAGCTGATCTGTACTTCTACCTGCTGATGGTTTGGGCTATTGCCGCAGTGCTGCAAATTGTGGTGATCGCCCGTCGCTTTCGATTCAAATACTTATACACCCAACGTGAAGCGAAGCGCCTTAACGAAATTAATAGTTTTCTTAAAATTGAACGCGATAAGTTTGAAACGCTGGCAAAACAGGATTCGCTCACCGGCTGCCTGAACCGCAATGGTCTGATTGATATTCTGGAGCGAGCAATCAGTCAGTACGAATCAGGACAAAGCGCTACTGCATTGATTTTATTAGACATTGATCACTTCAAACAGCTTAACGACAATTTTGGCCACGATGAGGGCGATCGCGTTCTCGTCGCTCTGGCCACCCTATTACGGCAACATATCCGTGATAATGACCATCTGGTGCGCTGGGGAGGCGAAGAATTTGCTATTGTTTGTGAACAAACCTCGACCGCAGGCGCGCTAACACTCGCGGAGAATCTGAGGGCTGTGATTGAAGCGAGTCATATCTCAGAGCAAGCGCAAGTCACCGCATCATTTGGCGTCGCGCAATTGAATTCTAACCATATTGAGCCTTGGTTTAAGCGCGCTGATGAGTCTCTATATCTGGCCAAGCACCAAGGCAGAAACAGAGTCGCTTTAGCCCCATAGACAGGTACAATAACAGTACGTTACTGAAGGTGACTATTGCCGATGTTCAGATCTCCCCTGCTACTGTTGTTCGTGAGCCTCAGCCTGATTTCGGCCAATCCGGTGCTGGCTCAATCGGGCGAGGAGCTAACTGAACAAGAGTTTCTCACTGCCGTGCAGGTGCTGAATGATGGCTCTGACACCACCATCGAAGCTGATTTAGAGCAGCTCGCCTTCCTTGAACAACAGGCTCCGCGTTTTAGCGACGCGGCACAGCGGTTACTCAACAGGGTTAAATGCTGGTATCTCTATCACCTCGAACCACAGCAAGTAAAAGCCTTTACTGAGCAGCAAATCAATCTCGCTCAACAAGCCAAAGACGAGTTGGCCGAGGCTGACTTTATCAATTGCCAGGCATCCTATGACTTCTACTACGGCGATATCGACGCCGCTTTGAGCAAAATCGAGCTGGCTTTGGCAATTGCCGAGCAAGCCGGCGATCAACGGCTCATCGCTGACATGCTGGCCGCTCGTGGCGAAATCAATTCATATCGCGGCGATCTTGCCATTGCCTTGCAGGATTTGCTGCTGGCTCAAACCGCCTATGACGCCCTAGAGTTACCCTATTACAGTGCCTATAACCTCTCGGTCATCGCCAACACGTATCGGCGCATGCGTGCTTATGATGATGCGCTAGAGCATTACGACCGACTCTCCAAACTCTATTCCAAGGCCGTCAATCGCGATGGTTTTCTTGAAATTCAGTTATATCAATCGATGATCTATCAAGATAAAGGGGAGTTAGAACAAGCTAATAACATTGCCAAAACGGTCTACGATTTCTATCAGCAAAATGACAACCAAGACGGCGTCTCAATGGCCGCAACCTATCTGGCGAGCATTCATAATGATATGGGCGATTATGAGTCGGGGCTGGCGTACATCCGACAATCGATCGAACTCAGCAAAGAGCCAGATCTCGATCCGCTGTTGAATCAATTCTACCTCGGTCAGGCGCTCAGCGGCCTCAATCAATTTGAACTTGCAACCGAGGCTTTGGCCCAAGCCCAAGCTTCATTTGAACGAGAAAAGAACCTCCGCTATTTGTCATTACTGTACAAAGAAAAAGCCTTGCTCTACGCCAAACAACACCGCTGGCAAGATGCCTTTGATGAGCAACAGCGCTACACCGAGAGCTTAATTGAACTGACCGAAAAACAAGATGAACAGCACTCTGCTCGGCTGCGCATCGAATACAACCTTGAGCGCACCCAAAATGAAAACTTCCACCTCAAACAACAACAGGCACTCAAAAATGCCGAGTTAAAAGCACTGAACGAAGCATCACGATGGCAACTGATGACAGTAGCGCTCGCCGCAACGCTACTAGTGATCATCATCATTGCTGGCTTTCGATTGTTTGTTCACGCTCGCCGAATGCAGCATCTTGCACTGACCGATCCACTCACCATGCTCCCCAATCGCCGACATATTGAAGAAGCGGGCATCCAGATGTTGAAACAAGCTGATGCCAACCGCCAAAACTGCTCGCTATTGATTATGGATATCGACCACTTTAAAGCCATCAACGACAGTTACGGCCATGAGATTGGCGATCGAGTGCTCAAAGCCCTGGCACAAACGTCACAAGCAGCGATTCGCACTCAAGATATACTTGGCCGCACCGGCGGCGAGGAGTTTCTGGTGTTGTTACCAGCCACAGGCAGTAACCAAGCCGAGCTAATTGCCGAGCGCATTCGACGCAGCATTGAGCACCTCGATCTGAGCCATTTAGTCGCAGAGTTATCGGTAACGACAAGCATTGGTATCGCTCAACACACCGGCAAAACAGAAACCCTCAATGAACTGACTGCCAGAGCAGATAAGGCTTTATATCAAGCTAAAGAACAAGGCCGGAACCGAGTGATTGTCGCCGCACAATGACGGCGACAGATGAGTTAAAACGCAGATAACAGCCCAAACAAGCAAAAACCAGCGACAACATAAGTGACCGGCACATGAAGTTGACGCACCATCACAAAAGCCACAACAACCGCAGCGAAGTCAGTTGCCGAGCCAACGGAACTGATAAAGATAGGACTGTACCAAGCAGTTAATAAAAGCCCGACCACTGCTGCATTGACGGCTCCGACCGCCGCTGCCAACCTTGGCTTGGCCATTAAGCCATGCCAACTACTCAGAAATCCCACCATTAACAAAAAACCCGGCGTGAAAATAGCTAACGTGGCGACGAGCGCCCCAACAATTGGAGATTCGGGGAGCAAATCGGCACCAAGAAACGTAGCCAGGGTAAACATCGGCCCCGGTATAGCCTGCGCGGAGGCATAACCCAGTAGAAAACTATCGTTTGTGACCTGTCCTGCTAGGGTTTCCTGCAACAAAGGCAGCACCACGTGACCACCACCAAACACCAACGCTCCGGCTTGAAAAAACTCACTAAACAAACCAAGCAACGGCGAGCTAGTAGCAATTAGCGGCAAGCCAATAAACAACAAAGCAAACGCAGCCAGCGCCCACCATCGGGGTTGCAAGCCATGATTTGACGCCGTTGCTTTAGAGTCGGTTACTGGCTGCAAACAACCAATTACAGCTGCCGCCGCGAGCACCAATAACTGACTGCTAATTCCAGGATAAAGCAGCATGATCACGGTACTGCACAAACCAACCATCACGCCGAGTTGGCGCTGCCAAAACTGCTTTGACATAGTCAGCACGGCATCGGCGACGATCACTACAGCGAACAACTTCAGCGCATGCACTACGCTCTGGTAAAACAGGTTTTCCGTCAGGCTAGTGTTTAATATGGCGATGCCAAGCATAATCGCAAATGAGGGAGCGGTGAAGGCCACAAAAGCGGTCAAACCACCAAGTAGTCCAGCGCGCTGATAGCCAATAGCAAAACCCACTTGGGACGAGCCTGGGCCGGGCAAGAACTGTGATAGCGCAATCAACTGAGCATAGCGCTGCTGCTCCAGCCAACCGAGCTTTTGCACGAAATGTCGTTGAAAATAGCCAAGGTGGGCTGCCGGCCCACCAAAACTGACCCAGCCTAAAGAAAAGAAATGTTTGAATATCTGCCACATAGGCGCCACCTTATGTAACTAAGATGACACTAATATGACAGATTTCAGGCGCGATTGAAGATTTGCCTAGGTTTTTACTGCCGCTTATATCAAGTTAACTTGAGGTGTTCGCTGCGGCCTGTGAGTCGGCTCCTTCGTCGTCACTAGCCGGCTGCAAATGAATATCCGATTGCTGCTGGATCGGCGCTTTCTTGTGATAACGCCCCAACACGGAACTCAACACCACAAAGCCAAGCAGCGAATAAGCCACTTTATCCCAGTCATACAATGCCAGAGCAAAAGCAGCAACAATCAAGTCGGACCCCAGCAAGACCTTACCTGAGTGAATACCAAAACGCTCTTCTAGATATAGACCCAGAATGTTGACGCCACCCAATGATGAACGGTAACGGAACAGCAAAATCAGCCCAATACCGATAAGACCACCGGCAATCACAGCGCCCAATAGAGGTGGCAGATTGTCGAAGTGGACATAGTAATTCAGTACATCCGACATCAATGAGACCGCAACAATGCAGAGCAAACTGCGCAGTGCAAACGCCTTACCCATTTGTCGAATAGCCAGATAGAAGAAGGGCAAATTAATCGTGAAGAACCAAAAGCCAAATGTCATTGGCAGGGCTTTGTTGGCAATAAAGGCTAAGCCTGCTGTGCCACCAACCAACAAACCGCTAGCAGCTAAGAAGCACACTCCTAGCGAGACCAGAAAACAGCCTTCAACCTGGGCATACCAACTCAGGGCTATCTGTTTCATAAAACATCACCATTGATAAACACGGGCGGCATTGTAGGGCTAGACGCTAAAAACACCTAAGAAATAGCGGCCCAAGTCACATAATTGCTGGGGCGAGCCTGTACAGAAATCTGTTATGAATTGTTTACACTCAGGTGCCAATGCCTAGTTGCAATGCCTAGCCGCAAGGTGCGACGGCTCTGTTCACTAACCACTTCGCCGCAAACGATAATTTGACCAAATGCTACCGGTAGCAATAGAATCAAAACTACCTCCAAACAGCTCGCGTTATTGCCGTCATGAGACTTCAATTATTGCTCTTTCTAACAACGACTATCTGCCTGATTTCGACCTGCCTAGCGACCCCACAACAACCCATTTCTCTGGCGCTTTTTGAAGACGTAATTAAGCATTGGCACGACCAAAACGACGACGATCAAAGTGATTATTTCAGCCCAGGTGAAGTCGTTGGTATTGCCGATACCATGTTGCTTTATCAGCGCAGCAATGGCGGCTGGCCAACCAACAAAGATCCGCTCAGAAAACTTAGTCGTACCGAGCGTGAACAAGTGTTAGCCGATTCCGCTAACAATGACGCTAGTCTCGATAACCGCAATACCTATCCGCAAATACGTTATTTGGCTGCGGCATACGGTCAAACTGGCGATCCACGCTATCGCCATGCCGCACTAGCGGGCTTGGAATACATACTGACAAATCAGTATGACAACGGTGGCTGGGCTCATTCACCTCCGCGAACCGATCGCTATTATGGCCACATTACTTTTGCCGATGAAGTCATGCCCGGCGTGCTGCATTTATTGCGCGATATTCACCAGCTCCATCCGGATTTTGACTTTATACCGGCATCAACCCGCGCTCTCTGCAGCGAAGCACTGGCGAAAGGGGACCAGCTGATCCTCGACTTACAAGTCAGACAAGGGCAGCAATTGACGGTATGGGCCGGTCAGTATGATCGCAGCACACTCAAGCCTGTGGCAGGACGCAGTTATGAACTGGCGGGATTGCAGTCTTGGGAGAGCGTTGCGGTCGTTGATTACTTGATGTCGATTCCACAGCCAAGCCCACAAGTGATCAGGGCGATTAATAGTGCGATAGCTTGGATGGACAAAGTCAAGCTTCAACGCATTCGGATTGAGCGGTTCGATACGCCACCGGTACGTTTTGCCTATCACACTAGCACCTACGACTTGCGTGTGATCGAAGACCCACAGGCTGCGCCAATATGGGCAAGATTTTACGACTTACAAAACAACCAGCCTTTTTTTGCCAATCGCGATGGTAGTCGAGTTCAATCACTAGCTGAGGTCAAGCGCGATCGGCGTACTGGTTACAGTTGGTATGGTGACTGGCCGGCAGATTTACTTAGCAAACGGTATCCAGAGTGGCAGCAACGGCTTAGCCGACACAACAACTAACATGGGCAGGCGTACCGCTTAGGCGGTGCCATAGAGTAGCCATTACGCTGTTATTCATTCTGCGAGCATGTTAGCTTTCGCTTCACACTCATCCGAAACTTAAAATCATGAAAAATAGACTACTCGCAGCCGCAGTATTGGCGGCTCTGCCAGCACTTGCTCAGGCAGATACCTTTGCTGGCATTTATGCTGGCGTACAGTACTGGGACATGGACGCCGAAGGCGAATTTGGCACCGGCAACACCACTCAGCAATATGGCTTAAACGATGAAGGCAAAGCCTCCATTTGGCTTGCTGTTGAGCATCCAGTGCCATTACTACCTAACCTCAAGCTTCGCTATAACCAAATGGATACTGATGGCTTTGCCGATGTCGAGGACTTTGAGTTTGGTGACATCATCTACAATGGCGAGTCGACCATTGATGCCGAGTTAGACCACACCGACATCATTATGTATTACGAGATTTTCGATAATCCATTAACCAATCTGGATATCGGTTTAAACCTCAAATATGGCGATTACAAAGTATCTGTGGTTGGCGAGGTTGAGGTCGGTGATTCCACCATCAAAGAGTCATCAGAGGAAAGCTACAAAGGCGTGATCCCCATGCTTTATGGCGCCACAGAGTTGGTTATTCCAGGCACAGGCTTTTCAATTTATGGTGAAGCGAATTGGATTGGCTATGACGACTACAATGCCTACGACGTCCAAATCGGTACGCAATATCTACTAGTCGACAACTTAGCCGTTGAAGCGGCAATTCAACTTGGTTATCGCAAAGTGAAGTTGGATCTGGATGATGTCGACGACTTGACCATTGATGCTGAATTTGACGGCGTGTACGCAGGCTTGCAAGTCCACTTCTAAAGTAGTCAACACGCAGACACAAAAAAGCCGAGCGAACCCGGCTTTTTCAAAGTGATGTTTGCTTACTCTTCAGTAGCGGCTTCAGTTGCTTCTTCTTCAGCAACTTCAGGACGATCTACCAATTCAATGTAAGCCATAGGTGCGTTGTCACCAGCGCGGAAGCCACACTTCAAAATGCGAGTGTATCCACCTGGACGCTCTTGGTAACGAGGACCTAATTCATTAAACAGTTTACCGACAACTTCTTGATCGCGGGTGCGAGCAAAAGCTAAACGACGGTTAGCAACGCTGTCTGATTTAGACAGTGTGATCAATGGTTCGATCACTCGGCGCAGCTCTTTGGCCTTAGGCAATGTTGTCTTGATCACTTCGTGACGTACCAGCGAGCTGGCCATGTTACGGAACATAGCTTGGCGATGGCTGCTGTTACGGTTCAGTTGACGACCACTCTTACGATGGCGCATGATCTTTTCCTTCTAACTCAGTTTACTTCGGTATCTGGTTATTCACCGTCAGCAATGCTGGCAGGTGGCCAGTTTTCTAGGCGCATGCCCAGAGACAAGCCACGTGATGCCAAGACATCTTTGATTTCTGTGAGTGACTTCTTACCCAAGTTAGGGGTTTTCAGCAACTCAACTTCAGTGCGTTGTACCAGATCACCAATGTAGTGAATCGCTTCTGCTTTCAGACAGTTAGCAGAGCGAACGGTGAGCTCGAGATCGTCGACAGGACGCAATAGAATCGGATCGAATTCTGGTTTCTCTTCTTTCTGCTCCGGCTCGCTGATATCACGCAGCTCGACGAATGCTTCAAGTTGTTCAGCCAGAATGGTTGCCGAACGGCGGATCGCTTCTTCAGGATCCAAAGTACCGTTGGTTTCCATATCGATAACCAGCTTGTCCAAGTTAGTGCGCTGCTCAACACGAGCGGCTTCCACATTGTAAGCAATGCGGCGAACTGGACTGTATGATGCGTCAACCAACAAGCGACCAATTGGACGCTCGTCTTCTTCGTTATCGCCGCGAGCCGATACTGGCACATAGCCACGGCCACGCTCAACAACGATACGCATGCTGATTTCACCTTCACCAGTCAAGGTGCAGATGACATGTTCTGGGTTTGCGATTTCAACATCACCGTCGTGGGTGATGTCGCCTGCTACAACCGAGCCTGCACCACTCTTAGTCAGGGTTAATACTGCTTTGTCTTTACCAGACAACTTAACGGCCAAGCCTTTAAGGTTCAGCAGGATTTCGATGATGTCTTCAAGTACACCTTCTTTAGTGCTGTACTCGTGTTGTACACCATCAATTTCTACTTCAGTCACCGCCACACCGGGCATAGATGACAGCAGAATACGACGAAGAGCGTTACCCAAGGTATGACCAAAACCACGCTCAAGTGGCTCCAGGGTGACTTTTGCACGAGTGGTAGATACCTGCTCGATGTCAACCAACCTAGGTTTGAGAAACTCTGTAACAGACCCCTGCATTTGTGTCCTCTCTTTAAATTAAGCGTTTAAGCTTTACTTAGAGTACAGCTCGACGATCAGCTGTTCGTTAATATCGGCAGACAAGTCAGCACGCTCAGGATTACGCTTGAATACGCCTTCCATTTTGCTTGCTTCAACTTCTAGCCAAGTTGGCTTTTCACGTTGCTCAGCCAGTTCCAGAGCAGCTTTAATACGTGCTTGGTTCTTAGCTTTTTCGCGAACAGCAACTACATCTTCAGGACGAACCTTGAAAGATGGGATGTTGACTACTTTGCCGTTTACCACAATACCTTTGTGGCTAACTAGCTGACGCGCTTCTGCACGTGTCGCTGCATAGCCCATACGATAAACAACGTTATCTAGGCGACCTTCCAGCAAAACAAGCAGGTTTTCACCTGTGTTGCCAGTAATGCGGGCAGCTTCTTTATAGTAGTTGCGGAATTGCTTTTCGAGTACGCCATACATACGACGAACTTTTTGCTTTTCACGCAACTGTACACCGTAGTCAGACAGACGCGGTTTACGCGCACCGTGTTGACCTGGTGCATTGTCGATCTTGCACTTGGTGTCGATTGCACGAACACCACTTTTCAGAAACAGATCTGTGCCTTCACGACGGCTAAGTTTGAGTTTAGGACCCAAATATCTTGCCATGTTCTTTCTCCAATATCCGGAAGCGGGGCGTTATACGCGGCGCTTTTTAGGCGGACGACAACCATTGTGAGGAATCGGCGTAACATCAACAATGTTGGTGATGCGGTAGCCAGTAGCGTTCAAAGCGCGGATCGCAGACTCACGGCCTGGACCTGGACCTTTCACGAATACTTCCAAATTCTTCACGCCATATTCTTGCGCTGCAGTACCTGCACGCTCAGCAGCAACCTGGGCTGCGAACGGAGTCGATTTACGAGAACCGCGGAAGCCAGAGCCACCTGCAGTTGCCCACGACAACGCATTACCTTGACGATCAGTGATAGTCACGATGGTGTTGTTGAAAGACGCATGGATGTGAGCCATGCCGTCAGGAATCTGCTTTTTGACGCGTTTACGCGTACGAGTTGGTTGTTTAGCCATTTTAAAACCTCTTCCCGATTACTTTTTGATCGGCTTGCGCGGACCCTTACGGGTACGGGCGTTAGTCTTCGAACGCTGACCACGCACAGGCAGGCTACGACGGTGGCGAATACCACGGTAGCAACCCAAGTCCATCAGGCGTTTGATGTTCAGCGTAACTTCACGACGGAGGTCACCTTCAACGGCGTACTTACCAACTTCGTCACGCAGCTTATCGATAGTTGCTTCATCCAACTGACCGATTTTGGCGTCTTCGGCAACACCTGTCGCAGCACAGATATCTTGTGCGCGGGTGCGGCCAATACCGTAAATTGCAGTCAATGCAATTACAGCGTGTTTATTGTCAGGGACGTTAATGCCGGCTATACGGGCCATTAACAGCACTCCTCTATTTATGGGTCATTGATTTGAAAAGCCCGTAAGGATACTCAACCAATAACCTGTTTGCAAATCAGGCAAGCCGTTTTATTGGCTTGCCCACTTTTGGTCCGATTAGCCTTGGCGCTGTTTATGCTTCGGCTCGCTGCAAATCACTCGAACAACGCCGCGGCGCTTGATGACTTTACAGTTACGGCACATTTTCTTGACGGATGCGCGAACTTTCATTCTTAAACTCCGTTAATTAACCAACCCGACCTTAGCGGCCGTAGTTTTTAAGGTTGGCTTTGCGAAGTACAGATTCATACTGACTTGACATCATATGAGTCTGCACCTGGGCCATGAAATCCATAATCACAACCACGATGATGAGAAGTGAGGTACCACCGAAGTAGAACTGCACGTTCATCGTGATGAGCATGAACTCAGGAACCAGACAAACTAATGTAATATACAGTGCACCGGCCAAAGTAAGACGAGTCATTACCTTGTCGATGTAGCGAGATGTTTGCTCACCAGGACGAATCCCAGGAATAAACGCGCCGGACTTCTTCAAATTATCTGCAGTTTCACGCGGGTTGAAAACCAACGCCGTGTAGAAGAAGCAGAAGAAGATAATCGCAGCTGCATACAACATCACATACAGCGGTTGACCTGGTTGCAGTGTCAACGACACTTGCTGCAGGATTTCCGCGATCATGCTATCACCTTGGCCAAACCAGCTTGCCGCTGTGGCTGGGAACAGAATGATACTGGAAGCGAAGATTGGTGGAATCACACCAGCCATGTTCACTTTCAGTGGTAAGTGAGTGCTTTGTTGTGCAAACACCTGGCGTCCTTGCTGACGCTTGGCATAGTTAACAACGATACGACGCTGACCACGCTCAACGAACACCACGAAGAAGGTTACAACGAACACGATTGCTGCAATCAGTAGCAACACAATAGCGTTCATTTCACCTTGACGAGCCTGCTCGATGGTCTGACCGATAGCTGAAGGCAAGCCTGCAACAATACCGGTGAAAATCAGAATCGAAATACCGTTACCAATACCACGCTCAGTGATCTGCTCACCAAGCCACATCAGGAACATAGTACCGGTGACCAAGCTGACGACTGCTGTGAAGTAGAAGCCAAAACCTGGGTCAACCACCAAACCTGGCATCAGGTTTGGCAGGCCGGTGGCAATACCAACGGCCTGGAAGGTACCAAGTACCAATGTGAAGTAGCGGGTGTACTGGCTGATCTTACGACGGCCAGCTTCACCTTCTTTCTTCAATTCAGCAAATGGCGGGTGCACAACCGTCAACAACTGCATGATAATCGAAGCCGAAATATACGGCATGATTCCCAATGCGAAGACGGAGGCACGCTCAAGAGCACCACCGGAGAACATGTTAAACATCTCAACGATGGTACCGCGCTGCTGATCGAACAAGTCAGCAAGAACCGAGGCATCAATACCAGGGATGGGTACAAATGAGCCCGCCCGGAACACGAGAATCGCGCCCAACACAAAGAGGAGGCGAGAACGTAATTCGCTCAAACCACCTTTCGCACTATTCAAGTCCAATCCTGGTGTAGCCATTGATCCTTATTCCTCGACTTTGCCACCAGCTGCTTCAATTGCAGCCTGTGCACCTTTAGTTACAGCGATACCTTTCAGGTTCACCGCTTTGGTCACCTCACCTGAAAGCACAACTTTAACGTACTTAGTTGTACCTTTAATCAGGTTGGCTGCGCGCAGTGCATTCATGTCAACCACTTCGGCTTCCACTTTGTTCAATTCGTGAGTACGAATCTCTTCGCGAGCCAATTGCTTGCGAGAAGTGAAACCGAATTTAGGCAGACGTTGTTTCAGAGGCATTTGACCGCCTTCGAAACCGGCGCGAACGCCGCCGCCTGAACGTGATTTTTGGCCTTTATGACCACGACCGCCGGTCTTACCAAGACCAGAACCGATACCACGACCAACGCGTTTACCAGTAGGCTTTGAACCTTCAGCTGGAGATAGAGTATTCAAACGCATTATTCGCCCTCCACCTGTACCATGTAGTAAACCTTGTTGATCATGCCGCGAACCGAAGGAGTATCTTCCAGTTCAACAGTGTGACCAATGCGACGCAGACCCAGACCAGTCAGGGTTGCTTTGTGCTTAGGCAAGCGGCCGATAGAGCTTTTTACCTGAGTCACTTTCAATGTTTTCTTCGCCATGATGCCTTACCCCAGAATTTCTTCTACAGATAGGCCACGTTTCGCGGCGACTTGCTCTGGTGAGTTCATGTTCACCAGTGCATCGATTGTTGCACGCACAATGTTGATTGGGTTGGTAGAGCCATAGGCTTTAGACAGAACGTTCTGTACGCCAGCTACTTCCAACACAGCACGCATTGCACCACCGGCGATAATACCGGTACCTTCAGATGCAGGCTGCATGTAAACGCGCGAACCAGTGTGACGGCCCTTAACCGGGTGCCACAAAGTGTTGCCGTTCAACTCAACTTTTTGCATGTTGCGACGGGCTTTTTCCATCGCTTTTTGGATCGCAGCAGGTACTTCGCGGGCTTTACCATATCCAAAGCCAACACGACCTTTGCCGTCACCAACAACTGTCAGGGCGGTGAAGCTGAAGATACGACCACCTTTAACCGTCTTTGCGACACGGTTAACGGCAATCAATTTCTCCAGAAACTCGCCTTGTTGCAATTCAGCTTTTGCCATCATCGACTCCTTAGAACTGCAGGCCGGCTTCGCGAGCGGCTTCTGCAAGCGCTGCTACACGACCGTGATACTTAAAGCCAGAACGATCAAAGGCTACGGTAGTAACTTCTTTCGCTAAAGCGCGCTCAGCAATGGCTTTACCCACAGCTTTGGCCGCTTCAACGTTACCGGTAGACTTCAGGCCTTCGCTTAGTGCTTTCTCTACAGTAGAGGCAGCAGCGAGGACTTCTGAGCCGTTTGGCGCGATCAACTGAGCATAGATGTGGCGTGGGGTACGGTGTACCACCAAGCGCGTTGCACCCAACTCGCTGATTTTTGCGCGGGCGCGTGTAGCGCGGCGCAAACGAGATACTTTCTTATCCATCGCGATACCTTACTTCTTCTTAGCTTCTTTACGACGAACGTGCTCGTCATCGTAACGAATACCTTTGCCTTTATAAGGTTCGGGCTTACGGTAAGCTCGAATGTTTGCAGCAACTTGACCAACCAACTGCTTATCAACGCCTTTCAGCACGATTTCAGTTTGAGAAGGACATTCAGCTGTAACACCTTCAGGCAACTCGTGATCGACTGGGTGAGACAAGCCCAAAGCTAGGTTTACAACCTTGCCTTTAACCTGCGCACGATAACCAACACCGTTCAACAGCAGTTTGCGAACGAAACCTTCGCTCACGCCTGTTACCATGTTGTTTACCAACGCACGAGCTGTACCAGCTTGTGCCCAAGCACCGTCAACGCCTTCACGACCAGCGAAAGTCAAAGCATTGTCTTCTTGCTTAACTTCAACTGCTTCGTGGATAGTGCGAGACAATGTGCCTTGACCACCCTTAATAGTCAGATCTTGACCTTTCAACGTAACTTCAACGCCGGCAGGGATCTGAACAGGAGCTTTTGCTACTCGAGACATCCTCTACCCCTCAATTACGCTACGTAGCCGATGATCTCACCGCCCATGCCCGCTTTACGCGCAGCACGGTCAGACATCACGCCTTTAGAAGTGGACACGATAGAAACACCCAAACCAGCCAGTACTTTAGGTAAGTCGCCTTTCTTCTTATAAATACGAAGACCAGGACGGCTTACGCGCTGGATAGTTTCGATAACTTCTTTACCCTGGAAGTACTTCAGTACGACTTCCAATTCTGGCTTCGCATCGCCAGCCACTGAATAATCAGTGATGTAGCCTTCTTCTTTAAGCAGTTTTGCAATCGCAACTTTCAGCTTTGAAGACGGCATTTTTACCGCAACTTTCTTGGCCGCCTGGCCGTTACGGATGCGAGTGAACATGTCCGCAATCGGATCTTGCATACTCATATGTATTTACTCCCGTGAACGACAGATTACCAAGAAGCCTTACGCAGGCCAGGAACTTCACCACGCATCGCTGCTTCACGCAGTTTGATGCGGCTCAAGCCGAACTTACGCAAGAATGCGTGTGGACGGCCAGTCACGTTACAGCGGTTACGCTGGCGTGATGGGCTGCTGTCACGTGGCAAGCCTTGAAGTTTCAAGACTGCGTCCCAACGCTCTTCTTCAGAAGTCGCTGGGCTTGCGATAGCAGCTTTCAGTGCCTGACGCTTTTCAGCGTATTTAGCAACTAGTTTGGCGCGCTTTGCTTCGCGTGCCTTCATGGATTGTTTAGCCATAACCCTGTCCTTACTTGCGGAATGGGAAGTTAAAAGCAGCCAACAGAGCACGGCCTTCTTCGTCAGAACCGGCAGTCGTAGTAATGGTAATGTCCATACCACGAATCTTGTCTACTTTGTCGTAGTCGATTTCTGGGAAGATGATTTGCTCACGTACGCCCATGCTGTAGTTACCGCGGCCGTCAAAAGACTTAGCGCTAACGCCGCGGAAATCGCGGACACGAGGTAGAGCGATGCAAATCAGGCGCTCCAAGAATTCCCACATGCGCTCGCCGCGCAGGGTGACTTTACATCCAATTGGGTAGCCTTCACGGATTTTGAAGCCGGCAACTGACTTGCGAGCTTTGGTCACAACAGGTTTTTGACCAGCAATAGTTGCCATGTCATTCACCGCGTTTTCCAAAACTTTCTTGTCAGCTAGAGCTTCACCAACACCCATGTTCAGGGTGATTTTTTCAACCCGAGGGACTTGCATGATACTGCTGTAACCGAACTCTTTAAGAAGAGCTGGTGCAACAGTCTCGTTGTAGTACTCATGCAGTTTCGCCATCGTAATACTCCGAATTAGCTGATTACTTGATTAGTCGACTTGAAGAAACGAACTTTTTTGCCGTCTTCAACTCGGAAACCTACACGATCTGCTTTGCCAGTTTCGGCGTTGTAGATCGCTACATTAGAAACGTCAATTGCCGCTTCTTTTTCAATGATGCCGCCCTCAACCTGTAGGTATGGGTTTGGCTTCTGATGCTTCTTGACGATGTTAACGCCTTTAACAAGGACTTTGCCCGCTTCAACTAAGACTTGCTCGACTTCGCCGCGCTTGCCTTTGTCTTTACCGGCCAAAACGATAACTTCATCGCCTTTATGGATTTTCGCTGCCATGATTGATTCTCCTTACAGCACTTCTGGCGCCAGAGAGACGATTTTCATGAACTTTTCAGAGCGAAGTTCACGCGTCACTGGACCGAAGATACGAGTACCGATCGGCGCATGGTTGGCGTTCAACAGAACGGCCGCGTTACGATCGAATTTAATCAGAGAACCGTCTTGGCGACGAACACCCTTTCTGGTTCGCACTACAACGGCATTCAGAACATCACCTTTTTTAACTTTACCGCGAGGAATTGCTTCCTTCACAGAAACTTTAATGATGTCACCAATACCGGCATAGCGGCGGTGTGATCCACCGAGAACCTTAATACACATCACGCTGCGAGCGCCGCTATTGTCAGCTACGTCCAGCAGGGTCTGCATTTGGATCATTTCAGTGCTCCGCTATTTACTTTACGTAAAACAAAAGATCCGGGCCCGTTCGAGCTCGGATCGTGGCTGCCTTTTTACAAGGGCGCCGAAGTATACCACCGGATTTGTGAGATGGGTAGTGGAAATTTAACCGCAGTAGAAATGAGTAAAGATCAAAACTTTTACCTGTGTTGGATGCATCCAGCTTAGTATCTAGCAAGTCAGGTTTTCAAAGCTATCCTCTCCACTAAACAGCAAAACTACTGCCGCACTGTAGTGCGACGTTCAAGGTATTTCATGGTCTTGCAGCACACACCAAACGACAACATCGATGTCAAAACTACGACCAATCCAATATCAATATCGCCAATGGCTTTGGCAACAAGTAAATATAATGACATTATCGCACTCGATATTAGAGTGGTTAATACAAACCCTAAGAAGTTTATCTGACCATTAGTCATAAGAGCTCTCCAACCTTACGATTATTGAATATGGGCACGTACTACCAATAAGATTTCGCTTTACGCGCCCTAGCTTTTCACTCTTTTCTAAAACCAACGTACTTTAAATTTGTTAGTCATAGAAATATTGGCACAGTGAATAGGCTGCACCGCCGGCAGTAAAGCCTCCTCCGGTCCACCCTGTAGCCCCCCCAACAAAACCACCTACTCCAGCGCCGAAGAATCCGCAACCATTCAAGTCTCCTGCAGCCCCACCGGCCATGCTATAGGCACTCATGCCGGACGCAGCCCCCACAATTCCTCTACCTACGTTGTACCATATTCCGCCGTTGACGATTTCTATTTCCGAGTAATCAAGTTCTTTCATAACAATTTCCTTTTGTAGTTACAGTTAATATCCCCGCCGAATGCGGGAATTCATGCAACAGCTCCCAGCTGTTGTTTAATTTGTTGAGTGACGTCTTCAACGCCATCTCGTGTTAAGTGCAAGATCCGATCGGCTGAGATCATGGTTTCTGGCCGATGGGCAATAATGACCCTAGTGATATTCAGCTCAGCGATAGCGTGGTTGACCAACCGCTCGGCATTCAGATCCAGATGACTAGTCGCTTCATCAAGTAGTAAAATTTTAGGCTGCTGATATAAAGCTCTTGCCAGTAAGATGCGTTGCTTCTGGCCACCCGATAGACTGCTGCCCATATCGCCAATGAGACTGTTGTAGTTCATTGGCATCGCCATAATGTCGTCATGAACGGCTGCCATCTTGGCGCAATTAGCGATTCGCTCCATATCAAGCTCATCACTAAAAAAGGTAATGTTGTCGGCAATCGAGCCAGATAACAGCTGATCATCTTGCATCACCGAAGCAACTTGCTGGCGATAATGGGTCATACATAAGTGGGGTAACTCATGACCATCGACCAATATTTCCCCTTTATTTATCGGTAACAAACCTAATAGCGTTTTAATAAGCGTCGATTTACCGGCGCCAGACGGCCCTATCAGCGCAACGGATTCGCCTGCAGCGACATCAAATGTCGCGTTATTAAACAAATAAGGCGCACCGTCTTGATATCGAAAGCCAACGCTTTTGAATTCAATGCGGCCGTTCAGCTCAGGTTTGAGCCCTGACTGATTGACCGCTTCTTTTGGTGTTAACGCAATATCGGCCAAGCGCTCTAAATGCAGGCCGAGCATTTTGAATTGGATCAGCTTTTCAATCAGGTTGGCGACTCGTTCGGTGAACTGCTGCTTGTAAGCGATAAAAGCAAACAACATACCCACGGAAAATTGGCCGTCCATCACCAACAATGCCGCCAGATAAATCACAATGACATGCTCTAATCCAAACAACAGTTTGTTGGCGCTAATAAAGCCAAGATCCAGCTGACCAATTCGAATATTGGCATTGAGGGTGTCGGCAAGGCGGTTCTGCCACAAGGATTGGCGCTGATTCTCGGCACCAAATAATTTAACCGTTTGAATTGCGCGGACCGTTTCAATGAAATGACTACTTTCTTTCGCCTGATGGGAAATAGCCTCTTCATTTTTCTGTCGAAGGGGTTTGAACAACACCAGTCTAATCATGGTAAATAGCGCCACGGCAATGACCACTACGAATGCTAATTTGACGCTATAGACAAACAACATCACCAGCACAGTTAGCGCCATGACGCCATCGATAAGCGCCTCGACAACTCCCGTTGTGAGTAATTCTTTGACTTGCTGCAGGGAGCCAAAGCGGGAGATGACATCGCCAATATGACGATTCTGAAAATAGTTAATCGGTAGGCGAACCAAATGGCGAAAGAGGTTGGCGGCAATTTGGATATTGAGCATTGCACTAAAATGCAGCACCACCACGCCTCGCAGTAAATTGGTTGCCATACTCGACAGCATCACCAAGCCAAAGCCTAGCGCCAGCACTAGCAACAGGTCTTTATCGTGACTGAGTAATACATCATCGACAACAAGCTGCGAATAGTAAGGCGACGCCAGAGCGAGGGCTTGCAACACCACCGACAACACAACCAGCCGCAGCAAACTTGATTTGAAGCCAACAATGTTGCTCCACAGCTGCGACAGCTTCAGCCGCTCTTTGACACTGCATTTTTGAAAGTCGCTCGTTGGCGCTAATTCAAGAGCGATCCCTGTGAAGTGCTTACTGACATCAGTCATGGTTAGACGCCGCTCACCAGCAGCAGGATCGTGTATCACAATAGCGTCGCGTGTGACTTTCTTTAACACCACAAAGTGATTCATATCCCAATGCAGCACGCACGGCGTTTGCAGTTTTTTCAGATGGTCCATATCAAGCTGTAATGCTCTGCCAGATAGACCCAAATCACTTGCTAACTGAATCAACTGTTGCAAGTTTAAGCCTCGCTGTGCCCCTCCCGACCGCTTGCGCAAACTCGATAGACTTTCTTCCCGGCCATAGTACCCAGCAATCATTGCCACACACGCTAAACCACATTCAGATACTTCGGTTTGCTGGATTAGGGGTAATGTCCGCCAACCTGAAAATTTGACTAATTTATCAGCATTGTTCAGTGTTGTAGTTGTCATACCCGCCCCCGCAAGCTGTAGAGCGGATCAAGTAGCCAATCGAGCAAATTCCGCGTATCGAGCACAATATCCGCCTCGAGCATCATCCCCGCTTGCAACGGTAAGCTCTTGCCGTAGCCCACGATGTACTGCTCATCAAGCTCGACAATCACCCGATAGACTGGCTCTTGCAATCTTACCGGCAGCTTTGCTTCTTCTGGGCTAACGATTGATTTCGAGATCACCGCCAACTCACCGCTCGCAACGCCAAAACGCTGATGGGGAAAAGCATCAAAGCGAATTCGTGCCGCTTGCCCTTCCCCAACAAAGCCAGCCGCTCTTGTTGGTAGCCATAACTCAGCATGCAATGTTGCATCATCTGGTAATACCGAGATGAGTGGCATGGTGGCGACAAGCGATTCGCCTTCTTTAACCTGAATGGAAGAAACGGTGCCGTTAGCCGCAGCTCTTAGTACCAGACGATGATTGGTCTCTTCAGTTAGCGATTGATGTTTTAGAGCCGCGATTTGACGTTGTAATTCAAGCTGACGGTTGTTGAATTCGAATGGCGCTTGCAGCAGTTTGTAGTCGATTTTCTTCAGCGCAAGGCGGCTTTTTACCACTAGCGCTCTGAGTTGTTGGGATTCTTGCTGCGCGGCTAGTACGCGTTGCTTGTGTTGGACAAAATCACTTTTGGTGACATGTCCCGCACGAAAGACCCGCTCAATGTCGTCCAGTTGGCTTCGAAACAATGTTTCTCTTGCTTCGAGCGCGGTCTGTTGCTGTTTCAGCTCGACCAATTCTTGCTGCAGAAAAGCTTTGGTTGCGGTCAACTCATCCAGTTGTTCGCCATGAAGCGCATGTAATTCCTGCTGTTGTAACTCGAGCACCGCAATCTGTTGCATAATTTGACCAAGCCGCTCTTGGCCAGCATCATCGCCGGTCAGCAACGATTGTTCCGACACCAAAGTAATCAAAGGATCCCCTTTGCGGACACGATCGCCTTCATTGACATGAAGCTTGGTAACTTTTCCCATTCGCGGCGCATAAGTTTTCAGCACGCCCATATCCGGTACTAGATAGCCTTTGACAACTTCTTTGCGGGTGTATTCACCAAGTGCCAGAAACACCACACTGATGGCTAGCAGTAGCAAGATGAATAAAGTCAACGCGGAAAAGGATAACGGCTGACTGACGATAACATCGCCGGTCAAACGATCTTTCTGGTGGGCAAGCGCCTGTTTTCTAAACAGACTTTTAGACTGTAACTCGGGCATTATACATCCTTGTACGTGCTGTCATAGGGGATACAAAAGCCTGACTACAACCTCATCTTCCTGATGAAGGTCAGCTTGTTATTAAGAGAAGATCATGGATCTATTGCCCGTCAAATTTTTTATTGCATATTTTTTATACAAATAAATCGAGATCACATTTTTGCTCATATTCGACTATCTGTTGACATCAATTTGCGCGGTTTATTGAATAAAAACCACAAAAAAAGCAAGGCTTTAGCCTTGCTTTAGTGACTCGATGCTGAAGCGTTGAATTAAGCTTCGAAAGGATGTTTGCGGATAATGGTTTCAACGCGATCAGGACCAGTTGAAACGATATCAATTGGAATTTCCAACAACTCTTCCAAGCGGTTGATGTAGTCCAACGCTGCTTGAGGCAATTGCTCCAATGATTTGACACCAAAAGTGTTGTCATCCCAGCCAGGCATACTTTCGTAAACTGGCATCGCTTCTTCGTAGCCTTCAGCAGCCAGCGGCGGCACATCAACAACCGAACCATCAGCCATTTTGTAGCCGGTACAAATTTTGACTTCTTTCAAGCCGTCAAGGACATCGAGCTTGGTCAAGCAAAGGCCAGTCAAACTGTTAATTTGAATTGCACGACGCATGACAACGGCATCAAACCAGCCACAACGACGCTGACGACCGGTGGTTGCACCAAATTCATGGCCTTTCTCGCCAAGATGCTGCCCCACTTCACATTCCAGTTCAGTTGGGAATGGGCCTCCACCAACGCGCGTGGTGTAAGCTTTAACGATACCCAAAACATAATCTAAATGACACGGGCCAAAACCAGCGCCTGTCGCTACGCCACCAGCGGTAGTATTTGAGCTGGTGACAAACGGATAAGTACCATGGTCAATATCAAGTAGAGTGCCTTGAGCACCCTCAAACATGATCTTGTCACCGTTTTTACGCGCTTTGTCGAGTACGTCAATCACGTCAACAGTCATGGCCTTCAACGTATCGGCAACCGCCAATGCGCCTTCGAGGACTTCGTCGTAGCTAACTTCTGGCGCTTTATACAACTCACGCAGCGCAAAGTTGTGATACTCCATCACAACCTTCAATTTCTCGGCGAATCTTTCTTTGTTGAACAGGTCACCCACACGAAGGCCACGACGAGATACTTTGTCCTCATATGCTGGGCCAATACCACGACCAGTAGTGCCAATCGCCTTTTTGCCCAGTGCTTTTTCGCGCGCAGCGTCAATTGCGATATGGAAAGGCAGAATCAAAGGACAAGCTTCGCTGATAAACAGGCGATCTTTGGCCGGTACGCCACGCTCTTCGAGCATTGCGATTTCGGTGAACAAAGCGTCAGGTGACAGCACGACCCCATTACCGATAATACACTTGACGTTGTCACGTAAGATGCCAGATGGGATTAGGTGGAGGACGGTTTTCTCGCCGTCGATTACCAGTGTGTGGCCCGCATTGTGGCCACCCTGATAGCGAACCACATAACTTGCTTGATCGGTCAGTAAGTCAACGATCTTGCCTTTGCCCTCATCACCCCATTGGGTGCCGAGAACCACAACATTATTGCTCATGCTTGAACTCTTGATTTGGTCGGTTAAACGCAGGAAAGGGCCGGATTTTAGCAGAAAATAACCCGCTTGTTCACCTTATTTGTGATCTCACATGGTATGAGCAGTTGCGGTTTAAGGTAGGTGCCTTATCTAGCTGGGGTTTAGCCTATATTCGGCGGCGCTTAAAAGAGCCATCACCATAGGCCAGTGATTGGTTTTAATCGATAAAAGCTATCAAGGATATGGAAACAACCAATTTTACCAAGCTCGCCGAAGCCGTTATGCTTTAGCCATCTTTTGTTCTGAGGACTTTCTTATGTTCGCTGTAATTTTTGGCCGCCCTGGCTGCCCATATTGTGTTCGCGCCAAACAACTGGCAGAGCAACTTACCGAAGCGCGTGATGATTTCAAATTTCGCTACGTTGACATTCATGCAGAAGGCATTAGCAAAGCAGATTTGTCTAAAACAGTAGGTCACGAAGTCGAGACTGTGCCGCAAATCTTTTTGGATGAAAAGCACATTGGTGGCTGCACCGACTTTGAGCAACTGGTGCGAGATAACAGCTGGGTCTAAAACCAGCTAGCGTTAAAACAAAAAAGATGCCCGAGGGCATCTTTTTTTACGTTGGCGTATTGGCTACTTACCCGTCGGGTCCTTCATGTATTTGAAGAATTCACTATCTGGCTCAATCACCATCATGTCGCCGCCTTGGCCGAAGCTCTTCTGATACGCCTGCAAGCTGCGGAAGAATGCATAGAACTCAGGGTCTTGACCGTACGATTCGGCGTATATGGCTGCCGCTTCGGCATCACCAGCGCCTCGTAACTCTAAAGCTCGGCGGTCGGCATCTGCCAGCATCACCGTCACTCGCGCATCAACATCGGCGCGAATCGCTTCTGCTTTCTCGCGACCTTGTGAGCGGTGCTCTCTAGCAACCGCAGTACGCTCAGCGCGCATCCGCTGGAAAATCGAGTTACTGACTTCCGATGGCAGGTTGATTTGCTTAACCCGCACATCGATCACTTCAATACCCAATTCACGGGCACCTTCGGCAACCTGAGCCAGCGCGCTTTCCATCAACTCACTACGCGTACCAGAAACAATTTCACGGATAGTGCGACTACCAAACTCGGTGCGCAGGCCGTTACTAATACGGCGCTTGAGCAGCGATTCGGCGCGGAAGAAATCACCACGAGTCGACAAATAAAACTTCGAAAAATCACTGATCCGCCACTTCACATAAGAATCAACAATCAGATCTTTTTTCTCAGAGGTAACAAAACGGTCGGCACGGTCATCAAGCGTTTGGGTACGGGCGTCGAGAAAACGAACCGTATCGATGAACGGAAACTTAACGTGCAAGCCAGGTTCGTGAACAACGGTATCCCCGGTGCCATCAATACGCTGAACTTTACCGAATCGAATGGTAATGGCGCGCTCGCCTTCTTCGACCACAAACAGAGACGAGAAACCGGCCAAAATTAATGCTGCTAATGCAACCAGTAATATAGGTCTCATTTAGTTTCTCCCTCCAGAGCTAAAACGATCAGAACGCTCACGTGAACTATTTGGGCTCGAGCCAACGCCAACAGGGCTACGCTGGTTCGAATGAGAGCTTGGCTCAATAAACGAGTTGCCAGTCGAGGTTTGCGGAACACCTTTGGTCATCCGGTCTAACGGCAAGTACATCAAGTTGTTGCCGCTTTCGACATCAACCAATACTTTGTTGCTGTTGCCATAAACCTCTTCGATTGTTTCTAGGTATAAGCGCTTGCGAGTGACTTCTGGCTGCGCTTTATACTCAGGCAAAATTTGGTTGAAGCGGGCTACATCACCCTGTGCATCCAACACTTTCTTTTGCTTGTAGGCGTTCGCGTCTTCAAGAATACGCTTCACCCGACCACGAGCTTGCGGCTCAACTTCACGCGCATATGCTTCGGCTTCACGGACGAAGCGCTCTTCATCCTCTTGCGCCGCAATGGCATCGTCAAATGCGTCTTTCACTTCTTCCGGCGGGCGTGCTAGCTGCACGTTGAGGTCGATGATTTCCAAGCCGGTTTGATACGGCTCGATAATGTTCGATAGCTCTTCCCAAGTCTCGGCACGAACTTGTTCCCGACCACTGGTCAACACGTTGTCCATGGTATTGTGGCCAACCACATAGCGCAGCGCGCTATCCATCGCCTGAAGCAGCGTGTCTTCAGGGTTCATCACGCTATATAGGTAGAGGAATGGGTCGCTAATCCGATACTGAACGTCCATTTCAATGCGAACCACGTTTTCGTCTTTGGTCAGCATAAAGCCGCTGGTTGGCATTGAGCTAACCGAGCGCACATCAACTGGCGTCACTTCATCAATGAAGGTTGGTTTCCAGTGCAGGCCAGGCTGGACATTCTCGGCAAATTCACCGAAGCGCAGCTTAACGCCTAATTCTGCTTCGCGAACGGTGTAAAGGCCGCTAAAGCCCCACACTAATAGCGCGATAATGACGGCAAGACCGCCACCAAACTTCATCACTTCGGAATCATTGCCGCCGCCACGGCGACCGCCGCCAAACTTGCCACCCAACTTTTTCGACAAGTTGCTGAGCACCTCGTCTAAATCTGGTGGCCCCTGATTTCCCGATTGTTTCCCCTTCCAGGGGTCATTCGGTTTTTTACCGCCCGGTTCGTGCCAGGCCATCATGGATTTTTTCATAGTTATATTAATGTCTCTCCGACATTTCCAGATCCAAGGGTTATTCAGAAATAATGTAATCTTCCGCTTGCGGGCAGTCACGTTTGACTAATGCCCGCCAATCATTTTTCGGCATGCGAATCAGCAATTCCGATTCGCCTTGCTCGGTATACTGCTCTTTTTGCACGACATGGCGTTGATAGAGCATACCCCGCAACTTGCCCTGAGCAGGTGGAATACGCAAGGTAAATTCAACCATGGTCCGGCCAAGCCGTTCTTGCAATGCTTGGAACAGCAAGTCCATGCCCAAGCCTTGCTGGGCCGAAACCCAAACCCGCCACGGCAAGCCGTTTTCATCCCGATCAATACGCGGGACGGCGCCTTCGAGCAAATCAATTTTGTTACAGATCATAAGTACGGGCACTTCGCCCGCATCGATCTCATCTAACACGATATTGACCTGATCAATATTGTCGGCAAAGCGGTCATCAGCGCCATCATAGACATGAAGCAGCAAATCCGCTTCTTGGGTTTCTTGCAGCGTCGCTTTAAAGGCTGCCACAAGGTCATGAGGCAAATGACGAATAAAGCCCACGGTATCGGCTAAAATTGTTGGTCCGACATCGGCAACTTCGATTTTCCGCAAGGTCGGATCAAGTGTCGCAAATAGCTGATCGGCAGCGTACACGCCAGCTTCGGTCACGCGATTAAATAAAGTAGATTTACCGGCATTGGTATAACCGACTAACGAGACCGTTGGTACCTCAGCACGTTTACGGGAACGACGCCCCTGTTCGCGCTGCTTGGCGACTTTATCCAACCGCTTAAGAATGTGGTCAATGCGTCCGCGGATTAACCGGCGGTCCGTTTCCAACTGGGTTTCACCCGGGCCGCGCATACCAATACCACCTTTTTGGCGCTCAAGGTGAGTCCAGCCCCGAACCAAGCGGGTCGAAAGGTGGCGGAGTTGCGCAAGCTCGACTTGCAATTTACCTTCGTGGGTCCGAGCCCGCTGAGCAAAAATATCCAGAATCAAACCAGTGCGGGGCAACACTCTACACTCGCATAGTTTTTCCAGATTACGCTCTTGAGCTGGCGATAAGGCGTGATTGAAAATGATGATGTTGGCTTCATACAGCTTAACGGCCTGAGCAATTTCCTCGGCTTTACCACCGCCGACAAAATATTTTGGGTGTGGCGCCTTGCGGGAACCGCGCACCACCCCTTTTACCTCGACACCAGCCGATTCAACCAACATTTCCAGTTCGCGCAAATCCTCGCGCTCGTGTTCATCCGAGAAGTCAATGTGAACTAATACAGCCTGCTCACCGGCTTGATAACGATCAAACAACCAATCGACTCCTTCGCATCACGCGATTATTCAGCACCACTGTCAGAATCAGATTTACCTGGTCCTGAGTGCTGTTGAGTCACATGCTGCACTGGACGAGCTGGCACCACGGTTGAAATCGCGTGCTTATAAACCATTTGGTTGACAGTGTTTTTTAGCAGAATGACAAACTGGTCAAAAGATTCAACTTGGCCCTGAAGTTTGATGCCATTTACCAAATAAATTGAAACAGGAATACGCTCTCTGCGCAGCGCATTCAAAAACGGGTCTTGTAAAGATTGCCCTTTAGCCATGGAAATAGTTCCTTTTTATTAAAATTTTGTAATTAGATCGTTTAAACATTTTCTAAGTGCGGCAAGTATAACTCACATCATCAGGACTGGCGAAGCCCTGTTAATGCAATAACTTGCTGCAAATTCGTTGCTGAATGTGTATCGAGCCAGTTCACTTCTGGCCAACCCCGTAGCCAAGTCATCTGACGCTTGGCTAACTGGCGGGTTGCAACAATGCCTCGATAGACCATTTCATCATAGTCGATTTCACCCGCCAGATAGGACCACATCTGCCTATATCCGACACTCCGAATAGATGGGAGTTCCGGATTTAAATCTTGTCGTTCAAATAATTGCTGAACTTCTGCCTCAAAGCCTGCGGCCAGCATTTGCTCAAAACGAAGCGCAATCCGCTCGTGCAATACTGCGCGATCTGCAGGGGCAATAGCAAATTGTATAAAGCGATACGGCGCTTTACTTTGTTCTTGTTTCGCTTGCAGCTCGGTCAATGACTTGCCTGAGATTCGAAACACTTCGATGGCCCGACTTAACCGTTGCGGATCATTCGGGTGAATCCGCTGCGCCGCAACTGGGTCGAACTGCGCCAATTGCTGATGTAACGCTTCCCAACCCTGTTGCTCTGCTTCCGCTGCAATTTGCTGACGTATCTGCTGATCGGCACTCGGCAACGATGACAGCCCGTCAAGCAATGCTTTGAAATAAAGCATGGTGCCGCCAACCAACAAAGGCGTTTTGCCAGCAGCGGTGATCTCAGCCATATGGGCTAACGCATCTCGGCGAAAGTCTGCAGCAGAATAAGCTTGAGCAGGATCGATGATGTTAATCAGCCGATGCGGTGCACGACTTAACTCTGCGGCGGTAGGCTTAGCCGTACCAATGTCCATACCGCGATACACCAATGCCGAATCGACGCTGATGATCTCGCAGTTATATTGCTCTGCTAGGGTTATCGCTAAATCGGTCTTCCCAGACGCGGTAGGCCCCATCAGAGTGATCGCCAATGGCCATCGTTCGGCTTCGGACACGTTGCTCTACTCAGTTAAATAAAGTTGCCAACAAATCGGCAGGCACTTTGCGCCAATAAGGCGCCGACATATTTTTCGTTGCTGACAACAGCACTTGCGGCAATCGTGATTGCCAATGCGATGTCGAAAAATCCATCGTCAGCAGTCTTGCCGCGGTTGTTGTTTGCTCATTGGATTCAAGCGTTTGTAGCAACTCATCAAGTTGTTTTGCTAAATCAGTATGACGCAGCATCGCCGGCAAACTACGGACGATTAGTTTATTGGGGCGAGGCAACGCGATTTCAATGCCAAATTGCGCCGCGTAGTCTAGGCACTTTTGCCAGCGTTGATGTTGTTCTGGCGCAATGGAAACGGCCATAGGCAACAGCAAAGGCTGCGACTGCCACGGCAGTGGTATTAAAGTAAGTGCCAACTCTGAGATCGCCAATCGCAGATCAAGCAACCAAGGTTGCTGTTGCTCGAAGAGCAACACAAAATTCGGCTCCAGCAAAACATAAGCGTGATCAGCTGCTGCCTGTGGTGCTTGGGATTCAACGGCAATCGTCGGTGATGGATTGGCTGGCGCAGCAACCGGAGCAATCAGCGCCTGATAGGTATCAACCGCAGTTTTCGAAGGTGAGCGCTCAGCGACCCAATGCGGCTTGTTTGGCCGAGGGCTGTTGGCATAGTTCGGCGGTGCCGGTGACGGCGTCGACTGAGCGGGAGGCGCCGCTAGAATCTCGCCAGTGTCGTGGTCAATGTACTCGTCAGCTTGCTGACTGTGTGGCCCATCATCAACATTAAGCTGGGTTTGCTGCAACGCCTGTTCAACCGCCTGCACCACAAAGTCGTGTACCAATCTGGTTTCAATAAAACGCACTTCATGCTTGGTCGGGTGAACATTGACGTCTACTTGGTCAAACGGTAAATCAAGGTACAGCACATAACCGGCCAAACTGGTATCGGCAATGACATTGGAATAAGCCTGCTTAATGGCGTGGGTAACCACTTTATCGCGGATCATCCGGCCATTAATAAAGGTGTATTGCGATGGATTTTGTACCTGACAAGCCATCGGCTTGAGCAACCAACCAGACAATTTTAAAGTGCCCGCATCCTGCTCAATCTGAATCAGCTCACGACAAAATCCTGCCCCACAAATCATCTGTAAACGCTTCAGCTTCGCCGCATCGGTATGACAACGCGGCAGGTTACGAATGGATTTGCCGTTATGGCTGAGCGCAAAACCAACATCAAAGCGCGACAAGGCTAAGCGCTTGATCAATTCATCGATATGATGGAATTCGGTTTTATCCGCTCGTAAAAATTTGCGTCGCGCTGGCGTGTTAAAAAATAAGTCGGCCACTTCAACCGTGGTGCCAATCGGATGCGCCGCTGGCCTAAGCTGCACTTGCATGTCACGACCTTCGGCATAGGCAAGCCAGGCTTCGGCTTGCTCTGCAGGTTTTGAGGTTAACGTCAGCCGCGACACTGAGCTGATACTGGCGAGGGCTTCGCCGCGAAAGCCCAACGTCGCAATGGATTCAATATCATCAAGCGAATGGACTTTACTGGTAGCGTGACGGCTCAAAGCGAGGACCAGCTGGTCTTTGTCGATGCCACCACCGTTATCGCGGATCAGCAGTTTCTTCTGACCACCGCGCTCCACTTGCACTTCAATATGAGTGGCCTCGGCATCAAGACTGTTTTCGACTAACTCTTTGACAACCGAAGCGGGCCTTTCCACCACTTCACCCGCCGCGATTTGGTTCGCTAGACGGGGCGGTAAGATTTCAATCGTCATGATGAGCTGCCGGGAATACGAAGTACCTGGCCGATTCGAACGACATCAGACTTTAACTTGTTTTCTTTTTTCAACTTGCTGACCGACGTGTTGTAGCGCGAAGCAATCAACGACAGCGATTCGCCACGCTGCACCACATGCTGACGACTCTTATTTCTCGCCAGATAGGAGCCATGGGGCGGGTATTGTTTAAAGTAGTCTCGGGTGCCGCGGAATATTGCCAGCGCCAGTTTGTCTTGATGGCTTGGCGTCGACAACAACTTGGCTTCAGTCGGGTTGGAAATAAAACCCGTTTCCACCAAAATCGAGGGAATGTCGGGGGATTTGAGTACCGCTAAACTGGCTGCTACCGGCTTTTTCTTATGCAATTTGGTGACTTTGCCCATCTCTTTAACAATGCGGGCGGCCACTTCCTGACTCTCCACCATGGAGCGGTCCATCGACATATCAAGCAGCGCTCGGGCGACATATTTTTCACTGCTGGTGTTTTCAATGACCTCGGCAGCACCACCGAGCAGTTCAGAATGCTTCTCGGTTTGCTCCATCCAACGACCAATCTCTGAATTGGCTCGGCCCTGCGACAGCACCCACACTGACGCACCGCGCGGCTGCGGCGAAGTAAACGCATCGGCGTGAACCGAAATCAGCAAATCAGCTTGCCGTTTGCGGGCGATTTCCGAGCGTCGATTGAGGTTCACATAGTAGTCACCGGTGCGAACCATGGTCGCTTTCATGCCTTTTTGCTGATTGATGTAATTGGCTAACCGCTTCGCAATCTGCAGCGTAATACGCTTCTCAAACCGTTTGCCGGGACCAATGGAGCCGGGATCTTCGCCACCATGACCGGCGTCGATGGCAATAATGACATCGCGGTCCTGACTGACTTTTTCACTGGCATTGATGGCTTTAGCTGGCTCGCGCGTGTCAAACGCATCAATGACTAAGCGATCGCCATAAGGTTTAGTTGGCGATAGCGGGAAAAGTACCGGTTTGACCGGACGGGAGAGCTCTAACACCAAGCGCAGGGTGCCTTTTTCTGGTGGCTTAGAGGTCCGGATTTTCTTGACTAACTTGCTGTCGAGCTTGATTTTACTGAGGTCGACTTGGTTAGCCGTTTGCTTCAAATCGACCACTAAGCGATGCGGATTGGTGAGGCTGAAATACTTGTAAGAAGGTTGTTCGGAGAGATCCAACACCACCCGCGTCGAATCAGGCGACGGCCATACACGCACCCCATTGAGGTCATTGGCATAGGCCGCAGCCGAGCAAGTCAGCAAAATCACTATGCCGACCAATAAATTGATTAGTCCCCTTGCGCGCTCCATGACACTCAACACCATCGTTTTTAGTTTGCCGATAACGCCTCTAGCGTGCGTTTTGCCAAATCACTGTGAGCTACCAGTCGTGCCATTCGGCCCTGCCCCTCATAGCTCAATGTAATCTCCAGATCAGGCGCAGGCAATATGCCTTGGCCACATTCTGGCCATTCAATCAGACAAAGTGCATGACCATCAAAATATTCGCGGATCCCCATGAATTCCAATTCTTCCGGATCGGCAAGCCGATACAAATCGAAGTGGTAAACCTCATGACGATCAAATTGATAGGGTTCAACCAAGGTATAAGTGGGACTTTTAACCGCCCCTTGATGGCCATAGCCTCGCATTACACCGCGGCTCAGGGTTGTTTTACCAGCACCAAGATCACCATGTAAAAACACCACTGCAGGTAATTCTTGGTGACGGGCTAATGCTTTACCTAAGGCTTCTGTGGCCGCTTCATCAGCCAACGGATACAACAACTCAGTCATTACTCGGATTTACTAATCGTCTTACGTGTGGATACAAATCACTGGCCAGCATGCCGCGCTCGCCAAATTCAGCCGCTAAATCGGCCGCATCACCATGAATACAAACCGCCAGACAGGCCGCTTCAAATGGCGGAATACCCTGCGCCAGCAAGCTGCCAATGATACCACTCAAGATATCGCCCATCCCACCGCTAGCCATACCTGGGTTACCAACTCGGCATACCCGCATGTATTGACCATCGGTCACTAAGGTGCCTGCACCTTTGAGAATGACAATACCGCCGTACTTTTTCTGCAATGCGGAAGCCGCAGCAAAGCGGTCGAGTTCAACCTCTTCGATGGTCATATCGAGCAATCGCGCCGCTTCTCCCGGATGAGGAGTGAGGATCCAATTATCTCGATAGGACGGATTATCGGCCAAAATATTCAAAGCGTCGGCATCAACGACCAAGGGCACATCGGTTTCGAGCACCATGGAGAACATGGACTGTCCCCAATTTTCAGTGCCCATGCCTGGGCCCACCACAATCACTTTGGCGACATCAGCAATGGTTTGGCGCAATGTCGGGCTGGCAGTTTGGGCACCAGAGACAATTAATTCTGGGCGATGGGATAAAATCGGCCCAATGTGCTCAGGGCGACTGATCACCGTTACAATCGCGGCGCCGGCGCGCTGACAGGCTTCAGCCGCCAGACGAATGGCTCCGGGCATACCTAAATCACCACCCACCACGTATACCTTGCCGCACATCCCTTTGTGATACGTGCGTTGGCGAGCACGCAAAAAGTGCTTGAAGTTGGCGTAGCGAACTTGCTCGACGTGACTATCAATTTGGGCCTGAAAAGCTTGCCGAATTCCTAGCTCATCAAATTCGATATCACCAACAAAATCAGGCGCTCGACCGGTATACATGCCCTGCTTGCGGGCAACAAATGACACCGTCATTTCAGCTTTAACCGCCGAACCCAACACCTTGCCGGTTGTGCCACATAAGCCAGAAGGAATATCAACCGCGCATACCGGTTTACCAAGCTGATTAATGACTTCAATCATGTAGTCGAACGGCGCTTCTACCGGACGATTGAGGCCGGTGCCCAACAGCGCATCGACAATAATGTCGGCTTGTTCGAGGTTGGCTTCATCAAACGGCAAGATTTGACCACCGCTTTGCAGCCATTTATCCCGAGCTTGCGCCGCCTCGCCAGTCAAGGTCGCCGGATCGCCGACCTGAATCAGCTGCACCCCAAAACTATGCTGACGCGCCAAGCGGGCCACCACGTAACCGTCGCCACCATTATTACCGCGGCCACACAAGATCAGTAATCGTTGTTTATTGAGCCAGCGCCGCTTAATGGCGTTAAAGCACGCTTCGCCTGCACGCTCCATGAGCGCAGCGAGGGTCGCGCCAGCCATTTGTGCTGCCACGGGTTCGTATTTGCGGACTTGTTCGGGCGTATAGAGCTTATATGGTAAACTCGCCGGAGAAACGTCAAATTCAGTCATGAGCTTATGTCGGCACCGAGTGAAACAGAGTTGAGTGAACTGACCAACCTTATCAGGCAGTGGAGTAAATCGCTAGGTTTCGCCGATGTTGGCTTTAGTGATTTGCAGCTCGCTCATCATAAGCCAGCCTTTGAGCAATGGCTCGAAGCGGGTTACCACGGCACCATGAGCTTTTTGGAACGCAACGGCGAGTTACGCTTCCAGCCCGAGTTACTGCACCCCAATACGGTCAGCATTATTTCCGTGCGGATGGACTACTTACCCCATGATGCCCGCTTTGCCAGTGACCTAGATGATCCCGCTCAGGCGTATATTTCGCGCTATGCCGTTGGTCGCGATTATCACAAGGTGATGCGCAAACGCCTCAAGCAACTGGCCGATAAAATTCAACACTATTGTGGCGACCACTTTGGCGAACCGAGCGATGGCCGCCCTTTTGTGGATTCGGCGCCAGTGCTCGAACGCCCAGTGGCTGAAAAAGCAGGGCTCGGCTGGGTTGGCAAGCACTCACTACTACTCAATAACGATGCTGGCAGTTGGTTTTTTCTCGGCGAATTAATGATTAACCTGCCTCTGCCAGTCAATGAAATACGGGCAGTCAACCAATGTGGCGACTGTGTGGCCTGCCTCAAGATCTGCCCCACCAACGCCATTGTTAAACCTTACGTGGTTGATGCCAATCGCTGCATCTCCTATCTCACCATTGAACATGATGGCGCTATTGATCAGGAGCTACGGCCGCTGATCGGTAATCGTATTTATGGCTGTGATGATTGCCAATTGATCTGTCCGTGGAATCGTCAAGCGGAACCGACCGATGAGCCCGACTACCAGCATCGGCCAGTGTGGCAGCACCATGACTTAGTCACCTTGATGAGCTGGGATGAAACCACTTTTCTCAATAACACCGCTGGCTCGCCGATTCGGCGCATTGGTTATGAACGCTGGCAGCGTAATATCGCCATTGCTCTGGGTAACGGCCCGAGCAGCGAAGCGGCACTAGCGATACTCAAGCAACAACGCGGGCATGTTAGCGAACTGGTCGATGAACATATTGATTGGGCGCTCGCGCAACTACAGCAGCCACCGGCGCCATCACGGAAAACAGCCCGCCTCGTGCGTGCCATTCGCACCGGTTTGCCGCGTGATGCCGATTAAAACGGACTGATTTGGGCAATAAAAAACGCTGCACCTGAACCAGGGCAGCGTTTTTTTAACTCTTTGAAAGAGTGATGATTACTTAATGTTCTTGCGAATCGCTTCAACCGCCGCTTTGTAATCACGAGCACGAAAAGCGTTGACGATATCTGTGTGCTCGTCGACCAGCTTGTCGGCATTTTTAATCCGGTGATAGTTCATTCGCATGCGGATCACGATCGGATACCAGATATTGAGCAAGCTGTCGCCACCGCCGAGTTCGACATAATACTGGTGAAAAGCAATGTCGGTTTTGGTCAGCTCGGTAAATTCGCCGGCTTCAAACAATTCTTCCATTTTGGTGATCAGGCTTTCCAAGTGTTCCAGCTCTTGATCAGTAATGGTGTCAATTAATTGCTTGGCGGCAAATTCTTCGATTTTTTTGCGCAAGGCAATGCTGAGCTTTTGCATGTCTGGCGTTAGCGGGCTATTCACCGATGAGCCAACATTATCCTTACTCACCAACAAGCCTTCTTTGGTCAATTTGAGAATGACATCGCGGACTGGGCCGCGCGACACGCCAAAGCGTTCGGCCAACTGGTGCTCATTTAATTTGGTATTAGGAGCTAAGTCGCCAGAAATAATGTCAGAGCGCAGTGCGTCAGCAATTTGTTCTCGAACTGAAATAATTTTTTTTGCTCTCATCCCTAATCCCACGATTGCTTGTTTTCTAAAATCAATTGTTAACTTGTTTTCTGCCAGCGATTGTATCTTTCCATCGCTGGCAAAGTCCAGAAAACGGCCCATTTGTCACGTGCATATTAGTCACAAATTTGTTAACGCAACGATAAAAAACCGTGCAAATGTGACAACAATCTAAATTTGAATACTTTACACTGTTAACAATTAACACATAAAGACCTCTGCTATATATTGAGGGCTTGTTTACCGCCAGAATAACGCTAGAGAAATAGTCATGACATCTCGTTCAATTAGTACTGCCGCAATCATATCCGCTTTATTATTCGGCTGTGATTCTGGTCAGTCTTCGCAGCCTCCTGTAGCCCTTACTTCCGTTGCCAACGATGCTTTGATGCCGTTGAGTACGGCGAGCAATCCACTCAATATCGAATTTGAAAATGCCTCAGGCTCGGTTTTAAAAGAAGGCGATCAACAACGTTTACAAGTCTTGTTTGCCGGTAAGAGTCACCTCTATTCAGCGGTCATACTGCGACCCGAGCAACCATGGGATTGGAGCGACTTGGAAGACTTCCATCTGGCGATGGACATTGCCAACCCCGGCGATCACTCGGTACAGATCTTTCTCGACATTCAGGATATTGACGGCGCCAATTACACCCGCTCGGTTGCGATCCCAATGGGGCCAAGCAAAACCTACTATGCCAAAATTCATGGCCATGATCTGGCCACTCCCGACGGCGAAGAAAACGTCGAACTGAATTTCTTATCTGGGCTGCGATCCAATCCAGACACTTGGCAATCGGACGATACCCAGTTTATCTCCATGTGGGGCCAGAAAAATCTCAATATCAAAGGCATTACCGAAATCCGCATTAGCGTGCAGCACAACCTGTTCGATAAAGAATTAGAAATTACTAACCTCAGATTGCGTAAAAACCCAGCGTTTAATGACAAATTCCTCACCGACATCGTCGATCAATTTGGTCAGAATGCCAATGTCGATTTCCCCGGCAAAATCCACAGCCTAGAAGAACTTCAACAAGCGCGGATCAATGAAGCAAAAGAGCTAACCGGCCAGTTGATGCCAGAATTCAGCAAATTTGGCGGCTGGAAAAACGGCCCGAAACTCGATGCCACCGGCTACTTCCGCACCGAGAAGTATCAAGGCAAGTGGAGCTTGGTTGACCCAGAAGGCTACCTCTATTTCGCCACCGGTTTGGATATTTTGCGCCTAGCCAACTCATCCACCATGACCGGCTACGATTACGACAACACCCTGATTGATGATGTCTACGACGATGGCGTCACCCCTGATGATTCCAAAGGCCCTGCCGCCATCAACCAAGCCGCATTGCCAACTCGCCACTTGGTGTCGGAGATGCGCAACAAGATGTTCACCTGGCTACCATCGCACGATGAACCACTAGCGAAATGGTATGGCTATCGGCCGTCAGCGCACTCAGGCGCCATGACGAAGGGCGAAACCTTTAGTTTTTACGGCGCCAACTTGGAACGCAAGTACGGTGAGCAAGCCCCCATCGATGCTTGGCGCGAAGTGACCGTGAAACGAATGATGAGCTGGGGTTTTACCTCGCTGGGTAACTGGACCGATCCAAGCTTCTATGACAACAACAAAGTGCCTTTCTTTGCCAATGGCTGGATTATTGGCGACTTCAAAACCGTTTCCAGCGGCAATGATTTCTGGGCGCCGCTGCCCGACGTATTCGATCCAGAGTTTGAACGCCGCGCATTTATTACCATTGAAGTAGTGGCCCAGCAGGTCAAAAACTCGCCTTGGTGTGTCGGTATTTTTGTTGATAACGAGAAAAGCTTTGGCCGTGGTGCTCACCCTGAAGGCCACTATGGCATTGTCTTCCACACCCTACGCCGCGATGGTGCCGAAGTGCCAACTAAAGCAGCCTTCACCAACATCATGAAGGATAAGTATCAAACCATCGATGCGCTAAACCAAGCTTGGGACAAGTCCTTCGGCTCGTGGGATGAGTTTAACCAAGGCGCCGACTCGACTCTAAATACCGACGCTCAGCTCGCTGACTACGCGATCCTGCTGCACGCGTACGGTGCCAAATACTTTGAAACCGTTAATAAAGCGATTGACCACTATCTGCCAAACCACCTATACCTTGGCGCCCGCTTCCCTGACTGGGGCATGCCAAAAGAAATCATTGAGGCCGCCGCCAAACACGTCGACGTGGTCAGCTACAACATCTACAAAGAGGGCTTACACCCGCAGAAATGGGGCTTCCTCGATGACATCGATATGCCTAGCATTATCGGTGAGTTCCACATCGGCGCCATGGACAACGGCTTGTTCCACCCTGGGCTAATTCATGCTGCTGATCAGAACGACCGCGCCCGAATGTTCGAAGAGTACCTGCATTCGGTGATTGATAATCCTAACTTCGTTGGTGCCCATTGGTTCCAATACATGGATTCACCGATCACGGGACGCGCGTTTGACGGCGAAAACTACAACGTTGGATTCGTCAATGTCGCCGATACACCGTATCGACCAATGGTTGAAGCGGCACGGCGCGTTAATAGCAGCATGTATCAGCGCCGCTTTGGCAAATAACACTAACTCGCAGCGGCCTAACTGTCGCAACAGCACAAAACGGACGCTTCGGCGTCCGTTTTAGTTAACGAAATGTGATCAATGACAAAACCGCCACAATAATCAATTGTTAACAATCTACAAAGGAAATAAGCTAACCCCTAAATACCCAAAGCCCACTACGATCATAACCATTAGGGAGCTCGGCCCGATGAAATCATCATCATTTCTCATCGCCCCTTTAATGCTGGCATTGCTAGCAGGCTGCCAAGCCGATAATGCCACTGAAAATAAAACCATTAATGCGGCAGCGCACCCCCAACAAGAAATTGCACCACTACTGGATTTAACCCAAGCGACCATTCCCGCAGCGGTCAAATTCTATAACGCCAGCGGCGAAATGCTGGCCGGTCAAGGTCTGCATGTTGAATTTGACACCGCTAAGCACAAATACGCTTCGGTCATGATTGAACCAGAAACACCATTTGATTGGAGCGATCTGCAAGACTTCAACCTTGCCATGGATATAGCCAACGCCGGCGAGCGCTCGGTCCAAATTTATCTGGATATGACCGATATCGACGGCGGCAACTACACCCGCACCGTTGCCGTACCAGTGGGTGACAGTAAAACCTACTACGCCAAAATGAGCGGCCACGATTTAGGTACGCCAGATGGCGAGGAACATCAGGAACTGAACTTCAAATCAGGACTTCGCAGCAACCCGCCGACATGGGAATCCGACGAAACCATGTTCGTTTCCATGTGGGGCAAGAAAAACCTGAATCTCAAGGGGATCAGCAAAATCATTATCAGCGTACAAAGCTCGCTCTATGACAAAGAGATCACCCTGAGCAATGTTCGTTTGCGCCAAAACCCGCCATTCAATGAGAACTTCTTAGATCATATCGTCGATCAATATGGTCAGAATGCATTGGTTCATTTTGAAGGCAAAGTGTATTCCCAAGCTGATTTAGACAAAGCCCGCGAACAAGAAACCCCCGAGCTGACTGGCCAAGTCATGCCTGGCTACAGCAAGTTTGGCGGTTGGGCTGATGGCCCGAAACTCGAAGCTACTGGCTTTTTCCGCACCGCAAAATACAACGGCAAATGGTCGTTGGTCGATCCTGAAGGCTACCTCTATTTTTCCACTGGTTTGGATATTGTCCGGTTGAACAATACCGCCACCATGACCGGCTTCGATTACGATCAGGCGAAAATGAAACCAGAAGAGCGTAACGGTATCAGCCCAGAGCACCGCACTGCCGATCAGCGCATCAATAAACGCGCTCAGCGTTCACGCTATGTGGCTTCCGACACCCGCGCACGGATGTACCGCTGGCTACCTCGCTTTGAAGACAAATTGGGCCGCTGGTATGGCTATCGCCCTTACGCCCACTCTGGCGCATTGAAGAAAGGCGAAAGCTTCAGCTTCTACGGTGCTAACTTGCAACGCAAATATGGCGATGCCGATCCGCTCGGCGCTTGGAAAGAAGTCTCGATCAATCGGATGCTGAGTTGGGGCTTTACTTCACTGGGCAACTGGGCCGATCCAATCTTCTACGACAACGGCAAAATTCCTTATGTCGCCAATGGTTGGATCAATGGCGATTACAAAACCGTCTCCAGCAACTTTGACTTCTGGGCACCAATGCCAGATGTATTTGACCCTGTGTTCGAACAAGCGGCGATCAAAACCGTGAAAAAAGTGGCAGCCGAAGTCAATGACTCGCCTTGGTGTATGGGCGTGTTTATCGACAACGAGAAGAGCTTCGGCCGCGGTGAAAACAATGACCTGCACTACGGTATTGTAATTAACACGTTAGGCCGCGACGGCGCTGATGTGCCCACCAAAGCCGAGTTCACTCGCTTGATGAAAGCCAAGTACGGCACCATCGAAGCCTTGAACAAAGCTTGGGATAAAAACATTGCGTCATGGCAGGCCTTTGATAAAGGCATCGATTCGTCGCTTACCAATGAGACTCAACTGAAAGATTACGCTGATCTGCTTCATGCCTACGGTGACAAATACTTCTCGATTGTCAGCGCGGCAATTAAGAAATATCTGCCAAATCACATGTACTTGGGCTCTCGCTTCCCTGACTGGGGTATGCCAATTGAGATTGTCAAAGCCGCTGCTAAGCACGTCGATGTAGTGAGCTACAACATCTACAAAGAAGGCTTGCACCCAGAAACGTGGGGCTTCTTAGCTGACATTGATATGCCAAGCATCATCGGTGAATTCCATGTCGGCGCCAACGACAACGGCTTGTTCCACCCGGGTTTGATTCACGCGGCAGATCAACATGATCGCGCCGACATGTACACCGAGTACATGGAGTCGGTGATTGAAAATCCGTACTTTGTTGGTGCTCACTGGTTCCAATACATGGACTCGCCAATTACCGGCCGAGCCTATGATGGCGAGAACTACAACGTTGGTTTCGTCAATGTCACCGACACGCCGTATCGTCCGATGGTTGAGGCTGCTCGGGCATTACACAGCCAAATGTATCCAAATCGCTTTAACAGCAACTAGTTCAAATCAACTGACTCAAGCCACTCTCCGGAGTGGCTTTTGACTTTCTGAAGACAACACTCAGGTATTGGAAATGATCAATCACTGCCGAAAAATACTAGCCGCGTTAGCCCTGCCGCTGCTGCTCATTACTCAGTTACAGGCGGCACAACAACGTCCCAACATCGTCATTATTCTGGCCGATGATTTGGGTTACAACGACGTCGGTTTTACCGGTGATACACCGATTCAGACGCCCAATCTTGACCAATTAGCCGCAGATGGCGTTCGCTTCGACAATGCATACGTTACTCACCCTTACTGTGGTCCATCCCGCGCAGCACTGCTAACAGGACGCTATCAAGCGCGTTTTGGCATGGAAAACAATGTCACATACGCGCCTTATGATCGCCATATGGGGCTGCCACTCGACCAAACCATGTTCCCCAAGCGACTGCAACAAGCGGGCTACAAGACAGGCATGGTGGGTAAGTGGCATTTGGGCGGGGCGTTGCACTTCCAACCTCAAAACCGTGGCTTTGATTACTTCTATGGCTTTTTAGGTGGCGGCCATAACTACCACCCTGACGACGTTGCCGTTGGTCATACCGACGAATATTGGATGCCGATGGTGCGCAACGGTAAGCCAGCCGAGTTTGATGAATACATGACCACGGCCCTGAGCAAAGACGCTGCCCAGTTTATTGAGCGCAATGCCGAACAGCCATTCATGCTGTATGTGTCCTACAACGCACCGCACACACCGCTGGAGGCCCCTGCTGAACTGATTGCTAAATACCAGCACCTGGATAATCCCAATCGGGCCATTTATGCCGCCATGATTGATTCCATGGATCAAGGCATTGGCCTGTTAGTCGACACGCTGAAGCAGACCAATACCTTCGACAACACCTTGATTTTCTTCCTATCAGACAACGGCGGCGTCTACCCAGAGTACTGGCAGCCGAACTTTGATTGGTCGGATAACTCGCCGTTCCGCCGCGGTAAGGTGTCGTTGTTTGAAGGTGGCATTCACGTGCCATTCATTGCCCACTGGCCGGCCAAAATCGGCAAAGGTCAGGCATTCACCGGCTTGGTGTCGTCACTCGATATTGCCGCTACATCACTGGCTCTTGCAGGCGCGGATACGAGCGGACTTGAGTTGGACGGTAAAAACCTGATCCCATATCTTGATGGCCGCAAAACAGGCTCGCCCCACCATGCGTTGTTTTGGCGCTTGGAAGAAGCCGATCACATCTGGGCGGTTCGGACGGAAAATGCCAAATACATGCGTCAGTTGTTTAAGGGCGTCGATGGCCCAGGTTTCTTTGATATGGCCGTTGACCCAGCCGAGCAAAACAACCTTTACGGCCAGCGCCCAGAGCAGCAAGCTCAGTTAGCGGAGTTGTGGAATCAGTGGAACAGTAAAAACCAGCAAAATGTATTGGAGCAAGCTGGGCCTTACAAAAAGAGCATCACTGAGTTTTATGATCAGCACTATCAACAACGAGTGAAGCAGGCTCAAGAGCGGCAAAACTACGTGGTGAAGTAACCTTTGCCAAACTGACGAAAGGACTTGAACCTCGCAAGCTTTTGCCGAAGAGATGCTGCAGGAGGCCAAATCAGGGCTTGATCTATGGCAGCTCCCATTAGCGAGTAGTGACGGCAACCAGCAGCTAAGTAGTGACGCTCCTCGCTGGCAATGTCTCCGTAAGGGCTTGCAAAAGCTTCTGCCTTTGCGATTGTCAGAGGAACGAAAATTCCTTTAGCAAGACGCTAAAACAAAAAGTCCACAGAACGTCAAAGCGATAGTGAGCAGTAACTAAGTCGTGCTTCAACAAGCAAGGAAGCTTGTTGTAGAGCGCTCCATGGATGGACTTGAGCGTCACTACTTAGTTGCTGATTACTTTCGCTCCTCGCTGGCAATAACTTTGTAAAGGGCTTGCACGAAGTGATTCGAAAGCTACCCCCTCTGCGATTGTCAGAGGAACGAAAATTCCTTTAGCAAGACGCCGTAAAATCTTTGCTGCCGGGCTCCTGCCCTTGGCAAAGTCCCTCTTCGGCCTCCTGCCTTCGCGACAAATTAATTAATTTGTCCCTTGATGGCTCTACTGCCGCTTCCTTGCGGCAGAAGCTTGCTGCAGGAACTTTCGCCCCTCTTCCCAAGTACCGTTACCGCCACAGCTTTGCAAAGTACAAAAAAGCCCTCAACAATGTGAGGGCGAAAGTGTTGCCACCGGCCACACGGTGGACTTGAGTACCAACTCAAAAATCAGCGAATCAGTTACAGCATCTTCTGGTGGGGGCGCAGAAGTTGCAGATCAAACTCAACACCAGTACCCGGAGTGTCTGGCGCCACTGCTAAGCCTTTCTCATCAATCACCAGCGGACGCTTGGTGTATTGATCAATAGGGAAAGAGTGCACTTCCATCATGCCGCAGTTTGCTTGTGACGACATCAGCGACACATGCAACTCTTGCATGCCATGGCTGCACACCGGCAAGTTGTAAGCATAAGCAAGTTGCGCGGCTTTCAGCCAACCGGTAACACCACCAATGTTGGATGCATCCGGCTGCAAGAAGCCTACTTTGGCTTGCTGCGCCGCATAGTTGAATTCATAAATGGTGTGGAGATTTTCGCCCATTGCTAGCGGAATGTTGATTGCCTCAGCAATGCGTGCATAGCCTTGATAATCATCAGGAATTGTTGGCTCTTCAAACCAGCCAATATTGTACTGGTCAATGGCGCGACCAAAACGGATCGCCTTTTCAACCGTCAACGAATAGTTGGCATCAACCATAAACTCCAGATCCGGGCCAATCAGCTCCCGAACCGCTTTTACCCGAGCCACATCTTCTCGGTAGTCTGCTTTACCGACTTTAATTTTGACCGCTTTAAAACCGTTATTGAGGTAGCCCTGAATATTATCCAGCAGCTTGTCTTGGGAGAAGTTCAAGTCAATGCCACCAGCGTAACAAGGCGTCTTATTGCTGGCGCCACCGGCAACTTTCCAAAGCGGCAAGTTCAAACGTTTACATTTGATATCCCACAAAGCGATATCAACAGCTGAGATAGCAAAGCTCAGCAAACCGCCGCGGCCAACATAATGCAAATGATATTGCATGCCTTCCCAAAGATGCTCGATGCGAGCTGAATCGAGCCCTTGTAACCAAGGTTTCAATTCATCATTCAGCAGCGAGTAAATCGCTCGGCCGCCCTTGCCGCCGGTGTAGGTATAACCGCAACCTTCAAAACCGTCGGCGGTGCGAATGCGGCATACCACTAATTCGAAGTGGTAGTGGTCACCATGTTTGGCGTCAGATAGCACTTCGGCCAATGGGATCTGATAGTACTCTACGCCAACGGATTCAATTGCAGTGTGCAAGGCCGCTGTTTCGAGTCGACTGATAGCTGTCATTGAGTTCGACTTCCCTAGCTAAAATTTCATTAACCAAACTATATATTGTTAACGATATACATTAAACATAAACTCAATATTTTCTTGATCTAGCATTGCTATTCTGTGATCTACTCGTCAAACAATCAGTCCATAATCAAACAAAGCCATTCTCTCAAAGCCGCGTAGTATCAAGCCTCAGCAGTTTCAAATGAAAATGAAGATCCGCTTCACACTTTTATAATATTGATTACGGTTAATGGTTTATTGTTAACAATATTCATTGATCGACAGCCTCTTGCGGTGGTATTTTTCACATCAATTTTCAGGCAAGGAAACACGCCAGTAACAAACTTGCGTTAGCCACTTCATTTATTTTTTCGATTCATAACAACTTTCCTTGGGGGAAACTATGGCGATGAAACCTTCTGCTTTTCGCCTCAGCAATGTCTGTATGGCAGTGCTTGCAGTACTCAGCACCAGCGTTCACGCGCAGGATGCCACTGGCCCAGAACAAGATCAGAAAGACCCAAATGAGGGTGTTGAAGTCATTCAGGTTACCGGCCTCAAAGCCAGCCTGAAGAAAAGTATCAACGACAAACGCTTTGCTGAGACTATTTCTGACTCCATCAACTCTGAAGATATCGGTAAAACCACCGACCAGAACATTGCCGACGCGCTGTCTCGCGTCACTGGTGTATCGGTTCGTAGTGAAGGTGGCGAAGGTGCCAACATTACCGTTCGTGGTGCCAACTCACAGCAAAACAACATCAGCTTAAACGGTGTTCAACTCGGTAGTACCGACTTCAGTCAGGGCGTTGACCTGTCGCAATTCTCCGCCGATATCCTGTCAAAAATTGAAGTGGTGAAAACGCCAAGTGCCGACCATGAAGAAGGCTCACTGGGTGCCAACATCAGCTTAAGTTCAGCCAAACCGCTGGATATGAACTATTTAGTGCGCAACCTGACCTATCAGGCTCGCTATAACGATCTTGCAGAAGAGTACGATTACAAACTGTCGGGCGGTTACTCTCACAAGTTTCTTGATGAAACCTTTGGTGTCTTAATCACGGCGTACACCGAGACCAACACAGTGCGCCGCGACGAGTTCTTTGCCAATGACTGGCGTGTGCGCCATTCACCACTGGCGACCGATCAAAACGGCAATTTAGTTGAAGATGCTTATGGCTTGTCGAGCTACAACAATGAGTATCAAGCACACCTCCAAGATCGCGATCGTTATGGTGTTGACCTTGTCATGCAGTGGGCGCCAACGGAAGACACTAGCATGGATTTCAGCTTCAACTACTCAAAGCAAGAGCTGGACTCAACCATGCACGGCATTCGGACGCGCGGCTCAGACTATGCCAACATGGTTGAAGGTGAAGCGACTGATTTCAACCCAGATATTATTGGCGACTACACGGACCCAACTGCTGACTGGCACACCATCAACACCAAGACCAATACTTTTACTAAGTGGGAAAATCGCTTCGGTCTGGGCGATCTGGTTCAGTCAATTGGCAAGTTCGACAACATCAACAAAATTGCTTCGTTTAACATCGAGCACCAATTGACTGACGACATCAATGTCCGCACCGGTTTAGGTTACTCGAAGGCAGAGCAAGTGCCAGACAACAACCTATATGTGGTTCTGCAAAACTGGGGCAATGTCAATCCAACCGTATTGACTCACACTTCACCAGAAGACATTGAGCCGGTAGGTTACGACTGCACTAAGGGTGGCCGCTGCGTGTTGTCTTCAGGTACTGGTGTTATCGACTACGGCGAAAACAACACCTGGGGCGATCCAACGGCTGTGTGGGACAACCGCACCACCACCGGCTTCAACCCCGATGACTTAGATGCCCAGCACTTGTCATACATGGGTCGTACCATGAACAACGTTGAAGACGAGCAAAAATCGGCTTACATCGATGTGGACTGGGATGTGGAGCTAGGGCCGCTCACTCAAATTGAGTTTGGTGCCAAATTCTCCAATCGTAATAAGTTCGTTGACGCCCAAACCACCAGCTATAACTCCATTGGCGAAGGTGTGGTGGTGACCAACCCAGACACGGGCCAGCCTGCTGTGATCACACCAGGCTTGAAAGACATCGACACGGCGCTGTTTGCCACCAACGAGCCGTTCCCAGTCAGTGACTTCATGGGCAGCTTGGGTTATGGCCGCGATAACATTACCGACGGCTGGACCACCTTCTCAGCGGAGAAAGCTTTTGAAGCGGTTCAAGGCGATCCAAAAATCGGCATCATTCCCGATAAAACCAACACTCGTGAAACCGAGCTGGATAACTTTGCAGTCTATTTAAAAACCAAGTTTGATTTGTTAGACGGTCAACTCACCGGTGATGTTGGTGTCCGTTATGTCTCAACCGATGTCACTGCCAATGGCTACTCGGGCGTCAACTTCTTCTACGATCCAGCGAACATGGGTCGTGTGCAAGACCCATTCAAGCTGCAACAGTTGCGCAACACCAGCAACCCGCTATGCCCAGAAATCTCTTGGTACGGCAATGACTGGAGCGCGGAGTCGCGTTGGTCTCGCGTGGATGGCCTCGGCTACGATACCAAAGGCACCAGTGACTTCCGCGATGACACTCGCTTGGCCGATGCTGGCGCGTGTCACGATCCGCGCACTCTGCTGGGCAGTGGCGAAAATACCTGGTGGTGGCTGTGGCGTCATTCGGATATCTCGACTGAGAAACACTATGTGTATGGTGAGCGCCAGTTTGATGACAACGGCAACTTAGTGGCGACCGAAGATCGCTCCAAGCGCTCCTTCGCCGTTAAAGACACTCACGACTACGACTTGTTCTTGCCGAGCCTGAACCTGAACTACGTCATTAACGACGACATGATTGCTCGTTTCGCGGTTTCTAAAACCATGTCTCGGCCACAAATCGACTCGTTACGTCCGGGCTTTAAAGTCACTGAAACCATTTGGGGCGGCGATAATCGCAACAACACCATCACCCTGACCAATACCAAGCTTGATCCACTTGAATCAAATAACTTGGATCTATCGTATGAGTGGTACTTCAATGAATCAGGCATGTTGGCCATGGGTCTGTTCTACAAAGACATGACTAACTTTGAAGAGTCTGAAACCATTGTCACCTACATGGATGATCTGCGTGATATCGGTCTTGACCCAGATGCGCCGCAATATGACGTCAACGATTTGGTACTAATCGCCGGTGTCGATAGCCTTGAGCAATGCATGCCGAAACGCTTCATGCTCGATAGCGACTTTGAGTCGGATTGGGTTCACTCTGGCGAGCTGGAGCAAATGTGCGCTCAGTTCAAAACCACGCGCATTAAGAATGGTAAAGGCGCCAGCATCAAAGGTGTGGAACTGCAATACATGCAAACCTTTGATGATCTGCCAGGTTGGTTAGCCGGTTTAGGTTTACAGGCCAACTATACCTACCAAGATAGTGAGTACGATCAGGAAGTGTCTTCAATTGATGAAAGCGTCATGCTGCCATCACTGCCAGTGACTTACACCCCTGAGCACAGCTACAACGCCACCGGTTTCTGGGAAATGGATGGCCATCAGGTACGCTTGTCGTATCAGGGCACCACCGATCAATTGGCACAACGCTCTTGGGAAAACGGTTCACTGTGGGAAGAAGGTCGCCGCACCTTGGATTTATCGGCAACCTATCAGCTCAATGAGCACGTTGCCTTTACCTTCCAGGCGGTTAACCTGACCGATGAAGGTGTGCGTCAATACTACACCAGCCGTTTCTTAGAGCTGAACGGTGAAGTCCTAGACGAAGGTAGTCCAATGGACGATGGTGCTACTAAGTCACGTACCGTTCGCGACTACCGCACTGGTACCAACTACCGCTTAGGTGTTCGGGTTAACTTCTTCTAATAGATTAGCAGCCTAAAACGCCAATAAAACCAGCTCTTCCGAGCTGGTTTTTTTATGCCTTGCGCAAAGTAAAACGGCTCTAAATAACGACAAAGGTCAACCAATATAACCACTGGTAACCAACAAAAGTGCGGTTTCGCTAGCCGCCAGCCCTCACCTTATGAGCAATCAATCCAGTTAAAAAACCGCCAACAACCTAACGCAGCCGGATTCATTCAAGACTAAACCAAACCCACTTAAAAACCTTAATTTTTGTGACATTAATCGTTTTCACAAAAACCATAAACGCATAAAAACCAGCAAAACCATGGTTAACAATCAACCAAATTTATTTGATTGAAAAAATAAATTTACCCGCATCAACAATTAAGAAGGCAGTCACACTTTTGAAAATCGGTCAACAAACACACGACAATTGTTAACAATTCACATTGATCAGAATGTTACGGCAGTGTTAGGTTCGCAACTAATGGTTAACTGATTGGATCGATTTCCACCAGCGACAACCGTTAGAATCGAACTATAAGTACCTCGGGGGAGGAAACATGAACACAAAACACACACCCTTTCGCTTGAGCGCTGTCTGTTTGGCAGTTGCTTCTGTGATGAGCGCCAGTGTCTTCGCAGCGGAAGCAGAAGAAACGGCAGAAGCCAGTGCCGAAGAAGTTGAAGTAATTGAAGTCACCGGCTTACGTGGCAGTATCAAAAAGTCAATTAACGACAAGCGCTTTGCGCAACAAATCGTTGACTCTATCAATGCTGAAGACATTGGTAAGTCAACTGACCAAAACATCGCCGAGGCGTTAGGCCGCGTGACCGGTGTATCTGTCCGCACCGAAGGTGGTGAAGGTACTCAGATCTCCGTGCGTGGTACCAACTCGCAACAAAACAACATTAGCCTCAACGGTGTGACCTTGGGTAGTACCGATTTCAGCCAAGGCGTTGACTTATCTCAATTTTCATCTGACATCCTGTCAAAAATTGAAGTTGTTAAAACACCAAGTGCTGACCACGATGAAGGCTCGCTCGGTGCTAACATTAACCTGACCTCAGCCAAGCCATTGGATCTGAACTATAAGGTTCGCACTCTGACCGGCCAAAGCCGTTACAACGACTTGTCCGAAGAGCATGATTACAAAATCTCTGGCTCATTCTCTGAGAAATTTTTTGATGAGACGTTCGCATTTCTGATCACCGCGTACAAAGAAACCAATACGTTCCGCCGCGATCAATTTGAAGCAACAGACTGGCAAGCACAGCACTCTCCTGTTGCCCGCGATCAAGACGGCAACCTATTAGAAGACGTTTGGGGCATCACGCCATTCCGCTCAAAATACCAGTACTACGAGGAAGATCGTGACCGTATGGGTGTTGATTTGAGCTTGCAATGGCAACCAGATGAAGACACCAACATTGATGTCAACCTCAACTACTCCAAGCAAGAATTGACCAGCGACATGCAGGCAGTCATTGCCCGAGGCTCCAACTGGGGCAACTTGGTTGCAGGCCAACCAACTGATTTCGATCCCAATATGGTGCCGGAATACACTGACCCAGAAGCCGACTGGCACACCCTGAATACTGACACCATGATGTGGACGAAATGGTTAAACCGTTTCGGTTTAGGTGATTTGGAAGCGGCCTCAAATGATCTGGAAAACATCAACAAAGTAGCCTCATTCAAGGTTGATCATCAGTTAACCGAAACGGTCAACATTCAATTTGGTGCGGGCTATTCCAAAGCAGAGCAAGATCCAGGTAACGCGATTTACACCAACACCCAGAACTTCGCCAACATGAACTCGTGGACCTTGTTCCACACCTTGCCAGAAGATTTGGAGCCTGTGGGTTACCAATGTAACAAGAGCGGTAAAAAATGTTCTCTGGTCGGTGGTGAAGGCTACATCGATTACGGTGAAAACAACGACTTTGGCGATCCAAATGCCGTTTGGGATAACCGTTCAACCACGGGCTTTAACCCACAAGAACTGGAAGCACAGCACTTGGGCTACCTAGCTCGGACCTTGCGCGCGGTAGAAGATGAGCAGAAAAACGTTCACTTTGACGTCGATTGGGACGTTGAATTTGGCCCGCTCACTAAAATTGAAGTGGGTGCTAAATGGTCTAACCGCGACAAATATGTCGATGATCAGGTGTCTAACTTCTCATCTGTTGGTGAAGGTGTGGTTGTCACCAACCCTGATACCGGTGAGCCGGTGACCTTCCAGGTTGGTTTGAAAGATTTGACCGGCGATATGTACGCTGCCGACGGTAAATTCCCTGCCAGCGGATTCATGTCGGGCCTAGGCTACAAGCGCGATATGTTTACCCGTGGTTGGAATCACTTCGATCCAGAAAAAGCTTTTGAAGTTGCCCTTGGTAGTGCCGAAGTTGAAATGAAAATTGACGACTCAGCCACTCGCTGGGCTGAGCTCGATACCATCGCGGCTTACTTCAAAACCGACTTTGAGCTGCTCGACGGTCAACTTACCGGTGATGTTGGTGTGCGCTATGTGAAAACCGATGTTGATACCAAAGGCTACTCAGGTGTGACATTCCACTCTGACCCAGGTAACTTGGGCCGAGTATTCGATCCGCACCACATGGCCGAAGTGCGTAATTCTGCCAACCCAGCATGTCCTGACATTATTTTCTACGGCACCAACTGGAACGAAGAAACCCGCTGGTCTCGCGTCGACGGTCTGGGTTACGACACCCTTGGCACCAATGACAAGCGTGATGACGTCAAGATCCCAGATGCCGGCGCCTGTTATGACGCCCGTGCCGAACGTGATTCGCCAGAAGGCGGCACCTGGTGGCTATGGCGTCACTCTGATGTCTCAACCGAAGCCTACTATGTCTACGGTGATGAGCGTCGTTACGATGACAATGGCAACCTGCTGCCGACCGAAGACCGCAGCAAGCGTTCATTTGGCGTAGAAGATGAGCACGACTACGACATCTGGCTGCCAAGCTTGAACCTCAACTACATCATTAATGATGAAATGATTGCCCGTTTCGCCGCATCGAAGACCATGTCGCGTCCGCAAATTGACTCACTGCGTCCAGGCTTCAAAGTGGTTGAGACAGTTTGGGGTGGTAATGACCGTAACAACACCATCACCCTGACCAATACCAAGTTGGATCCACTCGAGTCGAACAACCTCGACTTGTCCTTCGAATGGTACTTCAACGAAGCGGGTATGGTTACTGCGACCGTGTTCTACAAAGACATGTCCAACTTCGAAGAGTCAGAAACCGTCAATACCTACATGGATGACTTGCGTGGCGTGGGTCTAGACCCAGATGCGCCAGCTTATGATGTCAACGATCTGGTTAAAGTAGCCGGTGTCGACAGCCTTGAAGGCTGTATGCCGAAGCGTGCCCAGATGGCCAACGAGCTGTATGAAGACTGGTGGTATTCCGATAACTTGGAAGACACTTGTGCAGTCTTCAAAACAACCCGTATCCGCAATGGTAAAGGTGCTGACATTAAAGGTTTAGAACTGCAATACATGCAGACCTTTGATGAGCTGCCTGGCTGGATGGCAGGTTTAGGTGTGCAAGCCAACTACACCTATCAGGATAGTTCTTATGATCAGGAAGTGTCGTCAATTGATGACAGCGTCACCTTGCCAGAGCTACCAGTGGCTTATACCCCAGAGAACTCATACAACTTCACTGGTTTCTGGGAAATGAATGGCCATCAGGTGCGTTTAGCTTACCAAGGTACTGATGACCAGCTGGTGCAGCGTTCTTGGGAACAAGGCACACTGTGGGAAGACGGCCGCAATACACTCGACTTCTCAGCCTCTTATCAGTTTAACGAACACATCCTGTTTACCTTGCAGGCGGTGAACCTGACTGATGAGCCAGTTCGCCAATACTTTACCAGCCGCTTCCTCGACTTGGGTGGCACAGTATTGGATGAAGGCGACAGCGGCCCGTCAACACGTACCGTTCGTAAGTACCACACAGGTACCACTTACCGTGCCGGTATTCGGGTGAACTTCTTCTAATAAGTCCTCAACCGACATTTGTGTGTGAAACGTTTAGCCAGTCCCTCGGGGCCTGTCTCTTGATCACATCTTAGAGTTCAAGAGACTTGGCTAATTCGTACCCTTCAAGGATGGCTTGTAATTTGAGCCATCCTTGCCACAGCACT
>NZ_JACXAF010000013.1 GCF_014773395.1 Neiella litorisoli | reverse complement strand
TTGGCATAGAGTGAATTATTGTGATCAGCAAAAGCAATATGAGTTCAAAAAAAATCCCCCGATCTGCATCGAGGGATTTGTGTATGAAAGACAGGCCGAGGCGAGGTTTTTAATGAGCTAAATCAGCTAAATAATTTGTTTGGATTGAACTCAGAAGTGTTCAGGACAAGGCGGAAACGCGCAGTTTGCTATTGCAAATGAGCATTTCCAACGAAGTCATGGGCGCTTCTGAGGAGTAATCCAATAAATTATTGACCTTTAACTTCTTTCAGACCGTTGTAAGGAGCTTTAGAACCTAGAGCTTCTTCGATACGGATCAGCTGGTTGTACTTAGCAACACGGTCAGAACGGCTCATAGAACCAGTCTTGATTTGGCCTGCAGCAGTACCAACAGCTAGGTCAGCAATGGTTGCATCTTCAGTTTCACCTGAACGGTGAGAGATAACGGCAGTGTAACCAGCGTCTTTCGCCATCTTGATCGCAGCCAGAGTTTCAGTCAAAGAACCGATCTGGTTGAATTTGATCAGGATAGAGTTCGCGATGCCTTTCTCGATACCTTCGGCTAGGATCTTGGTGTTAGTTACGAACAAGTCGTCACCAACCAATTGGATTTTGTCGCCCAGCAATTTAGTTTGGTGTGCGAAACCGTCCCAGTCAGACTCGTCCAAACCGTCTTCGATAGAAACGATTGGGTACTCAGCAACTAGGCCTTCCAAGTAGTGGTTGAACTCTTCAGAAGTGAAGATCTTGCCTTCGCCCTTCATGTTGTAGTTACCAGCTTCTTTGTCGTAGAACTCAGAAGCAGCACAGTCCATAGCCAGAGTTACGTCTTTGCCCAGCTCGTAGCCAGCCAACTCAACCGCTTCTTTAATTGCAGCCAGTGCAGCAGCGTTTGACTCTAGGTTAGGAGCGAAACCACCTTCGTCACCAACCGCAGTGCTCATGCCCTTGCCTTTCAGAACTTTGGCTAGGTTGTGGAATACTTCCGCACCGATACGCAGACCTTCTTTCAGAGTTTTGGCGCCAACTGGCTGAATCATGAACTCTTGGATGTCTACGTTGTTGTCAGCGTGCTCACCACCGTTGATGATGTTCATCATTGGCAGCGGCATAGAGAATACACCAGCAGTGCCATTCAGCTCAGCAATGTGCTCGTACAAAGGCATGCCTTTGGCAGCAGCTGCAGCTTTAGCGTTGGCTAGAGAAACAGCCAAGATAGCGTTTGCACCGAATTGTGATTTGTTTTCTGTGCCGTCCAAATCGATCATGATTTGGTCAATAGTTGCTTGGTCTTTGGCATCTTTACCAACAAGAGCACCAGCAATTGGGCCGTTCACAGCTTCAACAGCTTTCAGAACGCCTTTACCCAAGAAGCGGCTTTTGTCGCCATCACGCAGCTCTAGCGCCTCGCGAGAACCAGTAGAAGCACCAGAAGGAGCAGCTGCTAGGCCTACAGAGCCGTCAGCCAAGTGTACTTCGGCTTCAACAGTTGGGTTACCACGAGAGTCGATGATTTCACGACCGATGATTTTAACGATGTCAGACATGGTTATTCCTCATATCCATTTATTTACGTGTGAAATGAAAGCCGCTGAACTACTTACTCAACGGCCCTGAATTCGGCGTTTAAAGTTTAGTTGGCTTTTTGGTACTCACCAGCGGCTTTCACAAAACCACTAAACAGTGGGTGGCCATCACGCGGGGTTGACGTAAACTCCGGGTGGAATTGGCACGCAATAAACCACGGATGGTCTGCCAGCTCAATGATCTCAACCAACTTTTTGTCTTCACTTAGACCAGAGAACACTAAACCGGCTTGTTTTAGCTTTTCAACATAGTTGTTGTTGACTTCATAACGGTGACGGTGACGCTCAACAATGGTGCCAGCACCGTAGAGTTCGCGCGCTTTTGAACCATCTTCTAAGTGACATTGTTGACCACCTAAACGCATAGTGCCGCCCAAGTCACTGGTCTCCGTGCGCTGCTCAACCTGACCTTCGGCATCAAGCCATTCGGTGATCAGGCCAACAACCGGCGCAGGTGATTCTGGCTCAAACTCAGTCGAGTGAGCGCCTTCCAAACCAGCGACGTTGCGCGAAAATTCAATCAGCGCGACCTGCATACCCAAGCAGATGCCCAAGTATGGGATATTGTTTTCACGAGCGTATTGAGCGGCGGCAATTTTGCCTTCAACGCCACGCTCACCAAAGCCGCCTGGGACCAAAATGGCGTCAATGCCTTCGAGCACCTCTTCGCCTTTGCTCTCGACGTCTTGTGAGTCGATGTATTTGATGGTGACATTCAAACGGTTTTTCAGGCCACCATGTTTCAATGCTTCGTTCACCGACTTGTAGGCGTCTGGCAAAGTAATGTACTTGCCGACCATACCGATGGTCACTTCGCCCACTGGGTTGGCTTCTTCGAAGATCACCTGCTCCCACTCGCTCAGATTGGCTTCTGGCGCATCAATGTGGAAACGACGACAAATCAATTCGTCGAGGCCTTGCGATTTCAGCACCGCAGGGATCTTGTAAATGCTGTCGAGATCTTTCAGTGCCACAACGGCACGTTCTTCAACATTGGTAAACAAAGCAATCTTGCGACGTTCATTCGCAGGAATGGTCCGATCAGAGCGACAGATTAGAATATCTGGCTGAATACCAATTGAACGGAGTTCTTTTACCGAGTGCTGGGTTGGCTTGGTTTTCACTTCACCGGCGGCAGCCAAGTATGGCACCAGCGTCAGGTGCATGAACATGGCGCGCTCACGGCCCAGCTCAACGCCCAACTGGCGAATGGCTTCCAAAAACGGCAGTGATTCAATATCACCAACGGTGCCGCCGACTTCAACAATGGCCACATCATGGCCTTCGCCACCGGCAATCACCCGCTCTTTAATGGCGTTGGTGATGTGTGGAATAACCTGAATAGTGGCACCGAGGTAGTCGCCACGACGTTCTTTGCGAAGTACGTCGGCATAGACTTTACCTGTGGTGAAGTTGTTGCGTTTGGAGGTCTTGGTGCGAATAAAGCGTTCGTAGTGACCTAAGTCCAGATCGGTCTCAGCACCATCCTCGGTGACAAATACTTCACCGTGCTGAGTTGGGCTCATGGTACCCGGATCAACGTTAATGTACGGATCCAGTTTCATGATGGTGACATCCAGTCCCCGTCCTTCTAACACGGCGCCGAGCGATGCTGCAGCAATACCTTTACCTAGGGATGAAACTACCCCACCAGTGACAAATATATAACGAGTCGTCATTCTGAACCTGAGAGCTGAGTGATAGATGTTATGCGTGATCAAAAGATCACCAAAAGACGGGGCGACAGTATATCAGCGGGCCTCCCGGTTAACAAACTCAGATCACAGTTTTTCACTGACTCTTGAGCTGATCCACATCAACAACCGGTTTATTTATCCAAATCAATGCAAAACAATTTATTGGCGACTGTCAGTTTGGCATCATTTAGTGTCGATTAAATTTAATTAACAACGGCCATGATGCAACGAGCTGGGTGTATCAGCATCATTCGAAGACAATCTGACCGCATTCACGGAGCATTGAATGAGCCTAGATGCGGTTGCTAGGGTATAACTTGACCTGCGTAATCGGCCATGTTTGAACGATGCCAATTGAGGAATTATGAACGAGATTATTAAGAGCCTTCCACGCCCATCAAAACGGCCTCACATTAAGGCAACCAAATCTTTAGATCTTAGTGGCCTAGAGGGTAAGCAAATTGTTTACTCCGAAACCAAGCTAGCTCTGAGAACGCACCCAAAAACGTTCAAGAAACTGGCTGATATGTAATGGCAATTATTCAGTTTTCAGTTCAGCGCGTTGTTGAAATTAACGCTCAGAACCTTGCTATTAAACTGCCGAAATAAGGAAATCGAGGGGGCTTTAGGACGCATTGATAATGCAATTGTCTACTCCGGTCTAGATGATGTTTTTGAAATTGCGGCAAAGTATGCCGCCGCACTTGGAGTAGCTCATGGGTTTACCGATGCAAATAAGCGAACCGGTCTTGCTGTTGCACTTGAATATCTATCTCTCAACGATTACGAATTAGAAGATGACGACGATAGGCTAGCCGACACAATGGTCGCTTTGATCATTGGAGAGCTAACAGAAGTCGACTTTTCCGACATCCTCTATGGCCAATGGCAATCACAGCAGCCATAAATTTGAATTGCGCCAAAGCTTGTTTGAGCGGCGACTCTCCGGCGAGACGCGATATGTCTTCCTGATAGAAGCTACTAAACAGCTAATTATCAGTCATTGCCTCGTTCCTTCGATAATTTCCAAAATTACCAGTGCAGATCATTTATATTTAGCCGTAAGGCGCGCACCAGCAGCGATACCGTCCAAAATGTTTAATATCCACCGGCGTTGCTCACCATCGGAGATGCCGAAACCGACGGTACTTTCTACGACATGCTGTATGTGGCCGTGCTGGTCGACAGCAAGGATTCCAAAGGCTTCCTCCTTATCGTCGGCCTCTAGGACTACCTGAACGCCTTCTGGAAGCTGACCAGTTAATGCTTCATTAACTTTCCTCAACAGGGCCTCTGCGATAATGCTGTTAACAAACTCGGTGCGTGTGCTCATTTTTTACCTCAATATTTACATACCTATTTCTAAAACTTTCGTCTCTTCCGTGTTGCCTTTGAGATGTGATGACCGGTAATGGAAGACGCGAATTGCTGCTTTTTTTATGCATTGTGAAGCAACCAAACAACTTGTGTGAAAAGATGAGAATGATGCCGATGTCATGTCAGACTGCATAAAGCTCAAAAAGTGCACTACATCGGACTTAAATTTTTTGTCTATTTTGAGTGGTCTCTGTAGTGGCACACTGAATTTAACCACCGGATTAAAGGAGGCTTAGCTTCTCCTGAATATTTGCACTAAATTGTTTTCGTCCAAAACCGAGCTGGGTCATATTCCATAATCGGCAGCCCCCAATTGCGCAGGAATTATAAAAATTAAACCTCGGGGTAGCTGCTGGTATCGACCCTATTGGCGGTAATAAACACTAGTTTACTAGTTATTAAAGTGCTTTTTTGCTTCACGCCACAGCGCATCCATTTCTGCTAAATTGCTGTCTGCAAATGAACGACCTTCGGCAGCTAGTGTTTGTTCAATAAAACCAAAGCGGCGTTGAAAGCTACCGTTACTGACTCGCAATGCGTGTTCAGGATCGATGTGGTGATGACGCGCCAGATTAACCACGGCAAATAGCAAATCGCCGATTTCAGCCTCGAGGCGCGTTTTGTTGATGTCAGATGCAGCCAACTCCTCGGCAACTTCATCCAACTCTTCTTTGATCTTGGCAAATACCGGCTCCGGCGAGGGCCAGTCAAAGCCAACCTTTGACGCTTTCTTTTGCAACTTATTAGCGCGAGAGAGAGCTGGTAGCCCGAGGGTTACGGAGTCCAGCAAGCCACTGTCGGCAGAGCCTTTTTGCGCCCGCTCTTTTTGTTTTTCTGCTTCCCAATTGGCGGTAACAGCCGCTTCGTCGGCAAAGGCTTGATTGGCAAAGACATGAGGATGGCGGCGAATCAATTTTTCATTAATGCCGGCAACCACATCATCAAAATCAAACAAGGATTGCTCTTTCGCCATCTGGGCATGAAAAACCACCTGCAACAGCAAATCGCCCAGTTCGAGCCGCAGTTCATCAAAGTCTCGTTGCTCAATGGCGTCGGCCACTTCATACGCTTCTTCAATGGTGTACGGCACGATGCTGTCAAAGTCTTGTTTGATATCCCAAGGGCAACCACCATTGGGATCGCGTAACTTGGCCATAATCTCGAGTAATTGTTGAATCGAGCTGGATTGGCTCACGGAATTCTCCTAAGTACGATGAAGCAAAGGCACGTTGTTGGAATTTAATGGGACAAGACGCCGTAAAATCATCCCTGATGGCTCAGCCGCCGCGTCCATGCGGCGGATGCTTGTCCCCTCAAACACCAACAACATGCCTCACCGATATTGTGCTTGATGACAGCGCTCGTGCTTCAAGCTACAACAAGCCTATTCGGAGGAACGATAATCCTCCCCCTCAAACACCAACAACTTGCGCCACCGACATTGTGCTTGATGACAGCGCTCGGGCCTCAAGCTACAACAAGCCTATTCGGAGAAACGATAATCTTCCCCCTCAAACACCAACAACGTGCGCCACCGACATTGCGCTTGATGACAGCGTTCGGGCATCAAGCTGTAACAACAAGTCTGTTCCGAGGAGCGATAACCTCCGTCGGTACTTGCGTAACTAAAGCCTGCGCGTTTCAATCACCCCGTTGAGCTGACCAATTCGGGTCAGCATTCGCGAGACTGTATCAATGTTGTAAATCTCAACATCCATATCAATAGTCGCGGTTTGATCGGCAGCGTTAGAGCGCGTGGTCATGCCCATGACATTGATTTTTTCATTGGCCAGTAAGGTGGTGATATCGCGCAGCAAGCCGCTGCGATCCATCGAGATCACCCGAATGGTAATGGCGTAGCCGCCGGAGTAGTTTTCGCCCCAGCGGACATCAATCACCCGCTCTGGGTGGGCTTCGGCCAAATCATGGAATTGGTCGCAATCGAGCCGGTGAACCGAAATGCCTCGGCCCTGGGTGATATAGCCACCAATGGCATCCCCCGGCACTGGCTGACAACAGCGAGCAATATTGGTCATCAGATTACCGACACCATCAACCACCACCGCATCTTTGCTCTTTTTCTTTGGGGTGTGATTGGTGCGTTTGATCAGCCGCTCAGCGAGTTCTTCGTCGCTTGGTTTATGAAGCTGGCTTTGCAGATAGTTAATCACCTGATTTAAGCGAATATCGCCGGCGCCAATTGCCGCTTGCAGATCTTCGACCCGATTAACGTTAAAACGCTTCACCGCCAAACCAATGTGCTTGATATCAATATTGACCTTGGCCAGCTCAGCCTCGAGCAATTCTTTACCGGCTTGCAGGTTGGAATCTTTATCCTGCAATTTGAACCAATGCTGGACCTTGGCTCGGGCGCGGGCCGAATTGATGTAACCCATATTCGGGTTGAGCCAATCGCGGCTGGGCTTGCCATTTTTAGCAGTTAAGATTTCGACCCGATCACCGCTTTGCAAGGTATAGGTAAACGGCACGATGCGACCGTCAACCTTCGAACCAATGCAGCGATTACCCACTTGCGAGTGAACGTAATAAGCGAAATCGAGCGGAGTGGAGCCAGCAGGCAGGTCGACTACATCGCCATTCGGGGTAAACACATAGACCCGATCTTCAACCACCTGATTGCGTAATTCCTCAGCCAGATCGCCACTTTCAGCAACATCATCTTGCCACGCCAGAATTTTCCGCAACCAAGCGATTTTCTCTTCGTATTTACTGCTTGAGCTACCGCCTTCTTTGTATTTCCAGTGCGCCGCCACACCAAGTTCGGAGTCTTCGTGCATTTCATGGGTGCGGATCTGAATCTCAACGTTCTTGCCTTCCGGGCCGATGACAACGGTGTGGATCGAGCGGTAGCCATTGGGCTTGGGCGTGGCAACATAGTCATCAAATTCTTTCGGCAGGTGTTTCCAGTTGGTATGCACCACGCCAAGCGCGCCGTAACAGTCTTGCAATTGGTCGGTCAAAATACGCACCGCGCGGACATCAAACAACTTGTCGAACGTCAGATTCTTCCGCTGCATCTTTTTCCAGATGCTGTAGATGTGCTTGGGGCGCCCTTGCACTTCGGCTTGGATACCTTCTTTCTCCAGCGCCGTCTCTAGGGCAGAGACGAATTCAGTAATGTAACGCTCGCGATCAAGCCGTTTTTCTTTCAGCTGTTTGGCAATTTGTTTATAGGTTTCAGGATGTTGATAGCGAAACGCATAATCTTCCAATTCCCACTTGAGCTGACCGATCCCCAGTCGATTGGCAAGCGGCGCATAAATCGTCGAGGTTTGTCGTGCCACCATTACCCGAGTGTCTTCATCGGCATTTTTGACCGAACGCAGATAGCAAATCTGTGAAGCCAGCTTAATAACAACGGCTCGCACATCTTCGGCCATGGCTAGCAACATCCGCCGCAGTTTGTCGACTTGTGCCGCCGATGCGCTTTCACTCTGATTATGCAGCGTGCTGATAGCATCCATGGTGTCGACGTTCTGGATCAGCGTTTGGATGTCAGCACCAAACAACTCTTCAATGGCTTCTCGGGCAATCACATCAGCCTGCACCAATGGTGTCATTAGCGCTGCAAGCAGGGTATCGATGTCCATGTTCAGGGTCACGAGGATCTCAACCATCTCGCGCCCTTGCAGCAACAGGCGTTGGTTTTGTTCGGCATCGCCCGCAAGGTCGGCGACTTGCTGGTACACCTCGGCAAAACGTTTTGCTTGGGTGTGATTAGCAAGCGGCAAGGCAGCCAACCAATCGGCGGTTGACGCGTGATCCTGTTGGTGGGCTTGACGCACCGAAACCATGATAAAACTCCTTTGCGGACAGATCTGAGGCTTGTTGCTGCTAATTCTTACTGAACAAGATCATCGATTCAAGGTGATGAGTGTGTGGAAACATGTCCATCACGCCTGCTTTTTCTGCATGATAGCCATGACCTTGTAAAATGGCGGCATCTCTAACCAAGGTTGTTGGATTGCAGCTGATATAAAGCACTTTGCCGGCTCGACAGTGGGGTAATTGCTCGACCACGGCTTGCGCTCCAGCGCGAGCGGGATCCAACACAATGATATCAACCGGCTGCCACCAAGGCTGTAAATCAAGTCGTTGCGTTAAATCGGCTTGAAAAAAGTCGATATTAGCCAACTGATTCCGCGCGGCATTTTGTTTTGCCTGCGTTACCATATCGGCCACGCCTTCAACCCCCACCACCTTGGCGGCTTTGGTGGCCAGCGGTAAGCTGAAGTTGCCGGCACCACAAAACAGATCCAAGACCGTTTCAGTGCCACTCAACTGGAGCCAATCGATTGCCTGCGCCACCATTCGCTCATTCACTTGCTGGTTGCTCTGAATAAAATGATTGCGACGATAGTGAATGCTGACGCCAAAATCGTCGAGCGAGTAACTAAGCTCTGCATCTTGCACCAGTAGTTGCACGTTATGCTCGGCACTCCACTGATCCAGCACATGTTGATCGGCAGACGACCAAACGCCTTGACGATGGAGCCACACCGCTGCGCGCTGCTGATGCAGCTGCAATTCGATATGCCCGACTTGTGACGCTGCAGATAACTGTCCGAGCAATTGTTGCAGCGGCTCGATGATCTGCTGCAATGGTTCGGCCAAGATTGGGCATTGGCTAATTGGCACCACGGTTTGCCGCTCTTGATGACGAAAGCCCAGCTTGACTCGATTTCTCACATCAAGCGCCAGTCTCGCTTTCGTGCGATAGCCCAAATCCGAGGGAGAATGAATCGCTGGTTGCCATTGCTCGATGGTCACGCCAACCTTAGCCAACATGCGTTGCAACGCTTGCTGTTTATACTCAATTTGCTTGTCCGCTTGCAGGTGCTGAAGTTGGCAACCGCCACAATGCTGATAATGCGGACAAGGCGCCGCTTGGCGGAATTCGGAGGCTTTGGAGATATTCTTTAGCTGCCCTTTGAGCGGTCCTTTACTCGGCCCTGTGCTCGGTATCATGGCCTGCACTTGCACTGTTTCACCCGGCAAACCACCAGCAACAAACACCACTCGCTGCTGCCAGCGGCCAACGCCCTGGCCGTGGATGTCGAGGTCATTCAATTGACATTGAAAAACTTGTTTATTTTGCCGTTTCTTGGGGGTAAAAAAGTTTGCCATAACGAAGATGTGTGAGTAATTGCTCTTGCCCAGCGCACAAAGTGTGCAAATGATCGAGGCTGTGTCATTATAGCCCCTTGTATCCGCCGAATTGTCCCATAATCCGCCACCATGACAAAGTACGGTTTACGCACCTGGGTAATCTTACTGACGCTAGCGCCAACAGTGCTGGTGAGTTTGCTGCTGGGCTCTTACTTTACGGTGACACGGTACGAACAACTCGAACTGCAGTTAGTCAAAGACGGCACCAACATTATTGAGCCTTTGACCATTGCCGCAGAGCAAGGCCTGATCACCAATGACCGTGAAAAACTAATGCGCTTGCTCAGTGTCACCCATCGCAAACACTCGCCAGCCATTCGGTCGATTACCGTATTCACCCCCGATCATGAAGTGTTTGTAAGTTCCAACTTTCATCGCCAGTTTGACTCGTTACGACTAAACGCCGGCGAGCAAATCCCAGATGCCACCGATATTGAATACGACTACGACAATAATTCGATTCTGTTTCGGGCACCGATTCTCAGCTCAGAAAAACAATATACTGGCCTGCCGCCTGCGGCGATCGGTTATCTGACATTGCAGCTTGATAGCTCGCCGACCATGCTCAATCAGCACCGCGCTGCGTTTTATACCTTCTTGATTGTGTTGCTTGGGATCAGTGTTTGTATGGTGTTTACCATCCGCTTGGTGCGCAAAGTGACCAAGCCCATTACGGAGATGGTTCACGGCATCGACAACATTCGCAAAGGCAAACTTGAAACACGTTTGGGCGGCCAACACATTGGCGAGCTCGATGACTTGAAAAATGGCCTCAACGCCATGGCCAAGTCCATCGCTGAATATCACCTAGAAATGCAGAACAACATTGAGCAGGCCACCAGCGATTTGCGTCAAACCCTAGAACAAATTGAGATCCAAAACGTCGAGCTGGACTTAGCTAAACGCCGAGCACAGGAAGCCGCTCGGGTGAAAACCGAGTTCCTTGCCAATATGAGTCATGAGCTTCGCACGCCGCTTAATGGCGTGTTGGGATTCTCCCGCCAATTGCTCAAGACATCACTGACAACGTCACAGTATGATCAGGTGATGACCATTGATAACTCAGCAAAAAACCTGCTGGGTATCATTAATGACATTCTTGACCTGTCGAAACTTGAAGCCGGTAAGCTGACCTTAGAGCAAGTGCCGTTTATTTTGCGCGATGCGGTGGATGAGGTGATGCAGCTGCTGGCGCCAACGGCTCACCATAAAGGTATCGATTTTGCCTTTATTATTGATAACAAAGTGCCTGATGATCTGCTTGGCGATGCCCTGCGCATCAAACAGGTGATCACCAATCTGGTCGGCAATGCCATTAAATTTACCGAGCAAGGCAGTGTCACCCTGCGGATCAGCGTCGAGCAAGTGCGCGGTGACAATGTCTGTTTGAAACTGGAAGTTAAAGATACCGGCGTAGGTATCTCCGATGAACAACAACAAGCCCTATTCCAAGCCTTTGCCCAAGCCGATGCCAGCATCTCCCGACGCTTTGGCGGCACCGGTCTTGGCTTAGTGATCACCAAGCGATTGCTGGCTGAAATGGACGGTGATATCGGTCTTGAAAGCCAGCTCCATCAGGGCTCTTACTTCTGGTGTACCTTGTGCTGCCGACTCAGCCCAATTGCGTTGGGCGACCATGCCCAGTCTGAAATGCTAGCCGGTAAAACCGCTCTGATTTACGAGCCACAAGCCTACTCAATGGAAAGCTTGGAAACACCAATGCATGGCTGGCTGATGAATGTCACGCCATGTCGCAGCAAGCAGCAATGGCAGTCACTACTCAAACGCAACGTCAAATACGATTATGTGATTGTCGCCATTGATGAATTTGACAGCAACCAGTTACAAACCCAACTGCAGGCGCTGACCTATATCACCCGCCATGCAGTGCTGCTGTCGGCAGTTTCCAGTCAGCATGAAATCGGCCATTTGGAAAACTATCAGGGCATGTTTGTGAGCCATTTGCGCAAACCATTGGTGAGCAATCGCTTACTAGCTGCCTTGCAACGGATGACTCGCACTACCAAAGCATTCCCACTCAACCAACAGGCCCTTGAACGCTCCGAGAAAATGGCAATGAAAGTGCTAGCGGTGGATGATAATCCGGCCAACCTGAAGTTAATCGTGACGCTGCTAAAAGAAAAAGTCACCCAAGTAGCCATGGCCAACAATGGCGAGCAAGCGATTGAAATGGCTGCAGAAGAGTCATTTGATATCATTTTCATGGATATTCAAATGCCGAATGTGGATGGCGTTACCGCAACCCAAACCATCCGCCAAGGCGAATTCAATCAACACACGCCTGTGGTTGCCGTCACTGCCCATGCGCTACCGGAAGAAAAAGCCAATCTGCTTGCCAGCGGCATGGATGATTACCTAACGAAGCCGATTGAAGAGCACTTGCTTGATAGTATTTTGCAGCATTGGTACCGATTTAATCAGCAAAAGCAGCAGTCAAAAGAGCTGTGCCATCCGCTGATTGACTGGCAACAAGCGCTCAATCAGGCCGGCGGCCGAGCTGATTTAGCCAAAGAAATGCTGCAATTGTTAATCGAATCACTACCTGAATCGCGCGATGCCATTGAGCAAGCTTGGCAGGCACAAGACAACGCCACACTGAAAGCACAGGTTCACCGTTTACATGGCGCCTGTTGCTACGCTGGCATCCCCAAGTTGAAGTCGGTCGTCGGCACCTTAGAACGTTTGCTGAAAGAACAACACAGCCAACAAGATGTTGAGCCGGAATACTTTGAATTGATGGACTTGCTCGCTCAGCTGATTGACTCGCCTCCGCCAGGGCTAGTCGACTCCAACACCACGGTGGCGAGTGCGTAGTGACGCTCGTCGGATAAACTGAGCCAGCAATGACTCACCGCCCTTTCCTTGGCTAATTGTCGGGCCTGTCCAGATAGTGCCAACAATGGTCGCCCCGCAGCATCGTTCGACACTTCGAAATCATGAAAGGTGACACCAGCGGCAATGCCGGTACCGATTGCTTTGGCCGCCGCTTCTTTGGCGGCAAAACGTTTTGCTAAGAAACGCGCAGGTTGTTTGTGCTGCTGAAACTGGCGTAATTCATTGGCCGTTAACACGCGCGCCGCAAAGCGCTCTGGCGAGCGCTGCAGGACCTGTTCAATACGGTCAATCTCGACTAAGTCATTGCCTAGTCCGACAATAGCCATGAGCTGACATCACTCCAAAATGAACGTTGGATTAAAACTCCAAACCGCCGTCGATGCTGGCTTGAGTACGTGCCTCGACCATGAGTTTGCGCATGGTTGCAACTGCCTCTGGCAACCCTGAGTAGACTGCCCGTGCAACGATCGAGTGGCCAATGTTCAGCTCTTCAATTTGTGGAATCGCGGCAATAGGTGCCACGTTGTGGTAATGCAAACCATGACCCGCATTAACCCTTAATCCCAAGCCATCGGCAAACTCGGCGCCAGCGGCGATTTTGGTCAGCTCCAACTGCTGACTGGCATCGTCCTCGGCATCGGCGTAAGCACCAGTATGAAGCTCAATATAAGGCGCGCCAGAGGTTTTCGCGGCTTCAATTTGATCCGGCTCGGCATCGATAAACAACGACACCTTAATGCCCACTTCAGCTAATTGCGCCACCACATCAGTGATGCGGGCAAGATTGCCTTTGACGTCCAAACCACCTTCAGTGGTCAGTTCCTCGCGTTTTTCCGGCACCAAACACACAAATTCTGGCTTAATGCGGCGGGCAATTGCCACCATCTCATCGGTTGCTGCCATTTCCAGATTCATTCGGGTTTTAATGGTGTGGGCCAAAATTTCAACGTCGCGATCTTGAATGTGGCGACGGTCTTCTCGCAAGTGAACGGTAATGCCATCGGCGCCGGCTTGTTCGGCCAAGGCTGCTGCATGTACGGTGTCGGGGTAAACGGCTTTGCGAACCTGACGTAACGTTGCGACGTGATCGATATTCACGCCGAGATAAATTTGTTTCACACCTTGCCTCGTTTCATTTGTAACCATACTTGGCGGCTTTGTAACGGCCGCCCCGCCAGCAAAGGCTCAAGCCGTTGCCGAGTCAAAATTTTCGCCGCCCGAAGGACTGATTCATCGTCATAGTTTGACGCTTCAATGCACTGCAAATGCCAGCCTTGAATGTGGCTTTGATGATCACACAACACTAACCCTTGCTGTGGCTGCCACTGATAAAAGCTTTCACCATCAAGGTGCTGGGTGTCACTCAAACCATAGCCGAGATGATCGAGCAATGCATGTTCAAACTGTCTTAAAACGGGCTCTAATTTACTGTCAGATGCCGCCAACTGAGCAATGGCTGAACCATAATGGGCGAACACTGATGGAGCCGATTCCAGCGGCGTTAACAAGCGATAGACCAGCTCATTTAAGTAAAACCCAGCAAGGGTTTGGTCGCCACTAAGCAGCAGTGGCGGGCTGGCTGTTTCTGCTTGTTGCAATTGTCCCAACTCGGTTTTGCTTTGCCAACTGATCAGCAACGGCGCAAAGGGTTGCAAGATGGCGCCCAAGGGTTGCTTTTTGCGGCGCATGCCACGACCGACCAGGCGCACTAAACCATGTTGCTGAGTAAGCAAATCAATGAGCGCTGAATCTTCCCGATAAGGACGACGATTGAGCACATAAGCGGGCTCGAGTTGGGCCCGTAGCATTTAATCTTCGCCGTAACCTAAGCTGCGCAAGGCTCGTTCATCATCAGCCCAGCCGCTCTTGGTTTTCACCCAAATTTGCAGAAATACTTTTTGCTGAAATAACTCTTCCATATCGAGCCGGGCTTCGCGACCAATCCGTTTTAACTTGTCACCGCCTTTGCCAATAATCATCCGTTTCTGCGAGTCACGCTCGACCAAGACCAGCGCATTCAGTTCAGCAATGCCTTTGTCATTCACCGCGAAGCGCTCGATTTCAACAGTCACGCTATACGGCAGTTCATCACCGGTGAAGCGCATCAGTTTCTCACGGACGATTTCTGCGGCCATAAAGCGCTGCGATCGATCGGTGACGTAGTCTTCTGGGAAGAAGTGTTCACATTCGGGCAGATGATCAAGCACGATCTTCATCAGGGCATCGACGTTATCGCCCTTTTCCGCCGAGATCGGCATGACATCATCAAACGCCATGCGAGCGGATAGTTTTTCTAAGATCGGCAACAACTGCGCTTTATCTTTAAACTGATCGACTTTGTTAATCGCTGCGATAACACGCACCCGCTTTGGCAGACGCTGTAGCTTTTCGACCACTAAGTCATCATCGGCGGTCCACTGATCGCTATCGCAAAGGAAAATGACCATTTCGATATCAGTCATGCTCGAAGAGGCAGCCCGATTCATTAACCGGTTGATGGCGCGCTTCTCTTCTTTGTGCAGACCTGGGGTGTCAACAAATACCACTTGATCATCGCCTTCGGTGTAAATACCGGTAATGCGATGCCGCGTGGTTTGCGGCTTCTTCGAAGTGATACTGATTTTCTGACCTAGGATCTGATTGAGTAAGGTCGACTTCCCGACATTAGGGCGGCCGACAATTGCCACCATGCCTGCGCGTTGTTTAGTCATCGGATAGTAATCCTTGCAATACCTGCTCAGCGGCAGCCTGCTCAGCTTTGCGGCGACTCGAACCTTTGGCAATCACAGGTTCGGCACCGTCAATGGAGCAACTTACGGTAAAGGTTTGCTTGTGCGCCTGACCGGAAGTATCAATGACTTCATAGTCGGGCAATGAAAGTTTATGGGCTTGCAAATATTCTTGCAGGCGGGTTTTCGGGTCTTTCTGATTAATCCCCGGCGCAATCGTAGCCAACCGGCTTTGATACCATTTCAGCACCATGGCTTTGGCCACTTCGATACCAGCATCCAAAAACACCGCACCGATGATCGCTTCAACAGCGTCGGCTAAGATGGATTCGCGGCGGAAACCGCCACTTTTAAGCTCACCCGGACCAAGCTTGAGGTAGTCGCCTAAACCAAAATCCTGAGCCAATTCAGCCAGCGTTTGGCCACGCACCAAGGTGGCCCGCATCCGGCTCAAATCACCTTCGTTTTGCTCAGGAAAATCGTGGTAAAGGGCCTCGGCGATAACCACCCCAAGGATGGCATCGCCGAGAAATTCGAGCCGCTCATTGTGCAATGCCGCAGCGCTGCGATGAGTCAGCGCCTGCTCTAATAGTTTAGCTTCGGCAAACTGATGGCCAACAATGGTTTGCAGACGTTTCAGGTTGACGGCGTTTAACGCCATTATTCAATACTTCCTAATCGTTCAAAACGGACACCAGTCGGGATCCATGATGGCAGCCAAGAATCTTCACTGCGCTCAAACTCAAAGCTCATCCAGATAAACACCGCTTTACCCACTAAATTCTCTTCCGGAACAAATCCCCAAAAGCGGCTATCGCGTGAGTTATCGCGGTTATCGCCCAAGACAAAATAGGAATCGGCAGGCACTTTCCATTCATCCAGCTGGGTACCAGGCTGATGAAAGTACTCGTTCAACCGATCTGGGATCGCTGGGTTCACCAAAATCTGGTGGCTGGCTTCGCCAGTTTGTTGCGACGCTTCAACCAAAGGAAATGGCCCTTGCAGATACTGACTTTTTGCTTTGTTGGTCATCTCAACGGGTTGATAGCCGGGGCAGTCCGTGCCATCACAAGCTGGCTTGATATAAAGCTGCTTGTCACGATAGATGATGGAATCGCCGGGTACGCCAACCACTCGCTTAATGTAGTCCACATTTGGCGATTCAGGGTATTTGAACACAATCACATCGCCGCGCTGGGGAGCCCCAGTTTCAACGATTTCCTTGCGCAATAATGGCTCGCGTAAACCATATGCGTACTTCTCGACCAGAATGAAATCACCTTTAAGTAAGGTTGGCATCATCGAGCCAGAGGGGATTTGAAACGGCTCATACAAGAATGAGCGCAGAATCAACACAAATGCCAACACTGGGAACACAGAGACTGCGGTATCAACCCAGCCAGGGATTTCTTGCAGCTTAGCCTTGGCCTCATCCGGCAAACCAGATTGGCTGTTGGCTTCGCCGGCGGCAATTGCGGCTGCGCGCTTTTTACTCCAGACCCAGCGCTCCATGGCATAGACAATGCCAGTGAATAAGGTCAGGAAAAACAAAATTTGAGAAAAATAAGTGGCCATGAATATCCCTATTTACCATCAACTTTAAGAATGGCCAGAAACGCTTCTTGTGGCACTTCAACGTTACCCACTTGCTTCATCCGCTTCTTACCTTCTTTCTGTTTCGCCAACAGTTTTTTCTTACGGCTAATATCACCACCGTAACACTTGGCGATTACGTTTTTACGCATCTGCTTGACCGTTGAGCGAGCAATAACGTGGTTGCCGATGGCAGCCTGAATAGCCACATCAAACATTTGCCGAGGGATCAGCTCACGCATTTTTTCCACCACGGCACGGCCACGACTCTGGGCATTGTCGGCATGACAAATAATTGCCAGCGCATCAACCCGATCACCATTGATCAGAATGTCCACTCTAACCATTTTCGCGGCTTGGAAACGTTTAAAATTGTAATCAAGTGATGCATAACCACGGCTGGTTGATTTCAGGCGGTCAAAAAAGTCCAACACCACTTCTCCCATTGGGATGTCGTAATTGAGCGAGACTTGATTGCCGTGATAGCTCATATTGGTTTGCACGCCGCGCTTTTCAACACACAGGGTGATGACGTTACCTAAGTGCTCTTGCGGCACCAGAATATTGACGTCGGCAATTGGTTCACGGATCTCATCGATGTTGTTGATTGGCGGCAATTTGGCCGGGCTATCAACCATTTCAATAGTGCCGTCGTTCACCGCGACTTCATAAACCACCGTTGGCGCTGTGGTAATCAGTTCTAGATCGTACTCTCGCTCCAACCGCTCTTGGATGATTTCCATGTGGAGCATGCCCAAGAAGCCACAACGGAAGCCGAAGCCCAGCGCAGCAGAGCTTTCAGGCTCGTAAAACAAAGAGGCATCGTTAAGACTCAACTTTGCCAGCGCATCACGGAACGCTTCATAATCATCAGAACTAATCGGGAATAAGCCAGCGTAAACCTGTGGCTTCACTTTCTGGAATCCCGGTAATGCCGTTGCACATGGCTTGCGAGACAGGGTCAGGGTATCGCCCACCGGCGCGCCCAAGATCTCTTTCATGCCACACACAACCCAACCAACTTCACCGGTTTTTAGCACCCCGGTATCGGTTTGCTTCGGCGTAAAAATACCAATGCGGTCAATGCCCCAGTCTTGGCCGGTGCTCATCACTCGAATCTTGTCGCCTTTTTTCAGTTCGCCATTTTTCACTCGAACCAATGACACCACGCCGAGATAAGAGTCAAACCAAGAATCGATAATCAGGGCTTGAGTTTCAGCCTCCTCATTGCCCTCTGGCGCTGGCACAGACTGAACAATGCGCTCAAGCACATCTTCAATACCAATACCGGTTTTCGCCGAGCAACGCACTGCATCAACGGCATCAATACCAACGATATCTTCAATTTCTTCGGCCACCCGATCTGGGTCTGCCTGTGGCAAGTCAATCTTGTTAAGAATCGGCACCACTTCCAGATCCATTTCAATCGCGGTATAACAGTTCGCCAGCGTTTGTGCTTCAACACCCTGACCGGCATCGACGACTAACAAAGCACCTTCACAAGCAGCCAGTGACCGCGACACTTCATAAGAAAAGTCCACGTGGCCCGGCGTATCAATGAAGTTGAGCTGGTAGGTTTCGCCATCTTTCGCGGTGTAATTCAGGGTCACAGATTGAGCTTTAATGGTAATGCCGCGCTCGCGTTCCAGATCCATGGAATCCAGCACCTGTGCCGCCATTTCCCGATCACTAAGACCGCCACAGTATTGGATCAGTCGATCGGAGAGCGTCGACTTACCATGGTCGATGTGGGCAATAATCGAAAAGTTGCGAATATGCGATTGCTTCATTGGGGTTGAACTGCCTGCTTTGTGTTAATTCCAAGGGCGGAGATTGTACTGAAAATAAACCGCACAGCAAAGCGCATCACACCGTTGAGCAAAGGCTGTTACGGTCTAGCAGTCAACGCTAAGCGCATCGACGGGCTGATGCAGTCGTTTGATATGCGGTTCAAACCATTGATGCTGCTGAATTTTGCTATGCCACCAGCGTGCGCCCAAGAAGCCAGCAACGGCACATATCAGCGCGCTAAACACCACCATTAACTCGCTTTGGCCCAACAAGCCGACGAATAACCAATGGCCTACGCCCGCTCCTAGCAAAATAGCTATTAGCGGCACCACGAACATTAATACTGCGGCGGTCAGCAAGCCTTGCTCTGGCAACGCGAGTACCACTTGCTCGCCGACTTTGAGTGGTGACTGATACGGCAAGGTTAAACGATGATAACGATTAGATAAGGCACGGTTGACTTGGCCATTGCCACAGTCTTTGTCAGCACATTGATCGCAACTAGAGCGACGCAGCGCCTCAACAGTCACCTGACCAGCTTGGTAGTCAACGACAGTGGCAATGGTTTCGATCATGGCGTTCTGCCCGGCTGTGCAGTTTTGCTAACAACAGGATGAACACTCTCGACAATACGAGTAATGGTTTCTGGCGGCAATTGGCCAACAACGGCCACCTCAACACCATCTTTGGCAACGGTCATCAAATGGGTTGCCCCTTTGCTGACCAAAGATTTACCCGGCTGGCCATCAACGGCAGAGCCAACATAGACAGACACCGAGCTAATACCATCACTATACAATTGATAGTCGACCAAACCATTAGTGGCACCGAGTTTGTGGCGGTCGCGGCCAATCAGCTCAAAGCCGCTCGGTACGTAGCCAGCAACCCAACGAACCCGTCCCTGCCCTGACATTTGCTCGGATTCAATCAAAGGAACCGGCGCCGGCAGCTTAACTTGTGCTAATTGCTCAACGATTGGGCTTGGCGATTCCGAGTAAGACATCGACACAATCTGGATATGTTCCAATGGCTCGCCATTGGGCGCCACCAAATCGGCCCGCAGCAACATGCCATGTTCGGCATCCAACCACACCCAAATGGCATACCGATCGGCTTCTTTGGGTTCTATTCGAATGAGTTGAGCCGCTCGTCCCATCACTCGATTGCGCCCACCCAAGACAAAACGATAGCTGGTTTTCAATACATCAATATTATTGATGAACGCCCGCGGGATAGGGCCAACAGCGCGCTGGCCAGCCACGGAATAAGGCGGCTCGTCATGCTGAAAATAAGTGACCGTATCGCCACGGTGGAGGATTTCGCGCTCTGGGCCATTCAGATAATTGACGTAAACCAAAGGTTCTCCGTCAACGATGCCGTGCTCAATGGCAATGGGCTCAAAGTGCTGTTGATTAACTCGAATCACAGACAACGAATAGTTGGCCGCTTTAAAGGTTTGCCCCATTCGTTTGAGCCAAGATTCAGCGCTAGGGGAGCTGCTTTGCTCGCCATGGGCAGCAAAGGATAGGGCAAAAATCAGAATGGAAAATGCTGCAGCGGCCATGCGCTGCAGCGGAGAAGAATTACTGTTGAGGTTGTTCAGTTGATGAACTGTCTGCATGTTGTTGTTTCACAGCTTGAGCAGTGTGCTGAGGCTGCTGAATTCTCATTTGAAGCTCGTGGTCTTGAAAATATGCATTAATTCGACGTCGTTGTTCAATCAATCTTTGTCGCGCTTCAGCTTGAGATTGGGCATTACTGTTAACCGAAGTCGCATTTAAGCTCACCGGAGAAGCGCTAACGCCAACCACTGGATTGGTATTGAGAATCGGCAATGGTTGCTCTTCTGCCGCGTCTTGGCCGGTCTGCTGCACGCCAACAATGGCGACCGCAGCAACCGTTGCAGCAATCGCATACTGGCCGACTTGGCGGAACATGCGAACCACTTTACCCGGCACTTTCACGGTTGATTTGGCTTTGGCTGGTTTAGGTGCAAGTACTGTTGGCTCTTGCTCAATTGCCGCACTAACGCTGGCAGCAAAATCAGTACTCAATAAAGAAACGTCGTCACCCCGGACAGCATCACTCACCCGGTGGTGGCGTGCCCATTGATCTTGCAGCTCTGGATCATCCAGCAGCGCATCAATCATTTTGTCGTCTAGTTGTTCATCAACTAGAGCAGAAACCCGTTCGAACTTGTCAGTCATACTAAACACCGTGCCTTGATAGGCTTATTTTATTAGCGCTGAAGAAGCGGTTGCAGCCGCTTATCAATTGTTTCTCTCGCTCGGAAAATTCGAGAGCGCACTGTACCAACAGGACACTCCATCACTCCGGCGATGTCTTCGTAACTCATGCCTTCGAGCTCTCGCAAGGTAATTGCAGTGCGAAGGTCATCAGGTAGGGTTTCGATTGCATCGAACAACACCTGCCTGATTTCATCGGATAAAGCTTCACGCTCAGGTGTTGCCACCTCGTGTAAAATTTCACCACCTTCGTAAAACTCGGCATCTTGCGCATCAACATCGGCGGCGGGCGGACGACGCCCTTGCGACACCAGATAGTTTTTGGCGCTATTTACTGCAATGCGGTACAGCCATGTGTAAAAAGCACTCTCGCCGCGAAAATTACCAATTGCTCGATACGCTTTGATGAAGGCTTCTTGCGCAACATCCTGAACCTCAGCCGGATTCTTTACGTACCTTGCAATAAGATTTGCGACTTTGTGTTGGTATTTATGCACCAACAAATCGAAAGCTCGTTTGTCACCTTGTTGCACTCGCTCGACCAATTTATGGTCGATACTTTGCTCGCTCATTCGAGCCAGTTCTCCTATGTAATCCGATTACAGCAACGTCGCCGGCTCGTTGGCGATACAAGTGAGACCAACGGGTTCCGGAAAAGTTCGGATAAATTTAAAAAAAATTGCGACTTCAAATATGGGGGTTATGTTACGAGAAGCCAACTTCCGCTAACATAACAAGGACTAATACCTGTAGCCAGTAACTTGATGAAACAACCAGCTGATTATACCTGTGATGTTCTTATTATCGGAAGCGGTGCCGCAGGCCTGACCGCCGCTCTGCGCCTCGCACACGATGCCAAAGTGCTCGTACTAAGTAAAGGCCCTCTGACCGAAGGTGCAACCTATTACGCCCAAGGGGGCATCGCTGCGGTCTTCGATGAGACCGACAGTATTGCCTCTCACGTTGCCGACACGCTCGATGCTGGCGCCGGTCTTTGCGATGAAGAAGCGGTGCTCCATACCGCTTCGCGCGCTAGGCAAAGTATTCAATTTCTGATCGAAAAAGGCGTGCCCTTTGATACCGTCCGCGATGAAAATGGCCAACTGCGTTACCACTTAACTCGAGAAGGCGGCCACAGCCACCGACGAATCTTGCATGCTGCCGACGCAACCGGCAAAGCAGTTCAAACCACCTTAGTTGACGCAGTTCGCGGCCACCAAAATATCCAATTGCTGGAACGCTACAATGCGGTTGATCTGATCACCGGCCATAAGTTAGGGCTGCGTGAAAACAAAGTTCACGGCGCTTATATTTGGAATCGTAATAAAGAAAAAGTCGAAACGGTTCGTGCGCGCTTCGTTATTCTTGCCACTGGCGGCGCGTCAAAAGTCTATCAATACACCAGTAACCCCGATGTCGCTTCTGGCGATGGCATCGCCATGGCTTGGCGTGCTGGTTGTCGGGTTGCCAATATGGAATTCAACCAGTTCCACCCAACCTGCTTATTCCACCCTGAAGCACGCAATTTCTTGCTCACCGAAGCGCTGCGCGGCGAAGGAGCTCATCTCAAATTACCCAACGGTGAGCGCTTTATGCACCGTTTCGATGAGCGATTGGAGTTAGCGCCGCGCGATATTGTCGCCCGAGCCATTGACTATGAAATGAAGCGTCTTGGTGCCGACTGCGTGTATCTGGATATTTCTCACAAACCAGCTGACTTTATTCAGAGCCACTTTCCAACCATTTACGAAAAACTCAAGTCGCTGGGCATTGATATTACTCAGCAAGCGATTCCGGTAGTGCCAGCAGCCCATTACACCTGTGGTGGTGTGATTGTCGATTTCGATGGTAAAACTGATTTAGAGGGCCTATACGCCATTGGTGAAGTCAGTTATACCGGCCTTCATGGCGCCAATCGTATGGCCAGCAATTCGCTTCTCGAATGTGTGGTTTTTGCCGAGGCAGCCGCCCAGCACATTACTCAGCAACTTGAAGTCCCTTGCGATCAGGTTGACATCCCGCAGTGGGACGAAAGCCAGGTATCCTGCTCAGACGAAGAGGTGGTCATCCAGCACAACTGGCATGAACTGCGTTTATTTATGTGGGACTACGTCGGCATCGTCAGAACCGATAAACGACTGCAGCGCGCTCTGCGTCGGATTCGGTTGCTACAACAAGAGATCTACGAATACTATTCCCACTTCAAAGTGAGTAATAACTTACTTGAGCTGAGGAACCTGTTGCAAGTCGCAGAATTGATTGTCCTTTGTGCCATGCAGCGTAAAGAAAGTCGTGGTTTGCATTACACCTTGGATCACCCTGATCAGCTAGAGCACAGCGAACCTACCATTCTGGTACCAGAGCCAATTCAGCCAGCGCCGCCGTCGTTATAACGGCCGCTTTACTTGATGGAGCATGGCGCTCAGCAAACGAAATTCAGCTGGCGCCACCGCATCACTCATAATCAAACACCAATGCTTGCCTTGCTCACCTTTAAATCGCATCAAAATGGCAAAATCTGTGGTCATAATGGGTAAGCATAGCGCCCCTTGCAGGCATTGTTGGTTATGCCACAAGGTGATTTGATTGCTATCGAGTAACACAAGTTGACCATGGTAGCGGGCAATTTTACCGCTGAGTTGATAACTCAGAACCAGCACTAAAGGAAGTAGCACTGTCGCCGCAATCATTTGGCTAAAGGCTCCATAATAGGCCACTAGCAGCAGCGACAATGTCATCAGTAGCGCACTAACGGTAACCGCATAGCGCGCTTGTTTTGAGGCTGAAAACTCAGTGAAGCAAACTACGGTTGTAGTCGACAATGGTCTTCACCATGGCAGCCAGCTCAGCATCTTTGCAATCCTCATGGCCCATGATCCAGGCAAACAACTCGGGATCGTCGCAGCCCAATAAACGTTCAAAAATTTGCTGTTGCTGCTCACTGAGCGAAGTGAACTGGTTATCAAAGAAAGGCTCCAGAATCACATCAAGCTCCAGCATTCCCCGGCGGCAGCCCCAGCGCAAACGCGCTAAATTGGCATCTTTTGCCGCTTCATTGGCAGAATCGTTCTGTGCCATGATTATCCTCGTGAATTTGGCGATTGGCCGGCTATCATAGCAGCGCCAACAAGATGACCCAACACCTCTTGAAATACTCAGATCACGTCCCCAAGATCAAGCCTATAGCAACCAATGGATCAGCAGCCATGAGCAAACCTTTCTTACTATCCGACCTCGGCGTTATTCAAGTGAGCGGAGCCGATCAAACCAGCTACTTACAGGGCCAGTTAACGTGCGATCTGACCAAGCTGGATGAACAAGGCTGGTTAGCAGGCAGCCACTGCGATGCCAAAGGCAAAATGTGGAGCAACTTTGTGATGCTCAAGTCGGACCAAGGCATTCTTTTGGTGATGGACAAACATGTCCTGTCGGCGAGCTTATCTGCACTCCAAAAATTCGGCGTATTCGCCAAAGTTGACATCACCGATGCATCAGACTCGCTTTATATTTATGGCGATTTAGACCAAACCACTGAAACACCAGCAATCGCCAAAGCACAGTTACCCTTTGGCTGCCTTTGGCTTAGCGCTGAGCTAGTCGACCATGAAACCGAGACAACTGACTGGACGGTGCAACAAATCAAAGCAGGCTGGCCGTTGTTGGCCAATGCCGAGCAGGTCAGTGAGTTTGTGCCACAAATGCTCAACCAAGCTGACATTGGTGCGATTAGTTTTAAGAAAGGCTGCTATATCGGTCAGGAGACCGTGGCCCGAATGCAGTATTTAGGCAAACAAAAGCGCGCGACCTTTTATTTAACCGGAGAGGCACCAAGTGAAGCGCTCGGCGATATTGAAGTGAATCGTAACGGCAACTGGCGCAAAGCCGGCACCATTATCAATGCCGCGACCGATAGCCAAAACCAACTGCACCTGTTGGCCGTGCTCGCCAGCGACGCCAGCGCCGAGCAACAATATCGGCTGAGTCAAGCGCCACAAACACCGTTGCAAATACAAGACTTACCTTACACGCCAGCACAAGCGGCCGAATAATCATTCACATCCATCATTGAGCAATGACCTGCTAATCGCAGGTCTCTTGCTGCTCTGAGATAGCGATGACTTTGGATAGCACCAGCGTGTCCAACTCAGAGCCATCTTCCATACCTGGTCGCCGCTCTATTGCGCCCATCACGGTCATCAGCAAAGGCTCACCAGGGCCAGCTTTTAGCTGGCCATATTGCAGCTCCAATTGCCGACGAATATCGTTTGCCGCCACCGGCCAACGACGATCGGTACCGCACTCAAGGAACAGCGCCGCATCCGCCATGTAACGAAAGTCTCCGGTTAATTCAACGACAGGCGCTGCTTTTGCTTGCCCGGCTGGTTTAGCCGACACCGCCTCTAATTCAATATTCAACTCATTCGGCTGGGTCGGCTCCACGCCATAGTGGCGTGTACTGGTAAAAAGAAGTTGGTTGTTGGCTGAAATGGTCGCTCGAACGGAGTAGCGTCGCTGCGGTTCAAACTGCGACTTTAAAGCGGCGAGGGTGAACGAAATCGGTACCTGAGTGGTGATCATCTGTGTGGTATTGGCAATTAACCTCGCCGGCGCATCGGCCAACGACACATCATTGAGCGTCACTCTTAACACGGCATTTTCGGGCAATGCGATGCGCTGCCGATAGAACACCTCGCCGGAGACAATCGTAACTTTGTCGTTAGCAGGAGCATAGCGTCCGGCAAACAGACTGCGCCCTTCAAGCTGCAGCAATGACGGAGAAATGCCAGCGACGGTAAGCTGCTCGCTTTCAGGTTGCGGATAGCGCTCGGTATTGGTTGCTAAAGTGAGGACATTGTCCGCATCACTAAAATGCCATTCAACTCCTTGCATACTAGCGATACCGAGCAAGCTGAGGCGCCCATCTGGATGCAGTAATACACCTTGCTGGTGACCATCTTGCTCTTGCAACCACGCGCCGGTTAACTGCTCGGTCGGAACCTCTTGCGGCTGACAACCTAACAACATGACTCCGCTCAACAACAGCAGAGCAGACAGCTTACGACTTATCATCAACCTCTCCATGAATACAGGCGAATGGCGCCAAATGGGTTACTTCGGCCGTGCTAAATCGCCGAATATGCAATATTGAGCATAGTCCTGAGCTTCAGACTCGGTCCATAAAGTTTTGTCGGTCTGGGCTTGTTTGTCACACCACTGAGGGCTACCAACATCACCACAGCAGGCTTGCAACAACATCAGCAAACAAGCCGCAACACTATAACGGATAGGTTTCAAAACGAATTCCTGAGTAAATAAGAGACATACCCGCTAATGAATAATCGAATGTAGCGGTGATTACAACCAACGGCCTTAAGGCCTTCACCAATTGAGCGTCAGCGTTTGCTGCTGATAATTGACAATACCCTGATGTTTGACCAAAAAATCAGTGCCTAGAATGCCCACAATCGGCTGTGGTCCAGAGATCCGACGAATGTGATGCAAGTCGGTCGTATAGAAATCTGGGGTCGGGAACACCGCCATGCCGATTTCCAAATCGACGACATCCAAGTCTTTCATCGACTGGCGCTTGGTGCCTAAACCCGCTAATTTCGTGCGGCTCCGATTGGGACTAATATCAATACCTAACTCTCTGGCGGTGCGCTTATCAAGTAAGGAAATTCCCGCGGCAGTATCAATCAACATGGCTCTGGGTTGCATGCCGTTGAACGAGACTTCAATAATCAAGTGACCGCTGTCAGCCAAAGAAAACGGCACCACCACCTGTTTGGCAGGCTCAATCGCATTGGCCGCAAAAATTACGCATAGGCACGTTAGTGACGCCACAAACCGGATGACGATATTGGTCATGATTCACCCCCCCACCTAGCCCGACCAGATTCCCAAAGGGAATAATTTAGTAATTATGTCATAGCAGTGAAATATTGCAGGAAGGGCGAAATTGATTCTGGATCTGAATCAAATGAAATGAGATCTGAAGCAGTGTCTGGCCACAAAAACGACAAAAGCCAGGCTCAAGGCCAAGAGCCTGCTGGTCTTTGGTGTATGAATTTTGTTCGCTCAAAATGCTCTTTTGAGCAAGAAACGAGCTATGACGTATAGCAATCTATACAAATAGCGAGTGACGTAGCGAAATGAGCATTTTGACGAACCCTTCGGGCAGCGTTTATTGGCAATTTATTCAGCGTCAGCGATTATTCATTGACGACCAGTCAACTTCATAACCGCTTCCTTGCCTAAATCACCAATAAATTGCTGCAAAAACACACAGCAAAGAGCAACAGGCTCTAGCTTTGACAACACTAGATGCTGGGATTATTGACGTAGCGCGCGCTCACCGCGAGCGACACCAGCAACACCGGTGCGAACCACTTCGATAATCTCGGTGGTATCGCGAACCGCAGCGATAAAGGCATCAAGCTTATCGCTGGGTCCAGTCAACTGAACGGTATACAAGGAGTTGCTTACATCAACAATCTGACCACGGAAGATATCAGCAGTGCGTTTAATCTCTTCACGAGTTGCGTTGCCATTGGCTCGTACTTTCGCCAGCATCAACTCGCGCTCGACATGGGCGCCGTCGGTTAAATCCGCAACCTTGAGGACATCAACCAACTTATTAACTTGCTTGGTGATCTGCTCAATAACCTGATCATCACCCATGGTCGTAATGGTGATCCGCGAGAGCGTTTCATCATCGGTCGGTGCCACGGTTAACGATTCAATGTTGTAACCGCGCTGGGAAAACAAACCAACAATTCGCGATAACGCACCCGGTTCATTTTCAAGCAAAATAGAAAGAATACGTCTCATTAGGTGCGCTCCGTCTTCGATAACCACATGTCGTCCATGGCGCCAAATTTAATCTGCATTGGGTATACGTGCTCTGCAGGATCAATTCGAATATCCATAAACACCAAGCGATCCTTCATGGCAAAGGCATCGGTCATGGCTTGCTCCAAGTCGGCAGGATCATCAACCCGCATACCGACATGGCCATAGGCTTCTGCCAACTTGACAAAGTCAGGCATCGATTCCATGTAAGAGTGCGAGCGACGGCCAGAGTAGAACATCTCCTGCCACTGCTTGACCATGCCCAATGCGGCATTATTCAGGGAAATAATTTTCACCGGAATATTGTATTGCAAACAAGTCGATAGCTCTTGAATGTTCATCTGAATCGAGCCATCACCGGTGATCACGGCCACATCAGCATCAGGGAATGCGGTTTTCACCCCCATTGCCGCAGGGAAGCCAAAACCCATGGTGCCCAAGCCGCCAGAGTTAATCCACTGACGAGTTTTCTTGTAGGGGTAGTAGAGTGCGGCGAACATTTGGTGCTGGCCAACATCAGAACAGATGTAAGCATCACCATTAGTGACCTTGTGCAACATTTCAACCGCATATTGCGGCTTGATCACTTCAGTTGATTTCTCGTAATTCAAACATTTACGAGCGCGCCATTCGTTAATGGTCTGCCACCAGCTCGATAATGCGTCTTGATCCAGTTGTGCATCTGCTTCATCCAACTGCTGCATCATTTGCTCAAGAACGGTATCCACGCTGCCAACAATCGGAATATGGGCGGTTACGGTTTTGGAAATGCTGGTGGGATCGATATCAATATGCACGATACGAGCATTCGGGCAAAACTTGCTGACGTTGTTAGTGACGCGGTCATCAAATCGGGCGCCCACAGCAAAAATCAAATCGGCATTGTGCATGCTCATGTTGGCTTCATAGGTACCATGCATGCCCAACATCCCCAAAAACTGGTCATGCTCACCAGAAATGGCGCCCAGTCCCATCAGGGTGTTAGTAATCGGTAAATTCAGCTTTTCAACGAATTGGGTGATCAGTTGCTGTGCGTCTGCTGCCACGGCGCCGCCGCCAACGTAAACCACTGGCTTTTTCGCAGACAGAATTGCAGCAACCGCTTTTTTGATTTGGCGGGTATGGCCGCGAGTCGTTGGGTTGTACGAGCGCATGTTGACCGTTTCCGGAAACTTGTACGGAAACTTCAACTGCGGGTTTTGCACATCTTTCGGCAAATCGACCACCACTGGGCCTGGCCGACCGGTCGAGGCGATGTAAAATGCTTTGCGAATCGCTTCTGGGATTTCTTCAGCACTTTTGACCAAAAAACTGTGCTTCACAACCGGTCGAGAACAACCGATCATGTCGGTTTCTTGGAATGCATCCATGCCGATCAGGGTCGTTGGCACCTGACCTGACAGCACGACCATAGGAATGGAGTCCATGTAGGCAGTAGCGATACCGGTAATGGTATTGGTCGCCCCTGGCCCTGAAGTGACCAGACAGGCACCAACTTCGCCCGTGGCGCGAGCGTAGCCATCAGCCATGTGCACCGCAGCTTGTTCGTGGCGGACTAGAATATGTTCGATGTCGCTGTGCTGAAACAGCGCGTCGTAGATGTCGAGAACGGAACCACCGGGGTAGCCGAAAAGGTGTTTTACGCCGAGATCAGTGAGGGTTCTTACCACCATCTCAGCGCCAGATAATTGTTCCACGCGAGGGCCTCTTGACTATTATTTTGAATAATTGCGCTTTAACCTTTGTCAACCCTTAAATGGAAATTTTTTCATTTAAAGAGGTAAAGCTGACGTTACAGCGCAAGAGTGCAGTAAATAGGGTATTAAAGTCAATCGATTTAACCGGATTAGCGGAGAAAACTGACCAAAATAGATTGTAGATTCAAGGCGTTTAAAATGCATCTGAGTCTCATTTTTATTGCCTTGACGCGCCGCGGCCAACTCTTGGGCGCTGGTCTTATCTGCGGATCATACCTTCCAATGGTATAAACTGCCGCTATTTTAATCACAGAGCATTCAAACAGGGCCATAAATGGCTCCAGTTGTAGTACAAAAACTATGGTTTTAGAAACTTTCTATCAGCGTCAACTTGATTCGGTCACGATTTCCGCTGAGCAAGCTAGTCGATTTGCCAAGCGTATCGCCGGTGACTTCAACCCAATCCACGACGCCGATGCAAAACGTTTTTGTGTGCCCGGTGATTTGTTATTTGCCATCGTATTGAACGAATACGGTATCCAATCGCAGATGGATTTCAAATTTGAAGGCATGTTAGGTGCTGACCGAACCATTGTTCTGCCACCGCGCGAGGGCTCTGAATTAACCATTTGCGACAAAGAGTCCGACAAGGTTTACTTGAACGTCAACAGCAGTGGCGAAAACCGCGCCTATTGCCCTGAGGTCGAAACCTTAATTCGCAATTATGTCGCCTTTTCTGGCCAAAATTTCCCATACATCTTAGTGCCGCTAATGAAACGCCATGGCGTCATGATTAACCCCGCGCGACCACTCGTGATGTATGAAAGCATGTCTTTACAACTGCAACATTTAAACTTCCGCAACCCTGAACTCAGTCTTGCCAAAACCGAGCTTGAGGTGAACGGCAAACGCGGCGATGCCTTTTTGCATTTTAATATTCATGACCAAGGCGAGCTTATCGGCACCGGTCGTAAAAAGATGGTGCTCAGCGGTTTGCGCGATTTTTGTGCCGAGCAAATGGCCGCGATGGAACAAGCCTACCTGCAACGCAAAGACGCACTGCCAAACGACTAGGGTTGAGCTGCCATTTCAATCAGCAGCGCAGGCTTAAAGAGCATCTGCTCTTGCGCCAACCAAAGACGACGCTGCTGATCCATACAAACCGCTTCGATTTGGCCCAGTCCAGTCAGCGATTTGGTGGCCAGTAGCTGAAAATTATCATCCAGTTGAGCAATAAACGGCTTTAGTTTCGGCAAGCCTTTGCTGTTATAGCCAACCAGCCAGTATTGCTTAGCAACGGGATCGAAGTGGGCGCCAGTGATCATGCCCGGCAACTCGGCAATGGTCGCCACCGGTTCAATCACTTGATGCTGTTGCCTTGGTATCATTCGATATACCCGTGCGACATTGCTTTGCCAGCTTTTCGAGAACACAATCAACTGACCTTGATCAATGGTTATCGCCTCGGCGTCTAAGTCGTGATGAACGCTGGTCACTGGATGCTGATCGTAGTCAGCAAACTCAAAGCTGAAACTACTGGCATCGGCAGCAATGCCTTTGTTCACACTCGCCAACGCAACGCGATGAATCTTCATGGCTCGATGATGACCATGATTATTGCCAATATCGGCAACATATAGCTGGCCATCGGCATAACTCAGTGCTTCCCAATCGCGGTTATTCAGCGCGGAATGGATGCGACCGACAATTTGGCCCTGATCGCCGAGCTGAAAAATAATCGCCGGATTGCCAGAGTCATTGATGGTGTATTTGCCGTCACTGGTGCACGCCAAGCCTGAAGCCTCTGCGATTTCAGCAGGCAACGGGTGCTTTGCAACGATTTCGTAGTGCTCGAGGCCAGCGGCAACAACACCACTAGTGAACCAGCAAGCCAACAAGGCACTCAACGCTCTTGTTACCATCAAATTGTTTGCCTCGGGATAAAATCAAAGCGTGCAGACTAGCAAATCCACCATTTGCTGCAAGCCTCGTTTGAATACAACTGTACAGATAACCAGTATCCTGTTAACTTGTAGCCAGTCGTCGGTGAATGACAACACCGAATGACATTCAAGTGGGCGAATTGGGGATTGGCGAATGAGGAGAAATCATGGCAGTTGAAACCCGCTATGTCGTTGTGCGCAATGGCGAGGAGGTCAAAACGTTCGTGGACAAGAAGCAAGCTGATGAATATGACCGCATGCTGGACATGGCAGCGGCAATGGAAGATCTGGTCACTGCATCGGGAATTAAAATAAGCGAAGATGCCTTGGAGCAACTCGGCGTTTATCTGGCGGAAAATCGCGAGGAAGTGTTATATGCCTTGCAAGCCAAACGTCGCCCGCAGCCGAAAAAGCCTAAGCCAGAACAAGCAGCGGAACCAGACGCTGCATAGCAACCCGTTCAAGCAATAAAAAAGCTGGCAGATGCCAGCTTTTTTAATGGTCGATTCAAGCTTACTTTTTCTTCGCCTTTGGATTTGGCAAATCAGTAATCGAACCTTCGTACACTTCTGCCGCAAGACCAACAGATTCGTGCAAGGTTGGGTGAGCGTGAATGGTCAGCGCGATGTCTTCGGCATCACAACCCATTTCAATCGCCAAGCAGATTTCGCCCAACAATTCACCGGCGTTCTTACCAACAACCGCACCACCAAGTAAACGATCTGTTTCTTTATCAAAGATCAGTTTGGTCATACCGGTATCAGCATCAGCAGCAATTGCACGACCAGAAGCAGCCCATGGGAAAGTGGCCGTTTCAAACTTGATGCCCGCTTCTTTGGCTTCTTTTTCGGTCATACCCGCCCAAGCAACTTCTGGGTGAGTGTAAGCGATTGATGGGATCAGCTTAGGTTCGAAGAAATGCTTCTTACCAGCGATGTTTTCAGCGGCCACATGGCCTTCATGCACACCTTTGTGAGCCAACATAGGCTGACCGACGATGTCACCAATAGCGAAGATGTTTGGTACGTTCGTGCGCATTTGCTTATCAACGGCGATAAAGCCACGCTCATCAACCGCGATACCGGCTTTTTCAGCATCCAGCAGTTTACCGTTTGGAGTCCGGCCAACGGCAACCAACACGGCGTCATAACGAATCGCAGCGTTTGGCGCATTCTTGCCTTCAAAACTGACGTAGACACCGTCGTCTTTGGCTTCAACCGCAGTCACTTTGGTTTCAAGCATCAGCTTGAATTTTTCTTTGATCTCGCGGGTATAAACGCGAACCACATCTTTATCAGCTGCAGGGATCAGTTGGTCCATGAACTCGACCACTTCAACCTGCGCACCCAATGAGTGGTAAACCGTTCCCATTTCTAGGCCGATAATACCACCACCTAGAATCAACATTTTCTCCGGCACAGTTTCCAGTTTCAGGGCATCAGTGGAGTCCCAGATTCGTGGATCGTTGTGTGGAATAAATGGCAACTGGATTGGGCGGGAGCCGGCAGCAACAATGGCATTGTCGAAGTTGACAACCGTTTTACCATCAGCGCCTTCCACTTCAATGGTGTTAGCGCCAGTGAATTTGCCGTAACCGTTGACGACTTTTACTTTACGCATTTTCGCCATGCCGGCTAGGCCACCGGTCAGCTTGGCGATGACTTTATCTTTCCAGATGCGGATCTTATTGATATCCGTTTGTGGCTCACCAAACACCACACCGTGCGCGGCCATGTTTTTGGCATCTTCAATCACTTCTGCAACGTGCAGCAGTGCTTTTGAAGGAATACAACCCACGTTCAAACAAACGCCACCCAAAGTATCGAAACGCTCAATCAATACGGTTTCCATACCCAAATCCGCGCTGCGGAAGGCAGCTGAATAGCCCGCAGGGCCAGCACCAAGTACCACCACCTGGGTTTTGATTTCGTTACTCATTACGACCTCAAATATAATTCTTTTCTAGTTGTTCGATGATCCGATTCGCTCGAGGGTACGAGGCTTCGGCAATATAACTTAGGGTCAGTTAAAACGCCAAGAGCCGGGATGAACCCGGCTCTGGCAACTGACTTTACATGACGAGACGACGGATATCGCTCAACACGTTGTTCAGCTCAGTGATGAAGCGTGCACCATCGGCACCATCAATCACCCGGTGGTCGTACGACAATGCCAGCGGCACCATCAGACGCGGTTCAAACTCAGAACCATTCCACTTCGGCTTCATATCAGATTTCGACACACCCAAAATCGCAACGTCAGGCGCATTGACGATTGGGGTGAACTGAGTACCACCGATGCCACCAAGGCTTGAAATGGTGAAGCAGCTGCCTTGCATATCAGCAGCGGTCAACTTACCACCGCGGGCTTTCTTGCTGATCTCGCCCAATTCCTGAGTGATCTCAATAATGCCTTTCTTATCGACATTACGCAGTACTGGAACAACCAAACCGTTAGGTGTATCAACCGCAACACCGATATGAATGTATTTCTTCATGATCAGGTGATCGCCATCTGGGTCCAGCGAGCTGTTGAACTTAGGATAAGTTTCCAACGCTTTTGCAGCTGCCTTGATGATAAAGGCCAACGGCGAAATCTTGTAACCAAGGTCACGCTTCGCTGCAATGGCATTCTGCTCTTTGCGGAACGATTCCAGATCAGTGATATCAGCTTCGTCGAACTGAGTGACGTGAGGAATGGTTACCCAGTTACGATGCAGATTCGGTCCAGAGATCTTCTGAATACGGCTCAACTCAACCTTTTCGATTTCACCAAACTTGCTGAAATCAACGCGCGGTTGCGCCAGAACAGATAGACCACCACCGCTGACGTTGGTGTTGCCACTTGCCTTCGGACGTGACAGCTCTTCTTTAACATAAGCTTGGACGTCTTCTTTCAGGATCCGACCTTTACGACCAGTGCCTTTGACCTTACTCAGGTCAACGCCAAACTCGCGAGCAATGCGGCGCACAGCTGGTGAAGCATGGCCAACGGCACTCGCTTTTTGGTTAGAACCTGGGTGATCTGAAACTGGCGGCGGCTTCGAGGCTGCAGACGGAGCGGCAGCAGGTGCAGCTTTCGGTGCTGCCGGAGCCGCTGGCGCAGGAGCTGCAGCAGGGGCAGCTGCGGGCGCGTCGCTCACTGTTTCTAGAAGGGCAATCAAAGTGCCTTCAGCAACTTTCTCACCAACAGCAACTTTGATTTCTTTCACCGTACCAGCAAATGGTGCAGGTACTTCCATCGAGGCTTTATCGCCTTCGACTTCAATCAAACCTTGCTCAGCTTCAACGGTATCGCCAACGGCAACCAAAATTGTCGTGACATCAACTTCATCACCGCCGATGTCAGGAATTGTTACTTCCTTCACTTGTGCCGCAGCAGGAGCAGCCGGAGCTGCAGCTGATGCAGGTTCAGCAGCGGCTGGCGCTTCAGCAGCTGCCGGCGCAGCAGCGCCCGTTTCGATGCGAACAATCAAGGTGCCTTCGGCAACTTTGTCACCCGCACTAACGATGATTTCTTTGACAGTACCGGCTACTGGCGAAGGCACTTCCATCGACGCCTTATCGCCTTCGACTTCAATCAAACCTTGCTCAACTTCAACCGTATCGCCAACGGCAACCAGAATAGTGGTGACATCAACTTCATCACCGCCGATATCTGGCACCGCAACGTCTGCAACCGCGCCACCTTCTGTAGGAGTGGCAGCAGGAGCAGCGGCTGGCGCTTCAGCAGCAGGTGCTGGCGCGGCTTCTTCTGCAGCTGGCGCATCGGCGCCAGTTTCCAGAATCACGATCAAGCTGTCTTGCGAAACTTGGTCACCAACGGCAACTTTGATTTCTTTCACGGTGCCAGCAAACGGCGCTGGCACTTCCATCGACGCTTTGTCGCCTTCGACTTCAATCAAACCTTGCTCTGGTTCAACTTGCTCGCCAACTTCAACGAGAATACCAATTACGTCAACGGCATCCGCGCCAACGTCTGGAACCAGAACTTCTTTCAATTCGGCCATTTGTATTCTCCTTAAGCGTACAGTGAGTAGACTTTGTCGACATCCAGACCGAACTTCTCGATCGCTTCTGGAACGACTTTAGCGTCTAGGTCACCGTTCTTAACCAGTTCGCTCAGTGCAGCCACAACAACATATGGTGCGCTGACTTCGAAGTGATTACGCAAGTTCTCACGGCTATCAGAACGGCCGAATCCATCGGTACCCAACACCTTGTATGGCGCAGGCACATAAGCGCGGACCTGATCAGCGAAGATACGCATGTAGTCGGTCGTTGCCACAACTGGCACGTCCTTAGCCAACACTTTAGTGATGTAAGCTTCTTTCGCTTCAGCACCTGGGTGTAGCATGTTGTGACGCTCAACATCGTTACCATCACGCGCAAGCTCAGTGAATGAAGTAACTGAGAACACGTCAGCATCAATGCTGTAGTCGCTGGCCAAGATTTCCGCTGCTTCGCGAACATGGCGCAAAATGGAGCCACAACCGAGCAGTTGTACTTGCGCCTTCTTCTTAGCGTGATCCAGCTTGTAGATACCTTTGATGATGCCTTCTTCAACACCTTCTGGCATCGCTGGCTGAACGTAGTTTTCGTTCAACGTGGTGATGTAGTAGAACACGTCCTCCTGGCGCTCACCGTACATCCGATCCATACCTTCTTGTACGATCACGGCAATTTCGTAACCGTAAGCTGGGTCGTAAGAGATACAGTTTGGAATCGTCGCCGACTGCAGATGGCTATGACCATCTTCGTGCTGCAGACCTTCACCGTTTAGCGTTGTCCGGCCTGAAGTACCACCAATCATGAAGCCACGAGCGCGTAAGTCACCAGCGGCCCAAGCTTGGTCACCGATACGTTGGAAACCGAACATCGAGTAGTAGATGTAGAACGGAATGGTTGGCGCATCGTTTACAGAGTAACTGGTAGCCGCAGCCATCCAAGAACTCATTGCACCACCTTCGTTAATGCCTTCTTGCAGTACCGCACCGGTTTTGTCTTCACGGTAGTAAGCCACTTGGTCAGCATCTTGCGGAGTGTACTTCTGGCCACCGTGGGCATAAATACCGACCTGACGGAACAAGCCTTCCATACCGAAAGTACGGGCTTCATCCGGAATAATCGGCACAATGCGCTTACCAACACTCTTGTCTTTCAACAAAGCAGTCAGGACGCGAGACAACGCCATAGTAGTTGAGATCTCACGGCCGTTTGAGCCATCCAACACTTGTTGGAATGCTTTGAGCTTAGGAATATCCAGCGATTCGCTGAACTTCACCCGACGCTGTGGCAAGTAGCCATGCAATGCCGCGCGGCGCTCACGCAGGTAGACCATCTCTGGGCTATCTTCTGCAGGCTTGTAGTACGGCAGGTTCTCAATGTCGTTGTCGTTAATTGGAATGTTGAAACGATCACGGAAGTGCTTGACCGCATCCATGTTCATTTTCTTGACGTTGTGAGCGATGTTTTTACCCTCGCCCGCATCGCCCAAACCGTAACCTTTCACCGTTTTAGCCAGAATCACTGTAGGACGACCTTCAGTGGCAACTGCTTTGGCATATGCCGCATAGACTTTGGCTGGATCGTGACCACCACGGTTCAAGCGCCAGATGTCTTCATCTGACATGTTGGCAACCATTTCAGCGGTTTCTGGATACTTACCAAAGAACTTCTCACGGGTGTAAGCGCCGCCTTTGGCTTTACAGTTCTGGTATTCACCATCAACGGTTTCTTCCATCAACTGCAGCAACTTGCCTGAAGTATCACGGTTGATCAGAGCGTCCCAGTAGCGGCCCCAAATCACCTTAATTACTTCCCAGCCAGCGCCGCGGAAAGTACCTTCCAACTCTTGAATGATTTTGCCGTTACCACGGACCGGACCATCCAAACGTTGCAGGTTACAGTTCACAACGAAGATCAGGTTGTCGAGGTTCTCGCGAGTTGCAAGACCAATAGCACCCAATGATTCTGGCTCATCAATCTCACCGTCTCCCAAGAAACACCATACTTTCTGATCCGAACAATCTTTAATGCCACGGTCAGTTAGGTACTTGAGGTAACGAGCTTGGTAAATGGCCTGCAGTGGACCCAGGCCCATCGAAACTGTTGGGAACTGCCAATAATCAGGCATCAACTTCGGGTGCGGATAAGAAGACAGGCCTTTGCCATCAACTTCCTGACGGAAGTTATCCATTTGCGATTCGCTGAAACGACCTTCTAAGAAAGAGCGGGCGTAAATACCAGGAGCGATGTGGCCCTGGAAGTAAATCAGGTCGCCGCCATCTTTTTCGTTCGGTGCACGCCAGAAGTGGTTGAAGCCAACATCGTATAACGTCGCACTAGAGGCGAAAGAAGAAATGTGGCCACCCAAGTCTAAATCTTTTTTCGATGCTCGCAGAATGGTCATCAAAGCATTCCAACGGATGTAGCCGCGGATCTTACGCTCTAATTCCATATTGCCGGGCATTTGCGGCTCTTGCGATGGTGGAATGGTGTTCAGATAGGCGGTAGTCGCGGTGTAAGGCAGGTGCGCACCGCTGCGACGTGCTTTTTCAATCAGTTGCTCAAGCAGGTAGTGAGCGCGTTCTGGCCCTTCCTGCTGCAAGACGCCAGCGAGGGCATCAAGCCATTCCCCAGTTTCTTGGGGATCGACGTCATGCTCGAGATGATCAGACATGCCGTATTCCTTCTTTCAGAGTAATTAGTTGCAAAAACAAACTGAGCGAGTTGTCGCTTGGTCTGTCGTTAATTCGTCTCACTGCGAACTCGGCGCAGTGAGCGCTCCATCCGCGTTGTTTGGCGGCTGACGTCAAGGAGGGTTTCCTCAATGTAAGCCAAATGCTCATGGCTAGCTTGTCGTGCCAGCTCTGGTTCTCGTTTGACAATCATGCTAAGCAGATGTTTTCTGTGGTTGAACACAGACTGCTGAGCTTCGAGGCTCCGCAACATCTGCCGCAAATTATCTTCAATATTTTGCTGCAGCAAAGGCTTTAAGCAATGCATTACCTGTAATACCACTGCGTTGTGGCTGGCTTCCGCCATCTTCAGATAAAAGCCCATCACTGCATCGGCGTGGGTGTGTATGGTGGCATCAGTTAACTTGACACTGGCGATGTCGTCAATGCATTGCGCTAACTGTTCATCATCGGTTTCGGTGCCACGCAAGGCTGCATAATAAGCGCAGATGCCTTCTAATGCATGGCGAAACTCTAATAAATCGAACTGCGATTCAGGGTGATTGACCATCAGTTGAAACAAAGGTTCTGCTACGTTCTGCCAGCTGTCTTCGCTGACAAAAGTGCCGCCGCCTTGTTTTCGGTTTAACAATCCTCTGGCTTCAAGCTTTTGGATTGCTTCTCGTACGGATGGTCTGGACACGTTGAACTGGCTAGCCAGTTCGCGTTCCGATGGCAACTTTTGTCCAGGAGCCAACACCCCTTCGATGATCATGCGCTCCAATTGCTCAACGATAGCGTCGGCAAGTCGCGCTTGTTTCACCGAATTAAATGAAGGTTTGATCTGAGTCATGTTGCCCTTGGTTAATTGGTCATACCATTTAGCCAGCAAAAATCTATCAGACCAAGGGTGCTGTGTCTAGCCTTAAACACAGGGCCTTTTGCTGCCTCATAAATAAACCCCGTCAAACGTAGGCCTAATCGCCCGAGTAATGTGGTCGGACCATTTAGACTAGTTCTCATTTCGATTTACTTTGAGACAAAAATAAACCGAGCCAACAAGTGACTCGGCTTATTTGCTTTGACAATCAGCTCATTACCATTGATCAGCTGACGCTACCGTACAAGGTCAGAATTGCCACCACGCTCAACACCAGCAGGACGTTGCGTTTGGCAATTTCAACGAATTTGCCAACACTGACCACACAAGTTGGGTTGTGAGGATCGGCAATTTCTTCAGCAGCCAGCGAGACTCGAACTAAATGCGCTTTTGGCGATTCCTCGGTATTGACTAAGTGCTCCAGCCACACAGGCATCGCCTTGCCAAAGTTCCCCACCAGTGTGAGGCCAAGCGACGCCAGTCGAACCGGAATAAAGTCGAGCCAACGCAGCAACTCCGAGGCAACAGTAGATTGCGGTTGCTCGGTCAACTCGTCTAGTTGTTGTTCCAATCCAGATACTTCGCCATCGTCATCAACCTGCAGCGCATCGGTATCAATATCTTGCTCTGGCGCCGCCACTTGGCTTCGTTCCTGATCGGCTAGTGTTCTGAGGGTGGCATAAAAAGCGACACCGACTGGGCCAAAAATGACCAACCAAATCATCACGGCAATGTAATAGCGGTAGTTGACCCATGCGAGGGTCTGGCCAACCCCCTGCTCTAAATTTACCTGTGGTGACTGCTCGGGCTGCTCTAGGGGTTCATCGTCATCAAGCAGCTCGGCGGCTAGCTCAACATCTTTTGGCAGCGGCGATTGACTGTGCTGAGCGCTTGGCTCGCTATCCGATAAGGCGCCCAACTCTTTGGCCACCATGTAGCAAGCTTGCTCATCTTCACGCCGCGCTGCGCGCAGAAACTGTTTGTATGCTTTTCTCGCCTGCAAACACCCCATTGCGACTGTGATCACTAACACAGTCACCACCAAACTAAGCAGGCCAAATAAAGCGCCTTCGACCACTTCCAGCACTAGCCAGACAATCAGTGCCGGAATGGCCGCGATGGCAACCATGCCGATCGGCGCATCAAACCAGCCTTGGGTGGTACGATTTTTTTTCAGGGTGTCGAACAGTGATTCAACATAAGTGGCGAACTGCCATTTTGGCGACGGTAACACAACCCGCTCCAAAGCGAGGGCAAAAAGAAGAGCGAGTAACGTCATGGCATTATTCCAGCTAGTCAGTTTTAAATGTTTAAAACACTCGTTGTCGAGTTGTCCCTTAAGCGTTTAGCGCCAATTGGGAACGGAAATAGCCCCAATCAAAAGCTACCCCAGGATCGGTTTTGCGGCCAGGAGCAATGTCGCAATGGCCAACAATTTTCCCCAATGAAATAGTAGGATAGCGCAACATTAAGGCTTTTGTGATGGCAATTAAACGCTGGTACTGAGCAGAAGTAAAGCCGCTGTCGTCGGTTCCTTCTAATTCAATACCAATCGAAAAATCATTGACCCGCGTGCGGCCTTGAAAACTCGACACGCCAGCATGCCAAGCGCGCAGATGAAACGGCACATATTGCTTAACCTCGCCTTGGCGATTGATCACGCAATGAGCCGACACTCGTACGCCTTTCAGCTGGGCAAAGAATGGATGAGCGGAGCAGTCGAGCGTCCCCATAAAAAGATCATCAATATAGCTATGACCGAACTCGCCCGGCGGCAACGTAATGTTGTGGATCACCAACACACTGGGCTGCTCATGTTGCGGACGCTCATCGTAATGAGAGCTCGGGCGCTGTTGCACGCCGACTAAACAATGGTGGTCATCAATTTCGGCACGTTCGAAGATGGGCATAGGAAATAACAGCCTTATAAAGCACGACTAATTAGTTTAATTGTGCCGGATGTAATGAAAAATCTCAGGCAAAACACGGCCATTGGCCAATAGAAATACTGTGCAGTTGCTCACAGAGAGGGTAAACTATGGCGCAAATTTTTCCGAGTTCAGAGCCGAAGACCGAACAATGGCCACCGCAGAAAATGTCCGTCGCTTAGTAAAAGCCTGCCTGTCAGAAGATTTAAACCACTTAACGCCCACCGAAGGTGATATCACCGCGTCACTAATCCCCCTCCATACCATCAGCAAGGCCTACATTATTAGCCGCGAAAAGGCGGTGTTTTGTGGCAAAGCTTGGGGCGATGAAGTCTTCAAACAGCTCGGCGGTTCAGTGTCAATCGAATGGTTGATCGAGGACGGTGAGGTGATGGAAGAAAATCAGCGAATTTGTAACCTCGAAGGTCCGTCTCGTGACATCCTGACCGGTGAGCGCACCATGCTCAACATCATCCAAACCTTATCAGGCACAGCGACCGCAACTCGGGTTTACGTTAACGCCATCGAAGGGACCGGCGTGCGCCTGCTTGATACCCGCAAAACGATTCCCGGTATGCGCAACGCTCAAAAATATGCTGTCTACTGTGCCGGAGGCGTCAATCATCGCTGCGGTTTATATGACGCATTTTTAATTAAAGAAAACCACATCGCTGCGGCAGGCAGCATTGCTTCTGCGGTAGAGCAAGCTCGCGCCAATTTCCCAGGCAAGCCGGTTGAAGTTGAAGTCGAAGATATGAAGGAATTCTGCCAAGCCCTTGAAGCTGGCGTTGACCGAGTGATGCTCGACAACTTTTCGCTGCCACAAATGCGCGAAGCGGTGATCATTAATCAAGGTCAGGCAGAACTGGAAGCCTCGGGCAATGTCACCATAGAAACAATTCGTCAGGTCGCCGAAACCGGCGTCGACTATATTTCAGTGGGTGCGCTAACCAAGCACATTCGTGCCGTCGATTATTCCATGCGAATTGAGTCGGCGAACCAATACTAAATGGCAACAAACGGCCGATAAAATGAACAGCGGCCGTGTCATAAAACGCGCCAAGAATTCGTAATGCGTCAAGATTTGGATCAAAAAAGCAAAGTGAATCAAAATTTTGGCGCGCTGTAAAACCGGCACTTGACTGCCTTTCGACGTTTTCGGAGCTAATTTCAAATTAATTCTAAAAAGTTGATTATTTGTTATTGAAAACGCCCAAAACCCTACCTAGTATCATTCCAACGCACCCCCTGATACAGCGTCCTCGACGGAGATATTATTATGAAAGCGCAACAAGGTTTTACTCTAATTGAATTAATGATCGTCGTGGCGATCATCGGTATTTTGGCAGCAATTGCATTGCCTGCTTATCAAGATTACGTTCGTGGCTCGCAAGCCTCTAGTGCGATTGCTGAAGCGTCTTCTTATAAGATGGCGATTAGCGTTTGTACCAGCACAGAGGGAAATGGCAGTGCGGTAAAAGCTGACTGTTCCAACATTCCAACTGCCCCGACCTCGGGAGCAGGCTCAGCAGTTTCTGTTAACAGTACGTCTGGCGTGATTACAGTGAATACAGATTTGGATAGCCAAGGCTCTGCTGTCTCTGGGGTTGGCAGCGTAACCATTACACCAACGCTATCTGGTGGTAATATTGTTTGGACTATCAGCGGTGGCGCAGACTGTGTAAGTCTTGTCAAAGGTTGTGTCTCTAGCGGCGCCTAAACAGTCATCTATCCTGAAAAGACCACCCTTGGTGGTCTTTTTTTTTGGCTATGTTATTTTGATGAGCATCTGGTTAGTTAACCTATCTTTTAGCTATAGCTATTAAGCCCATGCACATAATAGGGTTCTGAATGGATCATGCAGCAAAAATTCAAGGCTTAGCCACCTTGTTGGTCCGCAAGCGTTTACTCGAAGCCAGCACTGCGGTTAGCTTGATTGAACAAGCTCGCACTGGTAAACACAATTTTATCAGCCTGCTTATCGAACAAAAAATAACCACCAGCAAAGCTTTGCAGCAGCTATTGAGTGACGAATATGGTATTGCTGCGCTTGACCTAGACACGGTCGACGTTGAGCAGTTGGATGATGAATATCGCAACGAGTCACTGATCAGAAAGCACCATGCGCTACCATTATATATCGAGCGAGGCATGTTGATTGTTGCAGTCGATGACCCAATTAACATCACTGCATTAGAAGATTTTCAATTTAGCTTTGGTAAGCGAACCGAACCCGTACTGGTCGAGCATGACAAACTTGCTAAGGCCATCGAGAAGGTTCTTGATTCTGGCTTTGACGATATTGATTTGGGCGATGTATCCGATGATGAACTGGCCAGCATGGAAGTGCAGGATACCGAGAGACAAGAAGATGACGAGGTTGATAGCACCGACGACGCGCCAATCGTCGTCTACATCAATAAGCTACTCATGGATGCAATCCGCAAAGGCGCATCGGATTTGCACTTTGAACCCTATGAAAAGAGTTATCGGGTGCGCTTTCGTATTGATGGCATATTGCATGAAATCGCCTCGCCGCCAATCACCCTTTCCACGCGCTTAGCGGCTCGCCTCAAAGTCATGGCGAATCTTGATATCGCCGAGCGTCGGGTACCACAAGATGGCCGGATTAAAATGCGCATTAGCCGCACCAAGGCCATTGATTTTCGAGTCAGCACCTTGCCGACCTTGTGGGGCGAAAAAGTGGTGATGCGGATTCTGGACTCATCCAGTGCTCAACTCGGGATTGATATGTTGGGCTATGAGTCAGCGCAAAAAGAGCTCTACCTTAGTGCCCTGAATCAGCCGCAGGGAATGATTCTGGTCACAGGACCAACTGGCTCGGGTAAAACCGTATCGCTTTATACCGGCTTAAATATTCTCAACACGCCAGAGCGCAACATTGCCACTGCCGAAGATCCGGTGGAAATTAACCTCGCCGGTATCAATCAGGTGCAAATTAATACTCGGGCGGGGTTAGATTTTGCATCCGCTTTAAGAGCTTTCCTGCGCCAAGATCCAGATGTGGTGATGGTCGGTGAGATCCGTGATTTGGAAACCGCCGAAATTGCCATTAAGGCCGCTCAGACCGGCCACCTAGTATTGTCTACACTACATACCAATTCCAGTGCCGAAACCCTGACTCGATTGCTCAACATGGGTGTTCCGGCCTATAACATTGCCAGCTCGGTCAGCTTGATTATCGCCCAGCGACTGGCTCGCCGTTTGTGTAGCAGCTGCAAGACGATAGATGACATTCCTCCTGAGGGCTTACTGGCAGAAGGTTTTAGTCAAGAGCAAATCGATGCTGGCTTAACCGTGTATAAAGCGGTTGGTTGTGACGATTGCACCGGCGGCTACAAGGGGCGAGTTGGCATTTATGAAGTAATGCCCATGACAGACGCCGTCGCCAAAATTATTATGGAGAACGGCAACTCGTTGCAAATTGCACAGCAGACTCAGAAGGAAGGCGTTGCTAACCTGCGCCAGTCTGCCCTTGTCAAAGTTGCTCAGGGCGTAACGTCATTGGCTGAAGCCGCGCGCGTTACCAGTTTCTAATCCACAGTTGGTCTTTCTATGGCAGCAGTAGCGAAACCAGTAACAATCAAAGTGAATACCTACCAGTGGCAAGGCGTCAACCGCAAAGGCCGCCGTGTTGAGGGGGAAATTACCGCTGCCAACGAGCAAGCAGTAAAAACTCAGCTGCGCAAACAAGCGATCGCGGTTTCAAAAATTAAGAAAAAGCCCAAGCCGCTATTTGAATTAGGCAATAAAATCAAAGCTGTTGATATTTGTATGGTCACTCGCCAAATTGCCACCATGCTCGGTGCTGGAGTGCCCTTGGTGCAGGCGTTGGAAATTATTGGCAAGGGCAGTGACAAAGAACAGCTAAGAAAACTACTAGAAGAAATCCACGCCGAAGTATCTGCCGGTAACCCACTCAGTGAAACGCTAAAAAAACACCCCGCTTATTTTGATGATCTGTATTGTGACCTAGTGGCGAGTGGCGAGCAGTCCGGCGCCCTTGATTCCATTTATGATCGTATTGCCACCTACAAAGAAAAAGCCGAGGCACTCAAAGCGAAAATCAAAAAGGCCATGACCTATCCAGCCATCGTGATCCTCGTTGCTGTGGTGGTGACGGCAATTTTGCTGATTTTTGTGGTCCCTAGCTTTGAAAATATTTTTGCTAACTTTGGTGCCGAGCTCCCCGCTTTCACCCTGTTTGTCATTGGCATTTCCAATTGGCTCACGGGCAACCTCTGGGTGGTGATTGCCGCGGTATTTGCAGCCAGTTACGCCTTTGCCCGGGCTCACCGTTCATCAAAATCGTTACGCGACAAAACTGATGCACTGATTTTAAAGCTGCCAGTAGTTGGTGGTATTTTGCATCAAGCTGCAGTTGCCCGTTATACCCGTACCCTCTCCACCACCTTTGCCGCCGGGGTACCATTGATCGATGCGTTAGACTCGGCCGCCGGCGCCTCAGGTAATGCCGTTTATCGTGACGCCATCAAAGCAGTTAAAGCGGATGTTGCCTCTGGCGTTCAATTAAACAGCGCCATGCGTCAAACCAGACGTTTTCCCGATATGGTCAGCCAAATGGTGATGATTGGCGAAGAAGCGGGCTCTCTGGACGATATGCTGGCAAAAGTTGCCACCATTTATGAGCAGCAGGTTGATGATGCTGTTGATAACTTAAGCTCCATGCTCGAACCACTGATTATGGTCATTATTGGCACCCTGGTTGGCGGCTTGATTGTTTCCATGTACCTGCCAATTTTCCAACTCGGCAAAGTGGTCGGCTAACTTTTTTGCTTCACTGGACTCCTCTGAATGATTGAACAATTTACCCATGCAGCGGCAACATCTCCGCTGCTGATATCAGTGATCTGCTTTGTCTTTGCCGCTTTGGTTGGCAGCTTTCTTAATGTGGTGATTTTCCGATTACCGGTGATGATAGAACGACGCTGGCAAATCGAATGCGCGGCATTAAATGACCAACCTGAACCCAAGTTCGATCGCTTCAACTTAATTGTGCCAAGTTCCCATTGCAGCAGTTGTGGCACTGCCATCAAACCGTGGCACAACTTGCCAATAGTCGGTTGGTTTATCTTGCGGGGCAAATGCGCCGCCTGCGGCCAATCCTACTCTTTTCGTTATCCGGCGATAGAGTTGCTGACCGCCAGCCTGTCAGTATTGGTACTTCACGTAGTTGGATTTACCGGACTAGGTCTAGCGATGGTGGTATTCACTTGGCTACTCATTTGCCTCACCTTTATCGATATTGATCATTATTTGCTGCCCGACCCGCTCAACTACATCCTGCTGTGGCTCGGTTTGCTGGTGCATGTTGTGCTGATGCCCCATGCTTTGGTCGATGCCGTTATTGGCGCCATTGCCGGCTACTCAACCTTATGGAGTGTCTATTGGGCATTTAAGTTGCTGACCGGCAAAGAGGGCATGGGTTTTGGCGACTTCAAGCTGCTGGCCGCGCTGGGGGCTTGGCTTGGTTGGCAGTTACTGCCATTAGTGGTGTTGCTGTCGAGTGCAGTAGGTGCGGTGCTCGGCATCGCGATGATCCTGTTAAAAGGCCGCGACCATCAAAAACCCATCCCTTTCGGCCCTTACCTTGCCATCGCAGGATGGATTGCCTTGCTGTGGGGCAATGACATTCTGGATCGTTACTTTGCCATGCTGGGCTATTAGCAAGTGAGCGGTTTCGTCGTCGGCCTGACAGGTGGCATTGGCAGTGGTAAAACCACGGTTGCCAATGAGTTCCAACGCTTAGGCGCAGGGTTGGTGGATGCCGATGTCATTGCTCGCGAGGTAGTCGCCAAAGGTAGCCCTGCGCTCGCCCAAATCAGCGCTCATTTTGGGCCAAAGGTAGTTGATACCACAGGCGAGTTAGACAGAGCGGCATTACGGGCTTTGGTGTTTGGCAACGAGTCCGAGCGACAGTGGTTGAATCAATTGTTACATCCACTGATTCGCCAGCAAATGATCGAACAAAGCCACAATCAACAAGCGCCATACACCATTCTGGTGGTGCCACTGTTAATTGAAAATCAGCTACAGCAGCTATGCCAACGCATCGTCGTCGTTGATGTTCCGCAATCAATCCAAGTCGAGCGAACGGTAAACCGTGATCAGGTTAGTACCGAAGCAGCTTGGGCGATCATCCAGCGGCAAGCGAGTCGGTGGCAGCGGATCAGAGCCGCAGACCATATCATTAACAACCACAGGCCATTCGAACTAGTAGCAAAAGATGTTTTACACTTGCATCGGCATTTCCTAGAATTCGCTACTCAAAGCTATTCAAATTGATTTGCTACCCTCTGATCTGACTCGATGGAAACCGCATGGCTGAAGCGTTCACCTATCAATTTCCCCTGAATGAAACGTCTCGCTCTTACCTCAGGATTGAACAACTGCTATTACGCTGCCACCAAGCCATGCAGCACATTAGTGAGCAGTCTTGTTTAAGCTACTTTGGCGCTTTGTTTGATTTGCTGGAACTATTAGAGCGCGCCGATGTGCGCCAAGATTTAATTAAAGATCTCGAAACCCAGCAAAAAGAATTAGCCCGCTGGGCAACTTATCCGAATGTTGATTTGGAAGCACTGGCGAAGCTCGAAGCCGCCAACCAGCATTGTCTTACTAATTTGCGCAGCCAGAATCGCTTAGCAAATTGTCTCAAGTCCGATAAATTTCTGGCTGGCATTCGTCAGCGTTTCAGTATTCCCGGTGGCAACTGCTGTTTTGATTTACCCCAGCTCTACCACTGGATAAATCTTCCGGCAGAAAAGTGTTTAACCGATATGCAAAATTGGCTGCGTCAGCTCGACATTTTAGCTGGCGCCATCGCTCAGTTAATGCACCTGATCCGTGATGGCAAGCCGTTTCAGCGGGTCATTGCGCGCAAGGGCTTCTATCAGGCGAGCGCTGAGAATTTACAGCTTCTGCGGATCTCCTGCTCGCCAGAGCATACTGTTTTCCCGACAGTTTCTGGCAATAAGCACCGCTTTACCATTCGCTTTATGCAGCATACCGACAGTGGCACAGCCGCTACTGAAAGCGATATTGAGTTTCTGTTGTCGGCCAGTTAAGGCCAGAGAGTAATGACGATGAAAGTAAGTTGCCCAACCTGCCAAAAACAAGTCGAGTGGAGCACGGAAAACAAGTTCCGGCCATTTTGCTCTGAGCGCTGCAAGTTGATTGATTTAGGTGAGTGGGCCGATGAAAGTCACCGGATTGCTGGCGAGCCCGATCGTCAGCAAATGGAACAAATGAGTGACGATGAGTTAATGGCCATGATGGTCAAGCTTCAAGCCAAACCAGACAGCGATTAGTCGGCGCCCAAAGCTGCCACCACGCGCTCGACAATAGCGACATTGGCAGCAGGAAAATCATAGTTAGCGAGTTCGGACGCGGCGACCCAGCGTCCTTCGAGACCTTCTTGGCTGCTCGGCTCGCCATCAAACTGGCGCACCCAATGAACGTCTAATTTCACCTGCTTGTCGCCATAGTCGTGACAAACCACTAACAATGGCGAGCAATCATGAACCGTGATCGCCAATTCTTCTGATAATTCCCGCACCAATGCCTGCGCGACGGTCTCACCGTTTTCGCACTTGCCACCGGGGAATTCCCACTTATCGCCCTGATGTTGATGGGCCGCTCGTCGGGTCAAAAAAATATGGCCGTGGCGTTCAATCACGCCAACGGCCACATGGACTTGCTTAATGCTCACGCGACTGCCTTACGCCAGTTTGCCGTGACACTGCTTGTATTTTTTACCTGAGCCACATGGGCACGGCTCATTACGACCCACTTTCGGCATCGCTCGCTGTTGCGGCTGCTGTTGGTCGGCTGATTCGGCACCAGCAGCACCTTGATATTGCTTCGGCAATGCTTGTTGTTGCTGACGGCGTTTTTCCTCGGCAGCCTCAACATCTTCTTGCGACTGAACTCGAACTCGGCTCAGAATCGAAATGACTTCCAGTTTCAGCGCATCAAGCATATTGCTGAATAGGGCAAATGACTCGCGCTTGTACTCTTGCTTGGGATTCTTCTGAGCATAACCACGCAAATGAATGCCCTGGCGCAAGTGGTCCATCGCCGCTAAGTGATCTTTCCAATGGGTGTCGAGTACCTGCAGCATGATCTGCTTTTCGAACTGACGCACAATTGGTGCACCAATCATTTCTTCTTTCTGACGATAAGCATCAGAGAAGGCGTGTTGAATGCGTTCGCGCAAGCTATCTTCGTGAAGCTTGTCGTCTTCATCCAACCATTGCTGCAACGGCATGACCATGCCGAAATCACCTTTCAAACGCTCTTCGAGTCCGGCAACATCCCACATTTCTTCCAAAGATTGCGGTGGAATGTATTCGCTGACTAACTGATCGACCACATCTTCACGGATATTGGCAATCGAGTCTTTAATTTCCTCAGCATCCATTAGCTCATTGCGCTGCGCATAGATCACTTTACGCTGGTCGTTGGCAACATCATCATATTCAAGCAACTGCTTACGAATATCGAAGTTGCGGGCTTCCACTTTGCGCTGAGCGTTCTCAATAGCGCGCGACAACCAAGGGTGTTCAATCGCCTCACCGCGCTCCATGCCGAGCTTCTTCATCATGGTACCCATCCGATCAGAAGCAAAAATGCGCATTAGCGGATCTTCTAGCGACAGGTAGAAACGCGACGACCCTGGGTCGCCCTGACGACCAGAACGACCACGGAGCTGGTTATCGATACGACGAGATTCGTGACGCTCGGTACCAATAATGTGCAAACCACCGGCTTCAATAACGGCATCGTGTCGCTCTTGCCAAGCCGCTTTGATTTCTGCGATTTGTTCATCAGTTGGGTTATCCAGCGCATCAATCTCTGCTTGCCAGCTACCACCCAAGACAATATCAGTACCACGACCAGCCATGTTAGTCGCGATTGTTACGGCACCGGCACGGCCAGCTTCGGCAACAATTTCGGCTTCTTTTTGGTGGAATTTAGCATTGAGGACGTTGTGCTTGATCTTGGCTTTTTTCAGTAAGCCAGAGAGCAGCTCAGAAGTTTCAATGGTGATGGTACCAACCAGAATCGGTCGACCTTTTGCCACCTGCTCATGGATGTCTTTAGCAATGGCCTCGTACTTTTCTTCTGCGGTCAGGTAAACCTGATCGGCGGTATCGTCACGTACCATTGGTTTGTTGGTTGGGATAACCACAGTATCCAAACCATAAATGCTTTGGAATTCAAACGCTTCAGTGTCTGCGGTACCTGTCATACCCGACAGTTTTTGATACAGGCGGAAGTAGTTCTGGAAGGTGATCGACGCTAGCGTTTGGTTTTCATTTTGAATGTTAACCCGCTCTTTAGCTTCAACGGCCTGGTGTAAACCTTCAGACCAGCGGCGGCCCGGCATGGTCCGGCCGGTGTGCTCATCTACGATGACAATTTCATCGTCTTTGACGATGTAATCGACATCGCGCTTGAACAACACATGAGCTCGAAGCGCTGCGTTAACATGATGCAGCAAGGCAATGTTAGCCGCATCGTACAAGGATGAACCTTCATCCAGCAGCTTGTTGTTTGCCAATAGCTCTTCAATGCGTTCCTGACCTTGCTCAGTCAAGTGAACCTGTTTGGCTTTTTCATCAACGGTGTAGTCGCCTACCGCTGCTTCTTCTTCGGTATCTTCTTTTTCCGCCTTGGTCAGCATTGGGATCAGGGTATCGATTTGGCGATACAAGCCTGAGCTGTCTTCGGCAGGACCAGAGATAATCAACGGCGTACGGGCTTCATCAATCAGAATCGAGTCGACTTCATCGACCACTGCATAAAACAGCGGGCGCTGAACGCGATCTTCTGGCCGGAAGGCCATGTTGTCACGCAGGTAATCGAAGCCGAATTCGTTGTTGGTACCATAGGTAATATCTGAACCGTAGGCTTCTTTTTTGGCATCTGGTGACATGCCGGCTAAGTTGATCCCCACGGTCATGCCAAGGAATTCAAACAGTGGTTTGTTCCATTCGGCATCACGCTGGGCCAAGTAGTCGTTCACCGTAATCACGTGAACGCCTTTGCCAGTTAGCGCGTTGAGATAGGCAGCCAAGGTAGCGGTAAGGGTTTTACCTTCACCGGTGCGCATTTCAGCAATCGAACAGTCATTCAGCACCATGCCGCCGATCAGCTGCACGTCGAAGTGGCGCATTGAGAATACACGTTTACTGGCTTCTCGAACCGTAGCAAAGGCTTCAGGCAGCACGTCTTGTAAGCTTGCGCCGTCGCTGACTCGAGCTTTCAGCTCTTCGGTTTTTTGTTTGAGTTGGTCGTCAGAGAGGGCCTCGAAGTCTGCCTCCATGGCATTAATTGCGTTGACAACTTTACGCAGCTTCTTCAGTGTTCGGTCGTTTTTACTGCCAAACAGTGAAGTCATCAATTTTACAAACATGGCTTGCCTAGTATTTTTTATTTGTTGGTCGCTGGTTAATGCTCTAACCAACGCTCATGGACACATTGTTCCGATGACCCCGCATAATGAACGGATCAGTCAATCAGGTAAAGTCTATTTATGGGGTCATTTATCGAAAAATAAACGGGCTGGGATCCACTTGCTTACCATTTTTTAGCACTTCGTAGTGCACATGGGGCCCTGTAGAGCGACCAGTACTACCCATAGCCGCAATGACATCACCTTTGGTAACTACATCACCAATGGCAACATAAATTTTGCTGTTGTGACCATAGCGGGTTGTGTAACCGCCGCCATGACTTACCTCAACCAAATTGCCATAACCCCAGCGTTTTCCAGCATAAGTGACAACGCCAGCCGCTGTGGTGTAGACATCACTGCCGGCATGGCCAGCAAAATCGACGCCCCAATGGGATGCTTTCTTACCAGTGAATGGATCTTTACGAGCGCCAAATCCAGATGATAACCAGCCTTCGCCAATTGGACGGCCGGATAACCAACTGGCATCTTCGACATCTTGTTGTTGCAGGAGGACCGATAACAAATCAAGCTGGCGTTGCTTGTCGTCATATTGCTCGATGAGCTGGTCGAGCTGGCTAAGCATTTGCTGGATATCATCGCTATTAGACGCTGGAGCAGCAGATAGCGGGCCACCAGCAGAGTCCATTGACTGTAAATTGGCGGTGGTTGCAACTTGAAATTCAGACTGTTCAATATCGGACTTTTGTACCAGCAGCTGGCTGACTCGATCCAGCTGGGAGGATTTGGCTTGCAGTGTGCCAATGTGTTCCGCCATTAAACTGATTTGTTCGTGCATTTGGCTGCGCAGCTTTACCAATGCGTCGCGCTGCTGTTGCTGCACTTGCTTTGCCGCAGCCACCTGCTGCTGATAATGATTGGCAGAAATCAAATGAGGTGCCAGCCACCAAGGGGCGATGAGTAAGGCCAGCAGAGCCGCCAACGATAGCAGTAACGCGGCAGGTGAAGGACTCCAAGATACTGGCTTCCCTGCTACATTAAACGTTAAACTGAAAATCGTTCGACTCATGGTTATTAATCACTAAATCTCTACTACAGATGTCAAAAGCTAACCGCCAACCTGTGGCATTTAATCAAATTGTCCAAAGCAACCGCTCAGGGTTAGCTAATATTGCCCGTCGAAGCCAAGCTTTGCAAAGCTTACAGCAGCAGTTTGCCAAGGTCATCGACGATGACTTGCGAGGCCACTGCCGAGTTGTCAGTTACCAACAAGGTGTACTCTCACTGAGCGTCGACTCACCGGTTTGGCAATGGCGGTTGAATATGAACAAAACAGCCATACTTGCCAAATTGCGACAATCAGGATTCACCGCGCTGACCACACTGGAATCCCAAGTCAAACCCACTGCAACGATTCAGTCACAGCAAGATTCAGGCTTTCACGTCAATCGGCAGATCTCTCATCAAACCGCAACCGATCTTCGCCAACTCGCCGAATCCACTCCCGAACCACTTAAATCTCAACTACTTAAGTTAGCTAGTCGTGAAAAAACAAAACCAGCGTAAGCGCTGGTTTTGTGGTGTTATTTGCAAATTGTCTCTATGCCAAACTCGGCACCTGATAGCTGATGGGAGCTTCCTGGTCGTCAAAGCTGACGATCTCCCACGCTTCTGGCTGCGCTAACATGGCTCGAGCCAGCATATTGTTCAAGGCATGGCCTGATTTGTATGCTTTCACTTCGCCGACAATGCCAAAGCCTGCCATGTACAAATCACCAATTGCATCAAGGATTTTGTGCTTTACAAACTCATCGTTGTAACGCAAACCATCGGTATTCAGAATCTTAAATTCGTCCAACACAATGGCGTTATCCAAGCTGCCACCAAGAGCCAAATTATTCGCTTGCAGGTACTCAATATCGCGCATGAAGCCAAAAGTACGCGCGCGAGAAATTTCCTGAACGAAGCTACAAGCCGACAGGTCCAGCACTTTGCGCTGGGTGTCTGCTTCAATCGCCGGGTGATTAAAATCGATTGCGAAATCGATGCGGAAACCGTTATAGGGTGAGAGTTCGGCCCACTTATCACCATCTTCGACGCGAATCGGCTGCTTGATCCGAATGAAGCGTTTGGCGGCTTGCTGCTCTTCAACACCTGCTTGCTGCAACAGATAAACGAACGGCAATGCACTGCCATCCATGATTGGGATTTCTTCAGCATCAACTTCAACGAAGACGTTGTCGATTCCCATGCCCGCTAAGGCGGCCATCAAGTGCTCCACCGTCGATAGGCGAACACCATCATCTGTTACCAGCGCAGTACAAAGAGTCGTTTCTCGGACTAGCTCAGCACTAGCTGGAATATCAACTACCGGATCAAGATCGGTACGGCGAAATACAATACCTGTATTCACCGGCGCAGGACGCAAAACCAGTTGCACTTTGTTACCAGAATGCAGACCAATCCCTGTCGCTTCAATCGCTTGTTTAAGCGTGCGCTGTCTCATCATATAGCTTGCCAATTATCCAAATTTATCCGAAAAATGTGCGTTGGGTCGCGCATTGTACCAGAGAGAACTCAGGAACACAAAAAGCGACCAAAAAACAACCAATAGCACAGTTTAGTCTGCTTGCTTCCGAAGGAAAGCAGGAATGTCCAAAATGTCGTTGTCACTTTCTGGCAACTCGACTTGAACCGGCTGCTGACCACCAACGGCGACTTTGCCTGGCGATTGCGGTGCTGTCACCGGTGCTCGCATGGTGGGTACCTCAGGACGCTCCAGCGACGACTCAACCAAGGTAATGTCCGGCTTACGCTCAGCACCAATGCCCGTGGCAACAACCGTTACGCGCAACTCATCTGTCATTTCTGGGTCAATCACGGCACCAACAACAACCGTTGCATTGTCAGAAGCAAAGGCTTTAATCGAGTTACCCACGGTATCGAATTCTTCGATGGTGATATCCAGACCCGCGGTGATATTCACCAAAATGCCGCGAGCACCCGCCAAATCAACATCTTCGAGCAGTGGTGACGCAATCGCCAACTCAGCCGCTTCTTGCGCACGGTCGGCACCGGAAGCAACGCCAGTACCCATCATCGCGGTGCCCATTTCAGACATCACTGTTTTAACGTCAGCAAAGTCAACGTTGATCAAGCCTGGGCGAGTGATTAATTCAGCAATGCCCTGAACCGCACCATAAAGCACATTATTGGCTGCTTTGAATGCATCCAGTAGCGACGTGCCTGGGCCCAACACCTTCATCAGCTTTTCGTTTGGAATAGTGATGAGTGAGTCGACGTGTTTCGCCAACTCATCAATCCCTTGGCCGGCGAAATTCATCCGCTTATTGCCTTCGAACGGGAATGGTTTAGTCACCACAGCAACGGTCAAAATACCCAGTTCACGAGCTATTTCGGCAACCACTGGCGCAGCGCCAGTACCGGTACCACCGCCCATGCCACCGGCGATGAAGATCATATCAGCACCTTCCAGTGCTTGTTGAATCGCTTCACGATCTTCCATTGCCGATTGGCGACCCACTTCCGGGTTGGCGCCAGCACCTAACCCTTTGGTGATATTGGCACCCAGTTGGATCTTGTTGCCAGCACTTGATTTACGCAGTGCTTGCGCATCGGTATTTGCTGCTAAGAATTCAACACCTTCGATGCTGTTTTGCACCATGTGTTCGATGGCGTTTCCGCCGCCGCCGCCAACACCGATTACTTTAATGACAGCCTCGTCAGTATGGCTTTCCATAATTTCAAACATGACAGATTCTCCGTCGAATTATCAGTCTCACCCTATATTAAAACTCACCTTTGAACCACCCCAGAATGGTGGACCAAAGGGAAGCAACCTTTTCTGTGCCAGTGCGCTCGCGCGTATTCCCCAGTACATCGTCCATGCCGTAGTGCAGCAGGCCTACTGCGTTGGCATAACTTGGGTCACTGACATAGTCGTACAAGCCCTTAACTTCTTGCGGCTGTCCCAGCCGTACTGGCATCTGGAAAATATCTTCGGCCAGCTCAATGGCCCCCTCAATTTTCGCCGTTCCGCCAGTGAGAACCACGCCGGCAGCAATTTGATCTGCCAAACCTGATCCCTTCAGTTCTTCGTTAATCAATTCAAACAATTCGTGGTAACGCGGCTCAACCACTTCCGCCAAGGTATGGCGTGACATGGTTCTTGCCTGCCGGCCGCCAACGCTTGCCACTTCAATGGTGTCTTGCATGTTGACTAACTGACGCTGTGCGCAGGCGTATTGCACTTTAATCTCTTCCGCATGATTCAATGGCGTGCGGAAAATCTTGGCAATGTCACTGGTGACCTGATTACCTGCCACAGGGATCACCGCGGTATGGCGAATTGCGCCATTGGCGTATACCACCATATCAATGGTGCCGCCGCCCATATCAACAACACAAACACCCAGCTCTTTCTCGTCTTCGGTCAGAGCCGCATCGCTAGCCGCCAAAGCCGAGAAAATCAGCGATTCTACCCGCAAACCACATCGCTCAACCACTTTTTCCATATTGCGGGCCATATCATTGGCGCAAGTGATCAAATGGACCTTGGCTTCCATCCGCATGCCATTCATGCCAATCGGACTTTTGATGTCCTCCTGACAGTCGATGGAAAACTCTTGCGGCAGCACATGCAACAATCGACGCTCATCCGAAATCGGGATCGATTTGGCGGTGTGAATGACGTTATCGACGTCTTCTTGCGTCACTTCTTCGCCGTTAATCGACACCATGCCATTTTCGTTCTGGCACTTAATGTGACGACCACTAATCCCTAAATAGACTGACGCAATTTGGCAATCCGCCATTAACTCCGCTTCTTGTACCGCTCGTTGGACGCAGCGCACAATGGAGTCCAGATCATTAACGCCGCCTTTGTCCATACCTCTAGAGGCATGGTTACCAACGCCAACAATGCTGAGTTCGCCGTTCGCTAAAATCTCACCCACTAAGGCACAGACTTTGGACGTACCAATGTCTAATCCAACGATGAGTTTGCGCTCGTTACTCTTTGCCATCTTGCTCTGCTAACCCTTCTTCAGTTTGATCCGGCCACTTCACTGCTGCGCCGGTGTCATACCGCAAATCAACATATTGCGGCGTACTTCGTTGCTCGTTGATCAGCTCTGGATACAACGCCAGAAACCTCTCAAATCGTGCCAATGTCTGTTCTCGGCCGAGTCGTAACTCGATTCCATTTGCCAACCATAATGTCCACGCTTGCCGTGACGTGACTTTCATCCGGATCACTTGCAAACCGGCCTTGTCAGTTGCTGCCCGAGTAGCGGCCAGCATCGACATGGTGTCGCCAACCAACTCATCGGCAGCTTCAATCAGCGGTAACTGCGCCACCACCGATGTATCAGGGACAGCAAACAATTCCCCCTGATCACTGACCAAACGGCTATCGCTCCACCGCATCACCGGTTCAAACTCGGTGACATGAACACTCAGCTGATCAGGCCATTCCTTTCGTACCGCAGCCTTATTAACCCAAGGCAACGCCACCACTTGCTGTTGCACCCAATCGACATCCAACTGGGTCAAACTTGGCAGCGGCCCCTGAGCCAACAATTGCTCGGTAACCATCTCATCGCTAACAAAGCGACGATCGCCATGAAGCCGTAAATGTTGCACCGGCAATGCCGCTCGGTCACTCCAGACATGAGCGGCGCCGTAGGCCAAATACAAGCCGCCGACTAGTGTGACCAAAAAAAATGCCACACCAAACCAAAACTCCCACTCAGGAAGACGCTGAGCTTGCGACGCTCCAACAGTCATCCTGATGCTCCGCTTAGACCTTGGCTTGAGCCAAAATCCGCACAACCAATTCGGAGAAACTTAACCCTTTTGCTTTGGCGGCCATTGGCACCAAACTCTTTTCGGTCATGCCCGGCACCGTGTTCACTTCCAGCAAATGCCATTGGCCATGATCATCACGCATGGCATCAACTCGGCCCCATCCTTCGGCGCCAACCGCATCAAATGCTTCTTTGGCGTAAACCTGCAGCGCTTTTTCATCCGCTTCTGGCAAGCCACATGGACAAAAATATTCGGTACTCTGGGACTGATATTTGGCGTCGTAATCATAAAACTCGTGAGGCGTTCGCATTTGCACCACTGGCAGCGCCTCATCGCCTAGAATCGCCACCGTGAACTCGTCCCCTTCAATCCAGCGTTCAACCAACACTTGCGGATCGTAATTGAGAGCGTCTGCGACAGCAGCCGTCAGTTGCGCGGCAGTGGTTGCTTTAGCCATGCCGATACTGGAACCTTCACATGCCGGTTTGACGATCACCGCTCCAGACAGCGCAGCGAGTATATCCGCCGCTTCGGCGTCATCGAGCGGCTCGGCAATAATGCGATAACCTGCGGTCGGCAAGCCCATACTTTGCCAAATTTGCTTGGTGCGAATTTTATCCATGGCTAGGGCTGAGCCCAGTACTCGACTACCGGTATATGGAATACCAAGCCATTCCAACGCGCCTTGCATCACGCCGTCTTCGCCACCTCGGCCGTGCAAAGCAATAAATACTCTGTCAAAGCCTTGCGTTTTCAATTCAGCCAGCGGCGTCTCTGCGGGGTCAAAACAGTGGGCATCAACGCCTTCACTGACTAACGCCTGATGCACAGCGGTTCCGGATTTCAGCGAGACAGGTCGCTCCGCTGAGCGCCCGCCCAGTAACACCGCTACTTTGCCAAACTCGGCCACATTGACATCATGCGCCATGTTCACTTCCTCCGGCGCTCGCCTTCATGGTTTCGATATTCAGTTGATAATCGGCTAATCGTTTTGCCAGTGCGCCAACACTGCCAGCACCTTGAGTCAGCACCAGATCGCCATCGACCAGCACATCAGCCAGCACCGACGGCAGTTCCTCTGGACCGCTGACATACACTGGGTCGATCTTGCCGCGTTGACGAATGGTGCGGCACAACGAGCGGCTGTCCGCTCCTGCAATACTCTCTTCGCCGGCGGCATACACTTCTAATAGCAACAAGGTGTCGGCTTGTGACAGCACATCGACAAAGTCTTCATATAAGTCTCTGGTTCGGGTGTAGCGATGAGGCTGATACACCAACACCAAGCGTTTGTCGGGCCAAGCCTGACGCACCGCATTTAATGTGGCGGCAACTTCGGTCGGGTGGTGACCATAATCATCAACCAACAACGCCTTGCCTGCGCCGGTGTCAAATTCGCCGTATTGCTGCAAGCGGCGGCCAATGCCTTCGAACTTTTGCAAGGCGGCTAACAAATGCTGATCGGCAACACCTTCATCGGTAGCGACCGCAATCGCCGCTAACGCGTTCAGCGCGTTGTGCTGACCGGCCATATTCAGTTGCACCGTCAACGGTTGCTGATTCGGCCGGTGAACCACAAATTCACTGCTGGCACCTGACTGTCGATAATCAGTGGCACGAACATCGGCATCTTCAGCAAAGCCATAGGTAATCACCTGACGACCACCTTCCTCGGCTAACTCACGAACCACAGGGCAATCAATGCACATCACCACCAACCCGTAGAATGGCAGGTTATGGATAAATTCGCGGAACGTTGCTTTGAGCTGTTCAAAGTCGCCGCCATAGGTATCCATATGATCCGCTTCGATATTAGTGATCACCGAAATCATCGGCTGCAAGTGCAAGAATGAGGCATCGCTCTCATCGGCTTCAGCCACTAAGTAACGGCTTTTTCCTAAGCGAGCATTGGTGCCAGCGCTATTGAGCAAACCACCAATCACAAACGTTGGATCCAATCCGGCTTCGGCCAGAATACTGGCGGTCAAACTGGTTGTGGTGGTTTTGCCATGGGTGCCAGCAATGGCAATGCCGTGGCGGAATCGCATCAGCTCGGCCAGCATTTCGGCCCGGCGTACCACAGGAATACGATTTGCTTGCGCCTCGGCAATCTCGGGGTTACTCGGATCAATCGCAGTCGAAACCACCACCACGCTCGCCCCTTCAATGTTCGACGCCGCATGGCCGATAAAAACAGTCACACCCAGTCCGCGCAAACGCGACACCATGGCATTGTCGGCGATGTCACTACCCGTGACTTGGTAGCCTTCACCTGCTAATACTTCAGCAATACCGCCCATGCCGGCACCACCGATGCCAACAAAGTGGATTCGCTCAACCCGGCGCATTTCCGGAATTCGCATTGCGGTATTTGGCTCTAAATTCACAGTGTTCCTCTTACTACTTGTTGGCATAACGATGCCATGCGCTCTGCTGCGTCGTTGATTGCAACGCTACGAGCCGCATTGGCCATATCCAGCAACCGTTCAGGCTGCTTGGCCAGTTGTTCAATATGTTGGGCTAACGCAGCCGGCGACAATTCGCTCTGCGGCATCAATATCCCCGCACCGGCTTGCACTAAAACTTGGGCATTCTTGGTTTGATGATCGTCAACCGCATGGGGCAAAGGCACCAGAATCGATGCTCGGCCGACGGCCGCTAATTCCGACACGGTCAGCGCGCCAGCGCGACATACTACCAAATCACACCACTGATACGCTTCATCAATGTTGTGAATAAAATCATCGGCGTGGTGCGGTTCAATCCCAAAATGCTGATAGCTCGCCTTAGTCGCTTCACCGTTGCCCTTGCCTGCTTGGTGCCACACCTCGATTTTGCATGTATCAACCAGCAAGGCTAACGCTTCTGGCACCCTGTCGTTAAGAACCTTGGCACCAAGACTGCCGCCCACCACCAGCAATCGCAGCGGCCGTTGCTCGACAAGCATCGGTAAGGGTAGCGCCATTAAACTGGCTCGAACCGGATTGCCGACCACGTCGCCCTTGTCGAACGCGCCGGCAAACGCCATGAGTACCTGATCGGCAAATTTTGCAACATAACGGTTGGTTAATCCCGCTACCGCGTTTTGTTCATGCAACACCACAGGAATACCGGCGAGCTTCGCTGCCAATGCGCCAGGGCCACTGGCATAACCGCCCATGCCAATGACGACTTGTGGCTGAAATTTTTTCAATACAGCTCGCGCTTGCCACACTGCTTTTAGCAACTTGAATGGCGCCGCCAGCTTGCGCAACAAACCATTGCCGCGCACACCCTTGATATCAATGAAATGGATCGGATAACCGTAGCGAGGCACCAAATCCGCTTCCATTCGCTCAGCAGTGCCAAGCCATTCAATCTGCCAGCCTTGCCCTGCTAATTGCTCCGCCACCGCCAAACCGGGGAATACATGTCCGCCAGTACCGCCAGCCATAATCAACGCGCGTTGGGTTAACGTGGTCATTTTCTACGCCCCCCAACAGCCTGAATATTGGCCATTCGCATTTCATGATCGATGCGGATCAACACGGCGATGGCAATACTCAAGATCACCATCGAGCTGCCGCCGTAACTCACCAGTGGCAGCGTCAACCCTTTGGTAGGCAGCAGGCCAGCGCTAGCACCAATGTTCACCACACCTTGGAAACACAACCAGATGCCGATACCGCTGGCTAAAAAGCCTTCAAAGTAACGTTCGTTATCCAGCGCTTGACGGCCAATCAACAGACCGCGAAAAACAATCACGGCCAACAGCAAAACAACCCCAACGACACCAACAAAGCCCAATTCCTCGGCTAAGATGGCAATCACAAAGTCGGTATGGGCTTCTGGCAAATATGACAATTTCTGAATGCTGTTGCCCAAGCCTTCGCCGGTCCAGCTGCCGCGACCAAACGCCATCAAGGATTGGGTCAGCTGATAGCCACTGCCGAATGGATCGGCCCATGGATCCCAGAAACTGGTCACTCGCCGCAGTCGGTAAGGTGAAAATAAAATCAGTAGCACCACTGCGCCGACGCCGGTCATCACCAGCGCAGCGAACTGCCATAATTTAGCGCCAGCTAGAAACAACATGCCCATGGTCGTTACCAACATCACCACCACAGTACCGAGATCGGGCTGCATAATGAGTAGGCATGCAAGGAAGAAAAACACCACCAAGGGCTTCAAAAAGCCTTTGACGTTTTCTCTGACTTCATCGTGGCGGCGCACCAGGTAACCGGCCAAATAGGAGAAAAAGAACAACTTAGCCAGCTCTGCCACTTGAATGTTAATGGGCCCAAGTGCGAGCCAACGGGTACTGCCGTTGACCTTTTTACCGATGATCAACACCGCGATCAGCAACACAAACGCAATCAGCAGCAATAACGAATTACCCTGCTGCCAGCGATACATGGGCACATGCAAAATCGCTCCGGCAACGGCCAGTGCAATACACAAAAATACCGCGTGACGAATGGCAAAATGATACGGATTACCAAAGCTTTTTTGCGCTTCAGGAATCGACGCTGACATCACCATCACCAAGCCGGTCGCCATCAGCGCAAGGGCACAAGTGATCAAGGTGCCATCGTACAAGCTGGGCGCTGTCGGGCGATTATCGGTGCGCCGATTCAGCAATTGCGCCCAGGCGGGCCATGCCCAATTACTGCGCCACTGAGTTAGAGCCGCCATCATTGCGACACCTCCTTGGCCAGTTGGGCAAATTGTTCACCGCGAACCATGTAATTGGGAAACTGATCGAGACTGGCGCACGCCGGTGACAACAACACCAAATCGCCATAACAGCTAATGTCGCTAGCCAGTCGTACCGCTTCTTCTAAATCATTGACCAGGCGAGCCTGATGACGCTTATTGGCCAGTTTCACCGCGTCCTTGCCAAAGCAAATCAGCTCATCAACCTGCTGATTGAGGACGCCGCACAAACTGCAAAAATCTGAGCCCTTGCCATCGCCACCGGCCAGCAAAATCAATTTGCCTTGGTAGCTGCCAGCCAACCCTTGGAGGGCAGCCAATGTGGCGCCTTCGTTGGTGGCTTTCGAGTCATTCACCCACACCACGCCGTTTTGGTCATACACGGTTTCACAACGATGAGGCAAACCACCGAACGATTTGAGGACAGTTAGACAGGGCGCCAAATCATCAACAAAATCGACCACACAGGCTAACGCTGCTAGGGCATTAGCTTGGTTGTGGGAGCCGAGCATCGCCATATCATCGACGCTCATCAATGGCTGCGAGCCCAAACACAGCTGGCGGTCTCGCAATGTCCACTGCTCAGGATCGGTACTGACATCAAGACCAAAACTAGTCTGGCGCTGCGGCTGACTAGCCGGTTTGGTTTGGCCGTCCTGACGATTCCAGATCGCCAGTTTGGCATTGTCATAGATGCGGTTTTTAGTGGCGGCGTAATGGTCGAAACTATCGTAGCGATCGAGATGATCGGCAGTCACATTCAGGCAGCAAGCAACATCGGCATTGAGTGAATGGGTAGTTTCCAGTTGGAAGCTGGATAATTCCATCACCACCACTTGCGCATCGCTGCCGATTTCATCCAATACCGGCACGCCGATATTGCCAATCGCTGCGGCCTTCACGCCAGCGGCATTGAGCATCTGCGCCACTAACGTAGTGACCGTGGACTTGCCATTGGAGCCGGTAATGGCGATTCGAGGGCGATTATCAGCGCGGCAGAACAATTCAACGTCACCGATAATTTCTGTTCCTGACTGCGCGGCTTTAGCAATCGCCGGAGTCGATACAGCAATGCCGGGACTGACCACCAGCACATCGCATTGACTTAGCAGCTCACTATCGAAATCCCCTAGATGGGCTGGCAGTGAGGCGTCGAACTCAGCCATCAATTGGCTGGCGCCAGCGGGCAATTGCGCACGACTATCAAACAGCACAGGCTGCTGGCCTTGGGCCAACAGCCAGCGAAGTACCGAGCAACCTGTTTGCCCCATACCTACAATGCCGATTGTGTCAGTCGTTAAGTTCAATGCGTATCCCCTGTTAGCGCACTTTCAAAGTGGCTAAACCAATCAGTACCAGAATCAAGCTGATAATCCAGAAACGGACAATCACCCGCGGTTCGGGCCAACCCTTGAGTTCATAGTGGTGATGAATCGGCGCCATGCGGAAGATGCGCTGACCACGTAGTTTGTAGGAGCCGACCTGCAGGATCACCGATACGGTTTCCATCACAAACACCCCGCCCATAATGAACAACACCAATTCCTGTCGGACCAGAATGGCCAATGTGCCGAGCGCTGCGCCCAGTGACAGTGAACCAACATCGCCCATAAATACTTGTGCCGGATAGGTGTTGAACCATAAAAAGCCAAGCCCAGCGCCAACGATAGCGGCGCAGACAATCACCAATTCGGAGGTTTCTGGAATATAAGGAATGTGCAGATAGCTTGAGAAATTGACGTTACCGGTGACATAGGCAAAGAAACCGAATGCGGCAGCAACCATCACCGTTGGCAAAATCGCTAGGCCATCCAGGCCATCGGTTAGATTCACGGCGTTACTGGTACCAACAATGACGAAATAGCTCAGCAACAAATACATGGCGCCGAGCTGCGGCATCACATCTTTGAAAAACGGCACCACCAGCAGAGTTTCGGCTTCAAGGTGAGCCGTTTGATAAAGGAAGAATGCGGTGCCGATTGCCACCACTGACTGCCAAAAGTACTTCCACTTGGCAATCAAACCTTTCGGATCTTTTCGGATTACTTTGCGGTAATCATCGACCCAGCCAATGGCGCCAAAGGCGGTAATGACAAAGATCATCACCCAAACATAGCGGTTGCTAAGATCGGCCCACAATAATGTTGCCAGCAAAATCGCCGCCAAAATAAGGACGCCGCCCATGGTCGGCGTGCCGGCCTTGCTAAAGTGAGATTCCGGCCCATCGTCGCGAACAGTTTGGCCAATTTGCATCGTTTGTAAAAAACGAATGACCTTAGGGCCGAGCAGCAAAGCCACCATCAAGCCGGTCAGGATACTGACAATTACTCGCAACGTCAGATAAGAAAAGACGTTGAAACCTGAATAAAACTGCGTCAGCCAGTCCGCTAGCCAAACTAACATGATATTTCCTCTTTACTGCGCAACCATTGCTGCAGTCGCTCGATAACTCGCTCCATCGCAGCACCACGTGAGCCCTTGACCAGAATTCGCACCGGTTGCGATTGCTGGCCAAGCCACTCGGTTAGTGCTGCCATCAAGGCATCAATTTCATAAAAGTGTTCGCCGTGCCCCGCTTGGCTGGTAAAGCCGTGCTGTGCCACTTCGCTCAATGAACCCAAGGTGAATAGCGCGTTGACGTTGTTTTCCTTGGCGTAAGCACCGGCATCGTGGTGATGCTGACGGGCCCAGCCGCCAAGCTCGCCCATGTCGCCCATGACCAGTGCGGTTTGCTCGTCTCGGCAATTGGTTAACACATCGATTGCCGCTTTCACTGAGGCTAAATTGGCGTTGTAGGTGTCGTCGATAACGGTCAAGCCATCGGCCAATGTTTGGCTATCGAGCCGGCCTTTGACAAACACCCCGGCTTCCAAAGCGGTAGCAATTTCAACAATACCAATGCCCATGGCATAGGCTGCGGCGCTGGCAGCCAAGGCATTGTCGATGTTATGCAAACCGGCCATTGGTAAACACATATCGATGGATTCATGGCCAATGGACAGCACAAACTGGCTGCTGTCTTGTTCAAGCTCGATATGGCTGGCGCGCACTTGCGCTTCGGCGGCGCCTTGTCGTGACCAAGTCACAACTTGTTTATCACTGAGTTTGCCAAGCCATTGCTCGGCGTATTGGTTGTGATAATCGAAAATCGCTACGCCCTGAGTGGGTAACCCAAGAAAGATCTCAGATTTGGCATTGGCAATGCCCTGCTCCGATCCAAAGCCTTCCAAATGAGCACTGCCGATATTCGTGATCAGTGCCACCTTGGGTTTCACTAGGTTAGTGGTGTAGGCAATTTCACCTTGATGATTAGCACCCAGTTCAATGACACCATGGGTATATTGATGGGTTAATCGCAGCAGGGTGAGCGGCACGCCAATTTCATTATTGAAATTGCCGGCAGTTGCTAGCACTTTGTGGTGCTTGCCGATAATGGCCGCGGTCATTTCTTTCACCGTGGTTTTGCCTGCACTACCGGTAATTGCCACACATTTGGTTTGGCAACGCTCCGCCACTAATGCGGCAATCGCACCCAGTGCCAGTTTGGTGTCTTTAACAATCAGGTGCGGGAGTTCAGATGTAATGGCTTGGCTGACCACCAACGCACAAGCGCCCGCTTGCTCAGCTTGAGGCAAGAAATCGTGGCCGTCGAACCGATCGCCGACCAGCGCGACAAACAAAGCCTTGTGATCAATTTGACGGGTATCGGTACTAACCGCTTCAATGCTGACCTGACCATCGCCGACCAAGGTGGCATCGAGCGCCAACGCCAATTCTTGCAGAGTCAAAGGGATCACAATGTCACCTCCAGTAGACTCTGAACCACAGCGCGGTCGCTAAAATTCAAACGTTGATCGGCAATCAACTGGTAGTCTTCGTGGCCTTTGCCGGCAATGACGATAAGGTCGTCGAGGTTCGCCTCTCGCAAAGCGGTTTGAATCGCCTGATGGCGGTCTTCAATGGTCATCACGGCTGCTGGGTCCTGAAAGCCATTGATGATGTCAGCACTGATATCTTGCTGAGCTTCGCTACGCGGATTGTCAGCGGTGACAATCACTTGATCGGCATATTGTTCAGCGGCTTTGGCCATCAAAGGGCGCTTACCTTTATCACGGTCACCACCGCAGCCAAACACCACCCACAACTTTCCTTGGCAATGATAACGCGCCGCTTGCAGGGCAACCGCTAGCGCGTCTGGAGTGTGGGCATAATCAACAATACAAACCGGATGGTCCGCTTGCTGGAAACTTTCCATGCGGCCAGCCACCGGTTTTAATGCGCTCAACGCTTGGGCTAGTTGCGGCAACGGCAAACCTGCCGCCAACAGTGGACCGAGTGCGGCGAGAACATTGCTTAAATTAAACCGGCCAAGCAGCGGCACATGAGCTTTGGCCTCGCCCCAGCTTGAGACCAGTTCGATATCGAAGCCAGTGGCCGTTGGCGTTAGTTGCTCAATGCCAAGCCAGTTCGAATACTGGCGCAAAGCGGCAACATCTTCGATGCCATAGGCAATAGCATCGGCACTCAGATCGGCCAGTAATTCACGGCCAAATTGATCATCGGCATTGATCGTTGCGCTGACCAAGGTTGGCCAACGGAACAGTGCCGATTTAGCCTCACCGTAGGCTTCCATACTGCCGTGATAATCAAGGTGATCGCGGCTTAAATTGGTGAATACGGCGTACTGGAAAGCAACACCGCCGACGCGGTTTTGCACTAGCCCATGAGAGGACACTTCCATGCACACCCAGTTTTCCTTGGCTTTATCGCCAGCTTGCTGCAATTGCGCCAGCAGACGGTGAACGGTTAACGCATCCGGCGTAGTATTTGGCAGCTCATGCAAGGCTTTAGGGTCGCCATAACCCAGCGTGCCGATCACACCGGCGCTGCGGTTCATCGCTTGCAGCAGCTGCACCATGTAGTGGGTCACCGAGGTTTTACCATTGGTACCGGTGACGCCAACGGCGACAGGAGCGCCAGCACTATTCTGGTAAAAACGCGCGGCCAACTCGCCGAGTTGCTCTGGTAATTGAGTCAGCTCCACCACTGGCACTTGCCATTGGCTGCTGACATGCACTCTGTCACCATCAACCAATACTGCACAGGCGCCCTGACAAATCGCCGCCTTGATAAAATCGGTGCCATTACGCTGATGACCGCGCAAAGCAACAAAGACATCACCGTGACTAATTTGACGGCTGTCTAAAACCAAATGACGCGCCGTTACATCAGCAACGCGCGCGCTTATTCCCCAGGGCTTGACGATGTCGCGTAAGCGTTTGCTCATGGCCATACCCTCGCATAATCAGATGTGTCCGCATCGGGCGGAATATTGAGGTAATGCAGCGCTCCGGCCATCACCGCAGAGAATACCGGTGCGGCAACATCACCGCCGTAATACTTATCGCCGGCGGGTTCGTTAATGACCACCGCAATGGCTAACTTGGGCTGAGACAAAGGCGCTACCCCAGCAAAATCAGCGACATATTCTTCGCCATAACCACCGGCGATGGCTTTACGCGCAGTGCCCGTTTTACCTGCTACCCGATAGCCAGGTACCCGAGCCTTGGTGCCAGTGCCGCCCTCTTCGGTTACTGATTCGAGCATTTCCAGCACGTTAGCGACGTGCTGCTCTTCAATCACCCGATCCCCTTGCGGCAACTCATTGAGTTTCAAAATCGATAATGGATATTTAATCCCGCCGGCACCCAGCACGGCATAAGCGCGCGCCAACTGAATCGGGGTGATGGTCATACCATAGCCAAACGACAAAGTGGCCAATTCAAAATCCGACCATTTACGGCGAATCGACAAATGGCCCATGGATTCGCCAGGCAACATGGCATCGGATAAACCACCAAAACCTAATTGGAAGAAGGTTTCGATCAGCTGATCTGGGCTCGATTGCAGGGCCATTTTGGTGACCCCAACGTTACTCGATTTTTGCAATACCGCCCGCACCGACATGTCGCCGTAGTTTTTGCTGTCACGCACTTCACGGCCACCAATGCGCATCCACCCCGGTGAGGTGCTAATCACCGAATCGGCATCAATCACACCATTGGCTAAGGCACCCAAAACCACCATGGGTTTCACCGTCGAGCCAGGCTCAAAGGCATCGGTCACCGCGCGATTGCGCATCCGAAACGGGTCGCGGTCAGCACGGTTATTAGGATTAAACGATGGCGTATTGGCCAACGCTAAGATTTCACCGGTTTCAACATCAATCACCACCACCGAGCCGGACGTTGCGCCGTGATACTCAGTGGCGATTTTAAGTTCGCGATAAGCAAGGGCTTGAATACGTTGATCAATGGCCAGCTCGATATCACCCGGTTTTTCGCGCGCTTCAATAATGCCCAACTCTTCCACGGTGCGGCCGGAACGATCTTTGCGAATTCGGCGCTTTTCTGGACTACCAATCAACCAGTCATTAAAGGTCGACTCAATGCCCTCAATACCATTGGCATCAATGTTGGTGACACCCACAATGTGAGCACTGACTTCACCCGCAGGGTAGAAACGACGGGATTCTGTTTTAAGAAACACACCGGGCAACTTGAGTTTGCGGACATATTCAGACAGCGCTGGGGTCACTTGCCGCTTGATGTACATAAAACGGCGATTGGGTGACGATTCGATTTTAGTGATCAGCTCATCGGCTTTGATACCGAGGGCATCAGCAAGGGCAGTCCAATGCTGACGCTTTTGAATACCGCCACGGTCGGCAATCACTTTCGGATCAACCCACACCGCTTTGACCGGCACGCTGACAGCCAACTCTTCACCATGACGGTCGGTAATCGTGCCGCGCTGAACATCGCCAGTTTTAGTTCGCAGCGATCGCATATCGCCTTCACGCTTGAGGCGGTCAGGTTCGAGCACCTGAATATACGCAGCCCGAGCCACCAGCATGGTAAACATCAAACCAATCGCGATCACCACGGTATAGAACCGCCATGGGATCACCGTGGGTCTTAGCTTACGCTTGGCGTGGGTGGAACGACTCATCGAACCTCCACCAGCGTTTGGTCAGTCCGCGATGGCCTAACCATACCCAGTTGTTTGGTGGCTTTGCGGCTAATGCGGCTATGTTCAGCCAAGGCGCCTTCTTCAAGGCGCAGGTGACGCCACTCAACATCAAGGTGATCGCGCTGCTGCTTCAGCTCATCTAACTGTGCGGTGAGCTGACGATTGTCATAGGCCAACTGAACCACGGCAAAAGCACTGATCAATACCGCAATACCGAGGGTCCAACGCAACTTGTAGCGCAGGATGTCTCGCAGCATGACTTTCACGAGCAGGGGGTGACTCATTGCTTCACCCCCTGCTTTTCTGCGATCCTCAGCACCGAGCTGCGCGCACGGCTATTGATTTCAATTTCTCGGGCTGAGGGTTTAATCGCTTTGCCAATCGCCTTGAGTGGCAGTGACTGTTTCAGTTGTTCTTCGGTTAACGGCAAACCGCGCGGCGGTGGTGTGCCCTTACTGTGATGCCGAATAAATTGCTTTACAATCCGATCTTCAAGCGAATGGAAGCTGATCACCGACAAGCGCCCTGTATTGGCTAACGCGTCCAGCGCCCCATCTAAGGCTTGGCGGATCTCCTCTAATTCGGAGTTAATGTAAATCCGAATCGCTTGAAAACTGCGAGTAGCAGGATGTTTGTTCTTTTCTCGCTTGGGACTGACCTTAGCAATCAAATCAGCCAGCTGATGGGTAGTCGTGAGCGGCGCATCGTCGCGATGGGCAACAATCGCTTTGGCGATCCGCCAAGCAAAGCGCTCTTCGCCGAATTCTTTGAGTACCCAGCTAATCTCATCCGCTTCGGCCTCAGCCAACCACTCGGCGGCATTGCGACCGGAAGTGGGATCCATCCGCATGTCGAGTGGCCCATCTCGCAAGAAGCTAAAGCCACGATCGGCTTGATCCAATTGCGGCGACGACACCCCTAAATCAAATAAGATGCCATCAACTTTGCCGATTAACTCACGCTGTTCCAGATAGGTGTGGATGTGGGAGAAGGGACCATGCTGGATGCTGAATCGTGGATCGTTAATCTGCTGTGCGGTGGCAATAGCTTGCGGATCGCGGTCAATCGCAATTAACCGACCATCAGGACCGAGACGGGACAATATCTCTCTGCTGTGGCCGCCGCGACCAAAAGTCGCGTCCACATAGATCCCATCCGTTTTGATCGCCAACGCATCCACTGCTTCATGCAGTAGTACGGTGACATGCTCCTGACTCGCTGCCATTTAAATACTTATGTTTAGAAGGTTATCGCTTAATGGTTCATCATCGGCAAGCTGTGCTGCCAAGTCCTTGTCCACCTGGGCTTGCCAGTTGTCATCGGACCAAATTTCAAATTTGTTGGTTTGGCCAACCAGCGTGATTTGCTTTTCCAACGAGGCAAATTGACGCAGTTTGGCGGGGATCAGAAAGCGACCATTTTTATCCATGTCACAATCGCTGGCATGGCCGATCAGCAGTCGTTGCAAACGACGTTCGGCTTCTTTCATGCTGGAGAGACGGCGCAATTGTGCTTCAATGGCTTCCCATTCGGGTAGGGGATATAACAGTAGGCAGGGCGAGGCCACGTCAATGGTACATACCAGACGGCCTCCACATTGATTCATCAGCATGTCGCGATAGCGCGAGGGTACAGCGAGCCGTCCCTTACTATCCAAGCTGATTGCACTTGCCCCACGAAACATGATCCACCTTTGTGTCGTAACATTCGACACACTAATTCAACAATGATCCACTTTGATCCACTTTTTCCCACGAAAGCTAGTTTAGGGATTGCAAACAAGGTCTGTCAAGGGAGGTGATAAGGCTTTTATGGCAATAAAAAAGCGGCTTTCAGCTAACCAATTGGTATTGAAAAAGAAGTGGGAAATGATGGCATAAATGTGACAATTAAAGGGCTGGCGAAGGTTTGAACAAGATCCATTTTTTGACAAAAATGATCCAAGGGTGGATCAAAGTGGGAAACAGGGGCAGATCACAAATTTGTTGATTAATTGCACAGTGGTCATGCCACACCATCGCCTCAATCGGTTTTTCTAGTCTTGCGCCAGTGGACGACCCGTTCGACTCCTATACTGATAACAAGCCAGTTAATTCACAGAGCAAGCGAGATGAAACAATTCGTATCGATGGCCAAATTAAAACAGCATCTGGTCGATCCGCAACCCCTGCGTATGGAGCTATCGCAGTTAATCGAGCAATTGATTGATAACTCCAACAGCAGCCAAAACATACCAGAATCCCATTATCAGATTGACCCGAGAGACGGCACCATTAGCGTGTTCAGCGCCGCTCGCGCGAAGCGAATCCATACCACCGCAGCAGAACCAGCCGCCCAATCGGACGATCAATCAGACTGCCCCATATGTCAGGGTCAGCTAACCACAGTCTGCCACATTCAACCGCTATCCGAAGGTGCCAGTTTTATTACCGATAACCTTTATCCTGTGGTTACGCCCCATGGTTTAAACCCAGAAGCTCACACCGAATTTGGCACCCAATCTTTTATCCGCGGCGGCCATATTTTTGGCGGCCACTTTCTCCAATGGACCAGTTCAGATCACCATGCTGACTGGCACAATATGGCGATCGACGATCTGGTACTGACCGTTGATCAACTGGCCAAGTTCAGCCTCAAAGTGCTCACCGAAGCTGATGCCATGCCCAAAACGGCCGGTTGCCAGCAAGGCAGCCGTGGCTATTTTTCTATCTTTAAAAATTATGGCGCTAAGGCCGGCGCTTCGCTCACCCACGGCCATCAGCAATTGGTGTTTTCAAACATCATGAGCCGAAGCAGCTTTAACAACTGGCGGTTTTATGGTCGCCATATGGAAACTTTTGCCGACTACATGCTGCGAGAAAACCCGACCTCGCTCGAGTTGCTGGATTTGGGCGAAGTGGTATTGCTGATCCCCTACTTCATGCACCGTCCTTACACCATGATGGCGTTTGTCAAAGATACCGCGTGCAGCCATTTGCATCATTTAACGCCGTTGCAAACGCGACAGCTGACAGAGGCAATGCAGCTGGCGATCAAGTCCATTCGAGCCGAGCTAGCCGCCGACGGCAAACCCATTGCGTTTAACGTGACGCTGCACACTGGACCGGGCTGCGGCTTGTACGTTGAAATTCTGCCGCGCGCAGACACCATGGGCGGGCTTGAATTACAAGGCTGCTGGGTCTGTCAGGCATTGCCAACCGATTGCCACCAGCGTTTGCAAGAACGAATTGGGTTGCTGCGAACAAAACCCGAGAGTTAGTACTGTTGGCCGCAACAAAAACGCCTGCAAAAAGCAGGCGTTTTTTATCTCAGTCAATCATGACTATTTTTTAGGGAAGACTTCCACTCGGCGGTTCTTCGCACGGTTGGCTTCAGAGTCGTTGGCAACCACTGGATCTTCCATACCATAGCCTTGCACATCCAACTTGGATTCAGCTACACCCTCTGATACCAGAACGGCACGAGCATTACCGGCACGGCGCTGTGACAAGCGGACGTTGTACTCTTTAGAGCCGATTGAGTCGGTGTAACCGGCGACTTCCAGCATCGGCACGTTGGTTGCGTTTGCGGCACGAGCGACACAAGACAAGATCTTCTGACCTTCACCAGAAATCTCAGCCGAATCAAAGGCAAACAATACTGGTTTCGCTTTCACCATTTTGTCGTCAGTAACGAATAGGTAAGGTTTACATTCATCAGGAATATTCGATGCAATGATCAGCGGACAGCCTTTTTCATTCACTTCAATACCTGCTGGGGTGTTCGGGCACTCGTCCAAGTGATCCGGCACACCATCGCCATCAGTGTCTAGTGGGCAGCCATCGCGATCCACTTTAACGCCTTCAGGGGTACCTGGGCATTTGTCGAATTCATCTGGCACTCCGTCGCGATCTTCATCTTCAGGATCGCAAAGAATGGCGCCAGCAATCGCACCAGCAACCGCACCAGCCGGCGCTGCTGCACTTGTTAGGCCTGCACCGGTTGCCGCACCGCCAAGGGCGCCACCAGCAATCGTACAAAATCCAATGTTTTCTCCAGGGTTATCACGGTTAGTGGCACAACCGCTTAGCATCACTGCCGCGAAGGCGATTAGTGATATCAATCTTTTCGCGTTCATCCAAAAAGTCCTCGTAAGTGTGTATTACTTATTATGCTCCTAGCACAGAAGCTCTAGCCTAAAAAATGACGACCAGTTTTTAGTTGTCAGGTCATTCCATACAAAAGTAGGTGACAAATGTTTGTCACGCCAATTTTTGCTCGTTGTATTTTAACCAAAAATCCTTTTCCACCAAGGTCTGACACTATCATCTTTTGGTGTCTCTTTTTTGACACAAGGTTGAATCGCAAGATCTTTGCGCTGATCGATTGGCAGTACACGCTGTTTTTGGCATTCGCCCGAAAAAATCTGGCCGTCGCTATCAACCGCCATTAATGCCACATCAGTCGGCGGGATCAGCTGTAATGGCAGTGCTTTTCGCTTCGCCAAATAGCGACTGTAGAATTGCATGGCCGCCTGACTACCGGTCAGTTTGATCGGCTGATTGTCATCGCGGCCAACCCACACCACGACAATTTCGCGACCATCAACCCCAACGAACCACGCATCCCGATAATCGTTCGAGGTGCCGGTTTTGGCCGCCAGCTCAGCGTCACCAAAAGCACTTTGCAACTGCTTTGCGGTGCCCGCTTTGACGACCTGCTGCATGGCAAACATCACTTGATAAGCATTGGATGAATCAAGCGCCTGATAGCTGCCAGGCGGCCGAATATGTTGATTACCCGAACGATCTAAAGAGACCCCCGCAACTAAATAAAGTGGCTGATAGGAGCCATAGTTGACCAAAGAACTGTATAGCTGCGCTACTTGCCATGGCGACATGGACACACTGCCCAATAAATCTGACGGATATAAATGCGGCGCGGGCGCTCCGGTGAGGCCTGCCAATAACTTAGCGATCGGCTCCAGACCTACCGACATCCCCAAGTTGACGAAAGGCACATTCAAGGATTTCGCCAACGCATCAATCGCCACCACACTGCCGCGATACTGTTTGTCAAAGTTCTGCGGCTGCCAGCGTTTGCCCTCCGAGCTGCGCATCGACACGGGCCTATCGTTGAGCTTCGACGCCAAACTCATGTCCGATTTAAACTCAAGCCCAGCAAGTAAAATCACAGGTTTCAACAACGAGCCAATCGGTCGCTGCGCTTCGGTCACCCGATCGTAGCCGGGGTAATCTGGCCGACGGTCACTAATCATTGCTCGGACCGCCCCACTAACGCTGTCGACCGCAATCATGGCAACCTGCAGTTGCTGCAATTGATGACGATCTTCTAATTCTTCGATCACACTCACCGCAGTTTGCTCCATAGCAGCCTGCGATAGCGGATCAATGGTCGTCGCCACCGCCATCAACTCACCAGCATGACGAGATGAAATGCGCTGCTGCAGCTCTTTTCGCACGGCTCGAACCACCGCTGGCCGCTGTTTTAACTGCAGCTTTTGTTTCGCCACAACGGCCACCGGTCGGGCACTAATGCGTTGGTATAAGTCGGTGTCGAGTTGCTCCCGCTCGAGCAACATTCGTAAAATTAGATCACGCCGCTCGGCAAGCTTTTCTGGGCGCCGCCACGGGTTATACAGGCTTGGTCCTTTGACCATCGCGACTAACGCAACTTGTTGTTCTAAATTCAGCTGATGCAGCGGCTTGTTGAAGTAAAACTGGCTGGCTGTGGCAAAACCATGGATCGCCGTTGCACCGTGCTGCCCCATGTATATTTCATTGATATAAGCTTCGAGAATGACATCTTTGTCGTAACGCCACTCCATCAGTAGCGCTAGGAATGCTTCATTGAGTTTTCTGATCAGGCTGCGCTGGCGTGTCAGCAAAAGGTTCTTAGCCAGTTGCTGGGTTAAGGTGCTGCCTCCCTGTACCGTATGGCCAGCCTGCAAATTCGCCACCATGGCTCTGGCAATGGCAATCGGATTAACTCCCCAGTGTTGGTAAAAGCCGCGGTCCTCAACTAACAGCAGTAACTCAATAAGCTGCTCCGGCACTTGCTGTAAATCGATCCAAATCCGATCTTCTCGCGTTCCCGCCCAGATTTTATCCAGCGTCACCGGCGCTAAAGTCAGTTTGTCTAACGGGGAGCCTGCGGCCTGTAGCTTGGTAATGCGGTCTTGCTCAAAACCAACGGTAATGACCCCCTGCTGGTGATCGGTGGCGGTAAAATGAATCGCATCGCGATGATGAACCAACAGCTTGGAGTGAAGGTCTTGCTTTAACTGTTTGATTTGGTTGGCTTGTTGGTACCCCAGCGCTTTTAATTCAGCAACCAGTTCGGTTGCCGAAAGGCGAATGCCGGACTGAATCACCAGCGGGCGCGCTTGTACGGTCAGCACATGGGGCTGGTAGAGCTCGGCAAATGCTTGTTGCAATTTACTGTCGAGGTAAATCAGGTAGCCGGCCAGCAACACCGCAAGACTAAAGGCGACTTTGCCAATCACCCGCCACCAAGAGTCCTGACCAATGATCCGCTCACGCCAGCTCATAAGGCGGTGTCAGTCCGTGAAAATAGCAACAACGTAGCTCCTGAATTGAGCGTCATGACTGAATATTTTTTAAACAAAACTCGGTCTATTGACGTAGTAATAATCAAATTAAACAACTATCGGAGCACTTATGATGATCGTGATTGAAGGTGATGACAATGCCATTGAGCTGGAATTTCATCTGATTGAGCAGCGCATGGCGCCAACAGTTCCGCAAAAACTAGGCACCACTGCAGAAGTAGAAGCCGCCTGTCAGGCTGGCGCACTGCTGCCAGACGGGTTCGAGGCCAAGTAAAACCGCCCATCCGAGGTTTGTCTCATTTAATGAAACAACCCATTTCATTTTCGCTGATTTTTCATCGCTAACTTGTACCCTATCATTTGCCTCGTTGAATACATCAAGTGGCGGCGAAGCACCCGCGGCCATCTTTATTACAGAGTTCAGTGGAGGCGACAATCATGAAAAAGCGAAACTCTCTTGGCGGAATAATAATGGCTGCAGCTGCATTGGTTTTATCGGGTTGCGCTAGCAGTCCTAAAGTCGAAGCAGATTATGCTAATGGCTACAACTTTGCGCACCTGAGCACCTTTTCAATGGTGCCGATTAACAACGACACCTATGCCGGCCAGCCGGGAGAAAGTCTGACGGAGCAACGCATCAATGAGTCGCTCAGAACGCACTTGAGCAACCGCGGCATGACTGAAGTGCCAGCCGATCAAGCCGATATTCTGGTGTCTTATTACGTCACCAGCGAGGATAAAACTCGAGTCACAAGCTATAACACAGGGTTTAATCACCACCGCGGTCTTTATCGCGGCCATCACCGCCATGCTTGGGGCTATGGTGTTGGCAGCGACATTCAGGTACGTCAATTTACCGAAGGCCAGCTGCTCATTGATTTCGTTAGCCCAGAGAACAACATGGTCGTTTGGCGCGGTATTGGCGCCAAAAAATTGAAGTCATCGCCGACCCAACAAGAGCGGATGGACACCATTGATCAATATGTCGATGCCATGCTGGCTGAAGTTCCAGGCTGGTAAAGGCCCACAGCTCAACCACGAGAAGCCCTCCGTCATGACGTGACTGGGGGCTTTTTATTGGCGACTTAGCCACCAACCGTCGCGACCACAACCGAAAGTCATTGTTGCAATAAGTGGCACAGTTCGTCTCAGCAACCGCCATTTTTCATCATCGAATTTGCGCCTAAACTTGCCTCATCAGTGACCAACACACTCAATTATTTGGAGAACACCATGACTAAGCCAACCACAAACCGCTCTCGCATCGCTTTGCTGTCAATTATTGCGAGGGGCTGTTGAGCTTCACGGTATAAATTTTGTTCGTCCAAAACACTCTTTTGAGCAAGGAGCGAGCTATGCCGTATAGGGATCTATACAAATAGCGAGCGACGCAGCGAAATGAGTGTTTTGGCAAACCCTTTGGGCAGCATTTATGGGCAATTTATTCGGCGTCAGCGATGACTTATTGACGGCCAGTCAACTTCGCAATCGCTTTCTTGCCTAAATCACCCATAAAGTGCTGCAAAAATATACAGTGAAGCTCAACAGCCCCTAGTATCAGCTCATTCGCTACGGCAACCGCCAGCGAGCATACCGAGACCGAGCAATACATGATTAATACGGCCGGCAAAGCCATCTACATGAATGAGTTTTGTGGCACCAACATTGAAAAAGACAAGTTTGTCGAAATCGCTAAATTGTCTGCTTTTGCCAATGGTGAGACTGTTGCTGCACCTGGCGAAATCAATTGGAGCGAGCTGCAACAACCAGCACATCGGGCCTATTACGAGTATGCAGTGGCACACCCAAATGGCTCGGCTTGTGAGCAATTGCTGGAGCGCACCGCCAACGTACTGCCGATGCTGGAAACGGGTCAGATCATGGAGCTGGAACTTGAGTTGACTCAATAAGTGGTCCACAGCTCAACATCAACGTGGAATAAAACAACTAACAACAACACGGGCCGGCTTCTGCCGGCTTGTTTATTTTCAGTATTTTTTGGGTATCGGACTGGTAGTTTTCCCAGCATTCAAACAACTCATCGAGCAGTAGAGTAGACACATCACTACACAATAAAAAATACCCCGCGATGAACTGGATAAATACCTGCAAAACAATCTTTGTGGCCACCGGCCTGATCACTTATTTAGCCCATGCTACTGATATCCAGCTGGATGATGAGCAATTGAGCGTTCAGCAGCAATCGCTAACGCAACAAACAGTGAATGGGACTTGGCCAACGGCAGCAGAACATCACCATGGCGCTCAAGCAGACGCCAGCTCAACCTCCCCAAAAGTATCGGACAGAGCAGCTAATGAATGGCTCCAGCTTGATCAGTTATTTGCCGATCACTCTTAATCAAGGCGTACTATAGTAGCTTATGGATAAGTAAAAAGAGCGTGGGAACATGAAGTTAGAAGACATGGAGCTGTTTGTTGTAGTGGCCGAGCTAGGTAGCTTTACCAAGGCGGGCGACTATTGCGACATGCCCAAAAGCACGGTCAGTCGGCGGGTTAAAGAACTCGAAGACAGCCTCAAAGTTCGCCTGCTAAATCGAACGACTCGGGCGCTTCACCTTACTCAGCAAGGTGAAGTCTTTTATCAGCGCGCAAAAACCATTCTTGATGATATTGCCCGTATTCAAAATGAGGTGGCAACAGAACAAGCCACAGCGTCGGGCCGAATCACGATCTATGCGCCGAGCCTGCTATTTCACGTCTTCGCCCGCTGGGTCACCCAGTTCCGCAAAGACTTTCCCAACATTTCCCTTGAACTGCTGTCGCGCGACGATAATGCCCCTTTGGGCGATGACAAGCGCTTCGATTTGCTGTTTCAAGCGGGCGCATTGGAAGATTCCAGTTTAATTGCTAAAAAGATCTGCGACATTCCTGGCGGTTACTATGCCAGCCCAGATTATCTGGCACAGGCAGGCACGCCGAACACCCCCCATGATCTGGCCGAACACGACATCGTATTTCGCGAGCTTGTTCACGGCGAAGAGCCCAAGTGGTACTTCAAGGATGCGGACAACGAATACTGCGTGGAATTAACCCCGAGTGTGATTACCGACTCACCTCAAGGCATGTTGGCCCTGACCAAAAGTGGCGCCGGCGTTGCTCGGCTATCGGATATTCATGTCAAAGAGCCATTAGAAAACGGCGAATTAGTGGAGCTGTTTAATGGTCGCTATAAAATGAAAGCGCCGCTCTACGCGCTTTACCCATCACGACGATACATGCCAGAGCGCGTTCGCCTGTTACTGCAATATTTAGAGAGCGAGCTGCCCAAAGCAATCGATCATTTGCTGACCTGATACCTGCGATGGCGCTCGCATTGTTCTAACCGATCAGTGTCCTAACCGATCAGTTTCGACAAGTTCATTTGCTGGGCATTGACCAGTGGCTGTTGTAATTGCGCTAGATAACGCCGAGCCATCGCCGTTAACTCAACATGCTGCACGGGTGAATCGACACGTAGCCAGACCGCTGGAGCCGTCAGATCTAACTCCTTTAACTCGGCAAATGCAGCGGTTCGGCTAATACCTCGATTAGCGGCTAACTCATCAATGCTGCCTGCCTCATCTAAATCAGCGAGCAATTGTATCGCGGCAAAGTTAAGCGACATCACATCAACCTCCCCGCCATTGAGTACCCACAACGATGCGGATGCCAATTGTGATCCGGCATGTTGAAGCCATTAATTGTTGTCATTTCAAACTCCCTAACTTCATTAATGATTTGAAGATGTTCATGGTAGAGAGCCGTTGACGGGTGAAAAATAGCGCGTTTTAGGATGGATAGTTGCAGTGAATGCAACAATCCACCCCAGCGATTAGCGGCTATTGCAAATGTCGCTTGGTCTTCCTCGTTGGTGCTGTATTGGCTGGATCATCAGGCCACAGGTGTTTCGGATAACGACCTTTCATTTCTTTTTGCACTTCCTTGTATGAACCTTGCCAAAACTGCGGCAGATTCTGGGTTAATTGCACTGGACGTTTCGCCGGTGACAACAGCTCAAATGCCAATTGGCAGCGACCTTCCGCCAATAGCACTTGCTGATTGAAGCCATACATTTCTTGCATTGGCACAGCGACTTTCGCCCCACCGTTATCGTCATAAGCAATCGCGACCTGCCGCCCGAGTGGCGTGGTGAATGACGTCGGTAACGTTTGATCAAGCTGCTGAGATGCTTGAAACCCCAAATATGCGCGCAGCAGCTGTAGTAAATCTAATTGCTGCAGTTCCTTGTGGCTGCGAACACCAGGCAAGTAAGGCAACAACCACAGCTCAAGGGTATTGAGTAAGCCGTCAGTGGTGAAGTCTGGCCAATCATCACTACCAGCAACTTGCCACTGTTTGGCCAATTGAATGCGCTGAATGAGATTGCTGGCAGGCGTCGACCAATTCAACACAGCTAATCCTTTGCGTCTCACCCACTGGCACAACGCCGCCCCTATTTGATCGCTGGCCATATCGCTCAGCGGGCTGCTGGTTAACACCAAGCGGCCTAACTTTTGTTCTCGACGACCAATCACTCGGGCTTTGTCATCATCCCAGTCAACCACGTCCTGCTCGATAATAAAGTCGCTCAAATGCTGCTGGATCAGCTGGGGAGAAATTTCAATGGCCGCTCGGATCCAACTATCAGCATGATGCTCGCTGAGTTGATGCTGCAACACCAACAACCACTTAGCGCGCTGCAACGGATCGTCAGTCGCAAGTTGCACACCAATGCCATCACTAGTGCTGTAGCTGTTATTGTGACGTTGTTTTGCCACCCGATCAGGAAAGGCTCGAAGTAACAAAGCATCGAAACCGGCGGTCGAAAGCTGGCTGGGCCACTGGCGACCACCGGCTCGCTTGAACCATTGCCGAGCCTGCTGATCAACGGCTCGGGACGACTGCTTAATCGCACTATCCAATCGGGCCAAAAACTCCACCGAGCGATTCGCCCGCTGTTCGAGTAATGCCGCACCATAACAAGCCGCAGCAAGTAATGAATCGCCTTGCTCCGCCCCCAGCACCAGTAAGTGAGCAAGCCGTGGCGACAGCCCAAGTTGCAGCATCGCGCGGCCGTGATTGTTGATATTGCCCTGACGATCAATCGCACCGAGCCATTGCAACTGTTGCTTGCCATGCTGCCAAAGGCCGCCATTAGGCGGTGTCAGCCAGGTCAGCTGGTCTAACTCAGTGATCCCCCACTGGGCCAACTCTAGTGCTAGTTGAGTCAGTTCAGCATAGGTCACTTCAGGCACGATCGCTGGCTCAAAGCTTTGCTGCTGTTGTTCTGACCACAGACGGTAGCAATGCCCCTCGGCAACACGGCCTGCCCGACCAGCACGCTGCTTAGCCGATGCCCGACTAATCTGCCGAGTTTGCAAACGGCCAGCATTGGCACTGCTCACAAAACGCATGGCGCGCTCAAATCCGCTATCGACCACGGTTTTAACCCGCGGCAAGGTGATCGAGGTTTCAGCAATATTGGTCGCGACAATCACCCGCCGCTGCTCACCGGGCTGAAAGATCCGCTGTTGCTCGGCGTGGGATAAATCACCATACAACGGCAGCCAGTCAAAGCTGGCGTGCAATTCGGGCTCCTCAGCGGCCCATGCAAGCAATTGCTTAATTTCCCGCAGGCCTGGGACAAACACCAGTACATCACCCTCGCTTTGTTCATTGAGCGCTTGTTTGAGCAAAGCAAAACACTGTGGCAACCAAGGCATGTGGCTGTCGCGCATACGATAATGAAGATGAACGGGGAATTGCCGACCGTCACAGCCAATCAATGCGGCCGCTGGCAGACAACGCTGAAAGGCGTCAACGTCCAATGTGGCCGACATCATCATCAAACGGAGGTCGTCACGCAGCCCTTGCTGGGCGTCGAGGCACAAGGCAAATGCCAAATCAGCATTGAGATTTCGCTCATGGCATTCGTCAAAAATGACTAAATCATAATCAGCCAACTCAGGATCATGCTGTAATAGTCGAGTCAAAATCCCTTCGGTCACGACCATCAGCCGAGTTTGCGCTGATTGCTTTTTTTGTTGCCGAATATGGTAGCCAACCTGTTGCCCAACCGATTCCCCCAGCTGCGCCGCCATATACTGAGCCACCGAACTGGCTGCGAGCCGTCTTGGCTCCAGCATAATTATCTTTTTATTTTTAAATTCAGCTTGTTGAAGCAACAATAGTGGTAGCAATGTCGACTTACCTGATCCAGTTGGAGCAGTCAGGATGACATCACGTTCGGCGGCAATGGCTTGGCCCACTTGATCAGCTATTTGGGCCACTGGGAGATCAGTGTTCATGATAAAAATGCTGTTAAAACCAAGGGCTAGTCTAAGGACGAGATCGCCAAAAGTCATCGCTAAAGCAACAGATTAACGATTATTTATGGCTTGATAACGGCAAATACACATTGACGCGCCCCGCTAGCCTCTTATAATCGGATATGCTTGATTGTCTGCCTGATATTTATGCACCAAACTGCGATGGACCGTTGGCGTACCTTTTGATGGACCTTGCGCCCTTCGTAAATTGAAAATAAGTACCAAGAGCAATATTTCAGCACCACGCCGCGAGGCACCAATTTTTATCGAAGAGTTTAAAGGACATCCCATGTCAGAAATCAAAACCGGCACCGTCAAGTGGTTCAATGAATCAAAAGGCTTTGGCTTTATTGAACAAGAAGGCGGCCCAGACGTATTCGCTCACTTCAGCGCCATTAAAGGCACCGGTTTCAAAACCCTAGCCGAAGGCCAGAAAGTACAGTTCACAGTGACCCAAGGCCAAAAAGGTCCACAAGCTGAGAACATCGAAGCTCTGTAATTTGCCGGTCCGCAAATCGCAAAGATGCCAAAAAACGAGGTCGAATGACCTCGTTTTTTTATGGCCCCGCCCCAGTCCATTCACTAAACTTATCGCCATCAACTAACTTGTTGGAATTTACATGAAAATTACATTTACTGGTGTCATCGCCGGGATGGCTCTGGCCTTTGTTTGTTTTGTTGGGGCGAGCCGCATCGCCGTAGATAGTCTGGTCTCTGGTGTTGGCACCAGCCAAGTCCAAACCCTGCTGAAAGACATTCGCCACAAACTCGCCATGAAGCAAGCATTGGATCAAGCGCAGCTTGCCGATGTTGAGCAAATGCTGATCACCGACTTAGCGCGCGACCTTGACGAACTTCGCGGCTTTCGCTCGTATGCTTCCGATCTACGAAAAGCTGATATCGATCAGGCATTTGTTGATATTGTCAGCTACCGACAAACTCTTACAGCGGCAAACTCAAGCGCCGTCAGCCGCAGCAGTTGGCAAGCCAAAGACATTGAAGCCCTGCTAGGACCTATCGAGCAAGCGCTCGTTAAGCAGCAGCAAGCTAAAGCCGCTCAACAACAAGAGACCCCCTAGGTCAGCTGCTGATGTCACGTCGCTTGTTTGTGGCCATTGCGGTGCCGCAATCGGTTCAACAGCAAATTAGCCAATGGCAATCGCGACACGCGCCTGTCGGCAGCCAACCGGTGGCTGCCAGCAACTATCATCTGACGCTGGCATTTTGTGGCGACTGTTGCACTGCCACAGAACAAGAGCTGTGCCAGCAACTCGATGCCATCAAGGCCGAAGGCTGGCAACAAGTGCTCGACAGCACTGGCTGGTTTGCCAAACCTGCGATTGGTTACCTCGCGCCCTCTGTGGCAAAAGCGCCACTACTGACACTCTATGAGGCGGTCAAAGCGGCAGCTGAAGCGGCCGCCATCAAACTACCCGAACAATCGTTTGTTCCTCATGTCACGGTATTTCGGCACCATCGCCATGGTGCGCACTGGCAGCCGCCACTGACGCCATTGAGCTGGCCAGTCAGCGACTTTCGACTGTATCACTCGCATCAGGGTGACTATCACCAACTGCGCCGCTGGCCCTTACAAGCCGGTTCAAATTAAGAGCAATAACATGAAGTTAACTCCCGCCACGCTGATCAAGCGCTACAAGCGTTTTCTTGCTGACGTCACACTCGAAGACGGCAGCACCATCACGGTCCACTGCCCGAACACCGGCTCAATGAAGAATTGTGGTCAATCTGGCGATCGGATCTGGCTAAGCACATCAGACAATCCCAAGCGCAAATATGCCCATACGTGGGAATTAACAGAAACCACCAGCGGCGACTTTATTTGCATTAATACCCAACGAGCCAACCCTGCAGTTGCAAAGGCGATTAATGCAGGCCAGATTGCGTCGCTAAACGGCTATCAGACGCTACAGCGGGAGGTTAAGTATGGCGAGTCGAGCCGCATTGATATTCTGCTCAGCGATGGGAAGCAAGCCGATGCCTATGTTGAAATCAAATCCTGCACCCTGCTTGAAGCCGATGGCTGTGGTTATTTTCCCGACGCAGTGACCAGCCGAGGTCAGAAACATCTGCGAGAACTAATGGCCATGGTGACCGCCGGCAAGCGTGCGGTATTAATCTTTGCCGTGATGCACACCGGCATAGAAACGGTTCAGGCAGCCAGCCACATCGATCCGAAATATGCGCAGTTGCTGGTCGAAGCGGCGCAAGCGGGGGTAGAAATTCAAGTATGTTTGTTCGATATCAAACCATCTGGTATTACCTTTCGGCACTGTTGTGAACTGACTGTTAATGAATAGTACAGTGAAGTGGCTAGCCACCGCGCATCGGCGATGTGTCACTTTATGAGCGCATTTTTTTTCAGGGTCGAGGCCTTCACCGCATGTTAATAAAATGCGATTGCCCCGGCGCCCCGATTCTGCTATAGATAGCGCCCTACTGCTCTGGTTGGGTCCAGAGATATCGTTGGATTTGAAGAGGTATGTAGCATGCCAGAAACAAAAAAAGCCAGTTCACTGGGCGTGTTAGCACTAGCTGGCGTGAAGCCGTACCAAGCCGGTGCGGACGAAGAGTACATGAATGAAGCTCAGCAAGCTCATTTCCGTAAAATTCTCGAAGCCTGGCGTAACCAACTGCGTGAAGAAGTCGACCGGACCATGTCGCACATGCAAGACGAAGCCGCTAACTTCCCTGATCCAGTCGATCGCGCTGCGCAGGAAGAAGAGTTCAGTCTTGAGCTGCGTACTCGTGACCGCGAGCGCAAGCTGATTAAAAAGATTGAGAAAACGCTGCAGAAAATCGAAGAAGATGAATTTGGCTACTGTGATACCTGTGGTATCGAAATTGGCATTCGTCGTCTAGAAGCTCGCCCTACAGCCGACCAATGCATCGACTGTAAAACGCTGGCTGAAATCAAAGAGAAACAACTGGTCGGCTAATCCTCCCCGATTAACCGATCATCTTCTGCGATGATCTTATCTGCTCAAACGCCGCGGCAGCCCGGCTACCGCGGACGTTTTGCTCCCTCACCTTCCGGTCCTCTCCATTTTGGTTCGTTGCTTGCTGCGGTCGGCAGCTATCTCGATGCCAAAGCCCATCGCGGCCAATGGCTGGTTCGTATTGAAGATATCGATCCACCGCGAGAAGTAGCAGGAGCCAGCGACCAAATCCTCCGAGCTCTGGAAGCATTCGGCTTACACTGGGACGAATCCGTTCGTTATCAAAGCCATCGCCTTGACGATTTTCAACAAATCATTAATGAGCTACTAAGCACACAAGCAGCCTACTTCTGTGACTGCACTCGTAAGCGAATCAAGTCGGTCGGCGGCATCTACGATGGCTATTGCCGCAATCGCCATTTGCCTGGGGAGCACTGTGCAGTGCGCTATCGTTACGATAACGCGATCACTCACTTTGATGATTTGCGGCTCGGCAGACAAACCAGTATTGCCGCTCAAGATTTCGTGATTAAACGACGCGATGGTTTAATTGCCTACCAACTCGCCGTGGTCGCGGATGATATTGATCAGGGTATTAATCATATTGTTCGTGGTGTCGATCTACTTGAAACCACCAGCAGCCAACTGGAGCTGTATCGCCAATTTGACCACAGCCCCCCGCAATACCTGCACTTGCCATTGGCAGTGGATCAACATGGCCACAAACTCAGTAAACAAAATCACGCGCCAGCAATTGACTGGCAACAACCTCAGCAGCAACTTTGGCAAGCACTGAATTATCTCGCCTTGGCGCCGCCAATGGCCTTGCAACATGAATCGGTTACGGACCAGCTTGATTGGGCGATTGAGCAATGGGATCGCCAACAACTGCCTCAAGACAATCAAGTTTTGACCTAAAAACGGGAACTTACTGACGTTTTTGTGCTTTTCGTTCTATTTTTCTAACAGTTTGCTAAAATTGCGCTTCTTTTAACCTCGGACAACACTTTATTCATGGTACTTAACCGCGTTCTTAATCTGTTTCGGCGCACCTCTACGGGCGATAATGACGACCAATCGGGCCTTCACGCCACCGTGATCCCTCGTGCCGAACACAACATTTCGCGCAAGGATATTTCAGCAAGTGCCATTAAGGTGATGTATCGGCTGCACAAATCGGGCTATCAAGCTTATTTGGTTGGCGGCGGCGTGCGCGATTTGTTGCTCGGCCTGTCGCCCAAAGACTTTGATATTGTCACCGATGCCAAACCCGAGGAAGTCAAAAAACTATTTCACAACTGCCGCTTGATTGGTCGCCGCTTTCGTTTGGCGCACATCATGTTTGGCCGCGAAATCATTGAAGTAGCAACCATGCGAGGCCACCACGATGAAGAAAAAGGCGGTCATATTTCTAAGCGCGATGCCAGCGGTATGATTGTTCGCGACAACGTCTATGGCAGCATTGAAGAAGATGCCGAGCGTCGCGACTTCAGTATCAATGCCTTGTATTACAACATCGCCGATTACAGCATTTTGGATTTTGCCAACGGCGTCAATGCCATTAGCAAACGTCGCATTGAGATGATTGGCGATCCTGCCGCACGCTACCGCGAAGACCCAGTTCGCATGTTACGGGCCGTTCGCTTTGCAACCAAGCTCGACATGACCATTGAGCCTGCCACAGCCGAGCCAATTTACGAGTTAGCCGACACCTTGGGCGCGATTCCGCCAGCGCGACTGTTTGATGAAATGTGCAAGCTGTTGTTAGCCGGTAAAGCCGAGCAGAATTTCGATATGCTGCGCGAGTTCGGCCTGTTCGATGTGTTGTTCCCAGAATTGGGCGAATTTCTCAATAATGAAGCAAGCGAACAAGATTTAGACTTTATTCGCGGCGCGTTGCGCAACACTGATTCACGGGTCAACAGTGACCAAAGCGTTACTCCGGCGTTCATTTATGCCGCTTTGTTATGGCCGATGGTTGAAGCCAAAGCTCGCGAGTTGGGAACCGAATCAGAGCTTAGCGAGCAAGATGCCTTTCAGGTTGCCGCCAGTGAGACGCTGGATCGCCAGCAACAACGCACGGCGGTGCCGAAGCGCTTTACCTTGATGTCGCGTGATATCTGGACCTTGCAGTTCCGCCTGCCCAAACGCGGCGGTAAGCGAGCAGAGCGCTTATCGACTCATCCTAAGATCCGCGCAGGCTTTGATTTCTTGTTGTTGCGAAGCGAAGTCTATGGCGGAGAGCTAGTTGAGTTAGCCAACTGGTGGCAACGATTTTTAACTTCAACCGGTGACAAGCGCAGCGCCATGTTGCGTGATGTATCTGGGCCCAAACGAAGCAACCGTCGTCGCCGACCGCGCCGCAAACCACAAACTAAAACAGCTGCGCCTAAATCGGATTCTTAAAAAATCGTCGGAGCAACTATGACAAGCCAGAGCCAAGCCGCAACCGTTGCTGCTTACATTGGCGTTGGAGCCAATCTCAACAATCCAGTGGCACAAGTGGTCAAAGCGATTAACGCATTGAAATCATTGCCACAGACCACTTTTGTCAAGGCGTCCCCCATGTATGGTAGCAAGCCGTTAGGGCCTGCCGACCAACCCGATTACATTAACGCCGTGGTTAAGCTAGAAACCAGCCTAGCACCAGAGAGCCTGCTCGATGCCCTGCAAGAAATTGAACAACAACAGGGCCGCGAACGTAAAGAAGAGCGCTGGGGACCACGAGTCATCGATCTGGATATTCTGTTGTTTGGAAACCAAACTATCCAGACAGAGCGGCTGACAATTCCGCACTACCATATGGGCGAACGAGAATTTGTCCTTTATCCTCTATTCGATATTGATTCTGACGTCACCATGCCAGATGGCACTGCGGTGCGCGACATGTTGGTCAACTGTCCGCGCAATGGTTTGCAGCGCTACTATTAAATGACGTGTTGACGTCCAGCCCGCCCCGTTCGGGCTGCCAAATGCGGGTATCCAACCCTAGGGTTATGTTATGAAAAAAGTCTCCGTTGCCAGCTTGCTGAAAAAGAAGCAGGACGGCCAGAAATTTGCCACGCTCACCGCTTACGATGCCTCCTTCGCCAAGTTATTTGATGACTGCGGCATTGATTTGATTCTCATTGGTGACTCGCTGGGTATGGTGCTACAAGGCGAATCCAGCACGTTGCCGGTCACCGTCGAACAAGTGGCTTACCACACGCGCTGTGTTGCCTCGTCAACCGAACGCACCATGGTCGTTGCCGACATGCCGTTCATGTCTTATGCGACCCCGGAACAAAGCTATGAAAACGCCGCGGCGTTGATGCGTGCAGGCGCCAACATGGTGAAAATGGAAGGCGGTGAATGGCTATGTGAAACCATTCAAGGTCTAGTCGAACGTGGCGTCCCGGTTTGTGGTCACCTCGGCTTAACACCGCAATCGGTCAACGTCTTTGGCGGTTTTAAAATTCAGGGTCGTGGCGATGCTGCCGCACGTCAGTTGATTAACTCTGCCATGGAGCTTGAAAAAGCCGGTATTCAGCTGTTGGTACTTGAGTGCATTCCTGCGCCATTGGCCAAGCGAGTCGCCCGCTCTCTGACGATTCCAGTGATTGGTATTGGTGCCGGTAAAGACACCGACGGCCAAATTCTAGTGATGCAAGATATGCTTGGGATCACCGCAGGCTACGTGCCGAGCTTTTCGAAAAACTATCTGGAAGTCACTGGCAACATCCGAGAAGCGGTCAAACTCTACATTGATGAAGTGGAGCAAGGCCTGTTCCCAGCGGCCGAGCAGAGCTTTGACGAATGATCATTTCTGAACAAATCGCGGTGATCCGCGACACCGTGCGCGAATGGAAGCAACAAGGTTTAACCGTGGGCTTTGTGCCCACCATGGGCAATCTTCATCAGGGCCATCTGACGTTAGTCAAGCAAGCGCAGCAGCGCACAGATAAGGTGGTCGTCAGCATCTTTGTCAATCCGATGCAGTTTAATAACGCCGCCGATTTAGACAACTACCCACGTACGCTGGAAGATGATTGCGGCGCATTGGCTGAAGTCGGCACCGATCTGGTGTTCTGCCCGACGCCGGACATCATGTACCCGAAAGGTTTAGCGCAACAATCGCAGGTATCGGTGCCCGGCATCGGCGATGTCCTTGAAGGTGCCATGCGACCCGGTCACTTCACCGGTGTCGCCACCGTGGTCACCATGCTATTCAACATTGTTCAGCCTGACGTGGCTTGTTTTGGTGAAAAAGACTTTCAGCAATTGGCGCTGATCCGCGCCATGACTCGCGATCTGTGTTTACCCATCGAGATTGTCGGCGTGGCAACGGTTCGCGAAGCGGATGGTTTAGCGATGAGTTCACGCAATGGTTACCTGACAGCCGCTGAGCGCCAGCTGGCACCTAAATTGGCGCAAGTCATGAATGACATTCAACAACAGCTGAAAAACGGTGAAAAAAATCCAGAAATGTTGATTGCCGAAGCTTCTGAGCAATTAAACGAACATGGGTTTAAAACAGATAGCATCGACATCTGTGACGCTGACAGCCTCGCGCCGTTAACTAAAGACTCTCGTCAGGCGGTTGTTTTAATGGCAGCATTTTTAGGCAAAGCCCGTCTCATTGACAACTGCGTGGTAGATTTGCAGGGATAAGCGAATTGTTATATATTCCGCCGTCCGTGGACTACCACGGCCGTGTTAAATCTATATGTCAGTAGTGGGAAGCTCAATGCAAGCGATCATGTTAAAAGGCAAACTTCACCAAGCCCGCGTCACTCACGCCGAGCTGGAGTATGAGGGATCATGTGCCATTGATCAGGATATGTTGGACGCCGCCGGAATTCTCGAGTACGAACAAATCCAGATTTACAACATCGAAAACGGTGAACGCTTCACCACTTACGCCATTGCCGGCGAGCGCGGTTCGCGCATTATCTCTGTGAATGGCGCCGCTGCTCACAAAGCCAGCATCGGCGACCGCATTATTATTTGTGCTTATGTCAGCATGAGCAATGCCGAAGCCGGCAGCCATAAACCATCACTGGTTTATCTTGATCAAGACAATAATATTGCTCGCACCAGCAAGGACATCCCAGTCCAAGTTGCGTAATTCAGCGCTCGATGCTGATCCCGATGAAATAGCTAAAGCCAGTCGCTCAACTGGCTTTTTTATTATCTACCATTCATCAAATGACTTGATAATGATGAGCAAGGCGTTTGATAGCTGATTTACATGACCCGTTGATTGCGCTTGACCAGTTTGATCGCTTCGCGTTTGATGCAATCACGGAGTGGATTTTCAATACTGTCAGCGCGCCAGATAAAAGACAGTGGTCGCTCAATTTTAATATCCGGCGTGTTCAACACCACTAAATCACCGCGCTCAACAAACTTAATCACATCCAAGTAGGGCAAACAGCTCAGATACAAGCTATCGGCCACCAGTTGGCGTAACACCGGCACATGGGAATATTCGCGCCAAACATCTAAGTCATCAATTCGGCCATAGAGGGCGCTATCAAAAATCTCGCGGGTGCCAGCGCCCTGCTCTCGCAACACCCATTGAGCCTGCTCTAACTGCGTCAGATTAACGCTGTCGTTATTGGCATACGGGTGATGAGCGGAAGCAACGATCACCAGATGATCGTGACACCAGATTTGTTGGTCGATACGGGTATCATCGCATCGGCCTTCGATAATGCCGAGATCAAATTTGTAGTTCCGAACCCCATCAATAACATGGCCGCTGTTAATTTCGTCAAACTCAATCCGCAATTCTGGAAATGCACTATCAAGATGACTGATAAGCTCAGGTACTAAATGCTCAGCTGCCGTTTGACTGGCCGCTAAGCGTAACTCGCCACTAATGATTTGCTGATCATAAAAGCCTAATTCAATTTGCTGTGCATCAAACAACAATTGCTTAGCCCGGGGACGAAGCCACTTTCCCCAGTTGGTCAGAACCAACCGCCGCCCTTGCCGCTCAAACAAAGGCCTGCCGAGCATTTTTTCTAATTGAGCCAACGCCATACTTGTTGCCGACTGAGTGAGTGCCAACTTATCAGCAGCCAGACTGACACTTTCAAATCGAGCAATCGCATCAAAAACGGCCAACTGCTTTAGCGAATAACGCATGTTCGTGCACCTCGGTAATGACAATAACCACTTGCCTGAGCGCTAGCTTAGCAAAGCTAATATCAATTTATTTGATTAAGCGTAATCAAATTATCAATTTTACTTGGATTAGCGCCCCACCCTAATCTAACCGCAGTCAACACACAACAACCAACAAAGGGGTGTATCCATGCACGACACAACGACTTACCGAGCCCAACAGGGCGCAATCGACCACCATACTGGAGAGGAGCAATGACTGTTAACACCGTTGGCACTGCTGACATTGTTAATCCACGCCAACTGGTCGCAGTGGCAGAGGGCTACACGCTCGCCAAGCAACAGAAACGCACCCGCGAAACCATAGGGCTGGCAATGATGGCGGGCATTTTCATCGGCTTGGCATTTGTGTTCTATCTGACCGTGACCACAGGAAGTCACAGCAATTGGGGGCTCACTCGATTGGCTGGCGGCGTCGCCTTTAGTCTTGGTCTCATTCTGGTCGTGGTCTGTGGTGCCGAGCTATTTACCAGCTCGGTATTGTCTGCCATTGCCCGTGCTAACGGCCAAATCAGCAGTAAAGCCATGCTAGTGAATTGGCTCAAAGTCTACCTTGGCAACTTACTTGGCGCGCTAGTCTTAATGGCGCTGGTCATGGCCGCAGGCATGTTCATGCTTGCCAAAGGTCAGTGGGGCCTGAATGCGTTGCAATTGGCAGCGCACAAAGTGCATCACAGCCCACTTCAAGCTTTTTCACTTGGCGTGCTGTGCAACATGTTGGTGTGTCTGGCGATTTGGATGACGTTTAGTACCAGTCAGATACTTACCAAAGCGCTGCTGATCATGTTGCCTGTGGCGATGTTTGTTAGCAGTGGCTTTGAGCACTGTGTTGCCAACATGTTCATGGTGCCGCTCGCTATCGCCATCAAAACCTTCGCTCCGGCCGAATTTTGGCTGCAAACCGGAGTGACCGCCAGCCAGTTCAGCGAACTGACTTGGAGTCATTTTGTCACTGCCAACCTGATCCCAGTGACGCTCGGCAATATGTTTGGTGGCGCCATTCTGGTTGGCTTGAGCTATCAAACCATCTTTCAACCGAAACCCGCGGCCATAACAACTGCCGCCTCACCCGCAACCACCACCGATTTATGTCTTACTGAGGACAAACACATGCTAAACGATACCCTTACAATTAAAGATATTATGGACAGCAAGCCACTAACCTTGAGCGCTGGCGCGACCGTACAAGATGCTCTCGATCAATTACTCGCCTGCCATATTAGTGGTGCACCGGTCGTCGACAGAAACCACAAGTTGGTCGGCTTCTTTTCACTACAAGACGCCCTAGCTGACATGTGGGCAAGTGATTTCATGCCTTCGCTCACGCAACAAGTACAAGATCTCATGGTGCGCGAGGTGCAAACGGTTGACAGTGATGAGTCCCTGCTTGATTTTGCCGAATACCTCAGCGTTGATAAAAACAAGGTGTACCCAGTGACCTCGGCGGGTATCGCATTGCAGATGACCAACTTGTCGATGGCAGAGCGAGCACAAGCGGCGACACCGAACTTACCCCATCACTTTCCAGTGGTGAGCAATGGTCAACTCGTTGGCACTGTTAGTCGTCAGCAACTAATGGCAGCACTGCGGCCGATCTATGGTCAGCAGCTAAATTTGGTACCAAGTCATGACATTGTTGCTTAGAATGGCCCTGCTTTAATAAAGATGCTCACTGAAAGCCAGTCGCTCGACTGGCTTTTTTTGTCACGTTAATCGACTGTTGCGATTTGTTGACAGCCACTAGGGCGACGGAAATCGTCGACCTGTCTGAGACTTGTCAAACATCAACAATGGCAAATTGTCGCTATGCTATTTGTTACGCGCATTTTTTACCTCATCATGTCAGGACTCCATCATGGCCGTTTTTGAAATCAAGCACCCACTGGTGCAACACAAACTAGGACTCATGCGAAAAGCAGGACTCAGCACCAAACAATTTCGCGAATTATGCAGCGAAATCGGTGCTCTGCTTACTTACGAAGCCACTCGTAACCTCGAAACTGAAACGGTTGAAATCAAAGGTTGGCAAGGTACGCCTTTAGCAGTTGAGAACATCAAAGGTAAAAAAATCACCCTAGTTCCGATTTTGCGGGCGGGTTTAGGCATGTTAGATGGCGTTCAGACCCTACTGCCAAATGCCAAGATCAGCGTGGTTGGCCTCTACCGAGATGAAGAAACATTAGAGCCGGTGGCCTATTTCGATAAAGTCGTTCGTGATGTCGAAGAGCGCACCGCATTGATTGTTGATCCTATGCTGGCCACCGGCGGTACCCTGATTGCCACCATTGATCTGCTCAAGCAAAAGGGCTGTAAGCACATTCAAGGACTATTCCTCGTCGCCGCGCCGGAAGGCATTGCCAAACTAGAAGCGGCTCACCCAGATATCGATATTTATGTCGCATCAGTTGACGATCATTTAAATGACAAAGGCTACATCATTCCTGGCCTTGGCGATGCTGGCGACAAGATCTTCGGCACCCGATAATTTCAATTAAAAACACACAGCAGGACTCAACAACGCTATGCAAACCTTCTCTGTTCGCACCGCTCTGATTGGCGCACAAATGCTTTTTGTCGCCTTCGGCGCACTGGTGCTGGTGCCGATTCTAACTGGCTTAGATCCCAACGTGGCATTGTTCACCGCCGGTATCGGTACCTTGTTATTCCACTTTATTACCAAGCGTTCAGTGCCGATTTTTCTGGCCTCATCGTTTGCCTTTATTCCAGCAATCTCCCACGGCGTAGCCACTTGGGGCATTGCCGCCACCATGTCAGGCCTGATGGCTGCGGGCGTGTTCTACATGCTGCTCAGTGGCTTGGTTGCGCTGCGCGGCAATGACATCATTCACCGTATTCTGCCGCCAATTGTGGTTGGTCCGGTAATTATGGTCATTGGCCTCAACCTCGCTCCCGTCGCTGTTCACATGGCGCTGGGCCGCACCGGCGATGGCGCCATTGAACTGTTTAGTATTGAGCAGGCTCTCATGGTGTCGATGCCGGCACTAATCGTCACCATTTTGGTTTCAATTCTGGGCAAAGGGTTACTGCGACTGGTACCAATTTTGTCAGGTCTAGTGGTGGGTTACATCATCGCGGTGCTGATGGGCATGGTTAGCTTTGATGGCGTCGCCGCCGCGCCTTGGGTGGCAATTCCAAACTTCACCGCTCCTGAGTTTCATTGGGAAGCGATTTTGTTCATCGTACCAATTGCTATTGCTCCAGCCGTTGAGCACATCGGTGACATGGTGGCCATTTCCAACGTCGCCGGTAAAGACTTCTTGAAGAAACCTGGTCTAAAACGCACCTTATTGGGCGATGGTGTCGCGACATCGGCAGCGGCAATGTTCGGTGGCCCGCCAAACACGACCTACTCAGAGGTAACCGGCGCTGTTGCGCTAACTCGAGCGTTCAACCCAGTGATCATGATTTGGGCCGCTGTGTTCGCGATTTTACTGTCATTCTGCGGCAAGAGCGGCGCATTACTGAGCTCTATTCCGGTCCCTGTAATGGGCGGCATCATGACCTTACTGTTTGGTGCTATTGCGGCAATTGGTCTAAACACTCTGGTGAAAGCGGGTGATGACATCAGCCTGCCACGCAACATGACCATCGTGTCACTCACTTTGGTATTTGGTTTGGGCGGCATGTTCTTCGAATTTGGTGACTTCACCTTACGCGGCATCGCGCTGGCGGCAATCACTGCCATCGTCTTGAACCTTATTTTGCCAAAAGGCAAACACGCTTAAGTCTTTGACTCAACCATGGCGCAGCCGCGCCATGGCTATCTCACTGTTTTCCCTATCCCACAAACTTTTTGTAGCTACAACATTCTTGAACGGTTTGGCGTGCTTGCTTGGGCGAGCGTGTCCGCAAGCTAAAGCGAATGAACTGCGGGAGCTTTGTGAAATCTCTTACGATCGAAGGGACACGCAGACAGAGATAATAAATGCCATTGCGCAGATAGGTGTGTTTAAGCTTCCGCTGCTCATTTTGTTGCACACTTTGTATCACAGTAACCTCGCATAGCTGCAAGTTACTGAACTCAAAGGAGTTTGGAGTCGACCATAAGCCGCTTGGTTTGTTTGAGTGGAGTGGGCAATCGAGTGCGCTTCATCCCCCAAAAACAAAAAACCAGCCTTGGATAACAAAGCTGGGATTCGTAAAAAATGGGAGTCGGCCACAAGCCGCTTGGTTTGTTTGAGTGGAGTGGGCAATCGAGTCCGCTTCGTCCCCCAAAAACAAAAAACCAGCCTTGGGTAACAAAGCTGGGATTCATAAAAAGTGGGAGTCGGCCATAAGCCGGGTTCTGTCGTGGACAATCATTCGTCTAGGCCAGCGGTCGCCCGCTGGCTCAAGCAGCCTACCCGCCCCCAAACGCGGGCCGCGTCCGCAGGGGCCTATTTGGCCTTGCTCCGGGTGGAGTTTACCGTGCCGCGAACTGTTGCCAGCCGCGCGGTGCGCTCTTACCGCACCCTTTCACCCTTACCTGTGCTCTTACGAGCCATCGGCGGTTTGCTCTCTGTTGCACTAGTCGTGAGCTTACGCTCCCCAGGCGTTACCTGGCACCCTGCCCTATGGAGCCCGGACTTTCCTCCCCCCTGCAAAGCAGAGCAGCGATTGCCTGGCCGACTCCGGCGCGCAGTGTACACCGATCGTCGCGCCAACCCAAGTATTAACGAAACACAAAAGTTGATAGGCATTTGGTGCCGGCGACAGTTTTGAGTCAGCTCGCAACTCCATACTAAAAGAGTGAAACTAAGGTACTGCCTAGACTACACTGCCCACATCAATGATGTGCAGACCAAACCACACCTAAAAGCTGCAAAATCAATGGGACTCCATGTTACAAAACAACCATAAAAGCATTGCTCAGCTGTCGTTCTTTCTGTCGCTTCGAGAAGCTTGTATCGCGTTGGTTCCCTTTGTCATTTTGATGGCGTCGTCAGCCGTTCTGTCTGAATATACCCATCGCTTTGATTGGTTCTCAGAGTCGCCACAAATTGTCGCAGCAATCAGTTCTTGCAACACTGTCTTGTTTGGTTTGTTTTCCTTAGCCCTTGTCGGCTCGATGAGCTTTTACTTAGCCAAAAATTTGGGCTTAAACACCGTCGCTTCACCTATATTGGCATTATGTTGCTTTGTGTTTGATGCAACCCAGCGCTCTGCCGAACTGGATGCGTTGGCGTTTTGGTCAGAAGGATTTTCTGGCTACGCGATATTGATTCCAACATTATCCAGCTACTTACTGGCCCTCATTGCTAAGCTGAAATGGCTGCATTTGGTCAAAGGCTCAGGGATTAGCCATTTCCTCAAAAAGCACATCAATCTGGTATTGCCATTTGCTGTGGTTTTTATTCTGGTCAGTTCAATCATGCCTTACATCGCAGAACTGTTCAGCATGCTGGGCTACTTGCTGGTCGCGCACTATGAAGATCTATCGATGTTTCCGAGGGTCCTAACACGGATCTTTATCAGCCAATTAACTTGGATGACTGGGGTTCATGGTGAACATATTGTCAACATGATCGATGGCATGGAGCTGAGTAATAGTCTCATGATCGCAGGTATGCCGATGCATACCTTTATGTCGACCTTTGTCCACCTCGGCGGCTCGGGCTCAACTTGGGGACTGATTTTGGCGTGCTTGGTATGTCGCGAGCAATTTCATGAAAAAAATGTCGCCAAGTTGTCGGTTCCACTGGCAATGTTTAACGTCAATGAAACGCTGATCTACGGCATTCCCATAGTCTTCAATATTTACTTTTTAGTGCCTTTTGTCTTTGCGCCAATGGTCAATGCCTACATTGCATACCATGTGCTACAAACCGGGTGGTTACCATTCACCGAAACCGAGCGCTCATGGGTGACACCGGTACTGCTCGATGCTTGGTTCATGTCTCAAAGCGCTCGTACCGTGTTCTTTCAAATGGTGCTGATTGCCATTAGTACCGCAATCTATTACCCATTTGTGCGTCTCAGCATTCGCCACAACTCGACTTATCATCAACTTGAAAGGCTCCGCGCGAATTTAACCGTGAACACTAAACTCGACGAGAGCCTTGAACATCGTTTTATTGAAGTACAACAACAAAACCAAATGCGCCAATCAGAGCTCAATCAAGTATTGCAAGATTTAGAGCACGGTGAGCTGGAGTTGCATTACCAACCGAAAATCGGACTGGCCACAGGATTAGTTTCCGGCTTCGAGGCGTTAGTACGGTTGCGCAAGCCAAATGGCAACATTGTCGGCCCCTACTTTTTAGCCACTCTGCGGGAACATAATCTGCTCAATATCATCGATTGGTGGGTGATCAACCGAGTCAGTGAAGATCTTGAGAAATGGGCAGCTGCCGGTTATCACCCGAAAGTCAGTCTTAACATTGATCCCATTGATTTGCATGAGCAAACGGTCGAACAGCTAGAGAAAGCCTTGCAACAATTTCCCGAGCAAGTCGAAGTCGAAATTATCGAAAGCAGTTACATTAGTAACCAAGCAGCAATGGACAAAATGATTGAGCGTTTAGATAAGAGCAACATATCTACCGCCATGGATGATTTTGGCACTGGCTACTCCAATCTCGCGATGCTGGCTCGAACCAATATTCAAACCATTAAGTTCGATAAATCATTACTTGATATTACCGACGAACCGAAAGGTCAACGCCTTTACGAGCAGCTTGTGGTGTTATGTAAACAGCTCGGTTTTCAGATCGTCGCGGAGGGGGTCGAAACCCAACAGCAATTAGATTTCTTGCGTAGCACAGACATTGATGAGGTGCAGGGCTGGCTTTACGCGAAAGCAATGCCCTTTCAACAAGCGCACCAATACATGTGCGACAGCCAAAGCTCAGTATTGACCAGCTACTGATCGGTTGTGCTTGCGGCCTGAACGAGTGCGCTCCTAATCAGTTATTCTTCCTCTGCCATCATCGCTTTGTAGATCGCATTCTTCTTACAGCCGAAGGTATCTGCAGCAATACCTGCAGCTTGCTTGGGTGGCATTAACGGTTGCAGTTTATTAGCCAATTGCAATGCTTGCTCAAAGCCCTGATCTTGCTCTTTCGTCGCTCCTGCCACCATCACAACCATTTCACCTTGCTGGCGCTCCTGCTCGGCTTGAAACCATGCAATCACTTCCGCCGAAGTGCCACTGATAAAGGTCTCAAAGCGCTTGGTTAGCTCTTTGGCAACCACAAGCTGACGTGACTCGCCGAATACCTCAGCAATAGCGGCAAGGGTATCCAAGACTCGCCGCGGCGATTCATAAAACACCATGGTGCGTGATTCGGCCGCAAGCGTTTGCAGAGCTTCGATACGACCAGCTTTTTTAGCCGGTAGAAATCCCTCAAAACAAAATCGGTCGGTAGCCAAGCCCGCTGCCGATAGCGCGGTAATTGCGGCACATGGGCCAGGGAGCGCAATCACCTCGAAACCAGCCTGACGTACTGCCGTCACTAACGGGTAACCGGGATCGGAGATCAGCGGCGTACCGGCATCGGATACCAGCGCCAGCGATTGACCATTGTCCAAATAACTGAGCATTTGTGCCGAGCGCTGATTCTCATTGTGCGCATGGAGCGACACCGCTTTGGTGCCGATACCAAAGTGGTTCAATAATTTACGGGTATGGCGCGTGTCTTCGGCAGCAATAACGTCAACTGCAGCTAACACCTCAAGGGCTCTTGCGCTAATATCTCCGAGGTTGCCGATTGGGGTAGGTACTATATAAAGGGTGCCGCTCATGGAATTGGTTTTGTTTGTTCAGAATCAGCGGTTAATATACATCACTAAACCGCGCTCCCCCACATTTAAGGAGATCTTGTGCGCTATTCACAAGAACGTCGTTTCGCATTCGTGTCACGTTGGCTGATGGTCGTGATCATGGCCTTTGGCATCCTCAGCTGTGCCAGCAACGACAAGCCATCGCAGGCTGATCTGAATAATATTGCTTCGCCGCAACAATGGTTAGATTTGGCCCAACAAGCGAAAGAGCCAGAGCGCAGCGAATATCGATTAAATGCGACTCGGCTGTATTTACGTTCAGGCCGACTCGATTTAGCGGCGTCGACACTCGCCGCCACGAACCCCACCAATCTTGCCAATCAACAGCATTGGTTGTTGCTCGATGCGCAAGTAAAAATGGCTCAGGGTGACATGGCCAGTGCCGAACAGTCGTATGACAAAGCCATTGCCCAACCGTTGGTTAACGGCCAGCTCAACGACGAACGTTACGCCTTAGCCACGGCGATTCATCAGTACCATGAAGACTATTGGGGCGCGGCGCAACAAGCGGTCAAACGCTACCCATACGTCGAGCCCGAACGCCAGCAAAAAGTGCAGCAACAAATCTGGAACCTACTCGGCGAAGTTGAAAAAAGTCAGCCTGCTCGATTCAATGGCCAGTCGATAGATCCGGCATTTGATGGTTGGTTGTCGCTGTACCAGATCCTCAATACCAAGGGCCAGCTGAAGCATGTACTGGCACAGCTGCAACAGTGGCAACAACGCTATCCAAAACATCCGGCCGCGGCGACCTTGCCGAGCAATCTCAATGAGGCGATGACCGCCACCGACCAGAAACCAGCGGATGTAGCCGTTATCCTGCCACTGAGCGGTGCCTACAAAGCGCAAGGCCATGCCCTGCGCAATGGCATGTTACAGGCCGTGTTGGATGATCTGGAAAGTCCGACTCAACTGCATTTTTACGATAGTGGCCGCAACACCATTGCCGATCTATATCAACAAATTCAACAAGATGGCCATTCCATCATTATTGGCCCGCTGCTTAAGTCCAATGTCCGCACATTGCTGGAGCTAGCCGACAACTCAGTACAGATCCTCGCGTTAAACCAAGTGGATGCTGATCAGCAATCACAGATGATCAGTTCATTTGCCTTGTCGCCAGAACTTGAAGGCCGCAACACCGCGCAGTTCTTTATCGACCAAGGTATCGAGCATCCGTTGCTATTGCAGGCCAACGGCAATAGTTACCAGCGAATCACTCACTCGTTCGAGCAGACCTGGCAACAGCAGGATAATGCTCAAGATATTGCCCTAGTGCCGATCCAAGATGCCAAGAACATGCAGAAGCAAGTTCAGCAAGTAATGGGGATCACTGACTCGAAAGCGCGCGCAGTTGAGTTAGCGCGAGTACTAGGCCTCAAATTGGAATCAGAGCCGCGCAGCCGCGCCGATATTGATGCCATTTACGTTGTTGCTAGCTCACAACAGGCGCGTCTGCTCAAGTCATTTGTCGATGTCACCATCAGCCCATTTGCCGATCCGGTCAATGTTTATGCTGGACCGCGCTCTCACAATGGCCAGAGCAGTGAATTTAATGGCATCTATGTCGCCGATATTCCGCTGCTAACCAGCCCGTCATTGAGTCAACAAAAAGCAGCAGTTGAAACCCTTGCTCCTGAATGGCAATACAGCGATATCCGCTTGTTCGCGATGGGTCATGATGCCCTGTCATTAATTCCGCAACTGCAAGCGCTGCGACAGTTGCCTGGCTTTACCGTATCGGGTTGGACTGGTGATCTCAGTGTCTCCGAGCAAGGAGAAGTAGGCGTCAGCTTACCTTGGAGCCAGTATAAAGATCAGCGCCTAGTGCCAGTGAGTAGCTGATTTGAAGCACACCGGCGATTACTATGAGCAGTTAGCCATCGACTATCTGACGGCTCAAGGTCTATCGCTGGTGACGCGGCACTTTCGCAAAGGCCACTGGGAAATAGACTTGATCATGAAGGAACAAGACACCCTAGTGTTTGTCGAAGTAAAGTATCGCAGCCAGAAAGACTTTGGTGGTGCCGAGTATGCCCTCAGCCAAGCGCAAATTAGTCGCCTTCGGCGCACCGCCCAGTACTACCTGCAAACACAGCAATTGAAAGAACACCAAACAGCGTGCCGATTTGATCTGCTCGCTGTTGACGGCCAGGGAAGCGAACAACGCATCTCCTGGCTAAAAAACGCATTCTAGTTCGAGAGGAACCCATGTTAGACCGAATTAAAGCCAGTTTTACTGAAAGCATCCAAACCAAAATAGCTGCTGCAGAAGCGCTACCCGATGCCATTCAGGCGGCCGCTTTTAACATGAGCCAAGCGCTGCTCAACGGCAACAAGATTTTATCTTGCGGCAATGGCGGCTCCGCTGGCGATGCTCAACATTTTTCTTCTGAGCTGCTCAATCGATTTGAAAAAGAACGCCCTGGCTTGCCTGCGATGGCGTTGACCACCGATAGCTCCACCGTCACTTCCATTGCCAATGACTACAGCTACGATGAAGTGTTTTCCAAGCAAGTTCGCGCACTGGGGCAACCGGGCGATATTCTGTTGGCAATCTCAACCAGCGGTAATTCCCGCAATGTCATCAAAGCGATGGAAGCGGCGGTTAGCCGAGATATGAAAATCGTCGCACTGACCGGTAAAGACGGCGGTGAAATGGCCGGTCTGCTGAGTCAGAACGATGTTGAAGTTCGAGTTCCATCGGATCGCACCGCCCGTATTCAAGAAGTGCACTTGCTGGTCATTCACTGTCTGTGTGATTTGATCGACAACACCCTGTTCCCCAACATTGAGGACTAAATTGTGGCTCGCTGGTATTTAGGTTTAGCGGCAGTTGCCAGTTTAGCCTTGGTGCAGGGCTGCGCTGGGGTCATCGTTGCCGGTGCAGCAGGTACAGCTACCATGCTGCATGATCGGCGCCCCGTCACCACTCAGGTGGAAGATACCAAGCTGGAATTTGAACTCTCCAGCGCCTTTTCCGAAAGCGAAGGCCTCAACAAGCAGTCGCGGATCCGGGTATTTGCCGTCAACGGCACTGTTTTACTGGTTGGCCAAGTGCCAAGCAGCTATTTGATGGATGAAGTAAAGCGGATCAGCGCTTCGCAAGTCGATTCGGCCAAACTTCATAACGAACTTGAGATCCGAGAGCCGATATCGCTGACTACTCGCTCAAGCGACAGCTGGCTATCGACAAAAGTTCGCAGCGCACTATTGGCTGATGAAAACACGGAATTCGCGCGACTGAAGATCATCACAGAAGATGGCAAAGTGTTCTTGATGGGGGTCGTGACGCGCTCAGAAGCCAACATTGCTACCGAGATTGTCCGCAATGTCGGCGGCGTCAGCGAAGTAGTCCGAGTATTTGAATTTGTGCCAGAAGAAACGGCTCGCCAATAGCCGCCCAAACTTGCAATAAAAAACCGAGCATATCGCTCGGTTTTTTATTGCCTGACTGAAACCTTATTTAACCACTCGAAGTGTTGGCCTCGAGCCAGATGGCGGCGTCGGCTTGTCGTCGTCACCATTGTCGCTTGGTAAATCACGCTCTGCGGCAGGTTGCGCGGTTTCATCGGCACTGTCTAACTGACTGAGCATCTCACGATAACCCGGTTCAGCTTCAAACACGGTGCCAGCACCATTTTCGCGGGCGTAAATCGCTTTCACCGCCCACATTGGTACATAGAGCAACTCCGGCTTGCCACCAAAGCGAGCCGAGCATGACACCACGTCATTGGTCATTTGCAGCTGAGACACCGCAGCAGGAGCAATATTCAACACGATCTGGCCGTTCTGGACGAATTGCCGCGGCACTTCAACATCCGGCTGCTCGGCATCCACCACCAAATGAGGGGTTAAATCATTATCAACCAACCATTCGTAGAAGGCTCTGAGCAAATAGGGACGACTCGGGGTCATAACATCTCCTGCTGACGATTATCGCGCTTAAAAAGCGTGAATTTCGCGCTCAACTTCAGTCAGTGAAGCTTTGAATGAATCACGCTCGAACAAGCGGTTCATGTAAGCTTTCAATTCTTTGCTACCACGGCCGCTTAGCTCAATGCCAAGAACTGGCAAACGCCACAATAGCGGTGCCAAGAAGCAGTCGGTCAGGCTGAACTCTTCACTCATGAAGTATGGTGTTTCAGTGAAGATTGGCGCAATGGCCAACAAGCCTTCACGCAATTCGCGACGGGCATTTTCAGCATCATCATTGTTGAAAATCTTTTCAACCAAGCCGTACCAGTCTTTTTCAATGCGGTACATCATCAAACGGCTACGGCCACGAGCCACTGGATAAACCGGCATCAATGGCGGATGAGGAAAACGCTCATCGAGGTATTCGGTGATGATTTGTGCGCGATAAAGTACTAAGTCACGGTCGACCAGAGTTGGAACGCTACCATATGGGTTGACCTCAGCAAGTTCCTCAGACGGGTGCTCAGCATCAACATAAGTGGCTTCAAAGGTGACACCTTTTTCCGCCAGAACAATGCGAACCTGATGGCTATACAAGTCATCCATCGCAGAGAACAGGGTCATAACAGAACGTTTGTTGGCAGCTACAGCCATGCGTTCCTCCAAGTCATTAAACGAAAACTGAAAACAGCAAAGGGGCCGCCGGCCCCTTGCTAGCAAAAATTAGTGCATTGGGATTAATGCACGTCTCGCCAGAATTCCTTCTTCAAGAAGTAAGAAAGGATTAGCAAGATGAACAAGAAACCAAGTACCCAGTAACCTAAACGCTGACGTTCCAGCGCAATCGGCTCTGCTGAATATGCTAGGAAGTTGGTGATATCACGCACCGCCTGATCATATTCATCAGTACTCATTTCACCCGAACCGTCGACTTCGATTTCACCGGTAAAGACCAGCTTCTCTTCGCCGTCAATCAAACGGGTTTCATATTTCTTGGTTGGAATACCTTGCAGTTCTTCCAGAACATGCGGCATACCGACGCTTGGGAACACCACATTGTTGACCCCAAACGGACGCGTTTCATCAACGTAGAAAGTGCGCAGGTAGGTGTAAATCCAATCGACACCACGAACGCGGGCCACTAACGTCAAGTCAGGAGGAGTGGCACCAAACCACTTCGCCGCTTGCTCATCATCGACTGAATTTTCCATCAACTCACCGATTTTGGCACCGGTGAAGATCAGGTTTTCCTGCATCAAATCCAATGGAATACCGATGTCAGTAGCAACACGCTCATAACGCTGGTATTGGGTGCTATGACAGCCAAAGCAGTAGTTCATGAACAACTTGGCACCGCGTTGCAGTGACGCATTGTCAGTCAGGTCAATGTTGGCGTCATCCAACGGCACACTGCTACCACCAGCTGCGAAAGCAGCAGAAGGAACCAGCAGTGACAAAATTAACAACCATGTTTTCATTTGCTGATCCTCTCAGGTACAGGCTTACATTTCTCGTTTTTACTGTAGAACCACAGCAGGGCGAAGAATGCGAAGTAACCAAAGGTGGTGATCTGAGCCAACAAAGTGCGGCCCGGAGTCGCTGGAATCGCACCCAGAATACCGAGAATGATGAAGCAGATAACAAACTGAGTCAGGTTCAACTTGTGCCAAATGCTGCGGTACTTAACCGACTTCACTTTACAGCGGTCGAGCCAAGGCAGCAGGAACAGCACTACGATTGCCGCGCCCATACCGACAACCCCCATCAATTTGTGAGGGATCGCCCGCAGAATGGCGTAGAACGAAGTGAAATACCAAACCGGCGCAATGTGCTCAGGCGTCTTCAGTGGGTTAGCCGCTTCGAAGTTTGGCTTCTCCAAGAAGTAGCCGCCCATCTCTGGCGCAAAGAAAATCACATAGCAGAACAGAATCAAGAAGCCCGCGACGCCCATAATGTCTTTCACCGTGTAGTACGGATGAAAAGGCACGGCATCAACGATGTCGTATTTGTCATAGCGCGCGTGGAACTTGAATGGGCTTTTCTCGCCTTCTGGTACCGAGCCTTTCGGCTTCTTAATATCGATACCTTCAGGGTTGTTTGAGCCCACTTCATGCAATGCCAAAATGTGCAGGAATACCAACACCACAAGAACTAGCGGCAAGGCAATCACGTGCAGCGCAAAGAAGCGGTTCAGGGTCGCGCCTGAGATCACGTAGTCACCACGGATCCACAGGGTCAAATCGTCACCAATCCAAGGAATGGCACCGAACAGCGAAATAATGACCTGAGCACCCCAGAATGACATCTGGCCCCATGGCAACAGGTAGCCCATGAAGGCTTCGGCCATTAGCACCAAGAAGATCAGCATGCCGAACAGCCACAGCAGTTCGCGCGGCTTTTGATAGGAGCCGTACATCATGCCACGGAACATGTGCAGGTAAACCACCACGAAGAACGCTGAAGCACCGGTCGAGTGCATATAGCGCAGTAGCCAGCCGTAATCGACATCACGCATGATGTATTCGATCGAGGCAAACGCACCTTCGCCAGAAGGGACGTAGTTCATGGTCAGCCAGATACCAGTGACGATCTGATTGACCAACACCAGCATGGCCAAAGAGCCAAAGAAGTACCAGAAGTTGAAGTTCTTCGGTGCTGGGTATTGGATAACGTGTTTGTTCATCGCTTCCATAAATGGAAGACGAGCTTCAATCCAGTCCATCAAACCTTTCATCACGCGGCTCCTTCTTCAACACCGACCAAAATAGTGGTGTCATCAACAAAGGTGTACGGTGGGATCACCAGGTTCAGGCCAGCTGGAACGTTTTGGAACACGCGTCCGGCCATATCGAATTTTGAACCATGACATGGGCAGAAGAACCCTGACTTCACGCCAGAGACCTGCTCACCGAAAGTATCAGGCAGATAAGTTGGTGAACAACCAAGGTGAGTACACAAACCGACCGCAACCAGAATCTCAGGCTTCAACGAGCGGTATTGGTTTTTTGCGAACTCAGGTTGCTGAGGCTCATCAGACGCAGGATCTTTGAGCTGATCTTCAACAGCTTTCAGTTCGTCCAATGCCGCTTGGGTACGATTAACAACCCAAACTGGCTGGCCGCGCCAATCGACACGAATTAATTGGCCAGGTTCGAGTTTACTAATATCCACTTCCACCGGTGCACCAGCCGCTTTGGCTTTCGCACTTGGGTTCCAGGATGCGATGAAAGGCACAGCGGCGAAAGCACAGCCAGCACCTCCAACCACAGCCGTGGTCGCAGTCAAAAATCGACGGCGGCCAGAATCAACAGGCGCATTGCTCATGCAAGGGTCTCCCGTCAGGGCTCCGTAATTGAATTATTGTTATGAAGTGTCGAATCAGATAACGGCAGGGTAAAACCAGACCTTGATCAACACTAATGTATAAAACCGCGCCAATGATAAAAAATCGGGGCGCGAAACACAAACTGGTCTTGCCACAGAAGGCAAAAAAAAACCCAGCAGTTGCTGGGTTTTTTCGAACCAAAATGCAGCAAAACTTAACGTTTTGAGAATTGTGGCTTCTTACGTGCTTTGTGCAGACCAACTTTCTTACGTTCAACGCGACGAGCGTCACGAGTCACGTAGCCAGCTGCGCGCAGTGCAGGACGCAAGGTTTCATCGTACTCCATCAGAGCGCGAGTGATACCGTGACGGATTGCACCAGCTTGACCGCTGATACCACCACCAACGACGGTGATGTACAGGTCCAGTTTTTCAGTCAGTTCAGTCAACTCAAGAGGTTGCTTAACAACCATGCGAGCCGTTTCACGACCGAAGTACTCTTCCAAAGTACGCTTGTTTACTGTGATGTTGCCAGTACCTGGTTTAACGAATACGCGAGCAGTAGAGCTCTTGCGACGACCAGTACCATAATATTGATTATCAGCCATTTGCCTGTTCCTCTACCTTAGATGTCCAGTACTTTAGGTTGTTGAGCAGCGTGTTGATGCTCAGCACCCGCGTACACTTTCAGCTTGCGGAACATTGCGCGGCCCAGAGGGCCTTTTGGCAACATACCTTTCACAGCTTTCTCGATTACCATTTCTGGCTTACGTGCAATCAGCTTCTCGAAGTTGATTTCACGAATACCACCAGGGAAACCGGTGTGACGGTAGTACATCTTGTTTTCGGCTTTACGGCCGGTAACAGCTACTTTTTCACAGTTGATAACAACGATGTAATCACCAGTATCAACGTGTGGAGTGTATTCAGGCTTGTGCTTGCCGCGCAGGCGCAAAGCAATCTCAGTTGCCAAACGGCCCAGAGTTTTGCCTTCCGCATCCACGACATACCAGTCGCGTTTGACAGATTCTGGCTTAGCAGTAAAAGTTGTCATTTATCTTAACCCAATAAAATCAGTTACATACCTAGCTTCCAAGGAAGCCCCGATGCGGTTTTTCGCCCCTTCGAGCGCATTGTCCGCAAAATGGTAAAAGTGGGAGCATGCAAATAAGGGCTGGCGGATTATACAGAAAGGTGTAACCGAGATCACGCGCTAATTATGATTATTTTTTGTGCGCTGTTTATGGTGTGTTGATTCGGCAACGAATAACTCCCGTCGGTGACGCTCAAGTCGATCCATGGAGCGCTCTACATGCGGCATCCATGCCGCCTGAAGCACCTCAGTGAGTCATTCGCTGCCTCTTTGCCAGTCAAACGGATAGACGTAATCACCGAGCGGCGGCGATTGATTCGGCAACGAACAACTCCCATCGGTGACGCTCAAATCCGTCCGTGGAGCGCTCTACATGCGGCATCCATGCCGCCTGAAGCACCTCTGTGAGTCATTCGCTGCCTCTTTGCCAGTCAAGCGGATAGTCGTAAAAACTGAGCGGCGGCGATTGATTCGGCAACGAACAACTCGCTTCGGTGACGCTCAAGTCCATCCGTGGAGCGCTCTACATGCGGCATCCATGCCGCCTGAAGCACCTCAGCGAGTCATTCGCTACCTCTTTGCCAGTCAAGCGGATAGTCGTAAAAACTGAGCGGCGGCGATTGATTCGGCAACGAACAACTCGCTTCGATGACGCTCAAGTCCTTCCGTGGAGCGCTCTACATGCGGCATCCATGCCGCCTGAAGCATCTCAGCGAGTTATTCGCTGCCTCTAAAGGCATCATTGGCGTTGGACTCAGTGAATTGAAAGCATCTGCCGCAGGGATGCGGCAGCTGAGCCATCAAGGACGATTTTACGGCGTCTTGAGTATTTACTGAGTTTAACGACAATATTCGCACGTACTCAAGGCCGATGAGGTAGCGCCAAATATTCCTCACTCTGCATTTCCTGCAAACGAGACAGGCAGCGTTTGTATTCAAACTCCAAACCGCGACCTGAATACAAGTTTTCCAACGGCTGCTCGGCGGAAAGCAATAACTTCACTCGGCGGTCATACAATTCATCAATCAACGAAATGAATCGACGCGCAGCATCATTTTGACTGTCATTCATCGCGATGATGTTCGTTAGCAGAACCGTATGATAGTAAGTGGCCACTTCGATGTAATCGAGCTGACTTCTGGCGGTTTGGCAAAGCGAAGCGAAATCAATCATCAACACATCATCAGCATGCCAGCGAACCTTAATGGCGCGGCCCAAAATATCGATGGTGCCGCCCTCTCGACCCGGTTCAGGCGCCAATTGATGGAATCGCTCAGTCAAGGCTTGGTCTGCTGCGGGATCGTTGGGAATGTAACTGCATGGCGCTGCAGTCAATAAACGCAGGCGATAGTCAATGCCAGCATCAACATTCACCACTTTGCAATGCTGCTCCAGCAACGCAATCGCCGGCAGAAATCTGCTGCGCTGCAAGCCGTTACGATACAGCTCATTGGGTACAATATTCGAAGTCGCAATCAACACCACGCCGCGATCAAACAGGCCTTTGAGCAACTCGGCCATCAGCATCGCATCGGTAATATCGGAGACAAAAAACTCATCGACGCAAATCACCCGCGCCCGCTGGGCAAAGCTCGCTGCCACCAATTCCATTGGATTAGCCTGCCCCGCGGCAGCTTTCAGTTCGGTGTGAACTTGCTGCATCAACCGATGAAAATGCAGTCGCAGCTTGTTTTCGAACGGCAAGGACTCGAAAAAGGTATCCACTAAGTAAGTTTTGCCGCGCCCGACTCCGCCCCAGAAGTACAGCCCGCAAGTACTCTCAGTAGATTTTTTTTGCAGCAAACGCTGCCAGAAGCTGGACTTCGGGCTAGGCTTGATGAGCCGCTGGAACAAGGACTCCAATTCGTTGACCGCATTCGCTTGCGCCGGATCTTGACTGAAACCCCGATGAGTCAAATCATATTGATATTGTTGCAAAGGTGAACGGGCCACTATGGAACATCCTCGTTGTTACAATGGCCCGCATCTTATACCAATCCTGCGGCATTTTGGTATGGTCAGCTAAACGTCTAATTTCGCGATGCGCGTTCAGCTTTTATTTTAATGAGCTTGATTTACTCTTGCGCCGTACCCATTAATTGAGGAGCTGGCATGCCAGCTCCACGTGAAGATTGTTGTTCCCTCAAAAGGAGAGTCGAATGAGTTGGATCCCATTTGTATGCGTATTTGCTGGCCTTATCGTCGGTTTTTTCATTGGTCGCTTTTGGGCTCACAAGTCAGCAGAAACGTCCACACTCGACATTGAACTGCACAATACCAAAGCCGAATTTGAGCGTTACAAGTCAGAAGTCACCGAGCACCTGCAATCGACTTCAGACTTGATGCACGCCGCACAAGAGAATTACGAGCAATTGACCGAGCAATTACTAAAAACGCGTCAGTTGCTAACAGACGACGAGGTTGAAGAAAGCGAGCAGCCGGTCCGTGTTAAAAGTGCTGGTGAGTTACCACCACGCGATTACGCCAATACCAGTCACGGGCTTTTGAAACAAAAAGAAACATCTCAATAAACAAATTTGCTGAACTTAACCTTAATGTAAACGTCTATTGGCTTAACGGATAAAACAGAAGTAGAGGATTTTCTGGCTATGAAATTTCGCCATATTTTCAGTGCATTAATTGTTGGCGTAACACTAACAGCGCCGATTTCAGCAGTTGCAGCTTTGCCATCGAGCGTCGATGGCAAGCCACTGCCTTCACTTGCTCCGATGTTGGAAAAAGTGACTCCTGCGGTGGTCAATATCTCGGTGGCAGGGACCCATACCCAGCGTCAGCGCATTCCCGAGATATTTCGCCACTTCGGCGCCCCTTCGGAGTCAGTCAGAGAGCGCCCTTTCAAAGGACTTGGCTCAGGCGTCATCATTGATGCCGATAAAGGCTATGTCATCACCAATCATCACGTCATTAACAACGCGGATGAAATCACCGTCACCTTGACCGATGGCCGTAGCTTTGATGCAACCAAGATAGGCTCAGATGAGGGCACAGACGTTGCCTTACTGCAAATCGAGGCCGATGATTTGGTTGCGATTAAGCTGGGTAACTCTGATGAGCTTCGCGTCGGCGACTTTGCGGTTGCCATTGGTAACCCATTTGGTCTCGGTCAAACCGTCACCTCCGGTATTATTGGTGCATTGGCGCGCTCTAGTCTGAATATCGAAAACTACGAGAACTTTATTCAAACCGATGCTGCCATCAACAGTGGTAACTCCGGCGGCGCCTTGGTCAATCTCAATGGCCACCTAATCGGCATTAACACGGCGATTTATGGTCCCAACGGCGGCAATGTCGGCATTGGTTTTGCGATTCCAATCAACATGGCCAACAACATTGTTGACCAACTGATCGAGCACGGCAAAGTACAGCGTGGCGTCCTCGGCATTACCGGTCGCGACCTCAACTCTGACGTGGCCAAAGCAATGGATCTGGATATTCAAAAAGGAGCCTTCGTCAATCAGGTGTTCGCCGATACCGCCGCTGCCGATGCCGGCATTGAAGCCGGTGATGTGATCACTGAAATTAACGGCAAGCCAGTGAATTCGTTTGGTCAGCTGCGGGCGCAAATTGGCACCATGGGCGCTGGCTCTAAAGTGAAATTAGGCCTGCTGCGCGATGGCAAGAAGAAAACCGTAACCGTTACCCTAGGTGGCTCAGATGAGCAAACCGCCAGCGCGCAAGATATCGATAAGCGACTGCTTGGCGCCAAACTCGAAACCACCAAGGAATACAAAGGCGGCATCAGCATTGTTGAACTAGAGCCCGGTTCTCCGGCGGCTCGCGTCGGCCTGAAAAAGGATGATGTGATTATCGGTGTCAACAAGCAGCGGGTTAAAACCATTAGTGATTTACAAGATATTCTGGACGATGCCAAAGGCACTATCGCGCTGAATTTAGTGCGAGATGGTACTCAAATCTACTTGTTTATGCGCTAATTGAAGCGGTAATGACAAAAATGGGTGAGCACATAGCTCGCCCATTTTTTTGTTAGCTGTTATTCTCCGGCTATCAATCATTAACCTGCTGTTAACCGAATTCCGTGCGCTTTCTTACCTATGTTTTTAAAGCTTCACTAGCGGGCCTGCTACTGGCGGCGTTGTTGCTTATTCTGTTCCCAGGTCTGCGGGGCAGCAATACGCTGTTGGACTCATGGCTTCCCACGGTTTCCCCTGATAATGGGCCACTGTCACTGACCGATGCGGTGCGAAAAGCATCGCCAGCTGTGGTTAATGTCTATTCAAGAAGCTTGCAGCGCGCTGGCGGTTTGTGGAGCAATAAAGCAGAGCTGCGCACCAAAGGTCTCGGCTCTGGCGTCATCATGACCGAGAAGGGTCACATTCTGACCAACTCTCATGTGGTGGAAAATGCCGATCAGATTCTGGTGGCACTGCAAGATGGCCGCATTTACACCGCCAAATTGATTGGTCAGGATATTTTCACTGATCTGGCCGTATTGCACATCGAAGATGACGACCTGCCGGTAATTCCGCAATTGGCCGATTACACTCCCGAAGTTGGCGAACTGGTGCTGGCGATTGGCAATCCCTACAACCTCGGTCAGACCATTACTCAGGGGATTATCAGCGCGGCGGGCCGCAGCGGTATGGCTGCCACCAACTATCAAGAATTCTTACAAACCGATGCAGCGATCAACCGCGGCAATTCAGGCGGCGCACTGGTCAATAGTGATGGCGTACTAGTTGGCATTAACACCGCCGCTTTCCAGGCTGGCCAAGAAATCGATATTTACGGCATCAGCTTTGCTGTGCCCTATGGGTTGGCCCGCAAAGTACTCGAAAGCATTATTAAACATGGTCGGGTGATTCGGGGTTATCTGGGGATCACCGGCGAATCGATCAGTCCGACCATGGCGCAGCAGCTAAGACTTGCCGACCGCAGTGGTGTCATCGTTACCTCAATGGAACCATCTGGACCTGCCGCGAGTGCCGGCATCATCGCCAATGACATTATTCTCAAGATCAATGGCAAAGACATAAGCGAAGTCAATGTCGCGATGGACTCGATTGCCGAAACTAATCCTGGCGAGCAGGTCGAACTGACGATTCTTCGTCAGGGTCAGTTAATCACCATTGCCGTGAAAGTCTCTGAGCCGCCAGTACCGGCGAATCTAGTTCGCTAAATTCGGTTCAGATCAACCACGATGTAGACAATAGCGACTTAAACAACAACGATTCACAGGACGTTAATCATGTCAGCAAAAGGACTAGTGCTGCTCTTGGCACTCAGCTGTTTTTCAGCTTTTTCATCGAGCTTTAAAACCGCCGATCAACACTACCAAGACCAAGAGTTCGACAAAGCATTTCAGCTTTACCAAAACCTCGCCACCATTGGCGATGCTTACAGCCAATATCGCTTGGGCGTGATGTACCTTTATGGTGAAGGCGTGCCCACCGACTACACCCGCGCCATAGCTTGGATGCAGGTTGCCGATCAAAACGACCCCGGTTTGGGCGTCGCCGACTCGGTGACTCAAATCAAGGCCCAATTAGCCCAACACAACATTGACATTGAACCTTCTGCACTTGCCGCTGAAACGGCGTCACTAATGAGCCAATACGGCAAAGCGTCGGTACAGGAAAAATTCTCGCCAATCCCCTTGCTCGATCGGAATTGCCAATTCAAGCCGGCAGGCTGGGTCGAACGAGCGGAGCCTAAGTTCCCAGTCAATGCCGCCCGCGCTGGCCTCAGCGGTACCGTCAAATTGCAATATAACGTCTCTGCACAAGGCTACATTCGCGACGTTGAAGTACTCGGAGCAACCAGCAAACATTTCATTGCGCCGTCGCTGAAAATTTTGCCGCGCTGGCGTCAACAACCCAGTCAACAAACTGGCCTCCAGCTTGAGGGGCATCAGGTAAAACTGGAGTATCAGCTTAAAGATACCAAGGTCCGAGAAGCCAAACTCAAAGCGTTGATCGATGAAGTGGAGCAACGCGCCAATGCCGGCGATATCAAAGCACAACACCAACTGGCCGAAACCATTATCTATTGGCGCACCCAGCTCAAATCCATGGGCATTGAACTGACGAATTTCAAAGATGCCAACAAGTGGTATCACCAAGCGGCCGCCGGTGGACACCCAATATCACGCTATGAGTTAGGCCGCAGCATGATTCAGGGCAAAGGTTGTGAAGTGGACGTGGAAGGCGGTTTAGCTTGGCTTCGCGCATCTGCCATTGCCGGTTATGCCCCTGCTCAAGGCGAACTAGCCAAGCAATTACTGAAAAAACCAGACGCCGACATTAAACAAGCGGTGCAGTTGCTAAGCGATGCCTCCGCCGGCGGTCATTATCTATCGTCGGTCAACCTCGCATGGTTACTGTCGACTCACCCAGACGCAGCCATTCGAAATGGCCAGCAAGCTTTGCTTAGCCTTGAGCAAAATTCAGAAAACTACTTCGATGAAGTCCGAGTTTTGGAAACCCAGGCTGCGTCCTTTGCCGCCATTGGCGACTTTGAAGAAGCCGTTGACTATCAACAAGAAGCGATTGAACAAGCCGACGATTATGGCTGGTCGATTCCGGTGATGAACCAACGACTGGCCAGTTATCAAGCCAAAAAACTGTGGCACGGCGAGTACTATCAATAGTGATAGCAATCCATGCCGAAAAGGATTGGAATTACAACTTAAGGTGCTGCTGCAAATAATCGAGTAGCACCGACACCCGCGGCGCTAGACCGCTGCTGCGGTAATACACGGCATGAACCAGCTCGCGCTCACTACCGGCAACAAGCTGCGATGACAACACCGACCGCAGCCGCCCTTCAGCAATATCTGGCGCCACCATAAAACGAGATAAGCAAGCGATGCCATGGCCCGCCAAGGCCAACTGCCGCACCACTTCGCCGTTCGACGCGGACAAATGCGGTTGAATAGCCAACGCCGGTTGCAGAGGCCAGCGATTCAGGTTGTTGCTGCCAACAAATCCCAACAGTTGATGATGTTGTAATGCCGCGGCCGATTGCGGCGTACCATGTTCAGCGAGGTAGCTGGGCGATGCCACCAGCAATAAAGGGCTGCGGCCAAGTAACCGAGCATGGAGATTTGAATCTTGCAGCCGACCAATCCGAATCGCAACATCGACCTGATGGCGCAATAAATCGATAATGCCCTCATTGGCAGTTAACTCCAGCTCGATTGCCGGATACAGGCGCCGAAAATCGCCGATTAATGGCACGATTTGATGCAATGCGAAAGGGCTAGCCGCATCGAGTCGAATCCGCCCTGATGGTTGTTGGCTGTGACTTTGCAACTGTTCTTCAGCCAAAGCTAGCGTCGATAACCCTTGGCGAATTGAGTCGACAAACGTTGCCCCCTCTTCGGTCAGTTCTAGGCGGCGGGTGGTGCGATTTAACAGGGTGATGTTGAGCTGACTCTCAATGCGAGCAACCGCCCGAGAAACTTTGGCAACCTGCACACCTAACTGCTCAGCCGCGGCAGAAAAGCCACCGCAGTCGACCACACTAATCAATAACTGAAGATCATCCGATCGAGTTTTCATCATAACTTTTGCAAAAACCACAATAATGTTTTTCGATAACCATAGTTAATCACAAATAAAACTGCACCTATACTTCAAGCCTCTGATTTTGATAACGGCCAAGTGGCAAGGGGTATTACCGTGAATGACGCGCTGTTTAATGCAATTAAGCTGGGCTCAAGCAAATTAAAAAACCGCATCGTGATGCCTCCGATGACGCGCTCTCGCGCCAGTCAGCCGGGTAATGTCGCCAATTCATTAATGGCCGAATACTACGGGCAGCGTGCTTCTGCCGGTTTAATTGTCGCCGAAGGCACGCAAATATCGCCATTGGGGCAAGGCTATGCGTGGACGCCGGGGATCTACTCCGACGAGCAAATTGCTGGCTGGAAATTAGTGACCGATGAAGTGCATGCCAAAGGCGGTACCATCTTCGCCCAGCTGTGGCATGTTGGCCGAGTGACGCACCCAGACAATATCGGTGGCAAACAGCCCGTGTCCGCCTCGGCAATCAAAGCGGAGAATGTCCGAGTGTTCGTTGACAACGGCAGTGACCAACCCGGTTTTGTCGATGTGGTCGAACCCCGAGCATTAACCGTCGATGAAATTGCCGCAATTGTCGAAGAGTATGCGCAAGCCGCCCGTAATGCCGTTGCTGCCGGTTTCGATGGCATCGAGTTGCATGGCGCCAATGGTTATCTGGTCAATCAATTTATTGATTCTGAATCGAACGCCCGCACCGACCAATATGGCGGCAGCTTGGCAAACCGTCTGCGCTTTTTAGACGAAGTCGTCGCCGCCATGGTCGCCGCAATTGGCGCCGATCGCGTTGGCGTCAGGTTAGCGCCGCTGACCACCCTAAACGGCACCGTTGATGCCAAACCACAACAAACCTACACCGCCGCGGCAGAACTGCTCAACAAACATCAGATTGTTTATCTGCACATTGCCGAAGCCGATTGGGACGATGCGCCTGAAATGTCACAACAATTCAAGCAAGAGTTGCGCGCAGCCTTTTCTGGCGTGCTGATTTACGCTGGTAAATACACTGCCGAACGAGCTGTCGACGCCATCGAGTCTGGCTGGGCCGATATGATTGGTTTTGGCCGCCCATTCGTCGCCAATCCGGATTTACCCTATCGCATTGAACACGGAGTGCCATGGGCTGCCCACAATCCAGAAACCCTATTTGGCGGTGGTGCCGCAGGTCTCACCGACTACCCCGCTTGCCATCAGCAGGCCGCAACAGCAGATTCGGCGGAAGTATTGCTGTCGGCGATGACGATCGGCAACCACCAACTGGGCAACCGCATCGCCATGGCACCAATGACTCGGTCCCGCACCGACCAGCCCGGTGATGTACCCAATGCGCTGATGGCTGAGTACTATCAGCAACGTGCTGGCGCCGGCTTGATCATCACCGAAGGCGCGCCGATCTCGGATGTCGCTCGCGGTTATTCATTGACGCCGGGGATCTACAGCCAAGCTCATATTGATGGCTGGAAAAAGGTCACCGATGCGGTGCATGCCAAAGGCGGCAAGATCTTTATTCAGCTCTGGCATGTTGGCCGTCGCTCCCATTCGAGTATTGCCGGCGAAACACCCGTAGCACCATCGGCAGTCAAAAATCCCGATCAGGTATTCGGCCCGTTGCCGGAAGGCGGTTTCGGCATGATTGAAACCGAGATGCCACGAGCCATGACCCAGCAAGACATCGACAACACTATTGCTGATTTTGTCCAAGCAGCGAAAAATTCAATTGCCGCAGGCTTTGATGGCGTTGAACTGCATGGCGCCCACGGCTATTTGTTGGATCAATTTCTCCGCACCACCAGCAATCACCGAACCGATGCGTATGGCGGCAACGATGACAATCGTATGCGCTTCCCGCTGCAAGTAACACAAGCAGTGGTCGATGCCATTGGCGGCGATAAAGTTGCCATTCGGCTGTCACCGTTTGTAACCGAAGGACAAGCCGATGCCGATCCAAACATCGCCGATTTGACCTTAAAATTGATTGCTCGATTGGCACCGATGAAGCTGGCTTATCTGCATTTCTCGGAGAATATTTCGAATTACACGTCAATGCCGGATAGCTACCGACAACAGGTGAGAGCAATTTATCCGCAACCAATAATGGTGGCGGGCAAATACACTCAGCAGTCGGCTATTGATGTCATTAACAAAGGGTATGCGGATCTTGTTGCCTTCGGTCAGCCATTCATTACCAATCCAGATTTGGTCGACCGGATCCGTCATGGTATCGCGTTAACACCGGTGGATTACGATGCCCATGCCACCTTCTATGGCGGAGGTGCCGAGGGTTACACCGATTACCCGACAGCCACGGCAGACTAATCTGCCGTTAACGTTTACCGACAACTAGGCGTTGGTTGAGGTCGGTGATGGTAAATTGCTGGCGCTCGCCATTGGACCAGACGACCACACCATCGCCGATCTGCTGGCATTGGCCTAAGCCGACATGCAGTTGGTTGATGTTGCTGTGGGAAAAGGCCGCGGAAGTTTGCCCTACCACTCGGCGATACGTCATACCGCAGGCGTCAACAGTCATCACCGCCCCCATTGGTCCGGCTTTGCCACTCGGGGCATTGGCTACTTCAACCATCAAGTATGAATTGCCATTGTTGGCAGCATCATTAGTGAACAAATGCCAGCGACCGCGCTCGTTAGCATAGAATAAATCCAAATCGCCATCGGCGTCATAATCGAACACTTCCGCACCGCTGCCGGTGGCACCAAGCTCTGTCGATATCACCCCATGCCCTTCAATCCGTTTGAATCCTTTACCCTGTTGATTGCGGTAAATAATCTGTTGCGTTTCACTGGCCATATTGCCGTAGCGGACGATAAAAATATCGCTCCAGCCATCATTATCAAAGTCACCAATAGCCGAACTAGCCGTCTGCTCTGCCACGTCTATTGCCATCGCATCAGTGACATCAACAAATTGACCATGACGATTTTCAAACAAGCGCACGGGGATTAATTCTTCATCGGTTGTTTGCGGTGCTGACACCACGTTGAGGATCACCGCTGCGGTCGGCGACTTGGTATTGGCAAACACCCGCCAAATACCATCGCCGAGATAGCCAATATAGAGCCCTTTTTGCTCCGTACTGGCCGGCCATCCTTCGGCCTGCTGGGGGCTTAGAGTGAAGTCTTTGTGGCCATGGCGATCAACATCAAAACTAAGCGGCTGTTTGCTGGCGCCAATAAACACATCAAAGGTTGGGAACGCCATTTGCAGATTTTCTAACTTAAAGTCACCGGCGATATGCAAATCATCGATTGCTAACGGCTTAAAGCGGCTGAAAAAAGCGAAGCGGCGTTGTTCACTATCATAGTAGCTTTGGCCGGTAAATTGATGCTTGGCACGAGTCAGTAACCAATCGAAATCACCGTCATTGTCAAAATCAATCTCTGCGATGCTGCTGACATCATGGGTATTGGCCAGTTCGCCGAGCACGGCTTGGCTGACGTTAGTGAAGCTAGTACCTTCACCGCCCTCAATAAGGACCATGTCGGCACCGCCGTAGAACACCACATCCGGATCATTGTCATTGTTGTAGTCGGTGACGAGTACCTTGTAGCCAAGCCATTGGGCGAACGGCAATCGCTCAATAAACTCAAACTGGCGCAAGCTTTCTTGGCGGTAATGAAAATTAGCGCCATCAGGCTGGGACTTCAGCGGAAACGCAGAAGTGATCAGATTGAGCATGCCGTCATTATCGCTATCAACCAGCTTCACTGCTCGGCCGCGGCTACGTTCAAAATGGTCGAACACTTTTCGTTTGCTCAAGGTGCGATCAGGGTTGACCTCAAAACCAACCGGAAACCTCGGATTGGTGCCCGCTCCGCCGCCTTGAGAGACAACAATTTCGACCTTGCCATCAAGGTCGTAATCGGCAGCGGCCACGCCGTGAGTATCGCCGCCAATCAATAACTGTGGCCCAGAGAAGTAGCCGCCCTCATTCCAGAAAATATTGGCCCGATAGGCATGGTCGGTGGTAATGATGTCGAGTTTACCGTCAAGGTCTAAATCGGCGATAACGGCATTGTCCCATTTACGCCGTGAACGTTGCTCCAGCGGAATAATGTCGCTGCCCGCTGCACTGAATCGAAGTTCAGCATTGCCACTGGAATTGCCAGAAGTCGAGTGGCAACCAATCACAGTAACTGAACTCAGAATAGCGACAACGCTGGCAATGGCGACCTTATCAAACAATGACATAGTACATTCTCTAGAATAATGAACAGGCCATTAATAACACTGCAATAAAATATTATCAATATAAACATATGATGTATTTGATTCACCCATTTGATCGCCAGTGGTGGTTTTGGCGCCGAATGACTTTGCGAGGGTTTGGTGAACAGGGCTTGGTAGTTAGCGCCTTTCACAGCTAGTGCAGCCGGTACAGGCACGGCGGGTTTCAGAGCGGCTGTTCTGACGGTTGCGCTGGATCTTACAATAGGCTGACTTGAGCGCTCGGCGATAACCAAACCAGTTATCGGGTTTAGCGATTAACACATTGCCCCAAAAGCGTTTTTTAAGCGCTTCGCCATAGTGTTGCAGGAATTGGCTATCGCAGCCGATATCAAAGAATGCCATCAACTCAGATAAGCTTTTCATCTGGTTGATTTTATTGGCTATCTCATCTTTCGGCTGCATTGCATAGGTCTGTTACATGGACTCGTTGATGCGGCGAACCGTGGCGCCCAAGCCTTGAAGTTTATCTTCAATGTGCTCGTAGCCGCGATCCAAGTGATAAATACGGTCGACTTTCGTTTGCCCTGAGGCGACTAAGCCGGCGATCACTAAACAGGCTGAGGCACGCAAATCGGTCGCCATCACGGTCGCACCGGACAATTTAGCACCACCTTTACTAAAGGCGGTGTTGCCTTTGAGTTCAATACTTGCGCCCATGCGCTGCAGCTCAGGCACATGCATAAAGCGATTCTCAAAGATGTTTTCCGTAATGGTGGCGGCACCGTCAGCGACAGCATTCAGCACGGTAAACTGAGCCTGCATATCCGTAGGGAAAGCCGGATACGGGGCGGTGGTGATATCAACCGATTTCAGTGGCCGATCACGTTGATCAATCTCGATCCAGTCGTCACCAAAATCGATCGCTGCGCCCGCTTCTTTTAGTTTGGCAAGCACTGCTTCCAATAAGCGAGGATCGGTATGGGTACAGCGGACCTTGCCACCAGTCACTGCTGCGGCAACCAAAAAGGTGCCGGTTTCAATTCGATCCGGCTGAACCTGATACTCACCACCGTGCAGCTCGGCAACACCTTCAATCACAATATGATCGCTGCCTGCGCCGGAGATTTTGGCGCCCAGTGCATTGAGGAACATGGCCAAATCAACCACTTCGGGTTCACGGGCGGCATTTTCAATCACTGTGGTTCCTTCGGCCAGCACGGCCGCGGCCATCAAATTCTCGGTGCCAGTAACACTCACCATGTCCATCACAATGGTTGTGCCCTTCAGGCGACCATCAACCCGAGCATTAATATAACCCTCGGTGACAGTGATGTCGGCGCCCATTTGCTCCAGACCATGCAAATGTAAATTGACCGGCCGCGCTCCGATCGCACAGCCACCTGGCAGCGACACTTTTGCTTCACCTTGTCGCGCCAACATGGGTCCCAATGCGAGAATACTGGCGCGCATGGTGCGAACTAATTCATAAGGCGCAACATGGCTAGCAATGGTCGGTAAATTCACCGTCACCACATCATCATGATGCGCTACTTCGGCCCCAAAGCCATTGAGTAGTTTGATTGTGGTGGCGATATCTTGCAGCCGCGGTACGTTACGAATCGTTACCGGTTGCGGGCAGAGCAAACTGGCAAATAAAATCGGCAAAGCCGCATTTTTTGCACCAGATATGCGAACGTCTCCGGCCAGCGGACCAGAGCTCAATACTTCCAACTTTTGCATGACAAGCCCCTCGGTTACAGCATCATGAGCTTGCGCTCGCGTTGCCACTTCTCGGGCGTGAAGGTTTTAATGGTGACCGCATGGACCGAGCCATCGGCAATCACGTCAGATAAAGGTTGATAGATAGTTTGTTGCGCCTTAACGCGGGACATGCCTTCAAACAAGTCACCCACAGCGATCACTTTAAAGTGAGTGCCTTCGGCTTCAACATGACATTCTTGCAGGCTAATTGCCTGTTCCAGCAATTCTTTAACTTCAGCGGCGTTCATTAATTATTCTCGATTTTACTCGTGTTCAGGTCGGGTAGTGCCAGTAACACGTCTACATGAAATAAATGCGCCATATGGCAAAGCTGCGGCGGCACATTCTCAAAGCTTAACGCCACTTGCTGCTGTTCGGCTTTGATGCGCAATTGCACCAAGCCAGCAAGTCCGGCGCTATCTACGCGTCCTAGCTTTTCTAAATCCAAGGTCACATCGGCGCCTGTTGGCAGCGCTTTGAGCTGCGGCCAAATCGACATCAGGCTGAAGCGATCAAACGCACCTGCTAGCTGCCAACGATTACCTTGTTTGGTCAGCTCAGTCACCAGAGTTAAACCCTGCTAACTCGTCTTCGCTGAGACCACCATCGACTTTTGCTCGCAATTGCTGGGTCACAAAGTCAATACCATGCTGGCGCAGCAGAGGTCGGAATTCTTTGTTTTTGGTTTCAACCTGGCTAATTCCTTCAGCGGCCAAATCCCACACTTTCCACTCGCCGGTTTTACTATTTTGGCGCATGTAGAAAATCACTTTAATGTCTGGCTTACCCTCTTCAACGAATCTCGCTGGGACTTGTCCTGGAATGCGAATTGGATCGACGGTAATAACATGGCGATTCGGATCATAGCGTTTGAACAGCAGGGTAAAGGTGCCGACCATGTAATCCTTAAAGGCTTCGGAAAATTCCTCGCGCTGCTCTTTGTTGGTTTGGCGCACTTCAACACCCAATACTTTCAAAGCGGCATAGCGATAATCGACATGTGGCAACAAGTCGTTCTGCACCACGCTGCGCAAGAACTCCGTGGTATGTTGTTCGGTATTGGTTGCTTTGAGCTTTTGCGATGTTTCATTGGCAATTTGAGTGAGCATAACGGCAGGATCAGAGGTATCCACCGCAGCCCACGAAGAAACCGTAAGAAAGCTAAAACTAATCAGTAATATTCTTAGAAAAACAGTCATTAATCGTCGCTCTGGTTATATAAAAACTGACCAATCATATCCTCAAGCACGAGTGCAGGCTTGGTGTCATTGATGTAGTCACCGTCTTTAAGCATAGCAATATCGTCAATAACAAAGCCTGGCGTAATGCCGACATACTGCTCACCTAACAAGCCGCTAGTGAGAATCGATGCCGATGATGTCTCGGCAATTTCGTCGTACATGGAGTTAATACGAAGCTCTACCACTGGGGTGTAATATTGTGACTCCAAGGTAATGGAAGCCACTCGGCCAATCACCACGCCACCAATTTTGATGGGCGCCCGCTCCTTCAGACCGCCGATGTTGTCAAAACGAGCATACACGGTATAGGTGCTCTGACCGCCCGTTAATCCCCACGTCGCTACTTTGACCGACAAGATTGCGATCGAAGCGATAGCCATCACCACAAACAAACCTACTGCAATTTCGACTCGGCGTTGTTGTAGCTGCTTTTTTCTATCCATACCAAACTTACCCAAACATTAATGCAGTCAGAACAAAATCAAGGCCTAGCACCATCAACGATGCTTGTACCACGGTTTCAGTGGTCGCTTTGCTAATACCAGCTGAAGTTGGCACGGCGTGATAGCCTCGGAAAACTGCAATCCACGTCACTACATTAGCAAATACCACACTTTTGATGAGCATACTGCCAATGTCTTGTTTCCATTCCACCGCCGCCTGCATCAGCGACCAGTAGGTGCCAGTGTCCAATCCTAGCCAGTCGACACCAACCAATTTACCGCCGTATATTGCTACCAAGGTAAAGATGGTCGCCAACATCGGCATACAAATTAGGCCTGCCCAGAAACGCGGCGCGATCACACGACGAAGCGGATCAATGGCCATCATTTCCAAACTGGCGATTTGCTCGGTGGCTTTCATCAAGCCGATCTCTGCAGTCAGCGCCGAGCCAGCCCGACCGGCGAATAATAGCGCCGTCACGACCGGCCCAAGTTCCCGCAGCAAACTCAGCGCTACCATCGGCCCTAAACTGCCTTCGGCGCCATAGCTGACCAAGACTTGATAGCCTTGCAGTGCGATGACCATACCAATAAACAGACCGGACACCAGAATAATTAATAATGATTGCACGCCAACGACATACATTTGGCGGATCAGCAGGGGCACAAAGACCGACATTCTGGAAAAGCCGAAGACCACTTTCATGTAGGTCATGACGGCAAATCCCATGGTCGCTAGCACATCAAAGGTGCGCCGCCCTATTTGTTGCAATGCATTAGCGATCATTTACCTGCCGACTCCCCACCTGCCAATTCCCGCAATTGCTGCTCTAACGGAGCTGCTGGGTAATGAAATGGTACCGGCCCGTCTGGTTTACCTTTCAAAAATTGCACAATCTGCTCAGATTGGTCTTGACGCAATTGCTCTGGCGAGCCTTGAGCGATAATTCGTTTATCAGCCATGACATAAACATAATCAGCAATGCTCAATACTTCGTGGACGTCGTGACTGACAATCACCGAAGTAGAGCCCAGCGTTTCATTGACCGAGTGAATCAAGCTGACCAACACGCCCATCGAAATAGGATCTTGGCCGGTAAATGGCTCGTCATACATGATCAATTCAGGGTCGAGCACCGTCGCCCGCGCTAGCGCAACACGGCGCGCCATACCGCCGGAAAGTTCTGATGGCATCAGATGGTGAGCGCCGCGCAAACCGACTTGCTCTAGTTTCATCATCACTAATGTTTGGATCACCGATTCCGGCAACCGCGTGTGTTCACGCACTGGAAACGCAACGTTGTCAAATACGTCGAGTTCGGTGAACAAGGCGCCGCTTTGGAACAACATGCTCATCCGCGTTCTGAGTTCGAACAATTCCTTTCTGCTCAGCTGCGGCACGTCATGGCCATCAAACCAGATATGGCCACAATCAGGCTCAAGCTGGCCACCGATCAGGCGCAGCAAGGTTGTTTTGCCGATACCACTCGGGCCAAGAATCGCGGTGATTTTGCCACGCGGGATCGAGAGACTGATGTTGTCATAGATCAGTCGCTCGCCGTGGCTGAAAGTCAAACCATCCACAACGACTAGATTGTCAGAATCCTTATTGATCATTCCATCTCTTTGCTGCATCGGCGGCGGGAAGCTGCCGACTATACCAGAAGCCCGCTGGGGACTCATCGTTCAATTTAGTTAAAAACGTTACAAACTGTTGTGTATTGCTGATCGACGTAAACCTTAAAAGTAGCTCAAATGTCTAAGCCAAGCGTCTTGACGCGAACTCAACTAGCCGACAATCACAGCTATTAACCATATAATTCATAATGTTAAATTACATTTGCCGATCAATTCATAGGTGAATCAAGGCGCTAGGGCTGCTTTTTGCTTACTGCGCTCTGTTAACGTCGGTTTGGTTCAACCTGATCAGCTCGGGGACCACTTAAATGGGGGCTGTTTTGAGACTTTCAATTCCCTATCAAATCCAGCAAAATCTACGCCTTTCTCATACTCAGGTAGGTTTACTATGCTCATCGCCTCTGCCATGGTGATTGTTGGCCTTGTCTTACTAGGCTGGTCAGCAGACCGTTTAGTCTTTGGATCGGCCTCACTAGCCCGCAATATGGGCATTTCGCCACTGGTTATTGGTATGACCATCATTGCCATGGGCTCATCCGCGCCTGAAATGATGGTGTCGGCAACCGCCTCATTGATGGGGCAACCCAATACTGCGGTTGGTAACGTGCTGGGTTCGAACATTACCAACATTGGCTTGGTATTAGGCGCGACCTTGTTATTACGGGCATTATCAGTTAGCTCCATTGTCCTGCGGCGCGAAATCCCTCTACTCATTATCATCACCGCGTTAGCGGGTTTGGTGTTGCATAACGGCCACCTGTCCCGTTTCGAAGGCATCCTGTTATTGGTTGCATTTTTTGCCCTGCTTGGTGGCCTGCTGTGGATGGCCATGGCCGACACCAATCAGGAAGATCCACTCGTTGCCGAGCAAGCGGCAGAAGTACCTGACAATGTCAGCACCGGCAAAGCGGTGTTGTGGACCCTAATCGGCTTAGTGATTTTGCCGGTCAGCGCTCAAATCCTAGTATCGGGTGCCACCAATATTGCCCAGCACTTTGGCGTTTCCGATTTGGTCATTGGCTTGACGATTCTTGCCATCGGTACCAGTTTGCCGGAGTTGGCCGCAAGCATTGCTGCGGTGCGCAAAGGCGAGGATGACATGGTCATTGGCAATGTTGTTGGCTCAAACTTGTTCAACATCCTTGCGGTTCTGGGTATTGCCGGTACCATTGCGCCAGCCGATTTGGACCAGGCAGCGGCAGGCCGCGATTTGTATGCCATGGTCGCCATCACCTTTTTATTAGTGGCAGTAAGCTATGCTGCTAAGCGTCATCGTCAACTTCCACGCTGGTTTGGAGTGCTGTTGTTAGCCTCTTTTGTTGGCTATCAAGTACTCTTGTATATCAGCGAAGTGAGCAAGTAAGAGGCTCTATGCGTCAGCAATATATTGATTCAGCAAAACAAGTTATCGCCATTGAAGCCGAAGCCGTCGCTCGTTTGGCCGACTCCCTCGATGAACAATTCGAGTCAGCCTGCGAAATACTGCTGCAATGTAAGGGGCGAGTCGTCGTCACCGGCATGGGCAAGTCAGGTCATATTGGCCACAAAATTGCGGCGACCCTAGCCTCGACCGGCACCCCAGCCTTTTTTGTCCACCCTGGCGAAGCGAGTCATGGCGACTTGGGCATGATCACCTCCAACGATGTGATTATTGCACTGTCCTATTCGGGCGAAACCGATGAGCTGACCAACTTACTGCCTTTAATCAAACGCATTGGTGCGCGGATGATTGGGATGTCGAAATCTGCCGAGTCAACCCTAGCGCAATTCTCAGACTGTCATATTCAGGTGGTGGTCGAGCGCGAAGCGTGCCCTCACAATCTCGCGCCAACGTCGAGCACCACCGCCACGCTGGTGTTGGGTGATGCCCTTGCTATAGCGCTGCTCAAGGCGAAGGGCTTTAGTGCCGAAGATTTTGCGTTCTCACACCCTGGCGGCAGTTTGGGTCGTCGTCTACTGCTCACGCTCGATGACCTGATCCACACTGGCGATTCACTACCAGTGGTCACCGAACAAGCCAGCCTCAATGACGCGCTGGCGGAAATGTCACGCAAACAATTGGGTATGACCGCCATCGTCAACGACGAGGGCATCATGACAGGCCTATTCACGGACGGCGATCTGCGCCGGGTGCTGAACAAAGGCAACGTCCAAGTGCAGTCTCCAATCACCGAATTTATGACCGCCAATGGCGTCACTGCCTCTGCTGGCATGATGGCCGCTGAAGCATTGAAGTTAATGGAAGATAAGCGCATTAATGGCTTGTTTGTTGTTGACCCTAACAATCGGCCTGTCGGCGCATTAAACATGCAGGATCTGCTGCGCGCCGGAGTGCTGTAATGACCGTTCAGACCCTGTACGGCGCAATTACTGCCGAACTCGCTGAACAACTCAAAGACATTCGCTTATTGATCTGCGATGTCGATGGCGTGTTTTCAGATGGTCGGATTTACATGGGCAATGATGGCGAAGAGCTCAAAACCTTTCACACTCGTGATGGTTATGGCGTCAAAGCCTTGCAAGCAACCGGCGTCGCGCTGGCGGTGATCACCGGCCGCAAATCCAACATTGTCGAGCAGCGGATGACCGCGTTAGGCATTGAGTGGCTTTACCAAGGTTGTGATGACAAAGTCAGTGCTTTTGAAGACATTCTGCAGCGCAGTGGCGTGAGCCCAGAGCAGTGTGCTTACATTGGTGATGATTTGATCGATTGGCCGGTAATGGCCCGTTGCCGCGTCGGTATTTCGGTTGCCGATGGCCACCCATGGTTACGGCAACAAGCCACATGGGTAACGCAAACCGTTGGCGGTGCCGGCGCGGTGCGCGAAGTGTGCGATACCATCATGGAAATGCAAGGTAGCTTTAATACCACCATGGGCCGGAGCATATGAACCGATTAACCATTATCTCAGTGTTACTGCTGGTGGCAGCGTTGATGTTCAATGCGGTCATGGATAGTGGTGAAGAACCTGTGCAAGAAAGCAATCTGTGGGGCAGCTACGAGCCCGATTACGTCGCCCATAACCTATTCAACCGCAACTATGATGAAAGTGGCCGGCTAGAGAGCACAGTATTTGCCGAAACCATGGAATCTTATCCCGATCTAGCAATGACGATTTTCGCCAAGCCCGAAGTCACTATCTACGATAAGAACACCGACAAACTGCCGACCTGGCATGTCTCTGCTTCCGAAGGTAGTCACTACCCCAAACAACAGCAATTGCAGCTGCGCGGCAGCGTCACCATTCGAGCGAAAGATCCGAGCAGCCAGATCCAAACCATGACCACTCCGTTTCTGGTACTCGAAATCGAATCCAATCAGATGCATACTGACGAAAATGTGACAGCAACAGGCCTGGGTCTATTGATGAAAGGGCTTGGCCTGAAGGCAGATTTAAATGCCGAATACATCCAGGTGCTGCAACAAGTGGAATCCGTCTATGAAAACAACCGTGCGAATTAGCGCCTTACTCATGTTGCTGTGCAGTTCAGCCAGCAGCGCCATTGAACGCGACTTTGCTGAAAAAGTAGAAATCTCAGCCAACCAAAATGCCTTCGATATCAAAGCCAACGTGTTGAAATACACCGGCGATGTCAAAGTCGCTCAAGGCACCATGCAAATTTTTGCTGACAATCTGACCATCCTCAATGCCAATCAGGAAGGGCAGCAAGTGCTGGTCGCCGACGGTGCGCCAGTTCGCTACAGCCAAGTGCTGGATAATGGCAAAGTGATGGATGCTCAGGCCGATAAAATGCGCTACGAACTGAACTCACGCATCTTGCTATTGACTGGCAATGCTCAGGTGATGCAAGAAGATAGTTTGGTAAAAGGCGACCGCATCCGCTATAACCTCGATAAACAGTTACTCGAAGCTGATGGCAATGCCGATGGCAACAAACGAGTCACCACCATCTTTATTCCCGAGCAAGTCAAACAGCAGCTCGACGACAAGCCTGCAGCGGCAAGCGAACAAGAAGGCAACTAAGGCGTGGATGTTTTAGAAGCGAACCAACTGGCAAAATCGTACAAAGGCCGCCAGGTCGTCCGTGATGTCTCATTGCGCGTCGAACCGGGACAAATTGTCGGCCTACTCGGCCCGAATGGTGCCGGTAAAACCACCACGTTTTATATGGTGGTTGGTTTAGTGCAGTCCGAAGGCGGCAACATTTCGCTCAATGGCGAAGATATCTCCCATGCTCCAATGCATGAGCGGGCCCGCAAAGGCATTGGCTACCTGCCGCAAGAATCGTCAATTTTCCGCAAATTGTCGGTCAGCGATAACATCATGGCCATCTTGGAAACGCGCAAAACTCTGACCAGTGCCGAACGCGACCAAATTCACGATGATTTACTCGAAGAATTCAATATTGGCCATATCGCTAAAAGCAAAGGTATGGCATTGTCTGGTGGTGAGCGTCGCCGAGTTGAGATCGCCCGAGCGTTAGCCGCCGAACCTAAATTTATTTTGCTCGATGAGCCCTTTGCTGGCGTTGATCCAATCTCCGTTTCAGACATCAAGAAAATCATTGAGCACTTAAAGGCGCGCGGCTTGGGGATCTTAATTACCGACCACAATGTCCGTGAAACCTTATCCGTGTGTGAGCACGCATATATTGTTTCTCACGGAGAATTAATTGCTTCTGGTACGCCAGATCAAGTACTCGCGAATCAGCAAGTTCGAGATGTGTACTTGGGCGAGCAATTCCAGCTATAGTAAAGACATGCAAGAATCAGGCAGAGGTGATTATTTTTCATCCTGCCCCAACAGCAACACAGTCGGAGATTAGATGAAGCCATCGCTTCAGCTCAAATTTGGCCAGCAGCTGACCATGACCCCACAATTGCAACAGGCGATCCGCTTGTTGCAACTGTCGACGCTGGATTTACAGCAAGAAATCCAAGAAGCACTGGATGCTAACCCTTTGTTAGAGCAGGCCGAAGAAGACACTAGCAGTAATGAAGCAACGGATGCATCAGACAACCAGCTAGAAGCCGATAGCAGCGCCGTCGATACCTCAGAGGCACTGCAGCAAGAATCCATCAGTGACGACATGCCCATTGATACCACATGGGATGAAGTCGTTTCCGCAGCCCCAGTTTCTTCCGCCGTTGCTCGCGATGATGACGACACTAGCTTTCAGGGCGAAACCACCGACTCACTGCAAGATCACTTACGCTGGCAACTTGATTTAACGCCAATGAGCGATATTGATCGGGCCATTGCGCTGACCATTATCGATGGTATTGATGATGCCGGTTATCTCAGCCTGAGCGCTGAAGACATTCTCGAAAGTCAAGGCAATGAAGAAGTTGAGTTAGACGAAGTAGAAGCCGTGTTAAAGCGGGTTCAATTATTCGACCCTATAGGCTCCGGCTCGCGCTCCATTGCTGAGTGTCTAACCATTCAGCTCAAACAGTTTGATCCAGAAACACCTTGGTTGAAAGAAGCATTGACCGTCGTCGCCAATCACATGGATTTATTGGCTAATCGTGATTACCGCACCTTAATGCGTCGCGCCCGACTGAAAGAAGATCAGCTGCGTGAAGTCATGCGCCTGATCCAAAGCCTCAATCCACGTCCCGGCAGTGCCATTGTTAAAGAAGACGACCAGTACGTCATTCCCGATGTATCTGTCCACAAAAAGAACGGCGTGTGGCAGGTCGAACTCAACCCTGATTCGGTGCCAAAGATCCGGGTCAACCAGCAATATGCGGCAATGTCCCGCAATGCCCGCAACACGTCAGACAGCCAGTTTATTCGTTCCCACATGCAAGAAGCTAAGTGGTTCATTAAGAGCTTAGAAAGCCGCAATGAAACCCTGATGAAAGTGGCCAACTGTATTTTGCGCCGCCAATATGACTTCTTTGAACTCGGCGACGAAGCCATGAAGCCCATGGTGCTTAATGATGTGGCCGAAGAAGTGGGCATGCATGAATCAACCATTTCCCGAGTGACCACGCAAAAGTACATGCATACACCGCGTGGCATTTTCGAATTGAAGTACTTTTTTTCCAGCCATGTCAGTACCGAAGGCGGTGGTGAATGCTCATCGACAGCCATTCGTGCACTGATCAAAAAGCTGGTTGCTGCAGAGAATCCGGCCAAGCCATTAAGCGATAGCAAAATGGCTGAGCTGTTATCGGACCAAGGGATTAATGTCGCTCGCCGCACGATTGCAAAATATCGTGAAGCGCTCAACATTCCACCGTCCAATCAACGAAAAAGCCTGTTGTAAAACAGCGCACTGATGAAGGAACTATGCCTATGCAATTAAACTTAACCGGTCATCATGTTGAAGTAACGTCTGCCCTACGTGATTACGTGACTGATAAACTAGGCAAACTTGAAAGACGATTCGATAACATCACCAATGCCCACGTGGTATTGAAAGTAGAAAAGCTCCGCCACATTGCAGAAGCAACCGTTCATGTCTCCGGAGGCGATTTGGTTGCCACCGCCGAACAAGAAAACATGTATGCCGCCATTGATTCCTTGGTCGATAAGCTTGACCGTCAGGTGATCAAGCACAAGGAAAAGCTGCAGAAGCACTAACCCTCTCTATCGATGATGAATATTGGTAACATTCTCAGCGCGGACTGCACCCTTAGTGCAGTCCGCTGCACCAGCAAAAAGCGAGCTCTGGAAATATTCAGTCAGGTTGCCGCCACGCAACTACCTGAGTTGACCGAGCAAGATATATTTGAGCGCTTGTTAAACCGCGAAAAGCTGGGTTCAACCGGTATTGGCGGAGGAATTGCTATTCCCCATGGACGCCTGCCATCCGACAGCAAAGCGGTAGCGGTGTTACTGCAACTTGAGAAGCCAATTGAATTTGACGCCATCGACAAACGCCCCATCGACATCTTGTTTGGCCTGCTGGTTCCTGAACAAGACTGCAACCTGCATTTGAAAACGCTGGCCATGGTGGCCGAAAAACTATCCGACAAAGAAACCCTCAAACAGCTTCGATCTGCCACTAGTTCTGAACACCTATATCAGGTTATTATCACGGCATAAGCTTGCTAGCTGGTATTGGTTTACAGGATGAAACTCACAGTTGTAAGTGGTCGTTCTGGCTCAGGAAAGTCAGTCGCACTGCGTGTTCTGGAAGATCTTGGTTACTACTGCGTCGATAACTTACCGGTCGAATTATTAACGCCGTGGCTCACCCAACAGCAAAATCGCCATGAGCAAATTGCGGTCAGTCTCGACATGCGCAACTTGCCCAACAGCCCTGCAGAAGTTGAACAATTACTGACCCTGATCCGCAGTACAGTCTCAACCACTATTATTTTCCTCGATGCCGCCGACTCAGTGTTGCTACGACGCTACTCTGAAACTCGCCGCCGCCATCCACTGACCCGAGCCCACCCGACACTGACCGAAGCGGTTGCCGCAGAAACGGAGCTACTCGCACCAGTCAGAGAGCAAGCCGATTTATTCCTCGATACCGGCGAAATGACGATTTATCAGTTCAGTGCGACCTTGCGAGAGCGCGTCTCTGGCAGCCCTAGCTCGTCGATGGTGCTGATTTTTGAGTCATTTGGTTTTAAGCATGGCATTCCCAATGATGCTGACTTTGTTTTCGACGTGCGTTTTTTACCCAACCCTTACTGGCAGCCTGAATTACGTGGCTACACTGGCAATGATCAACCTGTGATTGATTTCTTTAACCATCAACCCACAGTTGGCGAATTCATCGAACAGCTTAAATCGATGCTCATCAAATGGTTACCTCAGCTACAGCAAAACGATCGCAGTTATGTGACGGTCGCCATTGGCTGCACCGGCGGCTGTCATCGCTCAGTATTCATTGCCAATTCACTAGCAGAACACTTCCGCACGGAACGCGAAGTACAGCTGCGACATCGCAATTTAGAGGGTAATCATTAAGGCTATGACACAAGTTCGCTCACTGCTGATCAAGAATAAACTCGGCTTACATGCGCGCGCAGCGACTAAACTAGCTACAGTGGCTCAGGATTTTGATGCCAACGTGATGATCAAACATGGCGATAAACAAGCTTCGGCAGCCAGTGTAATGGGATTATTACTGCTCGAAACCTGCCAAGGCCAGCACATTGAGGTGTCTGCCGATGGCCCCGATGCGGAGCGCGCGTTGGATGCAGTGGAAACCCTAATCAATAACTTTTTCGATGAAGGTGAGTAGCACCAAGTTCAGAGCCAATCAGAACTAAATACTTCTTACCCATCAGTGGAATATCCGATTGATTCGGATAGAATACACCCCGAGATTTATCAGGGGATAGGAGTAGTGGGCGATGCCGGAATCACTCGAGCAACAACAGACCCATAGTCGTTTACGCGCAGTTAACGACGCCCTAACCAGCGGCATGTATGTGCATGTCCGACAAATGCTCCATTCATTACCCGCTTTCGACGTTGCCCTATTACTCGAATCCTCGACACCGTCGGCCCGTCCGGTGTTGTGGCAGTTGATCGATCCCGATCAACACGGTGACATCCTCGAAGAATTATCCGAAGACATTAAAGACTCCATCATTCAGGAAATGGATCCTGAGCACGTTGCTGCCGCAATAGAGGGCATGGACAGCGATGACTTGGCTTATGTCTTAGGTAGCTTGCCAGAGTCGGTTTATCAGCAAGTGCTCAGCTCAATGAGCGAGCAGGACAAACACCGAGTAGAACAGGCGCTGTCGTACGATGAGGAAAGTGCCGGCGCCATGATGAACACTGATGTCATCACCCTACGCCCCGATGTTTCGGTGGATGTGGTGTTGCGCTACCTGCGATTACGCGGCGAGTTACCAGAACGTACCGACATGCTGTATGTCGTGGATGGTCAGGATAAATTACTTGGCGAGGTGTCATTGGGCGACCTCATTATCTGTCAGCCAGACACGATGATCCGCGAGATCCAGGAATCCGAAGTAGCACCGCTCAAAGCAGAACAACACGATTCAGAAGTAGCTCAACACTTCGAACGTTATGAGTTGATCTCAGCGCCAGTGGTTGATGCCAATGACCGCCTACTCGGCCGTATCACCGTCGACGATGTCGTTGATATTATTCGTGAAGATGCCGAGCACTCGATGATGAGCATGGCCGGTCTTGAAGATGAGGAAGATACCTTTGCTCCTGCCGCCAAGAGTACTCAACGCCGTTCAATCTGGCTCGGACTCAATGTCGGTGCTGCATTGCTGGCGGCGTCGGTTTCCAATATGTTTGAAGACATCCTGTCGCAACTAGCCACCATCGCGATTCTGATGACCATTGTGCCAAGCATGGGCGGAGTGGCGGGCAATCAGACCCTGACTCTGGTGATCCGCGGTATTGCCCTTGGCCATGTTGGCGACTCAAACGCCCGTTGGCTGCTCGGCAAAGAAGCGTTGGTTGGTGTCTTTAATGGTTTGATTTGGGCAACGATTCTGGCGTCGGTGGTGACCGTTTGGAAAGGTGATTGGCATATTGGTGTGGTCATCGCGGTGGCCATGTTCGTCAATATGTTGATGGCGGCGCTCGCTGGCGTGCTGGTGCCGTTGACGCTGAAGAAATTCAAGATTGATCCAGCCTTGGCGGGCAGCATGATGGTCACGACCTTCACTGACATTATCGGCCTGTTCACCTTCCTAGGTACTGCCACGTTAATGCTGAGCTAAGCGCTGCTCAGTTGTGCATAGTCGCAAACAAGCCATAACTCGCTCTGACGCTCAAGTACTTCCATGTATCGCTCTACATGCGGCATCCATGCCGCCTGAAGCATCGCTCCGTTACGAATTGTTTGCTCTTCGTCGAATCCAGCAGAGACAAGACAAAGCGGCTTGGAAGTTATTGAGCTGAGTTTCTGCCGCAGGACGCGGCAGTAAAGCTTACAAGGATGTATTCACAGCGTCTCTGCGAAGTAACTTGCAAGCCGCTTAGTCGAGAAAAGTCGCAAACAAGCCATAACTCGTTTCCATCTCAGTGGAGCTGCCGGAATAAAAAATTCATCAACAAGACGCCGTAAAATCATCCTTGATGGCTCTGCTGCTGCGTCCTGCAGCAGAAGCTTGCTGCTGAATCATTTATTCCTCTGACGGCAACCTCTGCGCAAGATTGAAAAGCGGCTTGGAAGTTATTAAGCAGAGTTTCTGCCGCAGGACGCGGCAGCAAAGCGTACAGGGAGGTATTCACAACGTCTCTGCGACGTAACTTGCAAGCCGCTTTGTGCAAAGTCGCAAACAAGCCGTAATAAAAACGTTATGCCAGCTTCTTTTCCCAGAACAAGGCGTGGCCTCGTCCACCCGGCAGTTCATAGCCTTCAAAGCCATGCTTACGATAAGCATTTTGAGCCACAGTATTGCCTTGCAGAACTTCCAACGTCACCTTGCAACAACCTTGCTGGCGAGCTATTCGCTCAACTTCATCAAGCAATAGCTGACTTAACTGGCGTCCTCGAAATTCTGGCATAACGGCAAAGTCATGAATGTTGATCAGAGGTTTACAAGCAAATGTCGAGAACCCAGTGAAACAGTTGGCTAAACCAGCTGGCTTGCCATCAACATACGCCAGAACCGTAAATGCTCCCGGTTGTTGCGCCAGTGCGGCAATCAAGTGTTGTTGAGCATACGTACTGAGATCGTCACCACCGCCCATCACGTCATTCGCATAAGCGCGGAGCAAGGTGATCAAATCATCGCCGTGTTTTGGGTTGTGATAATCGGCAATGGTCAGTTCAATCGCCATTAGTGACCTGCCACCTGCATTTCAGAGATCAGTACTGAACCGGTTTGGATTTGACCACGGCGGTCTAAGTCTGCACCGACGCGAACAATATTGTTGAACATATCGTTCAAGTTACTGGCGATGGTGATCTCATGAACCGGATAAGCCAACTGACCATTTTCCACCCAGAAACCGCTCGCGCCGCGCGAGTAATCACCGGTTACGGTATTCACGCCTTGCCCCATCAGCTCTGTGACGTACAGGCCAGTGCCCATTTCTGCCAACAATTGCTCAAAGTCTCGACCGCTGTGACGGACCAGCCAGTTGTATATGCCACCGGCGTGGCCGGTGTTTTCCATGCCCAGCTTGCGAGCGGAATAAGCCGTCAGCAGATAACTGCTTAATGTCCCCTGCTCCACAATCATTCGATCTTGGGTTTCAACACCTTCTGAGTCGAATGGCGCACTCGCCAAGGCGCAAGGAATGTGTGGCCGTTCCACGATCGACACATGCTCTGGCATGATCTGATGGCCAAGTTTGTCTTTCAAAAACGACGCATTGCGATACAGGCTGCTACCGGCAATGGCATTCACTAAATGCGCAAACAAGCCCGATGCCAGATCAGAAGCGAACAACACAGGTACTTTGCGCGTGCCCAGTTTGCGGGCGTTGAGGCGATTCAATGTACGCTCAGCGGCGTGCTTACCAACCCGCTCTGGCAGCCACAGCCGTTCAGCTTGACGACTCACTGAGTAGCTGTAATCGCGCTGCATGTCATCGCCATCAGTGGCAATAACCACCGCGCTGAGGCTGTGGCGAGTGCTGGGATATCCGGCGATAAAGCCATGGCTGTTGCCATAGACACGCACCGATTGATGACTGGCAAAGGTGGCGCCATCAGAATTGGTGATCCGAGGATCAGCTTCAAATGCCGCTTGCTCACAGCGCTGGGCTAACTCAATGGCATGTTCAGGCGATAGAGAACCCGGATGGTAAAGCTGCAAATCAGGCACTTCTTCTGGCATTTGAGACGCTTCGGCCGGCCCACTGAATGGATCTTCGGAAGTAAATCGGGCAATGTTGCAGGCCGCATCAACGGCGCTTCGAACTGCTTCGGGTCGCAAATCTGAGGTTGATGCGTTACCCTTTTTATGCCCGAAATAAACCGTAATACCCAATGCGCCATCACGATTAAATTCAAGTGTTTCAACCTCTTGCATACGAGTACTAACACATACTCCGGTTTGGCGACTCATCGCCACTTCTGCTTGTGAGGCACCTTTGGACTTGGCGTAACTCAACGTATCTTCAATGACTTGCTGTAGTTGCGCTTGCTCTTCGGCAATCGGTTGGGACATGAAGCTTGGGTCCAGTTTCTGTTAAAATCGGCAAAGCAGCCATGATACTGCAATTTACCCCCGCGGTGCGAGTCCTGCGAGGGATCTGAAACCATGATTAGTGAAAGGCCATGTCAGAGCAAAACACACAGCCCGAAGATGAGTTGGAATGGGTCTCTAAAACCCAGCGCAAGCAAGAAAGTGAAGCGTTACAAAAATTAGGCCGCCAACTCACTGAAATGGGCGATCAGTTACTGTTAAAACTGCCCCTTGATGAGAGTTTGCTGGAGGCCATTCAACTGGCCAAGCGCATTCGCAACAAGCGAGAGGGTTATCGTCGTCAGATCCAATATATTGGCAAACTCATGCGGCAGCGTGATTGCGACGACATCATTAAAGCCATCGCTTTAATCGAAGCCAAAAAACAGCAAGACAATCAGGCGTTTCATCAGCTTGAGAATACCCGTGATGCCATAATTGCCGAAGGTGACAGCGCCATTCAGCAGTTTATTGACGATTATCCACAAGCCGATCGCCAACGCTTACGCCAACTCAGCCGAGGTGCTCAGCGGGAACAAAAGCAGAACAAGCCTCCCAAATCAGCACGGGAGTTGTTCAAATATTTGCGTGAAATCGCGGAGTCCTCAGCAGAGTAGCGCTTGCTGTCAGACACAAAAAAAGCCAACGTTTTATCGTTGGCTTTGTCTTTTTAACTGGTGACTTAGCTGCTGGTGCCGCCGACCGTAAGTTCGTCCACCTTGAGGGTCGGTTGGCCAATGCCAACGGGTAAGCTTTGACCATCTTTACCACACACGCCAACCCCTTCGTCGAGCTGCAAGTCATTACCAACCATAGAAATGTGCTTCATCGCCGTTGGTCCAGAACCAATCAGCGTCGCGCCTTTGACTGGTACAGTAAGCTCACCATTTTCAATTAGGTAAGCTTCAGAGGTCGAAAAAACAAACTTACCGGAGGTAATATCAACCTGACCACCCGCAAAGTTTGGTGCGAACAGGCCCTTTTTCACCGACTTGATAATATCTGCCGGGTCGCTCTCACCTGCCAGCATGTAGGTGTTGGTCATTCGCGGCATGGGCAAATGGGCATATGATTCGCGGCGACCATTACCAGTCAGCTTTGCCCCCATCAATCGTGCATTAAGCTTATCTTGCATGTATCCGCGCAATACACCATTTTCAATCAGCACATTGTACTGACCTGGGGTGCCCTCATCATCAACACTGACTGAGCCGCGACGGTTGGCAATGGAGCCATCATCCACCACCGTACACAGCGGCGAGCTGACTTGCTTACCAACCTGACCGGTAAAGGCCGATGAGCCCTTACGGTTGAAGTCACCTTCGAGACCATGACCAACGGCTTCGTGCAGTAACACACCCGGCCAACCGGCACCAAGTACCACCGGCATGGTGCCAGCAGGTGCATCGATTGCAGTGAGGTTAACTTGAGCTTGACGCACGGCCTCATGGGCATAGCCAAGGGCTCGTTTGTGGCCTTTGGCGTCAATATCGCTGAAATAGCTATAGTCGAGACGGCCACCACCGCCGGCAGAGCCGCGCTCCCGCTTCGTGCCATCTTGCAACAACACGGTACAATTCATCCGCACCAAGGGTCTGATATCAGCCGCCAAGGTGCCATCCGAGCCCATCACCATCATTTGTTCATAGACGCCGCTGATACTCACAATGACCTGAGAGACTCGCACATCTAACGAACGAGCTAGTTCATCGACTTCACGCAGCAAGGCGATTTTCTCGGCCTCGGCCAATGCGGTGAGCGGGTTAATTGGCTGGTAAATTTGCGATTGGGCTACCGCTTGAGCAACTTGTAACTTACCCTCCTGACCACAATCGGCAATCCCCTTGGCGGTATTGGCAGCCATCGACAACGCATCGGCAGTGAGCTCATCTGAGTAAGCAAATCCAGTTTTTTCGCCGGTCACGGCACGAACGCCCAACCCTTGCTCGATGTTGAAGCTGCCTTCTTTAATAATGCCGTCTTCCAGCACCCAAGATTCGTGATGCGAGCCTTGCAGAAAAATATCAGCATAATCGAGCTGATTGCTGTACATGCTTTCAAGACACTGCTGCAAGTCATTAAGCTGTAGCTCAGCAGGTGCCAGCATTTCATCACTGACTTGGTTCAAGACGGGAGAGCCGGTGGCCATTCAAACACTTCCTCAAATTAACGGCGGTGATTCAGCGCCGGAATTGCTTGGCGAACGTCGTTTAAACGCTGCCTAGAAATCGAATCGACAATGATACCAAGTTGTTTACCGCTGTCGCTAGTCACCTGTCCCCACGGGTCAATAACCATGGAGTGGCCATGGGTTTCGCGGCCATTGAGATGCTGCCCAGATTGACCGGCGGCAATGACATAACATTGATTTTCAATCGCTCGCGCTTGCAACAAGGGCTGCCAATGGGCTTTGCCTGTGACGGCGGTAAATGCCGCTGGCACCGCAATCAAATCTAAGCCCTGATCGAGCATCGCCCGAAAATGCTCAGGAAAGCGCAAGTCATAGCAAACGGACAAACCTAATTGAAATCCTTCAACATCCACCACCACTAATTGTTGACCCGCTTCGGTGTAGGACGATTCGCGATAGCTACCGACATTGTCCGCCACATCGACATCAAATAGGTGACGTTTGTCATAGCGAGCTCGGAGCGAACCATCTGGCGCAAACAATAAGCTCGATGCGGTAATTTTATGCTCGGTACTAGTCGTTATCCCAAGAGAGCCAGCTAGCAACCAGATTTGGTACTGCGCCGCCTGCTGACTCAACCACTGCTGCACTCGGCCGTCGCCAAATTGCTCGCCGTAAGGGCGGCCGTCTTCACGACCAAAAGCAGCAAAACATTCTGGCAAAACCACCAGCAGCGGCCGTTGTGTTGGCAGTGATGCAAACAACCACTCCAGCCATTGCAAATTATCTGCAGGTTCGGGCTTGCTGCACATTTGTATGGCAGCGACGGTCAACTCACTCATTGGGCGGCGTATCTCCAACGGTAATCGGCTGCTCCGTAGGCAGCTCGGGCAATAGCTGCGCTTCGCTCACCACTGGCGCTGGCGCTTCTGGGCTAGTTGATGGCGTTGGCGCGGCACTGCTCTGCCCTGCTTCGGCTGCATCAGGCAGCACTTCATCGAGTAATTGCGGCTCAGTTTTCGGCTTTTGCAGTTCAACTTCTTTACTGCTTCGACCAACCTCTTCAACCACAGGATTTGATGTCGTACCTGACACTTTGAAGCGCACCTGAGTCACCACTTCTACTGCGGGTTTGATCACAGTCGATACAGCTAGCACTGCTAAACCAGTGAATGGGTTGAAAGTAAGTGCTGACAACAGCGGTAAGCTGCCGGTGATATTGGGATTAAAGACGACATCGTAATCAAGTTCACGGGTTGCCAAATTCGTTCGGCCGTTGATGAACATATCGCCAGCAACACCATCCATTTCCAATTGTTTGGAATTGACGTAGCCATCTTTGAGAACAAAGTCGCCCTCAAAGCTGTTGTAGTGCAATCCTTTGTCGAACACGTCAGAAAAATCCAGCCGGATCTTACGCACCAGAGAATCGATGCTTAACAAAGTGAAGACCCGCGCACCTTTGTCGCTTAATTCCGAAACGTAACCCGGGCCAAGCTCCCAAGCAAACACACCTTCAGCAGTTTGCGGGTTAAATTGATAAGGAGCCCCCGGCCAACTGAAATTAAGCTCTCCCGTGGCATCACTGTCTTTAATTGGGTTTTCGCCGGAAGTGACAAAGGCCTCGGCATACTTGCCGAAATTGCTGACTTTTAATTTGCCTTTGAGTGTGGTCATCGGTTGCGCTGGCGCATCATCACCATCGGCGGCAAGTCGCCAGTCAAATTGCTCCAAGGTGATTTGGCCGTGAGGATTTTTCAGCCACGCCTCTTCGATTTGCCAAAGTCCGAGTTTCGGTTGCGTCACGCTCTTCAACCGCACTTCGCCGAGGTTTACGTTATTGACTACGCATGTGTTACACAGCACATCCAAATCTGGAATATTCGCTAACTCGTTTTGCCCAGCTGGAACAAACTCGGCGGCTGGCGTGGCGGGGGGAAGTGGCGCAGCTGGCGTTGATGACTCTGGCTCAAGTTGTTGCAGGTTAAACTGACTCAGCTTGATATCGAGCAGCGGCTGCTCAAGACTGTCAAAGCGCACCGAACCTTCAGCGGCGGGGCCAGACAAGCGAGCCTGCCAACCAAGCGGGGTCTTTTCCATCTCAATATTGACTTGCTCCAGATACCAGCCTTCAGCCTCAATCTGATCAAAGTGCCAATGGCCACGGTCAAATGGCAGTGAGCTAGGCGTCGCGCTGTGTTGTTGATCTAACACTGCAAGCCACTGATTAATATCAATATGCGGTTGGCTGATATCGAGGCTCAAGCCCGCTTCGATTTGCTCTGGTGGCTCAGCACCAACGCCAATCCAAATACTCGCCGCCGAATCAGCAACGGACAGATCCTGCAACCAACGAAGCTGGCCAACATCGCCCAACTGGAAGGTCATATCAAACTGATGCGCTGCACTAATCGTGATATTGCCGAGCAATTGTTGGGCCTGGTCAGCCGGCTTGGCAAAAGGTGCTGGCAAGTCAATGGTTAGCGGCGATAAGTCAGAGCGAATAGTGATTTCTGTATGCGGTCCTTTGTCGTCAATCCGCGACTGAACCTTGGCGTGGGTATCAAGACGACCGGTCAGACCCGGCACCCAAAAGTCCGGCAACTGTCGCAATTGCTCCGCTTGCCAACTGGCATCAATGGTGCCGTCGACGAGGTAATCGTCGCCTTTTTGATCACCTGACACGCTGATAGTAACCGGCAATTGATGATAGTTACCGAGCAATTTTTCGATGCGAAAATTCTGCTGCTGATAATCAATGCGACCACTGGCATCAGTAATGTAGTGAGTGTGAGTGCCCGGCACCAGCAGCTCGGCTTGTTCAAGCTGAGCAAAGCCGGACACCTCGACCGCTTCGGCATTATCCAGTGGAATTTTTAATGACAAAGGCCCCCAAACCGGCCCCTTTAAGTCCATCAAATCCAAGGTTTCGCCAAGCGAGTCAGCCAGCATGGAATCACGCATCACTTCTCGAACGGAGGTGCTGCTGCCGCTGATATTGCCATCAATGGATAATACCGAGTCGCCGCTCAAACCTGGGATCCGAGCCACTAAATCGTCAACATGAACATCATACAATCGGGCTTGCTGCGCCAACATATTCAGGTCGCTGTTTTCAAACTGCAAATCTAAATCAAGCGGTTCCAGCGCAGGCCAGTCGGGACTGAATTTAAAGCGGCTATTGCGTAGCGGCACATACGCCTGAAACATGCCGCTGCCATCGTCATAGGGGAAATTAGCCAATGGCCCGTGCCACAAGATCTGTGCCCCTTTAGCTTGGCCAGATTGCAGCGACTCGCTCAGATAGTCGGCTAAATCGGCGCCCATCGCTGGTAGCGGAAAATAGTAATCGGCATGACCCGCATCCGCTAAATCTAACTCGGCATAAAGGTACAGCTCATTTGGCAGATCCGGCCCCATGCGCCCTTGGGCCACCACTTCGGCCGACAAGTCAGTGGCGCGGAGTATTAACTTGGGTAATTCAAACTGCCAGCCCCAGTCGTGGCGATAGGCTTGAAAAAACGCATCAAGCCGCTCCAGCTCAATGTCATGGTAGAACAACTCACCGGTGCTAATCAGTTGCGGCGGTGCCGACAGCTCTAACTGCAATAAGTGCTGATTAAGATAGATGTCGCCATTGACCAGCTCGGCACCGGGCATGTTGTCGATTTTAGGCCAGCCGACGTTGGCGAAGTTGGCTTGGATCTGCCAACGCTCCGCATCCTGGTAGCTCACCATCAAATCTCGGACCGCACCTTTTAACGGTACCTGTTTTGGAATCGGCAATTCCCAACGCTCAGGGATCCATTCCAGCAGCGGCGCAATTAAACTCAGATCGACATACTCGACTGACGCCTGAATTTGCTCCTCGCGTTGCCAGATTTTTAGATTCAAATCTCGCCATAACTCGCCGTTGGTATGAACATCCAAATCATCACTAAACAAGTGCCAGCCTTGCTGTTCGGCGTTAAAACTCAGATAACCTTTCTCAATCACCAACTGATGATCATCGTCGTCCTCGCTCAGCGGTAGCCGCCAAGCCAAGCGGTTTTGATCCAACCGCAGCATCACTTGATCAATGCTATCCCAACCGAAACTCACCCAAGTTTCAAAGCTCAACAAACTGTCGGTAATGGTAATTTCATCGCCCAAGTACGGTTGCACAAACGGGTGCGGCGATAGATTGTTGACCTCGATATAAAGCTGGCCAGTGATTTTCTTTGGCCGCTGCTCATTGCCCGATAACTTGACGATAAACTTGACCGTCTCATCGCTGTCTGGCCCCATTTGAATGCGACCTTCGCCTTGATGCAAGCGTTCGCTATTGGTCCAAGTGAGATAGGGAATATGAAGACTGGGGATCTCTTGCTCGTCGCCCAGGTGAATGACTAAGTCGGACAGCTCAAAGGCCTTAAAGCGGCTCCCAACCAGCTCCACCATTAGCTGCTGAGCGGGCGATTGCTGATCGTTTGATTCGCCGGAGGTATCAATCGTCGATATATCCAGCTCAACACCATGCATGCGAATGTCGCCGAATCGCACTTCGCGGGCCATGAGGCTGGCTAGCGGATCGATCCGCAAGCTCATCAAATCAATGCCTTTAAGGCGATCGACGCCGTCTGTCGGATCAACATTGACGTCGCTAAGTGAGACATACAAACCAAATCGACTCCACTGTAAGTCGAGCTGTTTGTAGTCAATCTTCATTTGGTAGGTATCGAGAAACCAGTCAACCAAGGGTTGCTTGATGTGCTCAGCATGGGGAACTAACAGCCGCAACGAACTCACGGCCAAGGCGGCAACAATGACCACCACCGCTAGCAATAACCAGAGGTAATAGAGCGTGGATTGGCAAATGCGCCGCAATGCCATGGTTACATCATCACCACGTCAAACTTTTCCTGACCGTACATAATTTCTGGTTGGATTTTGACCTGTTTGCCAATAAAGACTTCGAGTTCCGCCATCGAGTGCGACTCTTCGCCGGTTAATGCATCAGCAACCGGCGGTGAGGCATAGACCACAAACATATCAGCATCATAAGCACGATTGACCCGAAGAATTTCCCGCAGGATTTCAAAACACACGGTCTCAACGGTTTTCACTGTGCCGCGGCCGCCGCAAGACGGGCAAGAATCACACAACACGTGCTCTAAACTTTCCCGAGTGCGTTTGCGCGTCATCTCCACTAAGCCCAAACCAGAGAAACCGCTAATCTTGGTTTTGGCATTATCACGTGCAAGTGCCGCTTCAAGGCTTTGCATGACCCGCTCTTGATGGTCTTCTTGCACCATATCGATAAAATCAATAATGATGATCCCGCCTAAGTTGCGCAGGCGTAATTGCCGCGCAATAGCTTGGGTTGCCTCAAGATTGGTATTGAAAATGGTTTCTTCGAGATTGCGATGGCCAACAAAACCGCCGGTATTGATGTCAATGGTGGTCATCGCTTCGGTCTGATCGATGATCAGATAACCGCCTGATTTGAGTTCCACTTTGCGCTCAAGAGCGCGCTGAATTTCGGTCTCAACATCGTACAAATCAAAGATCGGACGCTCGCCGGGATAGTATTCCAAGGCGCCTTTCAGCGTCGGAACAAAGTCTTCTAAAAAAGAATCGAGCTGCTCAAAGGTCTGGCGAGAATCAACTCGGATGCGGTCAATACCGGTTCCAACATAGTCACGCAGCACCCGAAACGCCAAGCGCAGATCTTCATAAATCATGCTCAGCGGTGGATCGCCCTGCCAGCGTTTTTGAATTTTTGCCCATAGCCGACGTAAAAACGCCGTGTCCTGCTCCAGCTCGATTTCACTTGAGTGCTCGGCTGCGGTGCGAACAATATAGCCACCGCTTTCATCGATGTAGTTGGAGACAAAGTCTTTTAAGCGCTGTTTTGCTTCCTCGCACTCAATTCGCTGCGACACACCTACATGAGAAGCGCCGGGCATAAACACCAGATAACGGGACGGTAAGGTAATATCTGTGGTCAGTCGGGCGCCTTTGGTACCCAGCGGATCTTTTACCACCTGCACCACAATTTGCTGCCCTTCGCGGACCAACTCGGCAATATTACCGGCCTGAAAATGCTCTTGTTCAACATCGGCAACACACTCGGTGTGAGGAACAATATCCGAAGCGTGCAAGAACGCAGCTTTGCCCAATCCAATATCGACAAAGGCGGCTTGCATACCGGGCAACACACGGCTGACAACGCCTTTATAGATATTGCCAACAATGCCTCGTTTCGCTTCTCGTTCGATATGTACTTCTTGCAACACCCCGTTTTCAACCAGTGCCACTCGGGTTTCACTGGGCGTCACGTTGATCAATAGTTCAACGCCTAACGCTGACATATTCGACATAATTCAGGATTCCTTAATTGCAGCCTGCAGCATCTGGTGAGTCTGGCACAAAGGTAGCCCCACCACGGCACTATAGCTGCCCGATAAATGAGAAACGAAACATCCGGCCAAGCCCTGAATTCCATAGCTGCCAGCCTTATCTGCCGGCTCGCCGGTTTGCCAATAGGCTTGGATCTCCGACCGGCTCAACGTCCGAAACGTGACATCAGAGATAACGGTTTGCTGGAGGAGTTGCTCGCCTTTACACAAGGCCACCGCTGTCATCACTTGATGGGTTTGACCAGAGAGCAGCGATAAGGTTGCCAAGCAATCCGCTTCATCCGCCGGTTTTTCAAAAATTCGCGAGCCCAATACCACGATAGTGTCAGCGCCTAATACCCACTTATCTGCGGTTGAATGCGCTATCGTTTGGGCTTTTTCGCGCGCCAATCGGGCAACATAAGACGACGGCGATTCACCGCTCTGGCGCACTTCATCAATGTCGGCACTGCGCTGCTCAAAACAGTTGACCAATTGCCCCAACAGTTCCCGTCGTCTCGGGCTTTGGGAAGCTAACACCAGAGGCAAAGATAATTTCATGGCGATATCCGCAAACGCGTATTCAGTAGATTAGCGTATTCTGAAATGACGGCGATAGCGCCGCATCAAATAAAACAGCCAAGGCCACAACAAAAAGTTAATCAGCGCGCCCCACAGTTGCTGCTCATTAAAGTCTATATCGTAGGCCAGATAGCTCATCCAGTAGCTCAACAATTTGACCATGATGGATAGCAGCGAAATGATAATTGCCTGCTGCCACACCGAGAAATTGCGTATTTTCTGGAAATGCAGCGCCAGCACATAAATCACCACGCTGAGCGCCAGCGCATTAGCGCCGAGTACAGCGCCCTGCAAAATATCCAGAATCAGGCCAAAGCTCCAAGCTGTGCCGACATTCACTCGGTTGGGTAACGCCAGCGCCCAATACCCCAGTACCAGCAACAACCAATCCGGTCGAAAATCTTGAATCCAGGCAGGCACCGGCATCACCGCCGCAATCAACGCCACCAACAAGGTCAGAGCCAACCAAAGACGTGCGCGCATCAGCTGCCCTCCTCTGCCACTTGCTCGGCGGCAGAATCAGCCTTGGTTACAGGCTCTTGATCGTGCTCGGCAGGCCACACCAGCAACAAATAACGCAGTCGGTCGAGTGCTGCAATTGGCTGCACCACGATCTCGGCAAACGGTAAGCTTTCATCAAAGTTAGCCGATATCACCCGCGCCACCGGATAGCCTTCAGGAAAACGACCGCCAAGACCCGAAGTAATGGCCAAGTCGCCTTCTCGAATATCGGCGCTGTGGGGCACATGTTGCAGCTCCATTTTGTCCAGCGCCCCAATCCCCAGCGCAATACTACGGGTGTCATTACGACTAATCCGAATCGGCAGGGCATGACTCAAGTCAGCAATCAACAACACTCGGCTGGTGCTGTAACCGACCTCATCAATTTGTCCGACAACACCGTTGTCATCAAGCACCGGCTGACCAATATAGGTGCCGTCTTTGCTGCCTTTGTCGATCAGCACGCGGTAGCGGTACGGATCACTTTCCACCGCAATGACTTCGGTCACCATTTTGCGGGCATCCTGCTGCACCGGTGAGCCCAATAGGGCGCGCAGACGATTGTTCTCACGCTTCAACTGCGCCAACATCTGCAGCTTGCCGGCATCGAGACGGGCCTGCTCTCGCAACTGGGCATTTTCTTTGCGCAAGGTGTAACGGGTCTTGAGGACATCACCCACTTCGGTCAGTACTTGTTCGGGCAAATTGGCAACGTAATAGATAGGGCTGACTGCAGTGCTCAGGTAGCCGCGGACTTGGGCAATATAGGCAAAATTTCGGTCGAGGTACGCCAGCAGAATGGCCGTGATAACGGCCAATATCAAACGAAGCTGGAGCGATGGGCCCCGACCAAAAATAGGATTCATTGGGCGATTACCAGCGACGATTAATCGTACGCGAAGACATCGCCACCATGCATATCAATCATTTCCAGTGCTTTACCACCACCGCGCGCAACACAAGTCAGCGGATCATCGGCAATCACAACCGGAATGCCGGTTTCTTCCATCAGCAGGCGATCGAGTTCTTTGAGCAGCGCACCACCGCCGGTCAGGACCATGCCGCGCTCAGAAATATCCGAAGCCAGTTCTGGCGGAGATTGCTCGAGCGCCACCATGACCGCAGAGACAATTCCGGTGAGCGGCTCTTGCAGCGCTTCAAGGATTTCGTTGCTGTTGAGGTTAAAGCTACGCGGCACGCCTTCGGCGAGGTTACGGCCACGGACTTCCACTTCGCGAACTTCTTCACCCGGATAAGCCGAACCGATGTCATGCTTAATGCGTTCGGCGGTCGCCTCACCAATCAAGCTGCCGTAGTTACGGCGAACATAGTTGATGATGGCTTCATCAAACTTGTCACCACCAATGCGAACAGATGATGAATAAACCACGCCGTTCAGCGAGATAATGGCTACTTCAGTGGTACCACCACCAATATCAACCACCATCGAGCCGGTTGCTTCAGACACTGGCAAGCCAGCACCAATCGCCGCCGCCATTGGCTCTTCAATTAAATACACTTCACGGGCGCCAGCGCCAGCGGCAGATTCTTTAATCGCACGTTTTTCAACTTGCGTCGCACCGCAAGGCACACACACCAGTACGCGTGGGCTCGGGCGGAAAAAATTATTCGAATGCACTTGCTTGATAAAGTGCTGGAGCATTTTCTCGGTGACATAGAAATCGGCAATCACACCGTCTTTCATCGGACGAATTGCTCGGATATTGCCTGGTGTTCTACCCAACATCTGCTTAGCGGCATGGCCGACTGCCGCAACGCTTTTCGGGCCGCCCGCTCGCTCTTGGCGAATAGCTACAACCGAAGGCTCATTGAGGACGATGCCTTGTTCCCGGACGTAAATGAGAGTGTTTGCTGTCCCTAGATCGATAGACAGATCGTTGGAAAAGATTCCGCGAAATTTCTTAAACATGAGGCGCCCAAGGTTAGATTGGCTAATGATTCAAATTAAACGGGCTAACTTTACCAATGCCCTAGGGCTTCGACAAGCAAGCAACCACTTAATTCAGCCATTAAATGGTAAAACCACAACAAGACCACAAAAATCTGTCATGATGTTGGCAGATGATGATTTTTTTGACGCAAATTTAACACCACAAATGACACCAATTGGCTTGCAAATCCTGACCTTGCTAGACCAGCACCAAATTCCCCACCAACAACAGCGCCATAGCGCCGCCAGCACCTGTGAGCAGAGTGCCAAAGAACGGCAATTACCGATGACTCTGGGTGGCAAGAGTTTGCTATTTCGCAGCCGTTACACGGCAAATTCGTTTCATCAGGGTGATTTTGCCATGATTGTGGTGCCCGCCGATCAGCAAGTGGACTCGCAAAAAGTACGACGCTTTCTTGGCTGCCAGAAACTTCGTTTTGCCTCAAACGACGAGTTGATGGCCATTGCAGGAGTAGAAAAAGGCGCATTACCGCCTTTTGGCGGCGGGCTGATTGATGTCCCCATGTATCTCGATGAACGACTCCAGCAAAATCAACAAATTGCCTTCAACTGCGGCGTTACCACCGAATCGGTGGTCATGACAATGAGTGACTACCTCAGCTTAATCACGCCGATTTGGGGTCAGTTCTGTCGAGATTAACAGGCTCTAGAGTTCACGCCGCGAAATCACCCGATCGCTGCCACGGGTGCGGCCGAACGTTGCAACACCACTGACGCTGGCGTCATCACCGGGGCTTGGCGAGGCTCCTTGATCACCATCCCAATTGTATTTCAACCATTCTGGCCATGGGCTTATTGGGCTCGACACGCCACCTTCGCCAACGAAATGCGTTGCTGAGCCGGAGTCATTTGGCGCCGTGTAGCGGATCCACAAGCGACCATCTTGCGTGATCACTGTGCCACCCGAGCCAACATAGCTGCTACGATCACGAGTCAGCGCCAAGGTCGATGAGCCACTGCCAATGTCGATAGCATCAGCGTTATCTTTTTGTGGATCAAATGACATCATGGCAAAGCCTAACTCAGTGCAACTGTCCCAGCTATTAACGACAAAGTTACTGCCATTCCAATACTCCACTTGTAGTGGCACATGCAAATCTAGGCTATCGGGGCTGTACCCATCATCAGCTTTTAAGCGGCCATAGCGTAACTCTGCGATCGGCGCCTCTAGCAATTCAATCGCTAACTGAGGGCAAGCGGCGCCACCACAGTCATAAATCAGATCTTGTAGCTTGAACGTCTCGCCATCGCCTCCTTCCAGAGACAAACCGATTTCAGGGCGAGTAAACGGCCCGTCTTCTATTGACGTGAGTGGTGTCTGCGCGGTGAATAAGCGATCGACAGTAAAACCATCATCTTCAACAAATACAATGCCATCTTGCCACACCAGAGGATCTGGCAAGCCCTGCAAACGAGCGCTCAGATCGGTGCTGTCATCGTATAACAGGTAACTTGGCGCCGTGGCGGTGAAGGCATAATGATTATCGGGATCATCATCGTCTTGATGATAATTTTCAGTCACTTCGCCGCCCCTTGCTCGGGCCACCAGCTCAAAGCTAAGCTGTTGATTTGGCGCCGACAGATAGGAAAAGTGGTCTTCCCCTGCGGCCAAGTTTAGACAGCCCGGCTGAGCATTAGGCAGATCTCGAACAGCATCAATCGTGCGCTCTAAGTAAGCCGGGTAGAATCGTCCAACCACCAGCTCTGAGCTGAAATCGATGCCGGTACCGGCATAATCGACAACTTCGGATCGCAAGATGATGCTACCGACCTCGTCATAGCGTAAATTGGCGGCAACGGCACTACCATTGGCAAAGTCGTTTTCTGCCGGTTGATCGCCACTAAACTCGCCATCAGAGCCTTTATTGGGGGTATCCAAATCGGCAGAAATAGCCACTGGCGCTTTAAAGTTTGGTGCAGCGCAAGCAACCGCATTGGGATCACAGGCACTGCCGCTGGGCTCCCCAGAATCCGGGCAATTCGCTACTAAACCCGAGACCAACGCAACGAATGGGTCGCCCGCGGCAGTGAAGGCGGCACCACTGGTTGCGGTCCCCTGCAAGTTAACTGCACCACACTGGCCGCCATCAAGCTGGGTTCGGACATCCAAGATGGTGACACTCGCCGGCACCACTATGGTCGAGCCTTCGCCAGTTAATGGCGCTTGATCTGGAAACTCGGCGGCAAAATCTTCATCGCTGGCAATCACCTCAATGCCACCAACATCGCGATAATTGACATCATCAAGGGGCGGAACCGACTCGCCCTGAACGAAGTTCAATTGGCGCACCAACGTACCGCTGCCCTCTTCGGGGATGGTCTCGGCCGCTTGCGTTAACGGCACAAAGACCGATTGCTCGGAGTCGGCATAACGCATGGCAAACGCAATGTTTTTAGTGCCTTCGTAGTTAATATCAGAAACGCACTGGCTGGGGTCAGAGTCGTTCGGTTTCACCGCTTTGACAATTAATTCAAATGGCTCGTTGGCGGTGGGATATTCAGGATTAAATTCTACCGCCAACCCTTCGGGCACAAAGGTCACCGAATCGGGCTCAGAGGTCGTTGTATCTTTGATCATTTCCATTGATACCGTGCCAATCGACGGATGACGGAATCCCACCAGCACCTGACCATTGTCACTAGCAACAAACTCATAGCTGCCATTGCCATTACTGGTGTTGTTTAGCTCACCATTAAAGGAGTAACCATCACCAACCCAGCTGCCTTCTGATGTGCTGGTATTGAGACTAACGACCCCTTCAAAATCAGTAACCGTGCTACCTCCGCGCTCCACTCGCAATTCCACATCGACCACTTCGCAGGTAAGCGCCGTATCTTTTTTGGCATCAATGAACAAATCCACTTCGGTGCTCACCGAATCACAAATGTCATCAAAATCAGCGTTTTTAACAGCTGGTTCGTAATAAAAATTACCCGCATTCATGGTGTAGCCCGCTTCCACCGAAGCCATGCCATGAAACGTTGCCTGACTATTGTTAATCACCAGATTGATGTTCTGATTGTTGTTGCCCTCATTCGCCTGCACCAAAGCACCGCGAAATATGCCACCACTAATGGTCATCTGTTGATTGGTATGAACCACGAGGTATTCGGCTTTTGCCCCGGAATAGTCATTCATCCGCGCCGCTGAATTGTTGATATCCAAACGGCTATTGAGGCGCATTCGAGTGGTGGCGGAGGGGTGATCTAGCGGCCACAGAAACTCAACCAATGAATCGGGTATATCACCATCAGCAAAGACAAAAACCACGTAGCTTCCTACTTCAGACGATGGGACTTGCAGACCTCGATCAAGAGCGTCCAAGACAAAATCAATCCGATCAACTTGAGAAACAGCTGCGTCACCGCCAAACAATGTGGCTATTAGTTGAGAGAAAAAGCCGCTGGCATTTCCCATAGGAATGTCATCAATAAAGTCATCCCAGCCGGTTGGGCGATTATTTCCTTGTGGCTCAAACGATCCACCGGGAATTTGAAAACTTTTAGCGATCAGCAAATCGCCGGGCGGCACCGATAATCGGCCGCCGTAATGGTTCACTCGGTCAATACTGTACTGAATATATCCGCGATCATTTTGGTTGGCATCACGGCCCCCCCACAAATAGACGGTGCCACCAATATCCATTTGTTTATAAACGCTTTCGGTGCGGACCAAGTAGTTAGCGCTAAAGTAAGGCGCGAGCCAATCAGGAACACCTAAATAGGCGGTAATGCCGTTGTACGCATTAATACTGTCGGCTTGATTGTTTTGCGGCAAATCCCAAGCGGGATTGCCCCTGATCCCAATTTGCTCTGTGATTTGGCACTGAAACTCATTGCCACTGCCGTCATTACAACCTTGGCTGACAAGCCAGCCTCTGACACGGGCAAAATCAAATTGCTGACCACCCACATCATGGATCTTGGCACTGTCATTATTCTGGGTGAAGTAGGCGCCACCGTTGCCACCGTTATTGGGCTCCTGAACACCTTGCAAGGCCTTAACCAGCACCTGATCACAGCTATTGGCTTCCACGCCATGGCTAACCAGCAAGGTGAACAACGCCAGCGATATGGCCAGTTGTCTGATCAAAGGTTCACTCCTCTGGCTTCCAGCTCAATCACTCGCTCTGCTCTGATCGCCTCTTCGCCGCTGCCGCCAGCACAAAACCCAGTGACGGTGATGGTATAGAGCACACTGCCAACGGCATCGGGCAGCGCTTGCTGCTGGCATTGAATAGTGGCAGAGCAGCGGAGCAAGCCGGCATTTTCAGCAAACTCGCCGTTATCATTGGCTGGCACCGCAGCGCAGCCAGCGCCAAAACCATTGTTCAACGGAAATAACTTAACCAACGCCAAATCGGCGCCGCTTTGCGCCGCCATTAACGCGCGGGTGCCATACACTTCAACGGCGACACTACGGGAACTGTCTGAAATAACATTAATCAGGCGCGCGGCCAGCATCGATAAGATCACCAATAAAAACAGCGCCACCATTAAACTGGCGCCGCGCTGTTTGCCTATCGGCATAAGGTTATGGGACTTGCTGGAGATGAATTTCATGATTCAGCACCACATCCTCATCACGGGCATTCAGCCGCAAAAATACTTGCACCAACGACACCCCAGAAAACTGCGACTGGCTAATGGCAAACATGTTTTCACCAATGCCATTGGCAAACACTCGCCCCATCAATACACCGCCAACGCCCGGCGTAATGCTGCCGTTACTGCTGGTATGTCGATATAGCTCGCCGGCGACCAAACAATAACTCACCACAGTTCGCGTCAAAAATAACCGTTGCGCAGGCGAGCCTTCGGGAAACTGAAAATTACCACTGAATTGCAGGGTGCTGGTGTTATCGCCGTTGTCAGACAAGCCACCACTCGCCACGCGCACCGCTCGACTATTACCGCTACCGCTAAATACGTGGTCTCGAACTAGGGGGTAGATAATCGCATCATAATTGCTGGCCGAGCTATCAAACGAATAGCTGGTATTGCTGGCAACAATGGCTGTGCTCGCCGCGGGCAATGGTGCGACGGGCGCATCGAGGTAAAACAGCGTCGCTTCGATTGGCCGAAATTCCAAACAGTCCCCCAAGTCGTTGCGAATGGTGACACTGCCGGGCACCGCATCGCGCACTTCACGCGATAATCGCTCGACCACAAAGCGGCCCGTTGAGGCCATATTCTGGCGGTCAACGCCTCGGGTAAAAATCTCGACGCCGGTGATGACAAAGTTACTGGTGGCAATCACCACAATGCCCAGCAGCACGATGACCACGACCAATTCCATCAGGGTGAATCCGGCGCTAGCCGCGCTACCCATCGCAGGCATTCGGCGAGCCATTAGTAATTTCCTCGATAGGCGGAGAACACAAGTTCTCGACCCGATGGCCCGCGGATAGTAACGTCAATTCGCTTGGCGACATCGGTGCCCGAGTCATCAAAAGCCGCCGCGTCATGACTGACTGCGATAGCGGCAGCGAAGTTGGGATAGAGCGGACCAATGGCTTGGCCGGATGAATTTAACAGGTCGTTGCCAGATAAAAATGCGCCGCCGGTGTCAAAGTCATCGACGTCGTTAAATTGGGTTCGGCTTTCCAAACTACCGCCGACCATGTCGGGGCCGATACTGGTGGTGCAACTGGCAATGGTAAGACCGACAATGCTCTCGCCACAGCGCCAGCGGCTGCCGTTATGATCGGAGTTGTGATCGTACGATTTAGCCAGCGCTTCATTTAATAAGGTTTGCGCTAATTCAGCGGCTTTAACATCCATCACTGGATCAACGGTATTTCTGGCTTGCGGCGCCATGACGGAGGTGACAATCAGCAGCGCAATGGCCATGATGACGATGCTGATGACGATTTCAACCAAAGTGAAACCATTTTGGGCTTTATAAACCATGAATAAAGCCCTCCGATTCGATGGTGATGGTTTCGGTGGTGGTGCCGATGATTTCAATGTTACAACCGCCGTTGCAGCTATCAGTGGGCCGCCCCAAGCGGTCAAACCCGAAAATGCCTTGGCTAATGCTGAGGCCGGTCTGACTGTAGTCGGTAACGTGCTCAAGCGTGCCGGGACACGGATCGGCATCCATCACTGACACGCCAAATTCATCACTATTGATCACCAGCGCATGACAGTCGGCCGCAACGCCATTCATGGCGCTTAATTGCACGGCTCGCAGGCGTTGCATGACTTCATCACGCAGAGCGATTTCATCAAACCCTTGCGAGCCAATAAAGCGCGGCGCAGCAACAACTGAGATGACGCCAAGCACAATGATCACCACCACCAGCTCAACCAGGGTAAACCCGGTTTGATTGTTTTGTGGGGAGCGAGAAATTGGCGACATCAAATAGCCTTGAATAAATTCTAAAGTGCTTGCGCTAATTGTATCCAACCGAATGAAAAATGGCAGAAAAAAGCGGATGCGAAGCTAAATTATGGCGACTTCATCAGTAATGGGTTCGCTTATTCAAGATTGTCAGTTGTTTAGTCGGAGCGCAGTCGGTCGCAAGTCACAGCTAAGTAGTGACGCTCAAGTCCATCCGTGGAGCGCTCTACAACAAGCATCCATGCTTGTTGAAGCACGACTAAGCTGTAACTTGCTACCTCTTTGATGCTCGAGGACTGTTTGGCTGCGTGGCACAGTTTGGAGAGATAGGAAGGAACTTCCGGCGAGGACCTTTCGCAGCAGGGATGCTGCGGCAGAGTCTACATGGAAGTATTCACGACGTGTCCGAGTTGGAAGTTGCTTTCTATCGCACGTACTCAATAACAAATACCAAAAAAGCCAGCAAACGCCTGTCTCTTGATCACATCTTAGAGTTCAAGAGACTTGGCTAATTCGTACCCTTCAAGGATGGCTTGTAATTTGAGCCATCCTTGCCACAGCAC
>NZ_JACXAF010000012.1 GCF_014773395.1 Neiella litorisoli | reverse complement strand
CGGGAAGACAGAATTTACCCTAGATGCGTGAAGCACAAGGCGCGAAAATATCCCAATAAGAAAAATGCCAGTCAGCTTAACTGACTGGCATTAGCCATCTTGGCTGCTTTTTTTCGTGGTTGGCAAAGTCCTTGCAGAAACCCCTCTAGACTGAACTAACTGCCAAGAAATTGGCAACCAGAGGATTTCGTCATGAAGGTAATGGCCAACGACGTTTTTCAACAAATGCAAGGCATGAAGCTCGAAGCGAATAGCAATATTGTCGAGCGCACTGCTATTGCCCCGTCTAATACCTCCTCCGTTGATTTTGGCAATTTGCTGCGTCAGGCCATTGATAACGTCAATGAGCTGCAAGCCGACTCAAAAGCCAAAGCGACCGCTTTTGAAATGGGCGATCGTTCAGTTTCCCTTGGTGATGTCATGATTGCATCGCAAAAGTCAGGCGTTGCTTTTGATGCGACGGTTCAGGTACGCAACAAATTAATGGAAGCGTACAAAGAAATAATGAGCATGCCGGTGTAGGTTAAGGAGATCATCCCGTGGCAGAAGCAGTGACCGAAAACACCGACATCGTTGCCAGCACTAACGCTGATAATGCGAGCGACTCGGAATCGACTAAAAACAAAGTTCTCGAAGGCTTGGGTAATATCGATTTGATGCGTCAGGTCGTCATTATCTTGTCATTGACGATTAGCTTAGCCTTGCTGATTTTCGTCATGATGTGGGCCTATGAGCCGGACATGCGACCGCTCGGCAAGATGGAGACCCAGGAGTTAATCGAAACGCTTAACTTCCTCGATCAGAATAAAATTGATTACAAAATCGATGGCAATACGGTCATGGTCAAGATGTCTGAATATCAGAACATCCGCCTACTGATGACCCGCGCTGGACTGATTAATGATGCCGAGGCTGGCGATAGCATTCTGATGCAAGACATGGGTTTTGGGGTGTCGCAGCGCTTGGAAGGTGAGCGCCTCAAATACAGCCGCGAACAGCAACTGGCAAAAGCCATTGAAGCGCTTAATCCAGTGAAAAAAGCGCGAGTGCTGTTGGCCATTCCGAAACAGAACGTATTCGCTCGCCAAACCAAGCAACCATCTGCAACGGTGGTGGTGAGTCTGGCAAGTGGCCGGGCGTTATTACAAGAAGAAGTCGACTCGATTGTTGATATTGTGGCGTCAGCTGTTCATGGCATGGCGCCGGGCCGAGTGACTGTCACCGACCAAACCGGCCGCTTGTTGAATTCCGGTTCGCAAGATCCGCTGAGCATGGCGCAGCGCCGTGAGTATGAACTAGAGCGCAAGCGCGAGCAGGAATACCTAGAAAAAATCGACACCATCATGATCCCAACGGTTGGCATTGAGCGCTATACCGCACAAGTCGATGTCGATATGGATTTCACTGCGGTTGAGCAAACTCATCGCAGCTATAACCCTGATTTACCAGCAATTCGCTCTGAAATGACGGTCGAGAACGTCAACTCGGGTGATCTCGCTGTTGGCATTCCAGGGGCGTTAACCAACCAGCCGCCGCTCGACGCTAATATCCCCGAAGAAGCTGCTGGTGGGCAGGAGCAAGCCACGCCAACCAGCTCTCATCGCGAAGCCACGCGCAACTATGAATTGGATACCACCATTAGCCACACGCGCCAGCAAATCGGCGTGATCCGCAGACTCAGTGTATCAGTTGCGGTCGACTACAACGACTCGGTCGATGCCGAAGGTAACCCGACCACCACGCCAAGAACCCAGCAGGAGCTGGACAACATTCGTCGTTTATTGCAAGGAGGCCTCGGGTTTTCGTTGCAACGTGGCGATACCCTAGAGGTGGTGACGGTACCGTTTGTTCGCCCTGACTTGGGCTTAATGGAAGAAAAAGCCTTCTATGACACCGAGTGGTTCCGCTACTCCATCAAGTGGTTCATGCTCGCTCTGGTTTGTATTGCCTTGATCCTTGGGGTGATGCGACCAATGCTGAAACGCCTGACGAGCAGCGATGATACTCAGGATGATGCGCTGCTGCTCGATGGCCCTGTTGCCGGTAAACTCGACGACACCATGCTAGCTGCGCAAGAAGCGTTACTCGAAGCGGACAACGACGAGCTGATTAGCACATTGACCAGTGGTAGACTGGAGCTGCCTGATTTACACCGTGATGAAGACGTGTTGAAAGCAGTGCGGGCGCTGGTTGCCAATGAGCCTGAACTGGCGGTTCAGGTGGTTAAAAGCTGGCTTGAAGACGCTTAAGGTGAGGACTGACTAATGGCTGCTAAAGAACAAGAAAACAACACAGCTGCGCCACCCGAGTTGGAGGGCATGACTGGCTTTGATAAAACTGCCATTTTGCTGCTCAGTCTAACTGAGGAAGATGCGGCGTCGATTCTCCGTCAGCTGGAGCCAAAACAGGTTCAGAAAGTGGGTATGGCGATGGCCGGCATGACCGACTTCACCCAAGAGCGGATCACTGCAGTGCACAAGCTGTTTCTCGACGATATTCAGAAGTATTCGTCGATTGGTGTTGATAGCGCTGACTTCATTCGTAACGCCCTAACCAAAGCATTGGGTGAAGATAAAGCCGGTAACTTAATTGACCAGATCATTGCTGGCGGCGGCTCGAAAGGCTTGGATTCCCTCAAGTGGATGGATGCCCGTCAGGTAGCCAGCATTATCCAAAATGAACACCCGCAAATTCAAACCATTGTGATGTCCTACTTAGAGCCGGAGCAATCGGCTGAGATCATGTCGCAATTTGCCGATAAGGTTCGGCTCGATCTGATGATGCGGATCGCCAACCTTGAAGAAGTACAACCAGCAGCATTGCAGGAGCTGAACGAAATTATGGAGAAACAGTTCGCCGGTCAATCCGGTGCTCAAGCAGCCAAAATGGGCGGCTTGAAAGCGGCAGCCAACATTATGAACTACCTCGATACCACCATCGAAGGCCAGTTGATGGACATGCTGCGTGAAAGTGACGAAGAAATGGCGCAGCAAATTCAGGATCTGATGTTTGTGTTCGAGAACCTGATTGATGTCGATGATCGTGGTATTCAAGCCTTGTTGCGCGAAATTCAGCAAGAAGTGCTGCAAAAAGCTCTCAAAGGCTCTGATGATCAGCTTAAACAGAAGTTCTTCACCAATATGTCTAAACGTGCTGCTGAGTTGCTGGCCGATGACTTGGAGGCGATGGGACCAATTCGGGTTGCCGATGTTGAAGCTGCACAGAAAGAAATTCTCTCGATTGCCCGACGCCTAGCTGACTCCGGTGAGCTGATGCTCAGCGCTGGCGGCGGCGATGAGTTCGTTTAATCAAGTTAAAGTTGACCGACACTAATGGCCAATGAACCGACCGATGCTGAGCCCCTTATGACTGAATCACAGCATCAGCAAAGCACAACGCCACAGCAAGAAACCGAAGCTGAACTTGCCGCGCGTTGGGATCTGCCCGATGTGACGCTTGAAGAACAGGTTGTGGCCAATGCCATGAATGTTCGCTTTGAGCGAACCAAGGCCGATGACCAAGATGAGCAGCTGGTGGAGGAAGCACCAGTTCTCACCGCCGAAGCATTGGAAGAGATCCGAGCTGCGGCGCGCGAGGAAGGCTTTGCCGAAGGCAAACAAGAAGGCTTTATCAAAGGTCATCAGCAAGGTTCTGAAGCCGGTCATGCCGAAGGTTTGACGCAAGGGTTAGAAGAAGGCCGACAGCAAGGTTTGGCCCAAGGCCAGGCTGAAGTTGAAGAGCGTTTACAGCACTTTGATGCCCTGATGCGAGGGCTGTATCAGCCACAACAACAGATTGATCAAATGGTTGAGCGAGAGCTCGTCCAGCTGGTAACAGCCGTTGCTCAAGCGGTCACCCGGCATGAGTTAAGCTGCAACTCCCAGCTGATCCTTAATACTCTCAAACAAGGCGCAGAGTTGTTGCCGTTCCAGCAACAACGAGTGCGTGTTCAGCTCCACCCCGATGATATGGAAGTGGTGCAAAACAGCTATTCCGATGAACAAATTCAACAACGCGGTTGGTTATTAGAGCCAGAAGCCGGATTAAATCGCGGTGATGTTCGAATGATGACCGAACAATCAGACGTGGTCATCGACATGGAGCAGCGGCTGGCTATAGTCAGCGAACTATTCCTCGCCCAGCTGCAGCAGTTAGAGCAGCCGCAACAACCGGTCGTTAGCAGCCAATCGTCGCCTACTGAAGCGCCTGTCGCCGATACCGACCAACCCCAAGAGAATACTAGTGATGACCCTGAAGCAACGCCTTAGCGCGTATCATCAGGGCGTTCAGCCGCAGCCGCCAATTATGTCAGGGCGACTCACTCGGGTTGTTGGTCTGACTTTTGAAGCGGTCGGCTGCAGAGCCGCGGTCGGCGATGCCTGTGCTGTTGAAGTGGCTGGCGGCAGTATCACCGCCGAGGTGATTGGGTTTGATGGTGGCACCTTGTATCTGATGCCATCCGATGATGCGCAGGGCGTTGTTCCTGGTGCTCGGGTAACGCCGCTTGGCCAAGTCGATGGCATTCCATTGAGTATGTCGTTGCTGGGTCGGGTGATTGATGGCGCCGGTAAGCCACTCGATGGTTTAGGTTCGATTTACAGCCAGCATCACGCTTCGGGCAAAGCGAAAGCATTTAATCCACTACTGCGCAAACCAGTGGCGCAACCGCTTGACGTTGGTGTTCGCACCATCAATGCCATGAACACGGTTGGCCAAGGCCAACGGATGGGACTGTTCGCCGGTTCGGGGGTTGGTAAAAGTGTCTTGATGGGCATGATGACCCGAGGTACGGCGGCGGATGTTGTGGTGGTTGGTCTTGTTGGTGAGCGGGGCCGAGAAGTTAAAGAATTTATTGATGACATTCTAGGACCCGAAGGGCGTCAACGTTCAGTTGTTGTGGCGGCGCCGGCCGATACTTCATCGCTGATGCGGCTGAAAGGCTGTGAAACGGCCTTGACTATTGCCGAGTATTTTCGCGATCAAGGGCTGAACGTGTTGTTGTTGGTCGATTCGTTGACCCGTTACGCGCAAGCGCAGCGGGAAATTGCCTTAGCGGTTGGAGAGCCGCCAGCCACCAAGGGGTATCCGCCATCGGTATTTGCGAAGTTGCCACAGTTGGTGGAACGCGCCGGTAACGGCGCCGAAGGGCAAGGCTCTATCACCGCTTTTTTTACCGTATTAACCGAAGGCGATGATTTGCAAGATCCCATTGCCGATGCCGCGCGCGCCATTCTCGATGGTCATATTGTGTTGTCGCGTCAGTTGGCAGATGCCGGCCATTATCCGGCGATTGATATTGAAGCCTCGATTAGCCGGGTGATGCAGCAAGTAACCAGCAATGAGCACATGATTTGCGCGCGGATGGTTCGTCAAGTTTATTCCGCTTACCAGAGTAACCGCGATTTGATTAACATCGGCGCTTATAATAAAGGCTCGGATCCAAAGGTTGATGCTGCAATCGACTATTTGCCTGTGATTGAGCAATTCTTGCAACAAGAAATGGTTGAAGTGACTCCCTATGATGCCAGCTTGCAAAAACTTGCTGAGTTAGCAGCAACCATGACCCAGCGGCTCGGAGGTGTTGGCTAATGGCAAACCTCAAACAGTTGGAAATGATCGTCCGGCTTCGGCAAGAGGCTGAAACCAAAGCGGCGCAGATGATGGAGCAAGCCCATCAGGCCTTTGCTGCGCAAGAGCAACAACTCACCACACTGCTAAGCTATCGTAATGATTACCTGCAAAAATTGACCGTGCAAGGCGGCGAAGGGTTGTCGGGACAGAGCTTTATTCAGTATCAGCAATTTGTCATGCGATTGGACGAGGCGCTAGGGCGGGCAGAGCAATCGACCAATGTGGCTCGGCAGGTCTACCAGCAACGTCGTCAAGGCTGGCTTGATGCGCGCGCAGAAAAGCGCGCCATTGAAGTGTTGATTGAACGCGAGCAGGCGCAACAAGTGGCGCTGCAAAATCGCCGCGAGCAGAATCAATTGGATGAATTTGCCAGCCGCAGTTTTATTCGCCGCAGCGCTTGTTAACTTTTCTCCTTGGTCAACAGTGATTGACCGCAATTCCTTCATTTTTAGTTGGTTGGTATGAGTCTTGCTGAATAATCTGGGAGCGATGTTTTGGGGCCACTCGAGCGGCAACAAGCACAGCGCTGTAGGGTTATCTTTGAGGACTATTTATGTTGTTTGTTGCGCCATCGAATGCTTCTTCTGACAGTTCAGTATGGTCTTCGACCGATTCGGAGTCGGCCGAAGGAGAAGGTCTTTTTGCTAGCCTTTTTAGCCAGTTAGGTGTTGAAGAGGATGCCCCTGAAGAGCAACTTGAAGCACTTGCGAACGTGTTAGTCAGTGATGAGCAAAGCGAACATTATTCGGTTGACCAGTTAAAGGCCGAAATTGCCGACTGGTTTCAGCAGCAAGGCAAACCATTGCCACCTCTTTCCGATGAACATTCAGATTCGCAGCAGCTATTGGGTTTATTATCGCAATTTGTTGAAACCAAATTACCCCACAGCGAAGATCAGTTGCCAGCGAATGAATTGGCCAAACAGCAGACTAGTATTGGCGGTGTTGCATTGGAGCAACTGGCTGAAACTGCGACTGAGACAAAGCGACATCCACTAAACCTCGAGCAGTTGTTTGTGCAGCTCCATCAACAAGGGTTGTCAGCAGAGCAAGTTGAGTCCATCGATGAAGATGGGAGAGACGGCTTCCTTGACTCAGACATCATCATTGATGCCTCCACTAATCACAATGATGGCCCGTTTAGCCACACCTCAGCGGCGGATTTGTTGCAGCTACTTCAGCAGCAAAAAGAGCAACCAAAAGAGCAACAACAGATCTCAGACCGCGCGAATCCAAATCTGGGCATTGAAGGCTCTGAGTTGCGCCAGCAAGCGGGCGGCTCAACCGAGCTTGGGCAATTGAGCGTGAATCCGCTCCTCAATCTAAGTGAAGAACAAATTCCTGCTGAATCGACAGAAGTTGAACTTGAAGCTCAAACTGAAGACAGCGAATTGCAAGCCATGCTGTCGAAGAAGGCAGATACTGCCGCTGTTGTTCCATCTGCAGAAGCAACAATCAGCGTCGAAACTGAATCCGACGCGGAGCTGACAAAACAACAGGGCCTGCCCCCTGAGCTACGGCAATTTATTTGGGACAACCCGTTTGCTGGGCGCAGCAGCATGGCAAATGAGCTGGAACAGCGGTTGTCAGCAAGCAGCAAAACGGCCAATCCACTGGATGCGGCTCGTGTTGCTCCGTCTGGTGGTCACTCAGCACTAAACCCACTGAACACGACTAACAGTGAATTGACCATGCAGGGCGCTATACCAGCCGTTGATGAGGTTGCAGAAGCCGATGTTGCCGATGGTAAGTTCGTCGACGAGCAGGTGATCTCAGTGAAACCTCAGTCGGAAAAAGTCTCCGAATTGCTCAATAAAGAGATGAAGCCGACCGATCGTGCTGGAGGCGAAATCAGCCAGATTGGACAAACCAAGGAAATTAACCCGCAGTTAGCCTTACAACCAGCTGTATCAGCTCCGATTGAAGCCAGCCAAAAAACGGCAGCATCACCTGACGTGTTACAGGCACTGCAGCAACATCAAGTGAACAGTGTCAACAACGACCGACGCCAACAGGTATCAGGGAAAGCAAGTAGTCTGCCCGAATGGTCTGGCCAATATGGCCAGACGGATGGAGACAGCTCTGGTGAGCCGCAGTTGGAACTCAATGAAACCGAACAATCGGTTTTGGCTCGCCGGACTCCTGCTACCGCAACCCTGGGGCAGAGCTTTGATACTCAGTTGACGCCACAACCACTACAAAGTCAGCTGACAACCGCACCAACAGCCAGTCAGTCGCAACTAGCAACGCCGAGTTCAGAGCCGTTAAGTCACGCCCAACAGCTTGCGCAAGTGCAGGAAAAAATGCAGCTGTTGCAAGATAAACTAGCGCCAATGCTTGGCCAGCGCTTGCTGATGATGATGGACAAGCAGATGCAGCAGGCAGAAATTCAGCTCGATCCACCTGAGTTAGGCAGCTTGATGGTGCGCGTGCAAGTTCAGAATGACCAAGCGCAGGTAAGTTTCATGGCGCAATCGGCGCAAGCGCGTGACGCGATTGAACAGGCGCTGCCAAGATTACGCGAAATGATGCAGCAACAGCAGATCGAGTTAACTCAAGCCAATGTTTCCCATCAGCGCCAACAAGGGGGGCAGAGTGGCCAAGGTGGTCAAGATCAGCAATCCGGCCAACGTCATCAGCAGGATTCAAATGGCGTTGATGGTCAGATAGTAGCCGAAAGTAAAGAAATTCAGCATGTAATTCTCAAAGCAGGCATGGTGGACTTCTACGCCTGATGAACGCTGTGCTAATCTAGCGGCCAATTGTCACCCATGAAAACAATCAGGATTGGATATGGCTGAAGAAGTAGAATTGGAAGTAAAACCCGGCGGTAAGAACAAATTACTGATCATCATCGCACTTGTGGTTGTTGTATTGATTGGTGGTGGCTTGGCGGCCTGGTTTTTGCTAGGTAGTTCTTCAAGTGACGAAGTTTCGGCAGCCGCCGAAGGTGAAGCGACAAAATCTTCGGCTCCGGCTCAAATTGGTGACGCTTTGTACGTGGCCATGCCACGAGCGCTTGATTTTATGATTCAAGGTGCGCACCGACCGCGAACAGTGCAAATCAAAGTGCAGTTGTTGGTTCGAGGTCAAGATGCCGAGCAGTTGGCGCGCAAGCACGTACCGCTGGTTGAAGCAACGTTACACAAAACGTTCAGTGCCACAACCGAAGAAGAGTTGGTGTCGCTGGCAGGTAAGGAACGACTCCGCGAGCAAGCGTTAAGTGATATTCGGGAGACTTTCCTCCGAGTGGAAGGGCAAAATGTGGTTGAACAGGTGTTGTTTACCGGTTTTGTCATTGAGTAGGACAAACGAGTGACCGATCTATTATCCCAAGACGAGATTGACGCGCTACTACATGGCGCCGATGAAGTCGAAGAAGAAGAGATAGAAGAAGGTGGCGCCGAAGGCGTCATGGAATATGACTTTTCGTCTCAAGATCGGATTGTCCGGGGTCGTATGCCGACCCTTGAAATTGTCAATGAGCGCTTTGCTCGCCACATGCGCATCAGCTTATTCAATTTGATGCGCCGCTCAGCTGAAGTGTCGATTAATGGCGTTCAGATGATTAAGTTCGGCGAGTACGTTCACACCCTGTTTGTACCCACATCGCTCAACATGGTTCGCTTCCGACCGCTCAAAGGCACCGCGTTGGTGACCATGGAAGCTCGGCTGGTGTTTGTCCTAGTGGACAACTTCTTCGGCGGCGATGGTCGTTATCATGCCAAGATCGAAGGCCGAGAATTTACCCCAACCGAACGCCGAATTATCCAAATGCTGCTCAAGCTGGTTTTTGTTGATTACAAAGAAGCGTGGGCGCCAGTGATGGACTGCGAGTTTGAGTACCTCGATAGTGAGGTGAACCCCGCGATGGCGAATATCGTCAGCCCAACTGAAGTCGTTGTGGTGTCGTCATTCCATATTGACTTGGATGGTGGTGGTGGTGATTTCCATATCGCCATGCCGTATTCCATGCTTGAGCCGATCCGAGAGTTGCTTGATGCCGGCGTGCAAAGTGACAAAGAAGATACCGATTTGCGCTGGGCAATGGCATTGCGGGATGAAATCATGGACGTACCGGTCGATATCAAAGCCAAGTTACTGGATACCGAAGTGTCGTTGCGCGACATTATGAATTACAAACCGGGCGATATTATTCCGGTGGAAATGCCAGAAGCGGCCACTGTATTTGTTGAAGACTTACCGTCATTCCGCGCAACGGTGGGCCGCAGTAATGATCAAATGGCGCTGAAAATCAAAGAAAAAATTAAGCGACCAACTGGGGTTAAGAGCGAGCTGGCTCTGGTGACTCGCGGTGGTGTGCGGATTGATGGTCAGGCCGATATTGAACGTCTTGAGCAAACCCTAGACGAGGAGGATTTATGAGCGACGAGAATGACAAGGTCGATGATCAACAGGTCGCCGACGAATGGGCCGAAGCCCTAGCACAGCAAACCTCCGATGGTTTTGGTAATGAAGCCCTCGAAGCGCAGCCCGCTGAGTTGCAAGAGTTTGATGAAGAGTCGGAAATCACTCCGGAAGAAAAGCGTCGGTTAGAGAGCATTCTGGATATCCCGGTGACCATTTCGATGGAAGTCGGCCGCAGTAAAATCAATATTCGCAACCTGCTGCAGTTAAACCAGGGCTCCGTGGTCGAGCTTGACCGAGTCGCCGGTGAGCCACTTGATGTGCTGGTCAATGGCACCCTAATTGCGCACGGTGAAGTAGTTGTGGTGAACGACAAATTTGGTATTCGATTGACTGATGTGATTAGTCAAACCGAGCGCATTAAGAAACTGCGCTAAAAGTCACCGCACCGCTGATGGTGCGGTTTTTTGTTTAGAGAGTTGCTGACGTGACTGCATCAAATTCGATGGAACAAATGCTGGCGATGTTTGTATCATTGCTGGTGGTGCTCGCTGTAGCAATCGGCTTAGCATGGCTATGGAAGCGCTTGATGCCGAGTAGTCTGATGGCGCCGTCTGGGATGGATGTGGTGGCAAGTCGCCATATCGGCACGAAAGAGCGGTTGCTGCTGGTGAAGGTTGGCGAGCGCTATTTGTTGCTTGGTGTCACTGCCCAGGCCATTAACACGCTAGCCGAATTTAACGCCGAGCAATTACCCGAAGCGCTACAACATATTCAACAACCTACTACTCCACCAAATTGGCTACCATGGCGAAGCAAACAATAATTCAATTTATTTTTCTGGCTCTGTTGACAGTGGTTTCATCTGGCGTCATGGCCCAAGAGCCAACTACAGCACAAGTTGTTGATACCGTTGCTAGTGCAGCCGCAGGGCAAAACTCAACCGGGCTCACTGCATTTAATGTGACTACCAATCCAGATGGCTCGCAAAGTTACTCGGTGACGCTGCAAGTGCTGGCCATTATGACGGCACTGAGCTTCATTCCCGCGATTTTGATGCTGATGACATCCTTTACCCGAGTGGTGGTGGTCCTGTCGATTTTGCGCCAAGCTACCGGTTTGCAGCAAACGCCGTCAAACCAAATCATCATTGGACTGGCCTTGTTCATGACCTTGTTTATTATGCGACCGGTGTTTGAACAAGTTTATAATCAAGCCGTTGAACCCTACCTTAATGAGCAGCTGAAGTTTCAGGATGCGGTGGCTGTTGGTCGGGTGCCAATGGAAGAGTTTATGTTGGCGCAAACGCGCACTACCGACTTAGAAGCATTTATGGAAATCGCCGGTGTTGATGCGGTACAGCCCGGAGAGCGAGTGCCGCTGACTGTGCTGGTTCCTGCGTTTGTTACTAGCGAACTGAAAACCGCTTTTCAAATCGGTTTTATGCTGTTTATCCCTTTCCTAATCATTGACTTAGTGGTCGCCAGTGTATTGATGGCGATGGGTATGATGATGCTGTCACCAATGATTGTATCGCTGCCGTTTAAACTCATGCTGTTTGTGCTGGTTGATGGCTGGAACCTAGTGATGGGCACACTGGCAACCAGCTTCGGCATGTAGCTCAAAGGAGAGCCGCTATGACACCTGAGGTATTTGTCGATATTTTTCGTGAGGCGCTCAAGCTCATTGTGTTTATGGTGTCCGTGATCGTTTTACCGAGCTTGTTTATTGGTTTGATTGTTGCGGTTTTTCAGGCGGCGACGTCGATTAACGAACAGACGCTTAGCTTCTTACCGCGGTTAATTGTGACGCTGGTGGCGCTGATGATGAGTGCGCACTGGCTTACCGCGTCCATCATGGACTTCACTTACCGCCTTGCTGACATGATCCCTCAGGTCATTGGCTGATGGATTGGCCACTCGATGTCGTGCTTTCTTTTCTAGCGAGCCTGCTGTGGCCGCTGGCACGGATCAGTGCCATGTTTGCGTCGATGACGCTACTCTCCTCGCAAAATATATCCATGCGCATCCGGATGGCGCTGGCCGTTGCGTTAGCCGTGGCGATCCAACCCATGTTGCCGCCGATGCCCGATATTGAACTGTTCTCAATTGCCGGATTTTTGGTCACGGCACAAGAAATGATTATTGGCTTTGCAGTTGGTTTAGCATCGCAATTGTTGATTGCTAGCTTCGTATTGGCAGGGCAAATCGTCGGTATGCAAACCAGCTTAGGTTTTGCCAACATCGTCGATCCGATGAATGGTCAGCAAGTGCCCGCCGTCGGCCAGTTTTTTCTGCTGCTGGCGAGCTTGGTTTTCCTTGCCTTTGATGGTCACATTGCCCTACTGCTAGCGATTTCCAAGAGTTTCCATTCGCTGCCGGTGGGCTTGCACAGCCTTGCTGAAGTTAACTTTTTCGAAATGGTGGCATGGGCTGGCTGGATGTATACGGCAGCGCTGAGCATGGCGTTGTCATCGGTGGTTGCGCTGCTACTGATCAACTTCTCGTTTGGCGTCATGACAAGGGCGGCGCCGCAGCTGAATATTTTTTCCATTGGTTTTCCAATTACCATGTTATCGGGTTTGTTAATCCTGTGGTTGACGATCGGTAACTTCGCTACTCATTTCGAACGACAATGGCATCGCCACCTAGAGCTGGTGTGTGATCTCCTGTTGCTGAGTTGTTGACGGAGGCGCTATGGCTGAAGACAGCGATCAGGAAAAAACAGAAGAGGCGACGCCCCGAAAAAAGGAGAAGGCAAGAGAAAAAGGTCAAGTGCCTCGCTCCAAAGAACTGGCCACCGCAGCGGTACTGATCTCGAGTGCTGTTGGATTCTTATGGATTGGTAAATCGATGGCACTGGCGATGCAGTCAGTGTTTATTGAGCTATTTACCATCGAACGAGAAAAAATTTACGATATTCATGCGTTTCTCAATGGACTAGCCGGTGTTTTGCAAGGCATTTTAGGGCCAATGGCGGCCTTTATGGCACTGGTTTTTGTTTGCGCATTTATCGGTTCAGTTGCCCTTGGTGGGGTCACCATTAGTGCCGAGGCCGCAGCTCCCAAGCTCAATCGAATGTCACCATTGCAGGGCTTCAAGCGGATGTTTGGTCCGCAAGCTTTGGTCGAGCTAATCAAAGCCTTTGCTAAGTTCGCAGTCGTTGCGGCAGTGGCGATCATGCTGCTGGTGTGGCTGTTTCCAAATATTCTGCAGGTCTCAGAAAAAGCATCGCCCCACGATATTGTTTCCGCAGTCACCATGTTTTTGTGGATGTTTGTTGGCTTGTGTTGCTCGATTCTATTGATTGTTCTGATTGATATTCCATTCCAAATTTATAATCACAACAAGCAGTTAAAGATGTCAATGCAGGAGATCAAGGACGAATACAAGGACACCGAGGGTAACCCAGAAATCAAGCGCCGAATTCGCAGGCTGCAAATGGAAATGACCCAACAGCGGATGATGGGGGAAGTGCCTAAAGCTGATGTGGTGGTGACCAACCCCGATCACTTTGCCGTGGCCTTGCGTTACGACACTAAAGGTTCGAAAGCGCCGGTGGTGATTGCCAAAGGGGTTGATTACATTGCCGAACAAATTCGTCAGATTGCCCGTGAACATGAAGTTCCTATCATGCGGCAACCGACCTTGGCACGTGCGATTTACTATACCACTGAACTAGACAGAGAAATTCCGGGCGATTTATTCGCCGCCGTGGCGCAGATTTTGGCATATGTCTATCAATTGAAGCTATTCCAGAGTGGCAAGGGCGCGAGGCCTAAACCGGTCTCCATTGAGCAGCATATCCCAACGGCTCTGGTACTCGACCAAGATGGGCGCCCGATCCATCCTGAACCGACTGATACTGGCTCACCGCAATAACACATCGTTAGCCGCTTCTGCTGTTGGCTCATTCTTTGCAGTTCAACTCGCAAATGACAAATCTCTGGCGCAACGAGTTTTTCTGAATGAATCTGACTGCAGCACTCGATACCGTAAAATCAGGCCGTTTAAACCCCGCAGGAATGGGCGTTCCGGTAATGGTACTGGCAACGCTGGCAATGGTTACTTTGCCGATGCCACCACTGTTGCTGGACATATTGTTTGCGTTCAATATTTCTCTGTCGATGGTGGTGTTACTGGTCACCGTCTACACTCGCAGACCACTTGAATTTTCAGCATTTCCAACCGTACTGTTGGTGGCCACCTTATTGCGTCTGGCGTTGAACGTGGCATCGACGCGAGTGGTGTTACTCGAAGGACATGAAGGTGGCGATGCGGCCGGTCAGGTGATTGAAGCCTTTGGTAATGTCGTTATCGGCGGCAACTACGCCGTGGGTCTGGTGGTGTTCTTAATTCTCGTCATCATCAACTTTGTGGTGGTCACCAAAGGTGCTGGCCGTATTTCCGAAGTAAGTGCTCGCTTTACTTTGGATGCAATGCCTGGCAAGCAAATGGCCATTGATGCCGATTTGAATGCCGGCTTGATCAGTCAGGAGCAAGCCAAAGCGCGGCGCGAAGAAATTGCTCAGGAAGCTGATTTTTATGGCTCCATGGACGGTGCCAGTAAGTTCGTTAAAGGCGATGCCATTGCCGGCATTCTGATCTTGTTTATCAACATCATTGGCGGCTTCGTCATAGGTATGGTTCAGCACGATTTGCTGTTTGGTGAAGCGGTCCAGATTTATACCCTGCTGACCATTGGTGACGGTTTGGTGGCACAAATTCCATCGCTGTTGCTGTCGATTGCGGCCGCCATCATGGTTACCCGTCAAAACACCGATCAGGACATGGGCGAGCAGGTTGTCTTGCAAATGTTCGAAAGCCCCAAGGCGCTGGCGATTTGTGCCGGTATTTTGTTTGTGATGGGTATTGTACCGGGTATGCCTCACTTTGCGTTTCTGTCACTGGCACTTGTGGCCGCTGGTGGTGCTTGGTTTGGTACTCGCAAGCGAGAGCAAAAAGCGCAAGCACAAGTTGAAGAGGCCAAACAAGAAGAGCAAACCCAAGTGCAAACGCAACAGCAAAAAGATCTGTCATGGGATGACGTTCAGCATGTTGACGTTATTGGTTTGGAAGTTGGCTACCGTTTGATTCCCATGGTGGATAAGGGTCAAGGCGGCGAACTGCTCAACCGGATTAAGGGCGTGCGCAAAAAGTTATCGCAAGAGTTTGGCTTCCTCATTCCCGCAGTCCATATTCGCGATAACCTCGACTTGCCCGCCAGTAATTATCGAATTTCGTTGATGGGGGTTTCCGTTGGTGAAGCGGAGGTCGTCCCCGGTCAGGATCTAGCCATTAATCCCGGACAAGTGTTTGGTGAAATGAGCGGCACCAAAACCAAGGATCCCGCATTCGGCCTGGATGCGGTTTGGATTGACCCGAACATGCGAGAACAAGCTCAAGCGCTCGGCTATACCGTAGTGGATTGCTCAACTGTGATCGCAACGCACTTGAGCCAGCTGTTAACCAACCAAGCAGCAACCTTGTTAGGTCACGAAGAAGTTCAGAACCTGCTCGATATGATTGGCCGCAAGTATCCAAAACTGGTTGAAGCGTTAGTGCCCGATCTGCTGCCGCTGAGCACGCTGACTCGGGTCATGCAAAATCTCCTTAACGAAGCGGTGCCGATCCGAGATATGCGCAGTATTTTGCAAACGATTCGTGAGTACGCGCCTAGGAGTCAAGATACTGACGTCCTCACCGCTGCTGTTCGAGTTGCATTAAAACGACTGATTGTTCAGGAAATCAATGGGTTAGATCAAGAGGTTCCGGTTGTGGCACTGTTGCCAGAGTTGGAACAGATGTTGCACCAGTCACTTCAAGCCGCCGGAAATGAAGGCGCCGCCATTGAGCCAGGTCTGGCAGAACGGATGCAGCGTTCACTGCAAGACGTCGCTCAACAGCAAGAGTTAGCAGGTCAACCCGCCATATTGCTGACTTCAGGGGTGTTAAGAAACACGCTGGCGCGCTTTATCAAGAATACGATTCCGAGTATGCGAGTGTTGGCTTATCAGGAAATACCTGACGACAAACAAATCAAGATTGTCAGTTCGATAGGCCAGTAACCGAACGTTTTAGGAGATTGACTCGTGAAAATGAAACGCTTTTTTGCCAAAGACATGCGCACCGCGCTAACCGAAGTAAAAGAAGTCATGGGTGCTGATGCAGTCATCATGTCCAGCAAAAAGGTCGCCGGTGGCATTGAGCTGGTTGCGGGCATTGATGCGGATGCCGAGGCGCCAGCGCCTGCACCGCAACGAGCGATGGAAAAACTCGCCCAGAACAATGGTCGCGAACTGGCCGATGATCAAGTCAATCTGTCCAGCTTCAAAGAAAAACTGGCCAACCTGAGTGCCGGCATTCCCGCAACACCAGCAGCAAGCGCGAGCCAATCAACTGAACGTCCTGCCGATAGCTTGCAAAGCCTGCTAAAACGTCAACAGCAAAACAGCGTTAGCACTCCTGCCAAAGCCAAGCGCCCAGTCAACCCAGCGTTTGCCGAAGTGGATTCTCGCGCCTCAATGGTGGCGACGCCGACACCCGCTGCGACTGCTCACAATGACGAACAGATCCAAGCGCTGAAAGAAGAAATGCTGGCGATGCGTCAGTTATTAGAACATCAGCTTTCTGGCTTGATGAAGCAAGAGATGGATCGAACCGAGCCTGTTAGAGCGATGTTGGTTAAACAATTAACCAAGATGGGAATTGCTGATGATTTGGCCGATCAGTTTGCTTGTTATATTGGCGAAGATACCACAGGTCGTGAAGCGTGGACCCAATTACAGCAGCTGTTGACCGAGCAATTGGTCGTCACCGAAGACGAAATTTTGCGCCAGGGTGGCGTGGTTGCATTAGTCGGTCCAACAGGTGTCGGAAAAACCACGACTGTCGCAAAATTGGCGGCGCGTTTTGCTGCTCAATATGGCGCCGACCAAGTGGCGTTAATTTCCACCGATAGCTACCGAATTGGTGCGCTAGATCAACTTGCAACTTATGGTCGGATCTTAGGCTGTCCGGTTCGCAGCGCTAAGAACTCTGATGAGCTTGCAGACCAGCTGTATCAACTGCGTCACCGTAAATTGATTTTGATTGATACGGCAGGAATGGGCCAACGTGATATGCGTCTCAATGAGCAGTTAAATACTCTCATTACTAATAGCCGTGTTAAAATAAAGAGTTATCTGGTGTTGCCTGCAACGGCGCAACGTGATGTGATGCAAGAAGCCATCGAGCAATTCCGTCAAATCCCGCTGCGTGGTTGCATTTTCACCAAACTCGATGAATGTCTCAGCCTTGGTGAGTGTATTAGCGTAGCGATTCAAAATGCTATGCCAATCGGGTATCTTAGCGACGGTCAGCGGGTTCCTGAGGATCTTCGCGTTGCTGATGCGAGTTACTTAGTAAAACAAGCGTTCACGCTGGCTGCCGGACGTCAACGCAAAACTTCAGCAAATTCGTTGGCAGAAAACAGTCGGAAACGGCATATGAGGCTATAAATAGGTAGTATGGAACTGGACCAAGCAACAGGGTTGAGAAATATGAATCGCCGAAAGATGGTGAAAGTCATTGCTGTTACTGGCGGCAAAGGTGGCGTCGGCAAAACTAACGTTTCAATCAATCTGGCCGTGTCACTCGCGGCTCAAGGCCAGCGTGTTGTCGTGCTCGATGCTGACTTAGGGTTGGCGAACGTTGATGTCTTGCTCGGTCTGCGAGTTCACAAGAATATTTCCCACGTATTATCCGGTGAGTGTGATCTTGAAGAAATCATGCTCCAAGGCCCGCAAGGGATCTCAATCGTTCCCGCTTCCTCGGGAATGCGCAGCATGGTTGAATTAACGCCAACGGAACATGCTGGTTTGGTTCGTGCCTTCAGCGAATTGCAGGACGATTATGATGTCCTGATCGTCGATACCGCAGCCGGTATTTCCGACATGGTGCTGAGTTTCTCTCGAGCCTCGCAAGACGTGGTGGTGGTGGTTTGCGATGAACCCACCTCAATTACCGATGCCTATGCACTGATCAAAATATTGAATCGTGAGCATGGCCTATTCAAATTTAAAATTGTTGCCAACATGGTTCGCAGTCTCCGTGAAGGGCAAGAATTGTTCGCCAAACTGACAAAAGTCACCGACCGATTTCTTGATGTTGCACTGGAACTGGTGGCGATTGTGCCATTCGATGAAAATGTGCGTCGCTCTGTCCGCAAGCAAAAAGTTGTGGTGGAAGAGTTTCCAAAGTCCGCCGCTTCAATCGCATACAAAACACTTGCTTCGAAAGTGACAACTTGGCCGATTCCGTCTCAGCCACAAGGGCATTTAACCTTCTTTGTTGAGCAGCTGTTGAACGACGCCGTGAGAGAGCAGGAAGACTCACTCAGTGAATAAAGCTGCCCTGTATCAGGAGCAACAGCGGGACGACTTGGTTCGGCAGCACGCCGATTTAGTGAAGCGAATCGCACATCACTTAAAAGGTAGGCTGCCGGCAAGCGTTCAAGTTGACGATTTAATTCAAGCAGGCATGATTGGCTTGCTAGAAGCGCTTAAAAATTACGATCAAAGCAAAGGAGCTGCGTTTGAAACGTACGCTGGTATTCGCATTCGCGGCGCCATGCTGGATGAGTTAAGACGCGGTGATTGGTCGCCGCGCTCTGTTCATCAACAGAATCGCCGCGTAGCCGATGCGATCAAGGCGGTAGAGCAAGAAACGGGACGAGATGCACATGACGCCGAGGTGGCTGCCAGACTAGAAATGAGTCTGACTGATTATCATCAGTTGCTGGCGAGCCTAAATAGTGGCCGGATCATCGGTATTGAGGATCTGGGGGTATCAGAAGATGCCTTAAGTCCTGAGATTCAACAGAATGAATCAACTCCGTTTCAAGAACTTAGCGAACAGCAATTTCAACGATCTTTGGTCGAGGCGATCAAAACCCTGCCAGAGAGAGAAGCATTAGTGTTGTCATTGTATTACGATGACGAATTAAATTTGAGAGAAATCGGCGATGTGTTGAGTGTCAGTGAGTCTCGGGTTTGCCAAATTCACTCACAAGCAATGCATCGTTTGAAAGCCAGACTTCAGTCTTGGCAAGATTAACCGATACTATTTATAAAATGCGCCTGTAGGAGGGCTAGCTTTGAATACAGACATGAAGATCCTGATTGTGGACGACTTTTCTACAATGAGGCGAATCATTAAAAACCTTCTGCGCGACCTTGGTTTTACTAACACCCAAGAAGCCGACGATGGCAGCACCGCTCTGCCCATGTTGAAAAACGGTGACTTCGATTTTGTTGTCACTGACTGGAACATGCCGGGCATGCAAGGTATCGACTTGCTCAGAAATATTCGTGCTGACGATCAGCTCAAGCACTTACCTGTGTTGATGGTGACTGCAGAAGCAAAACGCGAACAGATTGTGGCGGCAGCTCAGGCTGGCGTGAATGGCTATATTGTTAAACCATTTACCGCAGCCACGTTAAAAGAGAAGCTCGATAAAATTTTTGAGCGCATTGCCTGATATTTCGATGCCGCGGAGTCGGACCCATAATGACTACAACGATAGAGCCGAAGATTTCGCTTGAACAAGCACGCGAGTTGGTCGCCCTTCTCGAACAAGGAGAAAACGGGCAGGCCAACCAAATCGTCGATCAAGCGGTTGACCGCAGTTTTCAGGAAGTCGGATCATTACTGCAACTTGACAGTGATTTGTTTGAACAAATTGGCAAGATGACACGCCAGTTACACACCGCCTTAAACGAGTTTCAACTGGACGATCGGATCACCGAACTGGCCCATACGGACATGCCCGATGCCCAATCTCGGCTAAACTACGTCATTGAAATGACGGAAAAAGCAGCCAACAAAACGATGGACGCCGTTGAATTCAGCCTGCCTGTTGCTGACAAGCTCAACGAATCGTTCTCCAATTTGGCTCCTCGTTGGCAAAACGTCATCGACGGGCGAGTCGCGCTTGAAGATTTCAAAGGCTTGTGCCAAGACACGCACACCTTTTTGACAGAAGCGCATGACGATACGCGGCAGCTTAATGGCAAATTAACCGATGTTCTGATGGCGCAAGACTTTCAGGATTTGACTGGCCAAGTGATTAGCCGAGTGATTAACCTAGTTCGCGAAGTCGAAGACAATTTAATCAGCCTGTTGAAAGTCTTTGGTGATCAGCAAGGTGGCGCTTCGAACGCTCCAGAGGCGAAGAAAGTAACGACAGCAGCGCCAGCGATCGAAGCGGAAGGCCCAGTTATCGATGCGCAAGAGCGCACTGATGTAGTCAGTGGTCAAGACGAAGTTGATGATTTGCTGTCTAGCCTTGGATTCTAGTGGGAGATTGATGTATGTCGTTCGATTTAGATGAAGATATCCTACAGGACTTTTTGGTCGAAGCTGCCGAAATCTTAGAGCAGCTGCAAGAGCAACTCGTCGATCTTGAAAACAACCCCGAAGACAGTGATTTATTAAACGCTATCTTCCGCGGCTTCCATACCGTTAAAGGCGGTGCTGGTTTCTTATCGCTGACCGAACTAGTTGATGCTTGTCACGGCGCCGAAAACGTCTTTGATATTCTTCGCAATGGCCAACGTCAGGTGACCCCTGAACTGATGGATGTCATTTTGCAAGCGCTCGACACCATCAACGAAATGTTTGCTCAAGTACAAGCTCGAGAGCCATTAAGCGCAGCTGATCCTGCTTTGCTCGAAGCGCTTCACAAATTAAGTGATCCTGAAAGCGAATCGGCTCCAGAGCAACCTGAGGTTGTCGTTGAAGCGCCCCCAGTGGCTGAACCCGAGTTAGTGGTTGAGCAAGCTGCGCCAGTCAGTCCTCCGGCAGCTGGAGGTGACTCGCCAACGGAAATTGGCCCCGTCGATGACATCACTGATGACGAATTTGAAGCCTTGTTGGATAACCTGCACGGCTCCGGAGGTACACCAACACCGGTATCGCCTGCGCCAGCTGAGACGCCTGCAGTCGAGTCGGCAGCAAGCAGCGGTGATGATATATCCGATGACGAATTCGAAGCGTTGCTAGACGAGCTGCACGGTAAAGGAAGTTTTGGTGCAGTGGCTGCTACCCAGCCTGCGGCTGATAGCGCGCCATCAGAAACCAGCGACTCGGCCACCGATGAAACTATTTCTGATGATGAATTTGAAGCCCTGTTGGATGAATTGCACGGCAAAGGCGGCTCGCCAACAACTCACGAGGCGCCCGCGGCAGCTCCCGTAACGCCGCCTCCACCACCTCCTGCGGCCAAGCCGGAACCTGTTGCCAAGCCGGAGCCCGCTGCGGCCAAACCACAACCGAAACCAGAATCAAAACCAGCGGCACCGGCTCCAGCTGCGCCTGCCGCGAAAGAGCCGCCGAAAGAAAAAGCACCAATCAAGCCTCCTCAGAGCGAAACTACCGTTCGTGTTGATACCTCACGCCTCGACCAAATCATGAATATGGTTGGTGAGCTGGTGTTGGTTCGTAACCGACTATTGAGCCTGAGCTTGACCCATAATGATGAGGAAATGGGCAAAGCCATTGCTAACCTCGATGTGGTCACCGCCGACCTTCAAGGTGCGGTGATGCAAACTCGAATGCAGCCGATCAAAAAAGTGTTTGGTCGTTTCCCTCGGGTTGTTCGAGATTTGGCGCGGAGTCTGAAAAAAGACATCAAGCTTGAGCTTGAAGGTGAAGACACGGATTTAGACAAGAACTTGGTGGAAGCATTAGCCGATCCACTGGTTCACTTGGTACGAAACTCGGTTGACCACGGTATTGAAATGCCCGATGTACGGGAAGCGGCAGGTAAACCGCGCACGGGTCAGGTGAAATTGTCTGCGAGTCAGGAAGGCGACCATATCCTGCTTACCATTGAAGACGATGGTGCCGGTATGGATGCCGAAAAGCTCAAAGAAATCGCCATTTCTCGAGGCGTACTCGATGTCGATTCGGCTGCTCGCTTGAGTGATGAAGATGCTTACAATCTTATTTTTGCCCCGGGCTTTTCAACCAAAACCGAGATCTCTGATATCTCTGGACGTGGCGTTGGTATGGACGTGGTCAAAACCAAGATCACCCAGCTCAACGGCTCGGTTCATATCAGTTCTGAGCGTGGTGTCGGCACCCGCTTGGAAATTAAAGTACCGCTGACACTTGCCATCATGCCGACCTTGATGGTTGTTGTCGGCTCGCAAACTTTCGCCTTGCCACTCGCTTCGGTGAACGAAATTTTCCACTTGGATTTGAGCAAAACTAACGTTGTTGACGGCCAAGTCACGGTCGTTGTTCGCGAACGAGCGATTCCGTTGTTCTATCTTGAGCAATGGTTGGTCCGGGGGGCGCAAGTCGATACTCGCAACCGTGAAAGCAAAGGCCATGTGGTCATTGTTCAGGTTGGTACCCAACAAATTGGTTTTGTGGTTGACGCCTTAATCGGACAAGAAGAAGTGGTAATTAAACCGCTGGGTACTATGTTACAAGGAACGCCTGGCATGGCTGGCGCCACCATCACCAGTGATGGTGGTATTGCTCTAATCTTAGATGTGCCTAGCCTATTAAAGTTCTACGCTCGCAAAGCGTAAGCGCAGAGAGAACCGAATGCAGTTGAAAGTATTGGTCGTCGATGACTCTAGCTTTTTCCGCCGCCGCGTCAGTGAAATCATTGACGCTGATCCAGGCCTGAAAGTCATTGACGCCGCAGTTAACGGTAAGGAAGCCGTTGAGAAAGTCCGCACATTGAAACCCGATGTGGTGACCATGGACATCGAAATGCCGGTGATGAATGGTATTGATGCTGTTAAGTCGATCATGGCAGCAAACCCTGTTCCCATTTTGATGTTTTCTTCGCTCACCCATGAAGGCGCCAAAGCCACGCTCGAAGCCCTTGAAGCTGGCGCACTCGACTTTCTTCCAAAGAAATTTGAAGACATCGCACGGGATCGCAAAGAAGCGTCCAATCTACTGGTTCAACGCATCAAAGAAATTGCTCGGCGACGGTTTGGCTTGCGACCACAAGCAAGGCCAAGCAACCCTGCACCAAGACCTGCCGCCGCAGCAAGTCCTGCCCTGAGTAAAACTCAGCAATCGATGCGAAGTGCAACCAGTGCGCTGGAAAAGGCCAATGCCGAGCGTCGGCAGAGAGCCGCAGCTGCTGCGCAACCTGAAGTTGCCAGACCGCGTCCGGCAGGGCGGGCTCGGGCAAGTGGTAAGTCGTACAAGTTACTTGCAATTGGCACATCGACCGGTGGCCCAGTTGCTTTGCAAACGGTATTGACTCAATTGCCAGCCAACTATCCGCTACCGATTTTGTTAATTCAGCATATGCCGGCGGCATTTACCGGTGCTTTTGCACAGCGTCTCAATAGCTTGTGCAAAATTAACGTTAAAGAAGCAGAGAATGGTGACGCTATAAAACCAGGATGTGCTTATTTAGCGCCGGGCGGTAAGCAGATGATGATCGAGGGTAGCGCCAGCAATGGCCGCATCAAGATTATCGATGGCGGCGAGCGAATGAACTACAAACCATGCGTTGATGTGACGTTTGGCGCTGCCGCTAAAGTTTATGGCGGCGATGTACTCGCCGTTGTGCTAACCGGTATGGGAGCTGACGGCCGCGATGGTTCGCGGATGTTAAAAACCCACGGCGCAAAAATATGGGCACAAGATGAGGCAAGCTGCGTGGTATACGGCATGCCGCAAGCCGTCGCAAGTGCGGGAATAGCAGAAGACAGTATTGCACTAGGCGACATCGCGGAACGAATCGTCATAGAAACGGCAAATGGATAAATCAACACTTCTGGGTTTGATTATTGGTTTTGGCGCCATTTTATTGGGCCAAGCTTGGGAAGGCGGCAGTCTACTCGCGTTATTGAGTGTTCCCGCTTTCGTGATCGTTGTCGGCGGCACCATCGGTGCCGTGCTATTACAGACGCCGCTGGTGGTCGTTCGTCGCTCAATTGCTCAGCTGTCCTGGTTGTTCACTCCACCCAAACTTGAACTCGAACAAAGCATTCAGAAAATTCTTTCTTGGTCCCACGCCAGTCGTCATGAAGGTTTATTGGGGCTGGAAAATCAGATCCTCGACGAGCCCGACCCATTTGTTCAAAAAGGCTTAACACTCTTGGTTGATGGCGCTGAAGCGTCAAAAATTCGTGAAATGCTCGACATCGAAATGGTGATGCAGCGCGAAGTCCAACTTGATGCTGCCAAGACTTATGAGGCCATGGGAGGCTATTCGCCAACAATCGGCATTATAGGTGCGGTACTGGGCTTGATTCAGGCGATGAACTATTTGAGTGAGCCGGATCTGCTCGGCGTAGGCATTGCGACTGCGTTTGTTGCCACTATTTATGGCGTCGGTTTTGCCAATTTACTGTACCTGCCCATTGCCAACAAAATGCGCTACCACATCTACAGTATCGTCAATTATCAGGAATTGATGGTTGAAGGCTTAGTTGCAGTCGCTCACGGAGAAAATCCAAGGAACATCGAGCTGCGTTTGCGTGCTTTTCTGGAGCAATAATCGTGTACCAGTACAAGCGTCGAAACCGCCAGCGCGACGACCAACACCTCGATCGTTGGCTCATTTCATACGCCGATTACATGACACTGATGTTCGCACTGTTTGTGGTCTTGTATGCCATGGCGTTGGCCCGCGAAGGCTCTCTTGAGCAATTAACCCGACGGCTCGGCGACCTATTCCATGCTCAGCACACCGTCATTGCCGAGCCGAATCCAAGCGATGGCATTATGCAACAGGCCAGCGACGACATGCTTTACGGTCACGGTCTTAAACCCGAAGGTGGGCCCGATCTGGTTGATGGTCGCAGTGAGCTGGTTAACTTCAATAAAAAACACCAAGGCAGCAGCCTGTCGAACCTCGAGCACGAATTTAATGAAGCCCTGCTCGAGCTGGTTAATTCGGGCTTTGCTGATATTCAGCGCGACGAAGATTGGTTAGTACTCACTCTTAGTAGTAGTCTTCTATTTGCCAGTGGCAGCGCTGCACCATCGGCAAACTTGCGCGCCATTATCCCTTCGGTGGCGAAAGTCCTATCGTCGTCTGACAACTATATTCGAGTGCGTGGCTATACCGACTCATCGCCAATCGACAATGAAATCTTCAGCTCCAACTGGGAGCTTTCTTCGGCCCGTGCCGCCGAAGTGCTCGAACAAATGGTACTGCAAGGCGTGCGGCCGGATTTGCTGGCGGTAGAAGCGTTTGGTGCTAATTTTCCGTTGAGCTCAAATGATACCGCCGAGGGCCGAGCGGAGAATCGGCGTGTTGATATTGCCGTGTCCAAGTGGGGTAAGCCGCAAGACGACGAGCAGACTGCTGACGCCGATGAATCGGCAGGCAATGACGGACCAGTTGAGCCTTTGCCTGACTATGATGAAGTGCAGGTGATTGAACTACCAAGCGGTGGGATTCGCATTACCACACGACGCGAGCCACCGGAGCAAGGCGAGCAACAGCCATGATGGTTTGGACGGTAGCCAATCAAAAAGGTGGTGTTGGTAAAACAACCACTGCGGTGTCGCTTGCTGGCTTGCTTGCTGATCGCGGCTACAACGTGCTGCTGGTTGACATGGATCCCCACTGTTCGCTGGGCTACTACCTTGGCTTGGATGTTGAGGAGTTGGAGCATACCGGTTACGACGTGTTCGTTCATGGCCGTGCGGCAACCGCAGAACAAGTGCGCCAGAGCATTCATCCATCGGGAATTGATGGCATTGATATCATGCCGGCGAACATGGCGATGGCGACACTCGACCGTAAGTTTGGCCATACCGAAGGCATGGGACTTATTTTGCGCCATGCGCTGAACCGGGTGAAGTCTGACTATGATGTTGTCTTGGTTGATTGCCCACCGGTGCTTGGCGTATTGATGGTCAATGCGCTGGCAACTAGCGATCGGGTTCTTGTGCCGGTGCAAACTGAATTTCTTGCGCTCAAAGGCTTAGAGCGAATGATTATGTCGCTGGAGTTGATGAAGTCCTCACCGAGCCAGTCAATCAACTACATGATTGTGCCGACCATGTTCGATAAGCGCACTAAGGCCGCCAGCCAGGCCATGGAAAGTTTGATTGAGCAATATGGCGACACGGTGTGGGGTAGTGTTATTCCAGTCGATACGCGCTTTCGGGATGCGTCTTTGCAGCATTTACCACCATCGATGTTTTCTGCTCATTCGCGCGGCGTCGTGGCGTATCGTGAATTGCTCGATGATTTGATAGATCAGCAGGTTGCTGCTCGTAATGGAAGTATGTAAATGAAGTCGAGTGATAAGGCACTGCAAGAGTTTTTTACCGCCTTGCTTGAAGAAAAACAGTCGGTGGAGCCGCAAATTGACTCAGCACCGCTGCAAAAATTGTTGGACGATGTTGGCGTTGCACCGACCAAACCGGCCGAAACTCCTGAGCCGGCGGTAATCACTGCCGTACCAGAGGTGGTGGTGACACCGGAGCCGGTGGTTGTTGAAACCACCGAGCAAGTGGTTGCAAGCGAAGTCTCGACGGAACAAGCTGCCGAGCTGTCGCCTGATAATGTGCTGAGCCAAATGCCGCCAGAGCCAACTGGCGAGTTTCAGGCGTTGTATTTTGAGGTTGCTGGAATGACGTTAGCAGTGCCGTTAGAGCAGCTTGGCGGCATTCATAATCTGGACGAAGAACAGGTCAGTTCATTGTTTGGAAAACCGGATTGGTTTAAAGGCTTGATGCCTCATCGTGAGCGAAAGTTAAACGTTGTCGACACCGCTTTGTGGGTGATGCCAGAAAAATATGATGAGAAACTGGCAGAACAGCTCAATTATCAATATCTTGTTATGTTAAAGGATAGTAATTGGGGCCTCGCCTGCGAGAAACTAATCACCACCAGCCAATTGATGCCCGCAGAGGTCAATTGGCGAGCAACCATGGGCAAGCGGCCTTGGCTTCGCGGCATGGTAAAAGAACACATGTGTGCTTTGCTAAATGTAGACGCATTAGTAGAGCTACTTGAAACTGGTCTGAATAGCCAGCAAGCAAATAACCCGGAGTAACAACATGGCTGACGATAGAACTACTGCCTCCAATACCGAAACTGATGATCAGGTCCTGCAGTGGGTTACTTTCCGACTCGACAATGAAACCTATGGTATCAATGTGATGCAGGTGCAAGAAGTATTGCGTTATACCGAGATTGCGCCGGTTCCTGGTGCGCCGGACTATGTCATGGGCATTATCAACTTGCGTGGTAATGTGGTCACCGTGATCGACACCCGTTCTCGTTTTGGTTTGCAATCAGCAGATGTCACTGAAAATTCCCGTATCGTGATTATCGAGGCGGAAAAACAAGTGATTGGTATTCTGGTCGATAGCGTAGCCGAAGTGGTTTATCTGCGTAGCTCAGAGATTGATAGTGCACCAAATGTCGGTACTGAAGACAGCGCTAAATTCATTCAGGGCGTGTCGAATCGGGATGATGAGCTGCTTATCTTGGTTGATCTCAATAAATTGCTTAATGATGAAGAGTGGGATGAACTCTCAACCCTCTAATAATCTATGCTGACTGAATCGCTACTTCCATGGCTGGCCATTGTGCTGGCCATTTTGTCCTTTGCTGGCATTTTTATGATGTTGAGTGTGTTGCGCAAACAGCAACATCAGCACTCTCAGCTTCAGCAGCAGCTCGTGCAGTTGCAACAGCAAATGCAGCAATCTGCAGAGCCAGATACATTCGGCCTAGATAATGATATTCAGGAAGTTCGGGCTGGCGCGCTGGCGCTTGGCCGCCGGATTCAGGCCATCGAAGCGCGACTCGATGAGTTGGCGGAGCAACAACCAAATCCAGACGACTTGGAGCCGGAACGGCGGTTGTATAGCCGAGCAGTGCGAATGGTCGAACTGGGCGCCGACTTAGACGAGATCATGCGGGAATGCGAATTACCAAGAGCAGAAGCAGAGTTGCTATTTAGTTTGCACCAACAAAAGGCCTCCAGATAATACTTATCCCGATGATTTTTATGGTTTCTCAATTCACCATTGGTTACCAATTCTAGCCACTTGCTGGGTGATTTTTTCAGCGAAGCGGTGTTATCATCGTTAACAGCCATAATTATTGGATCAGAAATATAACAAATGCTTGAAGCGCGCCGATTGAGCTTGGCCCGCCAATCCAGACAATTATTTAGTGACGTTAGCTTTTCCTTAGAGCCGGGACATGCGCTACTACTGCAGGGACGAAATGGTGCCGGTAAAACCAGCATGCTGCGAATCCTTGCTGGGCTTGCACGTCCCGATGAGGGCCAGATTTGTTGGAACGGCACCGCCATTTCTCAGTCCGATAATTACCTCCAGTCGCTGCTTTATCTCGGCCACCACGCAGCAGTAAATACCGAACTCAGCCCAACCGAGAATCTACGCTACTTATCAGCATTGCACGATGACGATAGTGCATCGATCGACGATATTCTCTGCGCCGTCGGATTAGCCGGATATGAAGATGTGCCGGCCGGTCAGTTATCCGCCGGCCAGCAACGCCGAATTGCCTTGAGCCGTTTGTGGTTATCCAATTCGCCGTTGTGGATTTTGGATGAGCCATTGACCGCTCTTGATGTAAAGGCCGTCGCGGGCCTTGAAAGACGTTTTAAGCAGCATTTGGATGATGGCGGAATGTTGATTGTTACGACGCATCAGCCAGCGATATTACCCGAGTCAGTGACTCAACGGTTAGAGCTGGCAGCGCTTGATCCGGAGGCCGATTCATGAGCCCTTGGCTGGAAACGATGCGCCGCGAAACCTTGCTGGTGATGCGCAAGAAATCTGATGTGCTCAATCCGCTGGTGTTTTACTTGCTGGTCATCAGCTTGTTTCCACTGGGCGTTGGGCCGGCACCGGAAACATTAGCGCGGATCGCTCCGGGCGTTATTTGGGTCGCCATTTTGTTAAGCGTGATGCTCTCGCTAGAGCGGCTGTTTCGCGATGACTATCGCGATGGTTCGTTAGAGCAGATGCTGTTATCGCCCCACGCTGGCGCCGGTTTGGTGTTAGCAAAGATTGCCAGCCATTGGTTAATGATCTGCGTTCCGATGTTGGTACTCTCTCCGTTGGCGGCATTGTTGATGGGAGTTAGCCTCAAAGCGTTAGTTGCGATGATGCTGAGTTTATTGGTGGCAACTCCTGCGCTGAGCATGATTGGCGCGGTTGGCGCAGCATTGACCGTTGGGGTAGGCCGCAGTGGTGTATTGCTCAGTTTGTTGATCCTTCCGTTATTTATTCCTGTATTGATATTTGCAACGGCTGCAATTGATGCCGCCGCAATGTCGTTACCTTACCTTGGGCAATTGGCGTTGCTGGCTGCGTTTTCCGTCGCTGCCATTACACTGGCGCCATTTGCGGTTATCGCAGCGTTAAAAATAGGTGTGCAATAACTTATGTTTAAGTGGCTTCATCCCTACGCAAAATCTGAAAACCTTTATCGTTTAAGCGGCAAGTTTTTATTCTGGTTCGGTTGGCTCGGATTCATCGGCGCGACGGTCGGCACTATCTGGGGATTGGCATTCACGCCTGCGGATTATCAGCAAGGCGATAGTTTTCGCATTATTTACCTGCATGTGCCAACGGCGATGATGTCGATGAGTGGCTATTTAGGTATGGCCATTGCTGCATTTATCGGCACCGTTTGGCAGCAACGCCATGCGGATATGACGGTCATCGCGATCGCTCCGGTGGGCGCCGTGTACACCTTTTTGGCGTTATTTACCGGCGCCGTTTGGGGGAAGCCAACTTGGGGCACGTATTGGGTTTGGGATGCGCGCTTGACCTCTGAGTTGATTCTGCTGTTCTTATACCTTGGTGTCATCGCCTTGTATTACGCCTATGAAGACCGTCGCAGTGGCGCACGCGCCGCCGCTATTCTGGCAATGGTTGGGGTAATTAATGTGCCGATTATTCATTACTCGGTTGTCTGGTGGAATTCGCTGCACCAAGGGGCGACGGTTACCGTTTTTGAAAAGCCGAAGATGGATACCAGCATGTTGTGGCCACTGCTCATCAACATTGTTGCTTTTGGCCTGTTGCTAGGGGCCTTTACCCTGATGAGGCTGCGCAATGATCTGCTGATGAAAGAAGGCCATCGGCCTTGGGTGAAACAAGTTCTGGAGGGCAAAAGCTAATGGCCTTTGATAGTTTTGCTGCGTTTTTGCAGATGGGCAAACATGGCTTTTATGTCTGGTTGTCATATGGCGTGGGGCTTGGCTCCTTGATTCTGTTATGGTGGCACTGTTGCTACAGTCGGCGCAAAATAGTCGCTGGCATTAAAGAATTTGAAGCTCGGCGTCAGCGCCGTAAAACCTCAAAAACCACGGAGCGTGTGCTATGAACCCTCGTCGCAAAAAGCGTTTAGCGGCAACCCTTGCGGTATTACTCGGCCTTGGCGTAGCCGTTGGTTTTGTGTTGTTCTCAATGACCCAAAATATTGACTTGTTCTACACCCCGTCTGAAATCATCAACGGCAAAAACGAAACTGGGGTAAAACCGCAGATTGGTCAGCGTTTGCGCATTGGCGGTATGGTGTTACCAGGCAGTGTTAAGCGTGATGAAAATTCATTGAAAGTTCGGTTTGATCTGTTTGATCAAGGCCCATTAGTGACAATTGAGTACGACGGTATTTTGCCGGATCTGTTCCGTGAAGGTCAGGGGATTGTCGCCAACGGGGTGCTGACTGGCCCCTCCACGATTAAAGCGCATGAGGTACTGGCTAAGCACGATGAAGAATACATGCCTCCTGATGTTGCTGAAGCGGTTGGCAAAGTGCATCCAAACGGCGTTGGTAACAAAGCAGAAGGGCAAAATGGAGGCGCTTACTGATGATCGCTGAGTGGGGCCATATCGCCCAGATATTAGCTTTAATCGTCGGCGTATTGCTGGCCATTATTCCCATGGTTGGCAGCTACCGCGGCTGGCTCAACTGGATGCAAATGGCCCGCCCATTAGCACAGTTACAGTTCTTGCTGGTGAGCATTGCATTTGTTGCGCTCTGTTACGCCTTCGTGCAAGACGATTTCACCCTGAGCTACGTTGCCCAGAACTCCAACTCCAAACTGCCTTGGTACTATAAAGTTTCGGCGGTATGGGGAGCCCATGAAGGCTCATTGCTGCTGTGGATCCTCATGCTGTGTGGTTGGCAGGCCGCGGTGTCGGTATTCAGTCGAGCGCTACCGCTAGTGGCGATTGCTCGAGTTGTGGCCGTGATGGGGATGATTTCTGTTGGTTTTTTGGCGTTTATCCAGTTTACGTCCAATCCGTTTGAAACCTTGCTACCGTTCTATCCGGTCGATGGTCGAGATCTCAATCCGCTATTGCAGGACGTCGGTCTGATCATGCACCCGCCGATGCTATACATGGGTTACGTTGGTTTCGCTGTAGCATTTGCGTTTGCGATTGCAGCATTGCTATCGGGACAGCTTGATGCGGCTTGGGCGCGCTGGTCTCGCCCTTGGACCTTAGCGGCTTGGATCAGCCTGACGATTGGTATTGCGCTGGGCAGTTGGTGGGCGTATTACGAGCTAGGCTGGGGCGGCTGGTGGTTCTGGGATCCGGTTGAAAATGCGTCGTTTATGCCGTGGCTTGCTGGTACTGCGTTGATTCATTCATTGGCGGTATGTGAAAAACGCGGCGTGTTTAAACTATGGACGGTGTTGTTGGCGCTATCGGCATTTTCGCTCAGCTTGCTGGGTACCTTCCTAGTCCGCTCTGGTGTCCTTGTTTCTGTGCATGCGTTTGCCAGTGATCCAAGCCGAGGCTTGTTCATTCTGGCCTTCTTGTTCCTCGTTATCGGCGGTTCACTGACCCTATTTGCTTGGAAAGGCGCTGCCATAAGAAGTCGTGGCCAATATGACTTAATGAGCCGCGAAACCTTGTTGCTGGGGAATAACCTGTTGTTGGTGACCGCCACGCTGGTGGTATTGGTTGGCACCATCTGGCCGCTAATCCACAAAGAAATTGGCTGGGGCACAATTTCCGTTGGCCCACCATTTTTTAATCTGATTTTTTCAATTCTAATTGTGCCTTTTGTCTTTGTCCTAGGAATCGGGCCGTTGGCGCGTTGGCGTCGACAGCCGATGGCACAGCTGCGACAGAAAATTCTGTTTGCCCTTGGCTTGAGCATCAGCGCTGGATTGGTCCTCAATGGTGTGTTCGGCGATGTTGAGCATTTCCATGCGGCGCTTGGTGTCGTGATGGGTTTGTGGGTGTTGATTTGTACCATTCAGGAAATTCTCGCTAATCAGCGCGGCAATGATTCCTTAATGACGGCGCTTGGCAAATTATCGCGCAGTCATTGGGGCATGGTATTTGGCCACCTTGGTTTCGCCATCAGTATTATCGGTATTGCCCTGACCAGCACCTACACCACGGAAACCGATGTCCGCATGCAACCGGGCGATACCCAGCCTTTGGCTGGCTATACGGTGCGGTTTGATCGGGTTGGGCCATTGCAAGGGCCAAACTATCGCGGCACTGGCGGTGATTTTTCGGTGTGGGATGGCGACAAGCACGTTGCTCAGTTACACGCTGAAAAGCGGCAATATCTGGCGTCTGGTTCGGTCATGACCGAAGCGGCGATTGATGCTGGGTTGTTCCGTGATTTGTTCGTTGCGCTAGGGGAGCCCTTAGGTGGCGATGCATGGGCAGTGCGGCTGCATTATAAACCATTTGTCCGCTGGATTTGGCTCGGCGCATTGGTGATGTCTTTTGGTGGCGCATTATCGATTTGTGACAGGCGCTATCGCTTGGCTCGCCGTCGTCAGCAAAGTCAATTAAAGGCGCAGGAAGTGGCTGGATGAACAAACGTATATTTCTATTGTTGCCGCTGTTGGCATTTGTCGCCGTTGGGGTGTTTTTCTACTCGGCGCTGTTTTCCGATCCGAGAGAGCTTGAGTCGGCATTGGTTGGTAAACCGGTGCCGGATTTTCAATTGCCGGATCTACTAAACCCACAACAACAGACCGATGTGAGTAGTTTTGGCGAGGGGCCTTACCTGCTCAATGTTTGGGCAACATGGTGCCCAACTTGTAGAGCTGAGCATGAGTTTTTAAACACGCTCGCCGCTCAAGGGGTGAAAATTGTCGGCCTTAATTACAAAGATGAGCCAACTAAAGCGCGCCGATGGTTAGCTCAGCTGGGCGATCCTTACGTTTTGAATGTACTTGATTATGAGGGCACGTTTGCGATTGATTTGGGGGTTTACGGCGCGCCGGAAACCTTTATTGTCGACCGTCAGGGTGTTATTCAGTACCGCCATGTTGGCGACGTCAATGTCCGCGTTTGGCAGGAAAAACTCGCTGATTTGTATCGTCAGGCTGGAGAATAGCGATGTCCACTCTCTATCGATTCTGTGTCGCATTAATTGCAGTTATTTGGGCTGTATCGGCTCAAGCCGCGATTGATGCTTATCCATTTGAGGATGCGGCTAAAGAAGCTCAGTTTCGTGAGCTTATTAACGAGATTCGTTGCCCTAAGTGCCAAAACCAAACCATCTCTGATTCTGATGCCGGCTTGGCCAAAGATCTGAAAGATAAGACCTATGAAATGGTTCAGCAAGGCGCAAGCAAACAACAAGTCATTGATTACATGGTGCAGCGCTACGGTGATTTTGTGCATTATCAGCCGCCCATTAAGCAATCGACTTGGGTGCTCTGGTTTGGCCCGTTTGCGTTTTTGTTGATCGCAGTTGTTGGCGTGATGATTATGATTGCTAAAAAGCGTGCGCCAAAAGCCGCCGCTGGCCAGCTCACCGATGCTGAAAAGGCCCGTTTGCAAGAATTAATGAAGAAGGATGATTCAAACTCATGACCTTGTTTTGGATAGGTGCGGTACTCATCTCGGCGATCGTGGCATTGCCTTTCATTTTCGTTGCAAGCCGACGCTCAGCTGCCTCTGGCGTTTCTCAGTTAGAGCTGAACCGCCATGTTTTCGAGCAGCGCCAGTTGGAAATTAAGCAACAGTTTGAACGCGGTGAAATAACCGAGGACGAGTTTCAGCAGCTGAATTTAGAGTTACAAACCAATCTGCTTGATGATACTGAGCAAATGACCAGCAACGCCAATGGCAATGGTGCGGTATGGCCAATGTGGGGGCTATTTGGACTTGGCGTCATTGCTGCTGTGATCATGTATGTGCTGATGGGAAATCAGAACAAGGTCGAGCAATGGCAACAAAGCTTGGAGCAAATGCCAGCATTGGCCGAGCGCTTAATGCAACCTGGCGATAACCCGCTGAGTAACGAAGAGCTAGAGTTATTCGCCTTGGCTTTGCGCACCAATCTTAATGAGAAAGGTGACGACGCCATGGGATGGTTGCTGTTTGGCCGCATCCAGCTCTCTTTTGGTCGACTTAATGAGGCGACAGAAGCCTTTGTCAATGCTCTGCACCTACAGCCAGATAACAAAGCTGCCAACCTAAGTTACGCCAAGGCGCTAGCAATGTCGGGTGAGCCAGCCAAAATTAATTATGCCAAGAGTATTTATCAGCGTTTATTGGCAACATCACCGAGCGACTTGGATGTACTTTCAGAACAAGCGTTCACGCTGTTTGAGGCCGGTGAGCGCAGTGCCGCATTTGCTGCTTGGCAGCGGATGTTAGAAATTATTCCGGCAGACAGCCCTCGCCACAAGCAGATTGCCCAGACCCTGACTATGTTGAAATCGCAACAGCATGGTATGAACCCTCATGCTCAGCCTGCAGCCGAGCCGGTTAGCGAGCAAGCGGCTGTTGCTGCGGAGACAACGGATGAGGCCACAGATCTGGTGATTGATGTCACTGTCTCAGCCGAGCAGGGAATTGATATTCCAGCCGATAGTTTTTTAGTGGTTTATGCGCGCGCCGTCCAAGGACCACCAATGCCAATGGCGGTCAAACGTATGCCAATGCCAAGTTTGCCGCTGACGCTGCAGTTGACCTCAGCCGATGCCATGATGGAGAACTATGCGCTAGGTGCGGTGGAGCCATTTGAAGTGGTCGCTCGAGTCGTCAAAGGGGCCAATGTTGCCACTGCCGATGCGCTATTTGAGGCGGTCGGTAGCCAATTGCATAAGCAAGATCTGCCGACTCAGGTAAACTTGACGCTGCAAGGGCAGTAATCGAACCATCAAAGGAATACATGATGATGACAAGGCTAGGGTGGGGTAGTGCGCTAGTCGCGTTGTTCGCGACTTTCAGTGCAAGCGCTGGCTATGAGAATGCACAGGTTCAAGAACGTGAAGAGGCTCGCCGAGAAGCCTATTACGCCAATCGGATCTATGATCCACGCGATCCGCTTGAAGACATGAACCGGGCGTTTTATCACCTCAATTTTAATATTATTGATCCCTATATTTTTCGGCCGTTGACCGTGGCTTATGTTGAGTATGTGCCTGAGTTAGCGCGCGAGGGTATTAATAACTTCGTGTTGAACTTCGAAGAGCCCTCATCGGCGGTGAACAACCTGCTACAGGGCAAAGGCGGCGACTCTGCCAAGAATGTCGGCCGTTTTGCAGTTAATTCGACCATCGGTATTTTCGGTATTATTGACGTTGCCCAGTACATGGGAATGGAGCGCAAGCTCGACGAATTTGGTGAAGTGTTGGGCTACTATGGCGTCAGTGACGGTGCCTATTTGATGCTACCGGTGATGGGACCGTCGTCTGTTCGGGAAGAAGTCGGTGATTATGTTGATAATTCCTACTGGCCTTTGTCGAAGATTGGTTTTTGGCCTAAGCTTTTGATGAATACCTTTAAGGGCTTGTACGCAAGAGCGCAGTTGTTAGAACAGGAAAGTTTTCTGGAAACGAGCCTTGACCCTTATGCAGTGGTAAAAGAAGGCTATTTCCAACGTGTTCGTTACCAAGTGTACGATGGCAAACTGCCGGACGTTGAGCCTGAAGATGATGCATTTTTAGAAGACTATCTCGACGAAATCGATTCGATGTAGCCTTCGCCTCAACACTCGGAGAAAGGTTTGAGCGATAGTACAATCAACCTCGGTCGGATATTGGTGGTCGACTCAGACCCAGCATATCGTCTTCAGTGTTTTGAAATCTTTTCAGCCTATGGCTATGAAGTTGAGTTAGCGGAATCGGTCGCCGAAGGCTTGGATTGTTTTTACGATCGTCGGCCGCTGGCCATCTTTTGTGAGCTTGACCTCGCCGATACCAAGGGCGTGGAATTACTCAAGACGATTCGCCAGTCGGACAAAACCACGCCTTTTGTTGTCCTTGCGCAAGAGGCGAACATGGCCGGCGCCCTGTCAGCATTGCGCTACGGCGCGCAAGACTTTATTACCAAACCACTTCCTGACCCTTCGATTCTATTGCATACCTTGCAGGGCTTGCTGATCAATGATGAGCAACAGCAGCAAGATGAACTGGAAATCGCAATCAGCGAGCTACGCTATAACCGCGATGAATTGCGGCGAGACCAAGCCATGGCCAGCTTGTTCCAAGCGAGTTTGTTGCCGCAGCAGCAGTTTGATATTGGCCGCTTCAGAATTTCGTGGCGAATGCCGTTAAAGCCCACTCCCAATCGCTACTTTCTGGATGTGTTTGCACTCTCAGAGCGGCATACATCGTTTTACATTGCCGACTTTGGTGATGATCCGGTCGAAGCCGCATTTGCCAGTGGTGCCCTGAAAGTGGTCTTTAATGAGGCGTTGAGGGAGTTTAATCATCAATCAGCGAATATGCTGCAACACCCTGAGCAAGTGATGTCTTGGGCGCGCTATTATTTAAACTCGCTGAACCTTAAAGAAACGCCATCGCTAGTGTATGGCTTATTGGATGCCAAAAATGGTCGCATGAAGTGGGCTAGTGCCGCCTTTGATAAAGGGCCATACGTTTGGTTTGACGCGGCAACGCAAGCTTTGGCTGATCCTGGCCCTTCATTACATAATTCAATTGCCCAGCCGCCGGTATATAACTGCAATGAGTTTGCTGTCGATGAACAGCGACCTTTGGTGTTTAGTCATCTTCCTGAGCAGCAGTTACTGGCAATTGCCCAGCAGCCCACAAGTGTTAAGTTGCCGGTGCCTGTTAGTGATATGTTGGCCCAGCCTTTGGCCAACAAAGTGGCGGGCGATGTGTTTAGCCTAGTTGTTGGACGGCACTCGTAACTATTCGGCTCTAATCACCATCGGTGTTTGCTTGGCTTTTTTCGTATGCGCTGATGGCTGCTTGCCAATGGCGCGAAGCGAATAAAATATGAATGGGGCGAGCGAGCAGACTAAAAGCAAGCAACACCACAATGACGCCGGCTAACGCCAAAAACGGACCGAGCTGGGCGAGCAAGAAAAATGGTGGAACGAACAACAGCAGCTTGATGATGTTGAGACTGGCTTTTTGCGGTGGAGTGAGACGCTTTAACGCCAAGTTCAGAATGGCAACGCGCTCTAATGGGCGATACTTTTCAAGTTGTTTGACTCGGTTAAGCGATAGCGGCATGACGACCTCTCTGGCCAATGTAATAGTTGAATGAGGCGATAACGTTAAAAAAGGCTGCAAGTGCAGCCCTTTTGCTATCTAAAGAAGTACAAGTCAGGCAATTACTGATGTTGGCCTGCTGTTTCCAGCTCTTCTTCAAGCTTATCGTGGCTTGAGCCTTCGGCACCGTGCATCCAATAAACCAACTTGTTGGCAAACAAGAACAAGATGATGCCTGAAATAGTTGCGGTAATGGCAATGCCAGCGAAAATTGACAGAGCGTTATCTACCATGTTGGCTTCATCACCGTGGCCAATGAATGAGCCAACGAAACCTGCGACATAGTTTGCCAACCCGGTGAAGCCAAACCACACACCCATCAATACCGATGCTAAGCGTAGTGGTGCCAATTTAGTGACCATCGACAAGCCAATAGGTGACAAGCAAAGTTCACCCATGGTGTGGAAGAAGTAAGCGCCAACCAGCCACATCATGCTGGTTTTGACGTTGATGTCGCCCCCTTGCTGAAGAGTCGCGCCAATCATAAAGACGAAGCCGATAGCCAACAGCACTAAGCCGAGGCCAAACTTGACCGGAGACGTTGGCTCTTTATCACCCATACGAGTCCAAATCATCGCGATGATTGGGGCACAGATGACGATGAAGAATGGGTTCAGTGATTGGAACCAAGTGGTCGGTACTTCGAATGAGCCTACCATGCGATCAGTGAAGCGATCGGCATAAATGTTCATCAAACCACCGGCCTGCTCAAAGCCTGCCCAGAAGATAATGGTGAAAACACCAAGAATGAAAATGACCTTAATACGATCAAATTCTTCTTTTGTCAGCGGTGCTTTACGTTCTTCAGTTTGCTGCTGCTTTGACAGCGTGGCAGCTGGAACCGTACCAATATCACCAAGCAGTTTGCGAGCGAAGGTCAACTGAATAATCAGTGACAGCACCATACCCGCACCGGCGCAGGCAAAGCCTGCTTGCCAGCTACCGCCAGCCGCAGCAACAACGCTACCGACAACGATGCCAGACAGGAAGGCGCCGACGTTGATACCCATATAGAAGATGGTAAATGCACCGTCGCGGCGATGATCACCCTCCTCATATAAGTCGCCAACCATGGTTGAAATGTTTGGCTTGAACATACCGTTACCGGCAATTAGCAAGGCGAGGCCAACATAGAATACAGTCACTTCTGCGCCTGGAACCCAAGCATGTGGCGCTGCCAGTGTGAACTGGCCGGCTGCCATAAGTGTACCGCCAATTAAAATCGCTTTGCGCTGGCCTAAAAAGTTGTCGGCCAACCAGCCTCCAATTAGCGGCGTGATGTAAACCAAGCCGGTAAAAGTTGCATAGAGCTTAAGCGCATCGCCTTCTGACCAGCCCAATCCGTGACTTTTGTCAGCAAGATATAAAACAAGAATGGCCCGCATGGCGTAGTAGCTGAATCGCTCCCACAATTCGGTGCCAAACAACAAAAACAAGCCGGCAGGATGGCCGAACATGGTCTTGTTGGTAGGTAATTGACTCATGTTAATAGATTCCCAGTTTTCGGTAGTAGTAAAACAGTTGTTGTAGTTATATGACGTGCGTAAGGCACATTATCGCGAGCATGGTTATACAGAAAGCCGGTTTTTATTGCAAACGCAGTAGCATTGACAACTGGTTGTTTTGGCCAAGAGCGGCGGCTTCTAGGGAGAACACTCCAAATTTTAATAATTCTAATATTGTCGATTCGAGTTGACATAGGCCGAGTAGAGGACCATTATTTGCGGCAATCCTCACAAATTTTAATGTTACTCTAGTTCTAGCGGTTCATTTGGACTGCGATGTTTAACTACTGGTTGTGGTTATAGAGGAGAGTAATGCTTCATTGTGTTTTGTAGGCAATTTAACTTTCAAGCTAGATTTGCTTGTGGTAGAAGGGATTTTCTATGTTGTTGATTTGTGAGCAATTCATAGTGGCGCTCTAGGAAATTGGTATGCAAGTGACTGTGTTCTTGTTGCTGGAAATTCTGGCCTTTACGGCCTTATCGACTTTCGTCATTATTGAATTTGTAACCCCTCTTGCTGTCAAGCTGGGTTTGGTTGATCGACCCAACCAAACTCGTAAACACCATATTGGTGACGTCCCTCTTGCTGGTGGTATCGCGGTATTTATTAGTACTGTCCTTGGTTGTTTGTTTTGGTTTGGGGAATCTATCCAAGACCTTAAGTTTTATTTTCTAGCTTCTTCATTTGTCGTATTTGTTGGCATTCTCGATGATAAGTACGAGTTAAGTGTGCGAGCTAGGCTTGTTGGCCAAGCGATCGTGTCTTTTTTGATCGTTATAGGTGCGCAAACCCATCTGTCTTACCTCGGCGACTTGTTTGGTTTAGGAGGGGTTTTCTTAGACCCTTACAGTGCATTTTTCATGACTGTGTTTGCTGTGTTGGCTGTGATTAATGCCTTTAACATGCTCGATGGAATGGATGGCTTATTGGGGACGGTGAGCATTGTTCCTTTGATGTCCGCTGGATTCTTGATGCTGGAGAGTGGAAGTTACATGCTAGCCATGTTGGCATTCACTCTTTCAAGCGCAATAGTGCCGTTTTTGGTTTACAACATCGGCATTCCTGGCAATAAGCTGACTAAAATTTTTCTAGGTGATGCTGGCAGTATGTTTTTGGGTTTAAGTGTTGTCTTCTTGATGATAGCAGGCTCACAAGGTGCAGAGACCTCTTTTAGCCCCGTCACTGCCTTATGGCTAACGGCCATCCCTCTAATGGATTTAGCTACAGTTACGGCGCGCCGAATTTATAAGCGGAGCCCTATTTTCAGTGCAGACAAAGAGCATTTGCATCACGTGCTGATGCGAGCTGGATTCAGTCGTAAGCAAATCCTTATTGTGGTGCTTTGTTCTTCGCTAGCTTTTGCTATTTTCGGTGTGTTCGGTGAGCAAACTGGTTTGCCTGAACCGTTAATGTTCGCAGCATTTTTGATGTGCTTTGGCTGTTACGCTTTGTTAATTCACGGCCGTATTCGCCAACAAAAATTTCTTGCCTACATCGCACGTTATCTCAACCGGCGCAGACAAACTGAGTTTGGTTAGCGGGCCTTGTCTGAACGCTATCTAACGCGTTATAGTCCATCAACTAAGGCTGCCTTTGCTCTTTGTAAGGCGGCCTTAGTGTTTATTTGTTCCCTATTCCAACGGATTGATTCAAACTGGCCTGTACATGACTAACTTTGTTAAATCGCTTGTGGCTGCAGTTGTATGTTTTAGCTTGCTCGCTTGTGCTTCTCCTCCGCCGGATGTTTCTGCTTCGGTCCCTTTGCTCTCAACGGACATTCAATTTGACGCTAATTATTTGGATGGCTCTAGTAGTCGCAAGTTAGCCAATGCTGTTAGTGGCTCCATTATTGAAGTCGAAGAACGGAAGTTGACTGTTCTCGGGGCGTATGTGTCAGCGCTAGGGTTAAATTGTTTGCGAGTAGTGATATCGTCAAGTTCCCATAAACCTTACACAACAGCTGCCTGTGAGAGTGAAAAGGGATGGTTTATTACGCCAAGCCTCATGCCTGTTGAGACTAACTAAAGCGTTGCGGGATATCATCATGTATAAGTTACTTCTTAAATTATTTTCGAGCGCTATCGTTACATCTGCTTTATTTGCTGGCTTCACCAGTGCTCAAATTTTGACACAAGCGCAGATCGCAGCCAAGCAACAATCCCCTTATACGCCAGGGGCCGCCCTGAGAGGTTCCACGTTTACCAGTGAACAGCAGACCCAAGGTGCGAGCGAACCGGTTTTGACAAATCAAGCGTTGTCTAACGGTCAATACATGTTATCTCATCGAGATGGGGTGCTGCTCCCCGGCGAGCAGCGAGTTGACTTACTTTTACCTCCCTCTGAGTTAGGCGCTCCTGCTCCGTTTGGGGCTAATTTATTTGCGGGAGGATATGAAAGCGAGCGAATCGACGGACTGAATGATGATTATCTCATTGCTCCTGGTGACAAAATTAATATTTGGCTCTGGGGTGCGGTCAATTTTTCTCAAATCGTTACAGTGGATAATCAAGGAAATATTTTTATTCCTAATATTGGCCCCGTCGCCGTCGCTAATACAAAAGCGAGTCAAGTCAACGGGCTGGTGACTCAGCAGATTAAACAGATATATCAGAAAAACGTTCAAGTTTACGTTAATTTGTTAACGGCTACGCCCGTTAGCGTTTATATCGCAGGACCTGTTATCAGACCTGGACAATATGCCGGAATGGCTTCAGATAGCGTTTTGTACTTTCTCAAAAGAGCTGGGGGAATTGATGCCGACAGAGGGAGTTACAGGCATATTAAAGTGTTGAGAGAAGGCCAAATTGAGACTTCGTTTGACTTGTATGACTTCCTCAGAAAAGGTGCATTGCCTGATTTTACCTTCAAAGACAAAGATGTCATTTTAGTGGAGCCACAAGGAGCAACTGTAACGGTTGCAGAAGGGGCTAGAAACCCATTCAGGTTTGAGTTTTCTTCCCAGCAAGCGACAGGAGAGGACTTGGCAGAATTTGCTCGGCCGCTTGCTAAGATTTCGCACGTCGGAGTCATCGGCACTCGAAGTGATGGGCCATTTTCGATTTATATGCCTTTCCAGGAGTTTGCCAACTTCGTGCTTCGAGATGGAGACCGATTAGTATTTAATGATGATTGGGACCCAGAAATCTACGATGTTCAAGTCTCGGGAAGCCATTTAGGGCCCTCTTATTTTACCGTACGAAAGCAAACTCGTTTGTACGATCTATTAAATCAAATAGAAATCGATCCGCTTCTTTCAGATGCGAGTAACGTCTATATATTGCGTGAAAGCGTAGCTAAGCGGCAGAAAGAAATGATTGACCAGTCTCTTGATAGGCTGGAAAGAAGTGTGTACACAGCTCCGGTTCAATCGACAGGAGAAGGCACAATAAGGGCTCAAGAAGCAGGTTTGGTATCCGATTTCGTTCAACGTGCTAAGCAAATTCAGCCGTTGGGCAAAGTAATAGTTTCTGACGGTGGCAAGATAGCTAATATTTTGCTTGAACAAGGTGATGAAATTGTCATTCCACAGAAATCGGATTTAATTCACATTGGGGGGGAAGTGTTAATGCCCCAATCCGTAGTGTTCAACAGTCAAGCGAATGTAGAGGATTACGTTGCTTGGGCTGGAGGGTTTACCGAAAGGGCCAATTACGAGCGAATTCTTATTGTTCACGCCAACGGTTTATCGACCTTCGTTGGAGCAACCAATCAGCATTGGATCACAAGTGAAGCCGGTATCAGCCTAAAACCAGGGGATCAAATCCTAGTGCTGCCTAAAGTCGATGCGAAAGCTTTACAGGCTGTTAAAGACATTACTCAAATAATCTATCAAATTGCCGTAGCAGCAAATGTAGTTTTGGACTAGCACGTGGTTCAGGTTCGACGAAGAAGCAGGCTAAAGATCTGGAGCGATGTCATATTTGCTCTGTTTATCCGGGAAATACGTAGCAAATTCAGTGATAAGTTCGGGGTCAGTTGGGCTGTGCTCGAGCCCCTGACTTTTATACTTATCATGTCTTACGGCCGCAGCCTCATCGCTGGCGGAAAAGACACACACAGTATGCCAACGTTCGTATTCATGATGTATGGTATGTTGCTACTGCAGCTTTTTCTATCAACTTTTTCTAGCAGTGCGTCCGCAGTTAAACGCAATAAACCACTTTACGCTTTTAGACAAGTTCAACCCATCAGTGCCGTATTAGCTGCTTTGTTAATGGAAGTTTTAACGAAGGTACTGATGTTTGGTTTTATTTTGTTTTTTATGTTTTTTGCGCAAATTGAAATTAGAATCGATGATGCGTTGTCGTTAGTAATGCTAACGTCTTTGTTAGCTATATTTGCTTTTTCGTTTGGCTTGCTGTTTGGCTTAGCGGAATTATATGTGCCTGAAATGTTGAAAGTTAGACAAATTCTAACTCGTCCTTTGTTTTTTGTATCAGGTGTATTTTTCAGCCTTCAAGATATGCCACAGCAGTATTGGCATTACTTAAACTGGAATCCGATCCTTCACGCTATTGAACTGGCGAGGCAAGCTGCGTACAGCTCGTTTGGGGCTCAAGGAGTCAGCGCATCTTTTCTAATAATGTCGACGTTGGCTGCATGCATTTTATCGCTCTCTGTTTATCATGCGTTCTGGAAAGGCGCGATAAGTAGATGATTAGCTTACAAGGGATCACGAAATATTACCCTTCGAAACTGGGGAATCAGGTTGTTTTTGACGATTTGTGGTTCGACATACCAGATGATCACAATATTGGCCTGTTGGGGGCCAATGGAGCAGGTAAATCCACTTTATTTCGTATTCTCGCGGGTAGCGAATATGCCAACAAAGGATCGATCAAAACAGATTTAAATCTATCATGGCCTGTCGCTTTAGCAACAGGAATTCATCCTCTAATGACCGGTAGAGAAAACACTCGATTTATCGGCAGGGTGAATGGGATTTCAGATTTAAATGATTTTGAGAGAAAAGTTCAGGAGTTTTCTGAATTGGGTAATCGTTACGATTTGCCTGTTCAAACCTACTCTAGTGGCATGCGTGCTCGATTAGCTTTTGCATGCTGCATATCTATTGAATTTGATGTGTATCTGATCGACGAAGCATTGTCTGTTGGTGATGCCAAGTTTAAAAAGAAAGCGCGTGAAGCCATGATCGACAAAAGCAAAGTCGCAAACCTTATTATGGTGAGTCACGACCTAGAAGAAATTAGATTTTTCTGTGACAGCGCTATTGTCATCGCTGATGGCAGGCTTGAGTTTTTTAATGATTTAGAACACGCCATATCGGTATATAAAGGTGGGGCCAAATGAGCCTAGATGATGTCGCAGCGATCGACGCCAAGTTTCAGCAGTTAAGGTCGCAATTAACAACAGAGCAGTGGGTTGATAGCAGCTATCTAGTTGACAGAGCAAACGAGCTTCGTATTCAAGATATCGCTTTAGCATTTCGAATTGCTCAGCGTGCTAGAAATCTAGCTCCTGAAAATCAAGAAATTCAAGAAGTATTCGCAGAATTAAGAAGAGAGTTTAATTCAGCTTATCCCAGCGCAGCGAGAACCAAGAGCCGTACGTCGTCTGTCAGACGGGCATCGGGAAAGATCAAAGGTCTATTGACTAAGGCGCCAGAGAAAACGGTAGAAAAGTGGCAGGCGATTCCTGATCGTTTCCGAACACCGTTATTTCTAACGGTCGTTTTACCTCTGTTTGTCTTTTCTTTTTATCAGTTGATTTGGGCTTCTAGTCGTTATGAAAGTCAATCCCAAGTCATTGTTAAACAACCCGATGCCGCATCTTTGGTAGATCCCGCCATGGCATTTTTGACTGGCATGGGAGTCTCCTCTTCTGGAACCGATTCTTTACTCGTGGAGAAGTTTGTCTATTCGACAGATCTATTGAACTATCTCGATGAGCAGTTGGCTTTAAGGTCTCATTATAGCGACTCATCGATTGATTTTTTTAGCCGTTTACATAGTTGGAACAGCAAAGAAGATTTTTTGAACTATTACAAGAAACACGTCAGTGTCGAAGTGGATAGCCTATCTTCCATTATTACCATACGGACCCAAGCGTTTTCACCTGAATATTCGAATGCTCTCAATGAGATGATCGTCAAAAGGGCTGAATGGTACATCAATAGTGTTGGCCACTTTATGGCGAAGGAACAGATGGCATTTATGCAAAAGGAGCATGAAGTCGTTGAGGAAAAGCTGCATAAAGCACAATCACGATTGTTAAATTTTCAGGAACAATACAACCTGTTAGACCCAACAGCGGAAGGCATGGCTAGGCAAGAAATTACATATAGTATTGAAGGCCAATTATCTATTAAGCAGGCTGAGCTAAAGGCTCTACAGCTAGTTATGTCTGACTCTGCGCCAGAAGTTCTAGCTGCTCAAAGAGAAATCAATGCGCTCCAAGAGCAATTAAAGATTGAGCGTAATCGGCTATCTCCCAATAAAAAAATAGATGTCGTTACATCAGGAGATGAGCGAGTAACGCAATTGTCGGTTGGGGAAATTCTGGCTAGCTATAGTGATTTAAAGGTGGCGATGGAGCTGGCTTTGCAAGCTTATACTTCTTCATTGGTTTCGTTGGAAAAATCGCGAATCGAAGCTTATCGTCAATTACAATATTTAGTCACGGTCGAAAGCTCAACAACCCCAGATGACGCGAAGTATCCAAGGGTTACATACAACATCGCTCTATTTGCTGTCGTTTTATTAATGTTGTTTGGTATTGGCAGCATCATACGTGCAACAATAAAGGAGCTTGGCTAAAAGCTTCTTTATGTTAGGAACTAAAATCAAATAAGGTTATAAAATGCATCGCAAAGGAATAGTGCTAGCAGGAGGCTCTGGTACACGGCTTTATCCGCTGACTAGGGTGATCAGTAAACAGCTGATGCCCATTTATGATAAGCCAATGATTTTTTATCCAGTCTCTACGCTAATGCTTGCAGGCATTCGCGATATCTTACTCATATCGACGCCTGAAGAGCTACCTCGTTTTGAAGCTCTGCTGGGTGATGGCAGCAATTGGGGAGTCAACTTTAGTTACGTTGCTCAACCCTCTCCGGATGGTCTAGCTCAGGCTTTCTTGTTAGGAGAGCAGTTCATTGGAAATGCTCCGAGTTGCTTGGTGCTTGGAGACAATATCTTCTATGGACATGACCTTTCTAGCAGCCTTAAGCGAGCATCACAGCAAACTGAAGGCGCTACGGTGTTTGGGTATCACGTAAATGACCCTGAGCGTTACGGTGTCGTCGAGTTTGATGACCGTGGCCAGGCAATTTCTATTGAAGAAAAACCGACTGAGCCTAAGTCTAATTATGCCGTCACTGGATTGTATTTTTACGATAACCAAGTTGTAGATATAGCCAAGTCAGTTAGGCCTTCTGAGCGTGGCGAGCTTGAGATTACCGATGTCAATATGCACTACCTTCTCAACGACAAGCTAAATGTTGAAGTGATGGGAAGGGGCTCTGCATGGTTAGATACGGGAACTCACGACTCTTTGCTGGATGCAGCTAACTTTATCGCGGCCATTGAGAAAAGGCAGGGGTTGAAAGTGTGCTGCCCCGAAGAAATCGCCTATCGCGCGGGCTACATTAGTGCAGACCAAGTGGAGAAATTAGCACAGCCACTGATGAAAAATGGCTATGGTCGTTATTTAATGGAGATGTTGAATAGTCGAGTATTCAGTTAATACGTATGAAAATTATTGAAACTGCGATAGCAGATGTAAAGCTTATTGAACCAACCGTGTTTGGCGATGAACGCGGTTTTTTTATGGAAACTTTTCGACAATCACTCTTCGAATCTGAATGTTGTGAAAGAACATTTGTACAAGACAATCATTCGCGATCGGCTCAGGGAATTTTGCGAGGATTGCATTACCAAACAAAGCAAACGCAAGGAAAGCTCGTTCGTGTCACTCAAGGTGAAGTCTTTGATGTGGCAGTTGATATGCGTGCTGATTCTGCAACCTTTGGACAATGGGTAGGTTACTATTTGTCGGCACAAAACAAACGTCAGCTATGGGTTCCGGAGGGATTTGCTCACGGTTTTTATGTGACCAGTGAGACTGCCGAGTTTGTATACAAATGTACCGACTATTATGCTCCACAATTTGATGTCTCAATGAAATGGGATGACCCAAAGATCGGAATTGAGTGGCCGTTGCTCCAAGGACAGGCGCCAATTCTGTCTGAAAAAGACAGCTCTGGTATCAGCTTTGAGTTGGCACCAAAATTTTGAGATTTGCACATGAAGAGAATTAAAGTATTAGTTACTGGCAAGGGAGGGCAACTGGCTTGGGAGCTAGCGCGCACTCAGCCAGAGCACATGGAGTTGGTCGAGCTCGGTATCGAACAACTGGACATCACTAATGCTCAGGCTGTGGAAGAAGCCTTGAAATTACACCGCCCTCAATATGTCATTAATGCTGCGGCTTACACTGCTGTCGACAAGGCCGAATCTGATGCTGAACAGGCTTATTTAGTGAATGAAACTGGGGCAGAAAACCTTTCTCATGCATGTTTGAAAGTTGATGCTCGATTGCTTCATGTGTCAACAGATTTTGTCTTTGCCGGTGACAAAGTTCGGCCTTATCAGCCAGAGGATGAGCCGAGACCCATTAATGTGTATGGCGCTTCTAAACTGGCGGGTGATGAAGCTGTTTCTAAGATAATGAAGGGACACGCACTGATTGTACGAACTGCTTGGGTCTATTCCGCTAACGGCAGCAATTTTGTTAAGACGATGCTGCATTTAATGTCTGAAAGGCCGCAACTTGGTGTTATCTACGATCAAATAGGTACTCCCACTTGGGCTCGAGGTTTGGCTCTTTGGCTTTGGCAAGTTATTGACCAAAAATGGAATTTTGACTCTACCCCCATTTTCCATTGGACTGATGCTGGAGTGGCATCTTGGTATGATTTCGCTATTGCTATTCAAGAGCTGGCAATCGAGAAAGGCTTGCTCAAAATGCCTGTCCCTATTGCCCCTATTGCAACATCGGCATATCCTACGCCCGCGGCTCGCCCCGCATTTAGTGTGATTGATAAAACGTCGGCGGAGTCATTTGCAGAGTTATCGACAGTACATTGGCGTCAACAGCTAAGCAGAATGTTAGACGAGTTAGCGGAACTATAGGAATCTATGAAAGTACAACGATCGTTATTAGTAACCGGTGGAGCAGGGTTTATTGGTGTTAATTTTGTCCACTACTGGCTAAAGCAGCACAGTGAAGACAATGTTGTTGTGCTTGATGCACTGACTTATGCTGGAAACAAGGCAAGTCTCAAATCGATTAGTGATAGCCCTAACTTCAAATTCGTTCATGGTGATATTTGCGATACAGAGTTGGTTGAAAAGCTAATCAAGGAATATGCGATAACGACCTTGGTGCATTTCGCTGCGGAATCTCACGTTGATCGCTCAATCACAGGCCCAGATGCGTTCATCGAAACTAATATCATAGGTACTTATAGTTTGCTCAAAGCCTGTAAGAAAGTCTGGGTTGATGAGCCAAAACAGCAGGGAATTGAGCCGCTTGCACATCGATTTCACCATGTATCAACGGATGAAGTCTATGGTTCACTAGCTCCAAACGATCCACCATTTAAAGAAAGCAACCCTTATGAGCCGAACTCTCCGTATTCGGCAAGTAAAGCAGCTTCTGATCATTTAGTTCGAGCTTACTATCATACTTATGGCTTGCAGGTGACTACGTCAAACTGCTCCAATAACTATGGCCCATATCACTTTCCTGAAAAGCTTATTCCATTGATTATCACCAACATCCTCAATGATAAGCCGCTACCCATTTATGGTGACGGGCAACAAATTCGTGATTGGCTGTATGTGGAAGATCATGCTCGTGGTATCGAACTGGTATTGGATAAGGGAGTTGTTGGCGAGAACTACAATATCGGTGGCCATAATGAGTGGGCAAACATCGATATCGTGAAGCATGTGTGCGGCTTGATGAATCAAGCATTCGCAGATAACAGTGAATTAAGTTCGATATATCCACTTGCCAAATCCGTAGCCGAAGGCAAAGCAGAAAGCCTCATCACCTTTGTCACAGACAGAGCTGGGCACGACCGACGTTATGCAATTGATGCCCACAAAACCAATAAAGAATTAGGGTACCAGCCAGAAGAATCATTTGAGAGTGGCATTGAAAAGACCGTTCTTTGGTACTTGTCTAACCCTAGTTGGTGGCAAAGTATCCTAAATGGAAGTTATCGTGACTAGGCTTCGTTTAGTCATTGAGCTGAGATAACTCAAGTACATTTAAGGTTCCCAAAGTGTCGGCTATTGCCAAGTCAGTTGTGATCCATGTCGGCCCTCCTAAAACGGGTTCCTCGGCGGTACAAAAATGGTTTTGTACCAATGTTGATTGGTTAAAAAAACAGGGTATTTACTACCCCGAACACTGGCTAGACGAGAATGGCATTAGTTGTGGTCATGCTCGTTTATTGTTTGATATCCCAAATAAAAATGAACTAGTTTTTAATGACGACAAGTACAGAGCGTTACTTAAAGAATTTTACGCATCAGGTTGTCATACCCTGTTTCTGTCATCAGAAGCTTACTATTTGCAACTTGGCGTTCTAGCCAACAAGATTCCAAATGCTAGTTTTTTGGGATACATCAGAAACCCACTGGAGCTAATAGAATCCAACTATAATCAAATGATTAAGCGACAGGGGCGCTTAGGACAATTTGTTGTGCCGCAAAAACTTCGAGCGGAGCACTTAGAGATGTTTCTTGGGTTTGCCGAGGAATTTGGTCGCGAACGATTGCTACTCAGGTTTGTAGATAAAAGTAGCTATGTTGGAGGAACGATCGTTTCCGATGTGGCAAGTTTATTGGGGTTCAACGCCACTATCACCGAAGAAGTCATTAATACCTCTTACAGTTTTGAAGCGCTGGAAGTAAAACGTTGGCTAAACCAATACCAACTTGGAGCTTTGGAAGCTCATATCGACAGAGCGCTCCAGCGCTACCAAGGAACAATAGAATACTCACTAGTAAGGCCTGAATATCGCCAAACCTTGATCGTTCAAGCGAAGGAGGGTGTTTACGAGTCGGGGTATAGACTGCCAGTTTGCGACCAACAGTTGCATAACCTCATTAAAAAGATTGAGGAGTACGATTGGGCTCCTTATCATCCTCAAGAGCTGTCAGAAAAAGAATTTGTGTGCATCGCTGACTATTTAGCAAAGGAATTAGAGAGCAAATTTGCACAACTGACATACATTGTTTGTATTAAAAATGCTGCAGCTAGCAAGTCTGTTTGGAAAGAGCTCATTCTGCAACGGTGTCCCAAGGCCAGCCTTATAAAAGTTTTGTTTATGACAACCTTGAGGAGTTGGATAAAACCGAGCAGGCAACTGTTGAGTGCCGTGTTTAATAAACCATCAAAGAATTAGTCAATTAGATATCATCAATGTTTTTTCGAAAAATAGTAAAATCCTTGAGCAAACAACCTGAGTGGCATCTAGGGTTATTTGTTCATCTTCCTAAAACGGCGGGTACAAGCTTCCGCTATGCATTAGAACAGCAGAAGAAAACACTGTCTGATTACGGCCAGTTATCTCCACAAACTGACTCTTTATTACTAGATACTGTCTATGAGGGCGATTTTTGTCAGGCGATCGAACAGATTGAAAAATCTGATGTTGAATGGTTAGCAGGTCATTTTAGTTTGAGGAAGTACTTGAACTTCGTGGATGTTCGCCGAGTAGTTAGTTTTGTTAGAGAGCCGACAGAGCAAGTTATTTCTCATTATTACCACTCCCAAAAGCTTAATGGCTTCGCTGGTTCATTTGAAGAATTTATTCGTACGCCGAAATCGATCAATGTGCAGTCTCGTCACTTAGGAGGCGTTCCGATAGGCCTAATTGGTTACATTGGAATTACCGAGCTGTACGGCGAGTCATTACAGTTGATCAATAGAGGATTGCAACTTCAGTTAAGAAATGTCACCAAAAACGTTTCAGAAGCTCGGACCGACGATCTGCTGCTCTCTGATGGAATTGATCGAGAAGCGATCAAAAAAATCAATCAGCATGATGTGGCATTCTACACAGAAGCTCGCTGGCTGCATCAACAGCGGCTGGCTTTTGCTAAATCGGATAAGCCTTGGACGTATGGAGCCACTCGAATTATCCAAGCTGGACGAGAGAAAGGAACTATTGTTGGCTGCTGTTTTAGCAGTACATCTGAGCAAGCCGTTTCAGTGGATATCTACAAAGACGGTAAACATGAGGCAACGCTCATTGCAAACGAGTTTTATCAGGAATATCCAAAAGCTAATTTTCCTCGTCACCGATACATTGGTTTTCGTTTCAAATCTCCAACTGCTGATTTTGCCGAGAGCCAATATGATGTCTATGTATCAGACACTAAACAGAAATTGAATTTTGAACCCTTGGTCGTGAAATGAGATTAATTTGGCGCACGTTGCTTAAGCTGGCTAAGGCTGTATTGGCTATCACCCCTATTTCGCTTCGAAATACACTCAAAGGCTCTCCCATGCTGGTCCGGCATTACCGGAAAAAGCTTAACCAGCACTACCACGAGTCATTTAAGTTGCATTCCAAATACAAAGAGCAGCTTTATCAAGCTTGGATTAAGCAGCGAGAACCGCAGCTTTGGAGCAAAAAGTCAGTCAGTAGAAAAATCATGCTCGCCGTAGCGATTGATACTTCGGTTGGTGATGCAAGGAAAATCCAGCGAACGGTAGCTTCTCTAGCTAGGGGGCAAACTGAGTGTATAAAGTGTTTCATTTTAACGAACGCAGAGGTGGCTTCTGTGCAACAGGAGCTTAGCGAACTCAATGCTCTAGTGGCTATTGAATACTTAACCAGCTTAAGCGCAGAAAAATTAGAACTGGAAGGTTTTGATTTTGTCACATTGCTTGCCTGTGGTGATGAGCTATCAGAGCGATGCGTATTAGAGCTATCGGTGAAGTCGGCCGTTGAACCTGCTGCGAGCTTGATATACGCGGACGCTGATCGTTTGAATGGTGACAAGCAACGTTGCATGCCATCCTTCTTTCCAGAGTGGAATCCTGATTTTTTCCTATCTGCTAATTACTTCAAACAAAATTGCTTCTGGAACGTTTCAACGCTTAAGCGAGAAGAACATAAAACTTCGATAAATTGGCATAATGCTTTTGCCTTATCTCTGGCTTGTGTGGCTTCTGGGCAGTCAATTAAACACATTGCCAAAGTTTTGTTTCATCGCAATGCTATTGAAGATCCATTGAACGCTAGCCAATACAATGCAGAAATAGAATGGTTGAGGGAGTTCTTAGGCGAACAGATCTCCAAGGTGGAACGCAACGAATTCGCAAATACCTTCAGGGTTTGTTGGTCACTGCCGCAGCAATTGCCGAAAGTTAGCATCATTATTCCTACGCGAAATGCTAAGAGTCTGGTGCAGACCTGTATTGAATCGATTCTAGAAAAAACCGACTACCCCAATTTTGAAATTTTGTTGGTGGATAACCAAAGCGATGAACCGCAATCATTAACTTACTTTGCCGAACTCAATGAGCATCCTTTGATTCGTGTGATCCAGTATCAATATCCATTTAATTATTCAGCAATTAATAACTATGCGGTTAACCATTGTGATGGCGAAGTTATCGCCTTGGTTAACAATGATATTGAGGTTATCAATGACGATTGGCTGACGGAGATGGTATCTCACGCGTTAAGGCCGAATATTGGGGCTGTGGGAGCTAAGTTGTTCTATTCCGACGGAATGATCCAACATGCTGGCGTGATTATTGGTTTCGGAGGCGTCGCAGGGCACGCGCACAAGAACTTTCCTATGAAACATGCGGGCTACCTAGATCGGCTCCAGTCAGTGCAAAACTTTAGCGCGGTCACTGCGGCGTGCCTCGTTGTGAAGCGAACGATTTATGAGCAGGTTGGAGGCCTAAACGAAGACGATTTAACCGTTGCTTTTAATGATGTTGACTTCTGCCTCAAGGTTCAAAAGGCTGGTTATTGGAACCTTTGGACGCCATATGCCCAGTTGTATCATCACGAGAGTGTCTCCCGAGGCACAGATCAAACGGGCGAGAAAAGAAAGCGCTTCATGGCTGAAATTGACTACATGAAGAGTACATGGAAAACGGACAGGTTTAATGATCCAGCCTACAGCCCCCATTTAACACTAAAGCGAGAAGATTTTAGTGTTGCTGAGTCTGAGCCTGTCCGGTAGTTCTACATCGACCATGATCACCAATCGGCACCGTCGGAACTGCCGTATTGGTTAATTCGCTCCCATTGCAATTCATCTGTTAGATTTTCTGCTTCTTCAGGTGAGTTGAGCACGTATGGAATGATCATGATCATTAATTCTGTGCGTCGCGATTCTAATGTGTCATTTCGGAATAGTTTACCGATAGCTGGTAATGTCCCAAGCCCAGGCACTCCGTCTTCGCCATCACTGTTTGTTGACGAGATCAAGCCGCCCAACAGGACCGCTCCACCGTCCCTAAGAGTCACTGTCGTTTCCATCTTACGATTAGTAATGGTTGGTGAATCAATTTCACTAGAGGTCGTGCCAACGGCCTCGCTCAGTTCTTGTCGGACTTCAATGTCAATAAAACCGGAGGCGTGTACTGTCGGTTTAACGTTTAGCAGAACACCTGTATTCCGGTAGCTCACGTTCTGAACAATTGGTGCGTCTGGACTTGTTGTGCTTTGACTGCTGGTGGTAATAATTGGCACCTCGTCACCAACGTCAATAGATGCTTCACCGCCACTTTTGACCATCAATCGCGGGCGAGAACGGATGCTTGAGCGTGTACTGTTGTAGAATAAGTTAATTGCTGCCTTGACATCCGTGCCACTCAGTAGTGAAAAGTTCAGACCGGAGCCTCCTGCGTTAGCGGGCGAGCCAAAACCAAAGTCGAGACCATATTTACCAAGGCTCGCCGAGGCCAACCAGTCGATGCCGCTTTGCTCTGTATCTTTAAGGAGTAACTCAACAAGAATCACCTCAACTAACACCGAGGGAGAGGGTTTGTCCATGCTTTTGATGACAGGCAGCGCTTGCATCCATGATTTGCCACTGCCGCTATAAAGGATGGTATTGAGTTGTTCGTTTACTGCATAACGACCAGCACTGCTTTCCACTTGCACTTGTCTTGATTTATTTTGTGATTCACTGTCTGAATTTTTACCGTCTTTTGACGAGCCGGAATACTGCGCCACGCCTAAGTTGTTTAATATTTCAACGATATGGGTCGCTTGAGTATTCTGAACTTTATAACTGAAAATACCTGACTCGACTCGGTTTTGGTGTTCAGTCTCTAGAGTAGAAGCCCATTCGACGATATGGTCTAGTACATCTGGAGAGCGAGCGAAAATAACTAATTGATCGACAGATTCCAGAGGCAATAAACGTATCGCTGTGGCGCCGTCGCGCTGTCGCACAGAATAACCTTCGGCCTTCAGCACTTTCTCTAAGTTATTCGCCAAGTCGTCAACAGAACTCAAATTCGGTCTGATAATACGGCTATACATGCCTTGCATGCTCGGTTGATCGAGTAGCCGTGTTGCCGCAAGCGCTTGTCGAACTATTCGTGGTAAACCTGAGAATATGAGAGCGTTTCGGTTGACGTCTTCCTTGATCTCTAGCTCTCGCTTCGGGAATAGTTGATTTAACCATCCTCTGACCTGGGGCGTAGATACCGACTTTAACGGATAAAAATGAAAAACCGGTCGGTTCCCTGATGGAATTTCGGGCAGAGTGCTGCCGCTTGCCAACAGAGGAATGCGGCCATCAGCGGCATCTTCGGAGTAGCTGAATGTCAGCACTTCACCTCGCAGAGAGGTCGTTACGCCATATGTCCTGAGCGTTTCTGTCGCGAGTTCGAATAACGAAAGCTGATCAATTTGAGTTGAGATTCGGAGGGTTACAAAATCAGAGGCATTTTTGATATTGGGCTCAACAATAAAATTAAGCCCGAGCTGATTACCATAAACTTCGTTAATAAATGTGCCGATGGGCATGTTGTTGAAAGTTAGGCGACTGACTGATTTTTCTCCAAGCGTTGGAACAATCGCTTCCTTCGCCTGCTCTGCAGCTTCTTCAACGGATAACGTTGGGGTATTAAATACCTGAATAGTGCTTTGCTCTTCCGCCTCCGTACCTTGGATAATGGTGCCTTCCCCTCCGGCTTCATACTTTGGTTCACGCAGCTTTTGGCTGAAGACTTTTTCATCACTTTTGGCCGCCTGAAAAGCCGGCCCCCGAGTTGACTCACAACCAGACAAAAGTGAGGCTGTAGTCGCGATAATTATTGCGGTACGAACGAGCGAATTACCTTTTGCTGCAGAGTTCATTAACATGAAACTATATGCCCTAAATCTAATTACCCGTCGGTCCGGGATGATTGAAATAATGTTTGAGTGATTGATCGTTGCTCCGTAGAGTTATGCCAAACAACTCTATCGGTCTCAATATGTTGTATGCTCCAGCCGTCTAGCCATCCTTCTCCAAGGCCAAGTTGAATCGGAGCAATGGTATCGCTATTAGCCGGAAAAATGAGTATGGATGCAGGCGAGTCTACGACGATTCCTACTAGTTTACCGTCTAAGATACTCACCGATTTGTCCGCTACTGTCACACTGGTCGTTGGTATGGCAGTTTCGCTAACTGGAGGTTGAAACTGAGCTACCGAAGCCAATAAATCTTGCCAGTCTATAGGCTCTGAAGAGGTGCCAATGGTCAAATCATAGTCTTTAGCGTCCGCAGTCTCATTACTCCAGTGAAGATGAGCAGGAATGCTAAGAGCGACTGTTAAGAGTAATAACAATGCCAGCGTAAGCGCCAATTTCTTATTCATCGGGCGCTCCTCCGGTGCTGGTTTCTTTGCGGTATATAATGTCGACGACCAGATTGATCGAATTAGAAGCTTTGGGACTGTACTGCAATGATACCAACCGAGCATCTTTGTGCGTGCGATCAATAAACTTCATAAAATCGATGACGCGTTCATTGGGGAGTTGCCCTGTGACGTTGATTCGCACTTGCCACAGGCTAACGGCTCCGAAAGTCAAAGGTTCAGAGCCGATCAGGTTTAGTCTAGCCCGAGCTAAAAATGGCTTAATATTGGCATCCGCTCTGGTCAAAGCCTGAGCTTCTGCTGTGCTCGATGACGATGCAGAGGGAAGTACTTTTAGCCAATCTTCATGATGGCTTTGCAGTGCACTGATTGTCTCTTCATCAATTTCATTTTGACTAGTCGCTTCAAGTCTTGAGACCAATTTGAGTTGAGTTGCGACTTCTGCCGATTGTGCAGCTGTCGCATCGCCAGCAGCTTTGATTGCCGATATGAGTAAAATTGCTAGCACGGCAAGCGACAACCATTGAAGTCGAATATTCGCAGCAAACTCGATATACGCATTGGATTGTTTAATTCGGTCAACTAGCATTATTTTACTCCGACCTCCACTATCCAAACGCCACTTGTGCTGCCCGGTCGAATTGATGCATTGGCGATGACAGAGCTGTTTTCTAAGTTAGAAACCACTTGTGTAATGTCTAAACTATTTGCTTTAAATTCAATACTCAGTCGCTTGTTTTGCCATTGCACAACATCAACTACCCAGTCGCCTTGTTGATTGATGATTGATGCCACAACGGCAAATGCTTCAGGAAATACACCATATTCCATACGCCAGCGACTTAGTCCGGCAATTGCGCTTTGCTGACTTTGTAACTCCATTTGCTGGGTAAGCTTGTCGCCCAATTCGAGTTCGATTTGGGCGGAGCGCTCGTTAGCCAATATCGATTGAAAACTAAGGGCCGTATAGCCAACTGCTAACCAAAGTAGGCAGATAAAAGCAACAACAGAACAAGTGAGAGCCCAGAAAACTGGTTTGGCAATAAGTTGCTCAAATGGATGGTTAATTGCCCAAGGCGCTTGCGTATTGATCGCGGTAGGTGATGCGCCCAATTCCTGTTGGCTAGCAATAGATAGGCATTCAACCATTGAGCCGTTGAGCCATCGCTGCTTATAGAGTTGTTCATTTCCGTGAAGGACGTGTGTTCCGTCGGGCATAGCTTGCTGGCACGCCGTTTCTGGAATTCCTTGAAATGGCGAAGGCGATACCCAAATGGCAACGCCAGATTTAGCTAAATAGCTATAACTGTGTCCATTATGATAGGGGTTAAGTCGTTGAGCCTGCAAAGCAGCCCACTGTTGTAATGCATCGCCTTTGAGCCCAATTGGGTAAGGTTTGTAACAGTAATAGCAACGGCTCGAACAGTCTGCTTCTTGTTGCTCTGGCCATAACCATAGACTTACACGTTGACTCAATCGCTGCCAGATGCCCGCCAAGTTTTCCTTCGCTGCGAACGACATAATAACAATCAAACAAATTAACCAATGGCGTACTATACCCCAAGTCCCACACAAATTTAATGCCCCATAGAACTTTGCCGTGGCATGGTTTTTTGGGGTCTGGTAATCTTGGGCCGCAGCTTTACAGATGGGGCTATAGAGATTCGATTGACGACAAAATTTTACCTAGAGAGCAAACGATTCGAACAAGAATTGGCCGAGTTATTGGTAGCAGCTGAAGGATTGGATTCTGCTGCAGTGGCGAGTGCACGTTCCTCTGCCGAGGATTTGGACATCACTCTAGCCGCGGCTTTGCTACGACTAGGTCTTTGTGGTGAAGATCGTTTATTCGAGCTGATTGCAAATGTCACCGGCTGGCATCTCATTAATCAAGCAAACAAATGCCCTCAAGCTCATCAGATCCTAGCTGCCTGCAATTGTTTAGGGTTGAGCGTTGACTGGTGTATTGATCATAATGTTTTCCCCGCTTTAGTCGATGAACAATTTGAACTGTACCTTAACGAACCGCTTGCCTCGTTTGCGCTCGAGGCAGTTTACGCACTGGTACCCTTTGATGCGACGGTGCACTTTTTGTTGACGCCAGCGATGGCGGCCATGGTTGCCGACGACATCAGCCGAGAACGGGCGGTTAGCGAACTGTTCGGCCAAGGCAGCAAAGATCTTGCGGCGCTCGCAGAAGAAGCACCTGTGATCAATTTGGTTAATAGTATTGTTGAGCGTGCGGTACAGGCTGATTCTTCCGATATTCACATTGAAAGTAACGAGCACAACATGGTTGTTCGGTTTCGCGTGGATGGCCGTATGCGCGAGTTTATGCAGCAACCATCAGCGAGGTTTGCTGCAGTAGCTTCTCGGATCAAATTGTTATCGCAGTTAGATATTGCAGAGCGGCGGTTACCTCAAGATGGCCGTTTTACAACTCGAGTCGCTGGGAAAGCTTATGATGTTCGAGTTTCTACTGCTCCAAGCGTTCACGGCGAGTCCATTGTTTTGCGTTTGTTGCCGAAACAACGCGATGAGTTGTCGATCGATTCGCTCGGGTTTGAACCTGATCATCTTGCGCTGATGCGAGAGTGGGGCCAGCTGAGTAACGGCATTGTGTTGGTGACTGGTCCGACGGGGTCAGGTAAATCAACTACCTTGTATGGCTTGCTGGCCGATGTTAATTCCGGTGAAGAAAAAATTGTTACGGTGGAAGATCCTGTCGAATTTCAACTTGATGGCATTACTCAAGTGCAAGCTCGGCCTGATATTGGGTACACCTTTGCCAAGGCGTTGCGTACTTTTTTGCGTCAAGATCCAGACATTATTATGGTCGGTGAGATCCGTGACAAAGAAACGGCAGACATTGCGGTTCAATCTTCGCTTACCGGTCACCTAGTTTTGTCCACCTTGCACACCAATGATGCTTGTTCGGTTTTTCCTCGCCTGACAGATATTGGTGTGGAGCCTTTTATGGTTGCCGCAACGATTCAAGGGGTACAGGCTCAGCGTCTCGTGAGAAAATTATGTCCTCATTGCAGCGAGCCAACAGAGCAACCGGAGCTGCCGGAATTGAATGTGCAGTTGCAACACAGTGATTGGCGCAAGCCCGTTGGATGTCATCATTGCCATGGTCGCGGGTATCGAGGCCGAATGGGAATATACGAACTGGTGCCGGTTGACTCAGAACTTCGCCAATGTATTACCAGTGGCGCGACATTGTCTGAAATTCGGCAAAAAGCGCGCCAACAAGGCTATCGAGCTTTACTGGATGATGGCATTGTGAAAGCATCCCGTGGCATTACAACGGTCGAAGAAGTATTGCGTGTATGTGTCGACGAAGACAGTAACTGATGAAATTCTCTTACAAAGGTGTTGAAGAAGCGTCAAACCAAGTGGTTGAGGGTGAACTTGACGCAGTTAGTCAACAAGAAGCGATGCGTGTGCTTGCAGAGAGACGAATTGAAGTTTTTCAGTTGCAGCAAGCGCAACAGTACGCCCAAAAGGGGCGTAAAGTAAAAACCGCAGATTTAGTGTTGCCACTGCAAGAATTGGCAACCCTTACTAGCTCTGGGGTGACTTTAATTGATGCTATTAAAGCACTGAGCAACAATGATGAACACCCACAAATGGCAAAGGGTTTCGCAGTCATAGCAAGCCATATCGAAAGTGGGGAATCTTTTTCTGCTGCTATTGTCGAATCAGGACTGCCTTTTCCGGTTTATGTTGGCCACTTGGTGAGTGCCGGAGAGCTAGGAGGGGAGCTTGCTCAGGCATTACAAAAAGCGGCACAACAGCTGGAATATGAGCAAAGTGTAAAAGGCGATATGCGGAGTGCCTTGACCTATCCGTTGGTCCTTATTGGCTCGGGAATTGCGGCAATGCTCATTATCTTTTTTGCCGTTGTGCCGAAATTCAGCCACATGCTTGATGATGGCAAGGAATTGCCTGCCTTAGCATGGGCGGTGTTATCTGCTGGCAAAACAGTCAATCAATCGCCGTTGTTGGTGGCGACTGTTATCGCCGCGGCTCTGCTTACCATTATCGCCATTTTTTTGAATCAATCCGTTCAACGAAAGTTAATGGATACCGCAATCGAAATGCCGGTAATTGGACCTTGGCTGGCAGAACAAGATGCGGCGCGCTGGGCATCTTTATGTGCAGCGATGTTGTTGGCTAGAGTTAATTTGGTCAGTGCATTGAGACTGGCGGCGCAAAGCTGCGAATTTTCCAAGCGCCGCAAACGTGCCGACACTATGGTGCTGGATGTTGAATCGGGAGTTAGCTTCACAGAGGCATTAACCCGCTCGCAACTCGTTCCAGAAACGTCGTTGAATTTAGTCGCCGTTGGCGATAAAACGGGCCAATTAGCGGATATGTTAAACGCTGTAGCCAAACTTCACGATACCGCTTGTAAGCGCAGAATGAAGCAAGTTCTCACCCTGATGGAGCCGATTGCCATTCTGATTGTGGGGATCATGATCGGCGTGATGATTTTAGGTATTGTCCTGGCGATTACGGCATCTACCGATATCGCCATTTAATCCAGAATATTTGTAATCAATGCTATTGGCAGAGCATGTTACGTCTCTGCGATCAATAGCAGGAACAAGGTAAAAGAAACAATGAATAAACGTAAACAGCATGGTTTTACCATGATCGAATTATTGGTCGTGCTGGTCATCTTAGGCTTGCTCGCCGGATTAGTGGGGCCTCAGTTTTTTGGCAAGGTAGATAGCTCTAAAGTGAGAACAGCGGAAACCCAAGTCAAAATGCTAAAAATGGCATTACAAACCTACCGGCTCGATGTTGGTAGCTATCCGAAATCGCTTGATGCATTGCGCAAAGCGCCTGAAGAAGCTGGAGACTTTTGGGATGGCCCTTATTTGGATGAAAAGTTGCCGCTAGACCCATGGAATAATGAATATCAGTATCGTCGCGACGGTAAGGCTGATCAGGGTTTCTATTTATACAGTTTTGGCGCAGATGGCCTCGAAGGTGGTGAAGGTTTAAACGCTGACGTGGGTTATGTGCCAGCGAGCTAAAGACTGTGGTTTTACCATGATCGAGTTGCTCGTCACATTGGTGTTGCTCGGTCTGATTGCCGCTGTTGTTGCGCCAGGACTTGAATCATGGTTAAAAGCACGAGAGGCCGCAGCTGTTCGCTCTGGGTTGGCAAGTGAATTAGCCATGCTTCCGGTCAAAGCGAGTCAGTTTTCCCAGCCGATTGTCATTGAGTCGGTTGCGCAGTTATCGCTGGATAATGTCAATTTAGTTTTTCATCAGCCGGTCGTGGTGTTGGCCAATGGTTATTGTCTCGGCGGTAAAGCAGAGTTGCAATTCGATGACCGTCGTTACCCCTTTGACGTTACTGAGCCTTTCTGTGAAGTACAGTATGCGCAACCATAACGCCTTTGTGAGCCGTGGCTTTTCGCTGATAGAAGCGATGGTTGCGTTGGTCGTATTGTCACTTGTATTCACCGCCATCTGGAACTGGATGGGCGTTGCTGCCAATAGTACTCAGCGCATCGAACAAACTCTCGCAATGCCGGAACTATTTGAGCAATTCATTGCCCACATGGAATTAGAAAATCTGCAAACTACTAGAGAAGGGGAATTCGACATTGGCGATTACCGGCTTGTGTGGCAGGCAACTGAAGCAAGGCGCTCGGATCAGGAATATTATCGTCGGCAACCATTTTGGTTGGTTGTTTTGTTTGACGTAAACGTTGAAGTTAGCCAAGCCGATCGAGTGGTAGCGCGCTTTGACACTCAAATAGTTCGCTATTGGGAAGACCCGAACTTTTTCGACCCAATGGAAATGTTCAACAAATTCTGACCAATCAAAGGCGCACAATGCTTTTTTCGATGACAAATACGCATTTATACAAAAGTGTTGTCAAAGGCTTTACCTTAATGGAAATGCTGGTAGTGCTGGTAATACTCGGGCTGACAACGACGTTGTTATCTGGAGCATTGAATACAACATGGAAAAGCTTTGAACGGCTAAGTTCAAGGGATTTAACCGTTTCGGCTGGAATGCTTGGTCTTAAATGGTTTCGCCAAAGTGTTAAGGGGGCAACGCTTTATCACCCTGAGGAATCCTTTTTCTCCGGTAATGCAGTGCGTATTGAGTTTATCTCACAGAATGTTCCTAACAACCCGCAGGGGACGCCAATCGGAATTAGCTGGTTTTTTGAACCAGCTCCTATTGGTGGTTGGCAATTGTATTATCAAACTGAGCAATTGACTCAACCAATCGTTGTGGCACATTTTGAGTTTCAGCCAGAATTTTCTTATTTCAGCGGAGGTCAGTGGCATCGCCAATATAACCCAACGAATGGCTCTTTACCCAAAGCCATCCAGATTAAAGAAGGGCAAAAGCAACTATTAGCCGTGATAGGTCGACCAGAAAAGGCTGACGTTCCACCAGAGCTTGCTAGGTTTGGTGTTTATGAGTTCTAGGCATGTTAGATATCAGGCTAACTCAGCTGAGAAAGGTGCTGCATTAGTTGTTGTACTCATCGTAACAACCATTCTTGTGCTAATGATGGGCTACATCAGCAAGATATTAGAGCGCCGGATCGAACTTGCTCAACGAGCCAACACTCAGCTTTATGCTGCCGCAGCCATTCACGCAAAAGCTAATGAATTGACTTATTTATTGGCTACTCAGCGCCGAAGTGCCGCAGGGATAAGTTTGGGCAGCAATCAGGAGAGGCTCATTCGTGACGGTGATGGTCTTTGGCTGTTTCCATATGTTGGAGATGAATTACGATTGGATGGTTTCTACTATCAAGCGGAATACCAACCTAGCTCTGACATTGATGATGGTGAGCGAAAGCTTATGCTCTCATTTGCGCTACAAGACATGGCGGGGTTGCTTCCGCTTAATACTTCAGATCCATTCTGGTTAAAGCGCTGGCTTCAATCGCAATATGTGACGTTAAGCATGCAATCTGCGCTCATAGATCAGCTTGCCGATTATGCTGACCCAGATGACTGGCAGCGGCCTGCTGGTGCTGAGCGCAACACTTATATAAAAGAAGATAAACCACCAGCAAAGAATTTTTTGTTGCAATCCGTTGCTGAGCTTCATCATGTTCCCGCATGGGCTAAGTATTTGAACGAGCAACCTGCTGCGTTAACCCGATTTAGCTTAAGACGCTCGCCAACGCTTAACCTCAATGCTGTTCCGCATGACCTTTGGCTGCAACTCTGGCCTCAAAGTGCGGACAAATTAAAATTATCCCGAGCTGAGCAGCGTTGGTTTTACAGTGATGACCAAGCCTTAACCTTAGAGCCTTCCTTACTGACCATTGCTGATGAATACATGGGGTTACGACCAAGTCGAATGATTCGATTCATCGTTGAAGCCGCGGGGCAGAGCGTACAACAACGAATTCGCATTGGCGTAGCAAGGAATATCCCATATCAAAGCTATATGGAAACAAGTGTGGGCAGGGAGGAAACAACGGTCAACGTGTCTCCTGAGTAGAAAACGCTAAAGCAAGTGGGGAGTTTTGTGATGTAGAGCATGTTTGCATCGTTACAGGCTCGTGTCGAAGTTTTTAGTCGTTATTTTGAATGCGCCTTCTTTTGCCCGTTTCCATGGTTATTTAAAGAAATAGGATGCTTTAAAATAGGCGCCTCAGGTTAACTATTTGTTTTTAAATGTAATATCTTTCGACCTTTGCTAAGTCTGCTGAGTTGTAGAGGTTATTCGACTGGTGACATTTTTTTGACGCAGAGTGAGCGTTTGTCTGTTTTGTAATCAAACTGATGCGTTAATTTTAGTCAAACTAGTTATTTTTTTTAAATCAACTACAAAACGGCGCAATTGAAGGGTAAATAAGTGTTGCTTCATTCAATATGCTGTTGTAGTTTTACCTACGGTTCATGGTGACGATCACTATTAGTGCAGTACAACTGCTACTAGGGGGGATGCACTGCACGAATGGACGAACCAATCAAATTTGAAAATTACTCTTGCAGGAGTTTTACATGTTTAATAAAAAAGTTTTAGCCGCTGCTCTGGCAGTAGCTTTCTCACACAGTGCGATCGCTGTCGACCTAGACGCCGATACAGGTACGCTTGTTATTGCTAACGAAGGTATTCCAGCCGATTACGAAGGCTTAGGTGTTAACGTTGGTAGTGCCGGCTTGGATGGTTTGTTGGATATCGACTTTAAAGCTGGTTTCTCTATTACGGCTGGCACTTCAAAGTACGTTCGCATTGACTTGGCGGGCGGTACATTTGGTCCTTCAAATACGGTTGCCTTGACAAGCACTAACACTGCTTCAGCAGTGGTTTCTACCGGCGGCCTAGACGGTGAGACAAGCGTTGTTATCGAAGTAACTGCGAATGGTACTGGTATCGACCAAATTGAAGTGTTGACTGTTGCTGCTACAGACTTCAATCTGAATACTTCTGGTAATACTACCGTTGTTTATCGACTTTACGACAATGCATCTGATGCTGTTACAGGTGATGATGCTGATGCATTGGCTACATCATCTGGTGTTCTGGCTACTTACGCTTCTGCGGCAAGCGGCGATTTGATGGTAGATCCTATGGACATCACTGCTACCATCGCTTCAGAGTTTTCTCGCTTCGATTATGATGCAGGCACGCCAGCAAATACGCCTAACATGGCTTCTGATTCATTAGGGCAGTTGGGTGCTGTTAATCCTTCTTCGTATGTGTCGACTTCTCCGCAGACTTATTCTGTTAATTTGACTGGTGACTATACTGCACTATCTAATGCATCTGACCTGTTGGGTGCAACTGCCGTTCTGAACATCGAAGGTATTTTCCCTACTGCGAATCCAGATGCTAGTCAAGCTGAGTTTACTTTAAATTCAGCTGCTGATTGTGCAGTTGGTACCACTCTGGGCCCAATTGTTGATGCTGACCAAGATGGTGTTAGCGATGATATCGCTGTAGCAGCGGCCGCTTACGGCGTTACTCATTACCTTTGTGTAGATGCTGCAGATGTTGACCCCAACGATGACGAATCTGTTGCTAAGTCAACGTATAAAGCTACGTTGACCGGTGTTTCTGGTGCCGTTGTTATGGGTGATTTTGGAGCAATCGTTTACGATACAACCAGCGTGAGCGTTCCTTACCTGACAACTTACTCAGAGTACAACCAACGTGTATACCTGATTAACGACAGTAACGCAGAGGTTGCATACTCTACTAGCTTCCAATCTGAAGCTGGGGTAACAGCAACTCCTAAAACTGCATCAGCTGGTACCATTCCAGCTAATACTGTACTTTCTTTGAAAGCATCAGATATGGTTGAGTTAACCGGTAAAACTCGTACTGCTGCTGTCATCGAGCTTGAGGCTGTATCAGAAAGCGTTCGCGTAGTCACACAGAACATTAACTTGTCTGACGGTACTACTGACACAACAGTTTTGCATGACGGTGTCAATAATGCTCTTCTACCTTAATCGATAGGGTACTTTGAGCTTATCAAGCCCCCTCTTGGGGGCTTTTTTATGTGAACAGTTGCGTGGCGACAGAACACCACGGGTAAACCCGTGGATGAATGAGTCCGGCCGACTGTATGCTGCAGATATGGAAATCAGGATCTCATCACATGGTATTTACCTCCTTCAATACCACATAGTTTGGGTAACGAAATACAGACGACGGATACTGAAGCCTTTTGTGGTGGAGTATCTTCGCAAAGTGTTACCGAATCAAATCCGAAGTATGCCCAGCGTCACGATCGAGCAGATGGGCTTCGACGATGATCATATGCATATGTTGATGATCATCCCTCCACGTTATTTGTTATCAGAGTTAATTTGCCAACTAAAAGCCCAATCTGCGTCGCACATGCGCAAGGCGTTTAAATGGCTCTCCATAAAAGTGTATTGGAAAGAGAATGTCATATGGTGGCCGAGCAACTTCTTGAGTAGCGTAGGCTTAGACGAGGTGATGATACTCCGATAAGGTGAGTATCAAGGTCGAAAGGCTTCAAAACAACTCCAAATGGAACTGTGTCAGTAAGTCCCCCCCCACTTTGACTAGGGGAATCTATGGTGCTGCCAAAATCTCTAAATTGATTAGTGCAAGTAAGAACAAAAAGGAGGGAGCATGAACTCAAGAACCTTATTGATAGTATTTTTTGACAGCTTTATACTGGGGAAGCAAAGTCAATTTGGAGCCTTTTTCTTTCCTTAATTCTCATTCCCACAAGTATGCTATCCAGCGGCTAGTGTTGCTAGTACGATCTCAACAGGCAATTGATATCGCGAGTGCATCAGATACTCTAAACATCAAGGCAGGTTTTACTATTTCAAACAATACCCAGTATGCCCGTGTTGATTTTGACAATGCTATTCTAAACAACTCATTAGCAGCTACAGGGTTCACCACTACTCCACCGGTTGTTTCAACGCTCATGACGGGATGGGCTGTAGGAGATAGCTACGCAGTGATTGAAGAACGTGCGTCAACAATCCAGCCTAAAACTAGTGAATTCGTATTACCTGTAACGTCGCTGCGTTGGCTTGATGTAAACCATCCTATCCTCCTGCAGCATAGACTATTTTCTGCTGTTTCCGATGCGATTATTGAAGATGAACTACCCTCTGTGGTCCAAGAAGTTATTTTTGCAGAAAAACTTGACCCATTAAGAGAAAGCTTTGCGCGTTATTTTACCCACCAAGCAGCATTTTCTAATAAGTTTAAGTCATTTAAACCAACAATAAGAGCGCCCCAGTCGTTTGAATTGGGCGATGCAACTGAGTTGCTGGCATCGTTAGGTAAATTTTCTCCTGAGCAATTGTTAGCGCCGGATGTGCGCGAGCCGACGACGTCCGAGGTCATTACTGACTTTCGTGATATCTTCCCTAGTGCAAACTTTACTACAAAAACCGCTGTTATAGCGGGTGATTTTTCTGCACAAGCAACCGTCTTGAATGAGGGTGAAGATTGCCTTGGGGGAAATTTGCATTGGGTAGTGCTGAAAGCAATGCGGTTAATGTGAGTGTCGATACGCTACTCGCTTATCCAGTGCTTTGTGTTGAGCTAGATGGTGAAACAACAGTTATTAAGCGAAGCAGATACGTTCTCGACCTTAATTTGGGCTTGGAGCCACAGGTTTTAGGAGTTATTCAGTATGATGCTGCCTTTGTGAACATTCCTCACTTAACAAATTTTAGCAAATACCGACAGAGGATTTTCATGGTGAACAATAGCGGATTTGACATTCCCTACACGACAACGTTTATCGCAGAAGAAGCTGTAAAAGGCTATTATGAGCCTAGACTGGCTGATTCTGGAGTTATTCCTGCTGGGCAGACCGTCAAGATAACGAGTGATGAACTGCTGAGTATAGCCGATGGAGTGCCGACTAGAATTTCGGCGAGAATGTACTTTGATGCCAAGCTAGATGATGTTTCTGCAGCAGTCCAAATTTTTAGCGTTGATAGCACTGAACCTCCTGTCACCAATATTATTGAGCTAAAAAAACTTTAGTATGGCTAGTTCCAAATTGCTCCTAACCGGTATTCCCCGCTCGGGCACAACCCTGAGTTGCAAGTTGCTCAACGAACGCTCCGATGTGGTTGCTTTGCATGAACCCATTAATCCGCAGTTAATCGCCACAGATGCCTCGGCTCAGCAGGCTGTGGATTACATTCGCTCGCGGATAGATTTTTTCGACCAATCAATCGTGAGTGGCACACCGTTTTCCCATGGCGACAAAGGGGGGCTGGGCGTTGATAATCCCGTTGGCCAAACTGTTCGAGATGGGGTCAGAGCAGTGCGCTCTGTTCGTGGTGAAATTCAGCTGCCAGCAAGACCGAGCAAAAGCTTTAGTCTGGTGGTGAAGCAAAATGCATTGTTTACCGCGTTACTACCGCAATTGCTTAAACACTATCAAGTAGTAACCATCGTCCGAAATCCAATTGATGTCTTGCTGTCATGGATGACTGTAGATCTGCCAGTAAACACAGGCCATATTCCGGCTGGAGAGCGCTTCGCTCCAGAGCTAGCAAGTGAATTAGCTGCAGAGAGTGACGTACTTCAGCGTCAGCTAATAATCTATCAGTGGTTTAGTGAACAATTTGCTACGCATGATGTTCCGACGGTGCGCTATGAAGATTTGATCGAGACATCGGGCACTGCGCTAGACCGCGCTTTGGGGCTACGAGTGATAGAGCGCGCTTCTCTAGCGCCACCACCTCGCAAATATCCTGCCGAAGTAGTCGGGCGCTTGGTAGCCGTCAAACAGCAGCTATTCAAGTCACTTCCCAATGCTAATTACTCACAAGTTGAAATCGAAAATGCGTTAAATCAAGCCCAGCAAAAAATCGCTGAAAAGTAGCTTTTTCCAACCTTTTCAGGGGGCCTTGTTAGCCCTTTAATTAGCGCTGTGATAGCATTGCCAGCTACTAAAATCATTCCCAAAAGTTCACGTTGTGAAGACTGAACAAAAGCCTGACGAATAAACATTGGGGGCCTCTTGTTAAAGCAAGTTTTACGCAAAATTTCTCGGCGTTTTCGAACCAGTAAACCCGTTACAATTGATTCCATTATCGCCACTGCAAGTGGTTTTGAAGTGGCCGGCTGGTACGACACTGCACAAGTGTCGTCTGTGAGCTTAATAGATATCTCTGGCAAGGATGTAGAAGCTGAAATTGAATCGGTCGCACGTCCTGACGTTATCCAAGCGACAGGTAAACATGGACAAGGCTTCCATATATTGTCTGCGGCAGGTAACGATCTCTCTCAGTTCCATTTAAGCATCGAGCTAACCAATGGTAAACGGACGTCTGTCGCATTGTCGGGGGCGACGGCTGCCGTGGCTCAACGACTTGATTTCTCGCCGACAGAAGATGTCCATGACGGCTTGGTCGGTAAGCTTGAGTTTGCAGTCTATACCGATAAACACGTATTTGTGTCGGGTTGGCTGCTCGATAATAACTCGATTGACAGTATTGCCATATCCGACTCAAGCGGCAAAGCGCTCACAGCAAAAGCTACTATTCTTCGCTATGGACGAAAAGACGTTGCAGATGCTTTCAAGGGCACCTTAGGGGTTAGTTCCGCAGGACTTGCTGTGCTGTTTGAGCTGGAACAACCTGGTGAAATTCCCGCTAAATTGTATGTCGACCTCAATGTTGATGATGTCACCCATCGGATAAAAGTTGCAGATGTGTTTAATGGCGTAAGTGACCCCCTTACCAGTATTAAGCGCGTGCTGGGTCCTTGGAAACCGGGGAACCGAAATCACTTGCTAAAAGCGGATGAGTTGATTCTTCCGGTATTGTATGAGTTATTTCCAGCCGATAAATTGGCGAAAGCTCAGTCGATTCAATTTGGTCATATTCCAGCCTCTCCAAAAGCTTCGGTGATTATTCCTTTGTATGGCCGAATCGACTTTATGCGATTTCAGTTGTCGAATTTTAATCGGCACAAGTCGTTAGATGACTATGACATTATTTATGTGTTGGACGATCCGAGTCTTCGTGGCAAAGCACTGAGACTTGCAAAGGAAATGCACAAGATTCTGGGTATCTCCTTTCGCTTGCTGCTGCTCTCCGAAAATATGGGCTTCGGTAAAGCCAATAATATTGGCGTTGCCCATGCAAAATCAGACAACTTAATTTTGCTAAATTCCGACATTTTGCCTAGCGATAGTAGTTGGGCTGATGAGCTTATTACTGTCCTAAATGACAAATCAGATGCAGGCTTAGTCGGTGCTAGATTGCTGTTTGAAGATGGCTCAATGCAGCATGACGGTATGGTGCCGATGCATGTCTCTGAGTATCCGGGGCTCCTATTTAACGATCATCCAGGTAAAGGTTGGCCCGTGACCTTGTCTCCTCACAAAGCAGAATTGGCAGAGTGTCCGCTTGTCACTGCCGCCTGTGTAGCGATTAAGACATCCTTATATAACGAGCTTGGTGGCTTCGATCCGGCCTACGTGTTGGGCGATTTCGAGGATTCTGATCTGTGCCTAAAGGCCATTAAGGCTGGAAAGGTCAATTACATTCGTCGTGATACTGTCCTTTATCACCTTGAACGTCAAAGTCAAAACCTCGTTGAGGCAGGCGATTGGAAGCACAAAGTGACATTGCTCAATGCAATTACATTTAATAACCGCTGGGCCGACAATTTGGCTGAATTGTTTTCTTTGGGAAAGGAAGTTAACCGATGAAAAAAGTATTGTTTATTTCTCACGGTCACCCAGAGCTTAGCAAAGGCGGTGCAGAAGTCGCGAGTTGGAATTTGTTTAAAGCCTTGCAGGAACAAGGCTGTGAGTGTTTGTACGTTGCTCGTACGGGAGATAGTTCTCACGGTGGCTCTACGTTTTCTGCAAGAGCCGATGATCAAGTGATGCTCCATACTCAAATGGGGGATTGGTTTACTCTTTCAGCTGGCAATGTAAAGCACTTGTTTGATGACCTCGGTGCTTTGGTAAAGCAATTTTCGCCGGATGTTATTCATATTCATCACTATGCCCACATGGGGATAGAGATATTGCCGGCATTGCGCCAAGCCGCCCCAGAAGCAAAAATTGTTTTTACATTGCACGAGTTTATGGCGATTTGCATGCACAATGGCCAAATGGTTAAGAAGCGCAGTTTAAAACTATGCTACAAAGCCACTCCTGCCGATTGTCATGATTGTTTTCCTCAGCATTCTCCCGGCGACTTTTTCTTGCGCCACAGTTATTTGTTGGATCAATTCGCGCATGTTGACTGCTTTATTTCTCCCAGTCAGTTCTTGGCCGAGCGCTATATTGAATGGGGTATTGAGCGACATAAAATGAATGTTATCGAAAATGTGCTTCCCGACTTTCATGCTGTTGCTCCGAGGCCTTTAGCGGAGGGTGGCAAGCGCAGTAAATTTGCATTTTTCGGACAAGTTAATCCTTACAAAGGTATTGATGTATTGCTTGAAGCCTTTCTAAGGTTGCCGGATGAGACTCGAGCCCAAGTGAGCCTCGATATTCATGGCGCGAACCTAGATAAGCAGACTGGTGATTTGCAAGAGAAAGTTGCTAGTTTGCTCGAACAACTCAGAGGTACGGTGAGCATGCGTGGTGCTTACGAGCCTCATCAGCTACCGAGCCTCCTTGCTGAGTGTGATTGGGTTATCATTCCGTCAATATGGTGGGAAAACTCCCCTGTAGTGATTCAGGAAGCGATTGCTCATGGGCGGCCATTGATCGGCTCCAATATTGGTGGCATGAAAGAAAAAATAGAGGGTAAAGCTGGACTTACCTTTGATGCTCGAAGCTCATCATCATTGGCTCATGCCATCGAACAAGCAATGGAACCACATTGTTTTGACCATTGGCAAACTCAGTTAGAGCCGCCGTTTGATAGCTTGGCAAAGCAAATCAATGTCCTCGACAGCCTTTTTCTAGATTAATAACATCGATAGGTTTTATGAACGATAGTAAGTGGGTTAAGCAGTTTATTGAACTGCACGGGTTTGAATATTTCAGAGGAAAGCGCTCTCAGCAGCCATTGATTGTTGATGTTTCGGAGAATGCTCGCTTTGTTAAATTCGAATTGATAGGAAAGGAATCCATCAATTTGGACAAAATTCTTATCGAAGATGCTTCTGGCTCAGATCTGAGACAGGGAGCATCGATTATTGTTAGTTCGGCTTATAATGATGAGAGCCGTTTCGACGGCAACCGTTTGATTGTTGGCCCCCCAACAGGAGGGGTCAATTATCATTCAAAAAACGAGGAATCGCCTTGGCTTGTTATCGATCTTGGCGCAGTTAAATCGATCGCGAAGATACGGGTGTATAATCGCGATGATAAATTCTTTTATCGAGCTTTGTACTCCAAGATATCCTTGTCGAACGATTTGAGTCATTGGCAGCCAGTGTTTAATAATATTGCTTTTTTGGAGCATCAAGACTTTAACGAGCTCGATGAGCCATCAAAAGCGCTTGTGGAGTGTGCGACTCTCCGAGTAACAAGAGCAAGAAGGTATATTGATGCCTTAGTGAAGCAGGGACAGCGTGAAGAAGCAGAAAAGTTACTCGCTCAATGCAATGAAATTTTGCGCGAATTTGACAGTTCTTTGGGGCCACATGGATTGACCCAGACCTTTGACGTTCGAACCGATGAGCAAAAAGATCTTGCATACAAAGAGTTGTCTAAGTTTCTTCGTCTGCTCAATGAAGAGTTTGGTGTATCTGCTTTTGCTTCTTCTGGAACGTTACTGGGGTTTGTCCGAGACCAGCAGTTGTTAGGACATGATGATGATCTGGACGTTTGTTACATCAGCAACAAGTCAGATCCGGATAGCATCGTTGCTGAGCGAGCTCAGCTTTGCGAGTTTTTAAAGCAGCACGGCTACCAAGCAAAGCCATCGGACGTAGCGCATCTTTGGGTCTATACCGGTAAAGGGATTATGTTTGACCTGTTTACAGGTTGGCGTGAGGCAGGGACAACGTTGATGAACCCATTACCATTACCTGGCGTTCCCGATGGATGTATTGACCCTATAAGAAAAGTTAATTTCTTTGGGTATGATATATACCTACCGCTGGACCCAGAACCTTTGTTGGTTCTCAACTATGGGGCAGCTTGGAGGACGCCAGATCCTTTCTGGAAGTTCGATTGGTCCCATGCTAAAAATCAATACGGTTTTTTATACTTTGGACGATAGATGAAAACAGTAATTACTTTTGGAACATTTGATGTATTTCATGTCGGCCATGTGAACTTATTACAAAGAGCCGCTGCATTTGGTGACCGGTTATTTGTGGGAGTCTCCACCGATGCTCTGAACTTCAGTAAGAAACAGCGTTATCCTATTTATAACCAAAAAGATCGAATGAAAATCATCAACAGCTTACGCTATGTGAATCTTTGTTTCGAAGAGGAGTCGTTGGAGTTAAAACGTCACTATATCGAATACTACAAGGCTGATGTTTTGGTTATGGGAGATGACTGGGAAGGCAAGTTTGATGAGTTCTCAGATATATGTGAAGTGAAGTATTTGTTGAGAACGCCATCTGTGTCTACAACTCAACTGATTGAGGTGATTTCTTCATCAGAAGATTAAGCCTTCTTATGGCGCACTAACACTTTGTACTGCAGCTTGGACAGTACAAAGTGGTCATCAACAATCACAGCTAGATGATGCTTGAGTTACCGACATTGTTATTGTCGAACTTGAGTTTTATTTAACTCGGCGGCCTGCTCTTTAGGTGGGCGGCAGTATAAAGATAAATTAATCAGAGCGTTAACTAGGCTGTGCACTGAGTGTTGGACCTCGTCAGGAGAGCAGCTTTCAGCTTCATCGACCCGATAGTTGGTTTGTTCGTATGGAAAACCCAATGGTTTAAGTTTTTCATTCGATTCTCTGTAGTTGTCAACTAATTCGCGTCTTTCTTTTTTGTTTAAAATATGTTGGCAGCTATTATTTTTATCGAAAATACCTGATTCAGATATTTGGTTTAATACCGTGTATCGATTGGCTCCAAGAGTTGATGAATACTCCATATTTACAATTCGAGCAAAAGAGAGCATTTCAGGGCCCCAAGACTTGTTTTCTTTGTTGAAGTCCTGTTCTGTTAAATTGAAATTACAATTTATTTCCTTCGAAAATTCTGATACAAATCTTCCTTCTTGCAAATCTAAATCATAAGAACGAACGCTATATTCAGCATTCGGAAACGCTTTGATCCAATTTGAAATGATGTAATGAAAGTCGAGTATTGAACGATTGTTCTTCAACTTATTGAATGAAGCGGTTAGCGACTCTTTACCACCAGCTTTAATGTAGGTGCTATACCAAGACTCAAAAAAGTCATCTTGTCGGCGGACATAGTAGAGTATTTTTATAGAATAATCGGTTAGCGCGGAAAGTAACGATTGCAACTTGTATAGCGCATTGGGGCCTAGGCGAGAAGAAAAGTGCTCAGCACTGAGTACCACAGTGTGGTAATCAGTTTGTCGCGTCAGCATCTCTAGAAGCGGTAGCCATTCACTCTCAATTGTGCATTTAACGCCAGGAGGAACAAACTCCAGTGATTGACTGTGATCTAGGTCGTGTAAAGCCGCTACCAATGAAAAGTGCGCTTGCTCATTGAATCCTATCTTTGGGTAAAGGACGCCCTGGTTTTCGATGTTTTGTCTTTGGCTAGACAGCAAACGCTGGAGATATGTTGTGGCTGTTTTTTCAGAGCCTATGTGCAGGACTAATTGTTTCTTCATGCTTGTTCGAGACCACTTTAAGCCGTATTTTAGTTATCAACTTTAAGTTAATTAGATTTCAAATTTATTTCATCAATTTCTCTCGTTTGAATTCTCTTTTTTATCTAGTCGGGGACTGGTCGATTCACGTAGGAATTTCAGTTATCATCTTTTTTATCTTCACATTTACTAAAAATTTCCAATTCGCTTGCCCGATTAGGCTTTTTTATGAACCCTCGACTGTTTTATTTATGCACTGGTTTCCATAGAAGTGGTACTTCTCTTGTTGCACAATCTTTGATGCGGGCGGGCGTGTCCATGGGCAAAGACCTTATGGGACCTACGATAGGTAATGCTTTGGGGCATATTGAAGATATTCCCGTGGTACGTCTACACGATAAGGCGCTGGCGGCAAATGGCTGTGATTGGCGTTACGCTGGCCAAGCGGAGCTTTATTCTCCAGAATGGCTCCAAAGTGAAATAAAACAGTATCTTCAAACACGAGAATGTGGTTCAGGTCTGCAGGGGGTTAAAGACCCGCGAGCTTTACTTTTTTTGAATGATTGGGAACAGGCAGCCGGTGACGCGATTCGTTATGTTTTTACTTATCGGCATTGGGCTACGGCAGCTAATTCCATTTTTAATCGTCATAGCAGAGAATTGCTTTATTCTCGACAACAGATGAGCCAAAGACCTGGCGACATGGACTTCTGGTCTAAACCATACTTGGCTTTTGATATGTGGGCGCATAATGCTCGTAAATTGATCGATTTCCACCGGAACTGTAAAGAAAGGTCGTTATTGATTGCTCAAGAGGCTTTGGTTGACCCAAGTAGGAGTCTCGCGCAACTAGCAAAAAAAATTGCGTTGCCCAGTAGTACCTTTGATTCTTCTGTTATTCAATCTGATTTAACAGCAGGAACCTATGCGGAGTCGTTACTCGGCATGCTCTCAAGCGAGAAAATACAGGTATTGAATTCTCTATGGGAGCAGCTTGAAAGTGCTGCTGATGCACCAGGGGAACGGAGCCCTTCTCGTTGTGCGCTATCGATACCCTCGTCAATAAAGTCTCAGCTTGAATCTCAGTTGGTAAAGAGAAGGTCATTAGGCAACTCTTTTGGTATCTCGCATGGCATGCCGAATGAGTCAATTGATGAAAATGAAGTTAAGCTTCTGAATTGGAAGCAAGTACTTGAAAAAATCAAAAGCTATCCGCCAACAAAAGCTCCAGAGCAATTGTTTGAAGAGTTGTTGAGCCGCACATTTGGTAAAGCTCAAGACTATATGGATGTTGGGATACTGGCGGTAAGACATCAACACTATTTATTAGCTGAAGTCAGTTATCTTAGGGCTATTAATTTAAATCCTATCTTTTGGCAATACATGCACCTAGGGGATCTCTACGGCCGATTGAAGGAATATCAGCAAGCCGAACGTTGCTATCAAAAAGGCTTAGAACTCAACCCGCAAGGCCTCGATCTGAGAGCGAGGTTGGCCAATGAAAAGGCAAGAAAAGGAGAGTTTGAAGAAGCATCTAAATTACTTACTGAAGTATTTGAGCATAAGCCTGAACATGGCCTTGCTTTGCGCGTATTGCAGCGAATCGAAAAACATCAAACTGAAGCATCTGAAGAGGATAGAACTGGAACAATCAAAAAACTCATTACCAATCATTTGCCGCAAATAGACAGTTATGATCGAGTAGCCAGCGCTCTAGCTACAAGTCTGACAAGAGGCGCAGCTCTGGATCGATATATGCAGCAGAGTATTTTTCTTCAGAGAGACAATTTGATCTGGCTTCTAAATGGGATTGCTCAGCTCGAAAATAGTGCTGAGGTTGATTTAACTGCTAGGATATTCAACCACTGGCGTAGGCTATGGCCACACAATACTTTATTAGTCGAGCTTTTTGGCGTTGATACGGTTTTTGATTTAGTGTTTGCAACCCCAGAGAAGAAGGACAAGCTTAACTCAGGGTTGAAAATTGCTGTAAGCCTCACTGTGGCAGATGAAGCTTTTGTTCCTCAGGTTGTCGATTTCTTGGCTTGGTTGCCCTATGAGTTCGATTTACTTGTGACATGTGAGCCTAATTTAACAAAAGTGGTAGAGGACTATTTACATCATTCAGGCGCTAAAAATCTGCATATTTGTCGAAAAGAAAATATTGATGGGCAGCGGAGGGCTAGGGTAGCTATCGATGAACGTCATCTAAATTATGATCTTGTCTGTAACGTTCACACTGGGCCAGTAAACACTTCTTTCGTTAAAGGCGAGCGGTTGACATCTCTTTTAACTTTGTTGGGAAGTACATCAATTGTTGCGGATGTCGTACGAGCTTTCGAAAGCGACTCAAAGTTAGGTGTACTAATGCCACCATACCATCCCCATTCGGTCGCTAAAATTGGCTGGGGAGATTGTTTTGAAAAAGCGGCGCAACTAGCTGATGAATTTGGATTGAAGATGCCTCAGACAGTGGCTGCCTACCCTGCTTCCATGATGTTCTGGTATCGGCCTCAAGCATTGACGGATTTCTATCTTCGCGCTTCTGATGATATACACGAGAGTCTTTCCGCTGCCCCCGATTGTGAAGCTCGGTTGATTCCTCTGCTCGCTAGTAAAGCTGGCTACCAATGCCGGTTCTGCCACCATGTTTTGGAAATGTTTAGGGAATAATGGTTGCTGTGTAGCACGCCTGATTGCTTGCACGATAGTCCAGGGCAAATGGAAAACACTGATATCAAGAATCGTCCTCAATGATTTTTTTCCAAGTGCTTGGTTTCTCGTCTTTCAGGAAAAAATAAGCTTTTGCATACAGCTCAGCGAGTCGCTCATTCAAACTCTTGGGAGGTCGATTCGGAGAAAAAACTGTTTCAGCATTAACCTCTACTTGTGTAACACTCAGGAAATTAAAAATTCTACTCAAGGTCTCTTCGTGTTTGATTTTGAGATCGTGTTGAAAAATGATCAGAACTTGCTGGCGTGGAACTATGTTGAAAAGCTCTCTCAATTGGCGGCTATATAAGCCTCTGCTTAAGTATGAGTGTTCTCTCCACGCTGAATCGTAGCTCCATACGTCTTTATGTGAGAGAGTAGGTAGTTTATAGCGTTCACAGATAAAAGCGCTCAGCGCAGTTCGTTTCTCTGTCCCCCTTTTGAAGGACATGTGGTAGTGAGAAAGGGCCCGTTCTACTGGATCTCTTAACGATACGATGAATTTCGCATTAGGGTTGTAATGGTAACATTCTTCTAAAAAGTGAGTATTAAATATCGTTATAGGTGTTGCGTCGCATATGATCTGCTCGCCATTGTAGTGTTGGAATACTGAATCGTATTTATCTTTGGCATATTGATGCGGCTTAGGGTGTTCCAAGTACGATGGATCATCGAAAACGTGAGCTTCTTTGTTTTTCGCTAAACAAATATTGGGGTGCTGGCTAAGAAAGTGTGCCAAAGCTGTAGTTCCCGATTTTTGAACACCGATAATCTGTAAGTTAGGCTTCATTATTAAGCTTTCAATAACTACTAAAGCAATGAGTAAAAAATTTTACCCCAAGCGTATTTCGTTTTTCAGAGATTACCAAGGCTACACTGGAGGGCATCAAAAGGTCCACGATTATATAGAGCATACTTTGTCAGCATCAGTCATTGAGGTTGACTTGTATTTGTCAGCCAAATCTAGGACTAGGCCCGATTTATTTTCCAATTTTTCTCCGAGTGTTTATCAATCAATATATGATCCCACAAAAGCGGAACTGGTCTTTTTGGCAGGTATGGACTGGCATAGCTATCTACCTTTTTATGATGAGGCGCAATCACGTATAAATTTGATACAACACGTTCGGCACGCCGATCCCTCTCAGCCTTTATTTGAGTTTCTACAGTACCCAGCAACGAGAATATGTGTCTCTGAAGCGGTTCGACAAGCTATTCTGCCATACGCAAATGGACGCTGCATTACTATTAAAATGGGGCATGTAATACCGAAACTGAAGAGAAAAAAATGCTATGATCTATACATTTTGGCAAATAAGCGGCCAGCGTTGGGCCAACGGCTATTTGAATGGGCACAGAAGCAAAATTGGAAGGTTAAATTGCACGCAAGCAATGTTGCTCCTTTGGACGTGTATCAGGCAATGGCATCTTCTCGAATTTCGTTACCATTACCAAACAAGACGGAGGGTTTTTACCTTCCAGGCATTGAGGCCATGTCTCTTTCGGATTGGGCTGTCGTTCCTGATTGCGTGGCGAATAGAGAATATGAATCTATTTGGGCCAATATCACTTTGTGCGAGCCTGATTTTGAGTCTTGCTGCCATGCCATTACTAAGGCAGCTCAACGTGTTGGTTCACCTTTGTTACAGCTAAATAAATGGATAGGTAAACAAAAAGCCTACTCGTACTCCCTCGCCAAAGAAAGAGCCCACTATTTGAATGTGCTGAAAGGTGCGCGCGAAACTAATAGTCGCTAAAAGGCTGTATGTCGTTTACTCTTGCTCGGCTTGCGGGTAGCATCCTTTCCCCGTCGCTAAATTTCGAATGGTGGTGGGTATCGCTGTAGTTGGGTGATGGGTTGATCTTGTTCAGGATTAAGTAATTAGTAGCCAACTGTCTTTGCAAGTTGGCTTTGAGCCTCCGCTTTTCCACTTGGTATTACTTCTGTGAATGTTTTGATTTCAGCTAACACAAGCTGGTATGTGTACAACTTTAGAAAAAACACCATCTTGTCGCTAATAGGAAGGGGTTACTCAGTCACCGTTTTATCTCCAGCGGATAACTATGTCGCTAAACTCGAGGCATTAGGAGTTGAGCACCGCGATATTTATATGGATCGTGGAGGAAAGAACCCGCTCAACGATCTCGTGACACTGGCTAGTCTGGTAAAGTTTTTTTTCACCAATCAGTTTGATTTGTTGTTGAACTTCACTCCCAAGAACAACATATACGGTACATTGGTGGCCAAGGCATTCGGCTTGAAAATCATCAATAACATCTCTGGGCTTGGCTCGGTGTTTGTTCGAAACTCACTTGTTGCGAAATTAACGGTCCTTTTGTACAAGCTATCACAACGCCGTGCGGATGTTGTTTTCTTTCAGAATATCGAAGATAAGAAGCTGTTTCTCAAACACAAAATCATCCTTAACGGCAGTAATGTAGTACTGCCTGGATCAGGGGTTGATTTGCAGCGATTCAAGGCGACTCCATCTACCAATGACGGAGTCTTGAAGCTTGTGTTGGTTGCACGAATGCTGGTAGAGAAAGGCGTTTGTATATACGCTGAAGCGGCGAGAATTCTAAAACAAAAATATGGCGATAAGATCGAGTTCCGCCTACTTGGTATTATCGATTCGAAGAACAAGTCAGCGATAAAAGAGTGTCAAATTCGCTCTTGGGTCGACGAAGGACTGTTAACCTACTTGGGGGAATCAGAACGCGTTGAAATCCAGGTGGCTGAGGCTGACTGCGTTGTTTTGCCATCTTATTATCGAGAAGGCATTCCTCGCTCATTGCTTGAAGCTGCCGCAATGGCAAAGCCCATTATTACAACCGATAACGTCGGTTGCAGAGAAACAGTCGTAAACGGCGTAAATGGCTTGTTATGTCGACCAAATGATGTTGATAGCTTGGTATCAGTCATTGAGAAAATGTATGCAATGAGCCACGAGGAGCGTTTGACTTTCGGCCGAAAAAGCCGTCAATTAGCTGAGCAGAAATTTGATGAACATATTGTTATATCTAGCTATTTGAGCGCTATCGACCAGTTAGCTTAGACGTATTTGTTCATTTGCTACTTGGGTATCGTCCAAGTTTTCCAATCAAACCATGCCAAACACCCTTCGCAATGTACTTCAGCCGCTGTCGTCTCGGTGACTCAAAGCAAATAAAATAGGTGGCTTTTAATGGCATTCGAAGCAGTGTTCTGGTTTTGAATTGATAGGGTACATGTTTCTGCTTGCACAGGTGAATCCAATTTCTAAACACATAGTAATGTCGAATAGGGGCTGGCACATTAACAGTTACGAAGGTGTTGTCCCTTCGTTTTTCACCGAGCATATGGGGTAACTTTAACTCTTCATCAATAAGGACTTTATAGCCGCAGGTGCTGAGTCGCCAACAAAATTCATGATCGACTGAGTCAATAAACAGAGGGGCGTGAAATAAGCCAACCTCTTCGAATACATCAAGTTTTACAAAACTGCCGGATGACAAGGTGTATTCGACTTCGCTATAGCGGTTAATAATGCTGCGAATGTTTTTTAAGTTACTTTTATCTCTGTGCCGATAAGTTGTCCCTGTGTATTTGTTAAAAGCTCTCGCTGCGATTAGGCCAACGTTGACATCTAGGCTTCGAAGTTTGTCGTAAGAATTCACCATTTGGGGGACATACTCTTCTGGTACATCGCTATCTTGGTCGAAAAATACAACGTAATCGGCGCCCAACGCTTTCGCCTTGTCTAAGCCGTAATTCTGAGCATATGCGACGCCGTAATTTTCGCCCAAGTGCACGGAATGGATGTTGTTCTGTTGCTGCCAAGAGGTAGCTTCAGCATTCGGTGTGTTGTCGACGAGTAAACAAAAGTCTACCTGAGCAGAGATAGTCCCAATAGTGGTGTCGACGCCTACGGGGTTGAAAAGAACGACAATAGCAGCTGTTTTATTCATATGTTCGCGTTGGTGAGATTGAGTCTCATAACCTGAATTGAAGACTTCTATGCTCTGTAAAGATTGTTTCACAAAGGAAAGCTGATTAGCCGAAGCATGATACCGATTTGCACCACAATAAAACACCTTTTAGCTATTTGAGGGGATTGGCAGAGTTTCTTATATTCTGTGAGGCTATAAAAATTCTATTTCATATAACTATTCCAAACTGTTCTTTTGGTGACAGTGTATTTCCTTTATATTGTCACCATCTCGAGACTCGCCGGTAAGGCGCAGGCTTTTGTCGATGAACCTGAAGCGATTGTTTGTCAGTAACTTAATGGTTAACTGCGGTAACTTTCGTTAGACTCCTACTGTAGATATACAGGACACAGAAAGGCATATGGACGCTCATACCCTTACCCACCTCAAGGCGCTTGAAGCCGAAAGTATTCACATTATCCGCGAAGTAGCTGCCGAGTTTGATAACCCGGTGATGCTTTACTCCATTGGTAAAGATTCGGCAGTGATGCTGCACTTGGCCCGCAAGGCGTTTGCGCCGGGGAATCTGCCATTTCCACTGCTTCACGTCGATACTGACTGGAAATTCCGCGAAATGATCGAATTTCGCGACAATTTAGCCAAGAAGTATGGCTTCGAGTTGTTGGTGCACAAAAATCCCGAAGGCATCGCTATGGGGATGAACCCATTTGACTTTGGTAGTGCTAAACACACTGACGTGATGAAAACCCAAGGTTTGAAGCAGGCGCTGGACAAGTATCAGTTTGATGCAGCGTTTGGCGGCGCTCGTCGTGACGAAGAGAAGTCGCGGGCGAAAGAGCGGGTTTACTCATTCCGCGACAAAAACCACCGCTGGGATCCAAAGAATCAGCGTCCGGAGTTGTGGAACATCTACAACGGTAAAGTGAACAAGGGCGAGAGCATTCGCGTGTTCCCATTATCGAACTGGACTGAGCTCGATATCTGGCAATACATCTACCTCGAAAACATCGAGATTGTGCCGCTGTACAAATCAGCGATGCGCCCAGTTGTTGAGCGCGATGGTACCCTGATTATGGTTGATGACGACCGCATGCCACTCGAAGAGGGCGAAGTACCAATGCAGAAAATGGTTCGCTTCCGCACCTTGGGTTGTTACCCACTGACCGGTGCCGTTGAATCTGAAGCGACAACCTTGCCAGAAATTATTCAGGAAATGCTGCTGACCAAAACGTCAGAGCGTCAGGGCCGGGTCATTGACCACGATCAGGCTGGCTCCATGGAGCAGAAGAAGAAGGAGGGCTACTTCTAATGAGTCACGCATCTGATTTAATCGCCGAAGATATTCAGGCCTACCTGAAACAACACGAACAAAAAGAGCTGCTGCGTTTTTTGACCTGCGGCAGTGTGGATGATGGCAAGAGCACTTTGATTGGTCGTTTGCTCCACGACTCTAAAATGATCTATGAAGATCAGCTGTCGGCCATCAAAAAAGACTCGCAGAAATTCAATACCACCGATGAAGAATTTGATTTGGCGTTGTTGGTGGATGGCCTGCAATCCGAGCGCGAGCAGGGCATTACCATTGATGTTGCGTACCGCTATTTCTCGACGGATAAGCGTAAGTTCATCATTGCTGACACCCCGGGCCACGAGCAATACACCCGCAACATGGCGACCGGTGCATCAACCTGTGATTTGGCCATTTTGATGATTGACGCGCGCCATGGTGTGCAGGTGCAAACCAAGCGCCACAGCTTCATTGTTTCGCTGCTCGGTATTCGTCAGGTGGTGGTTGCCATCAACAAGATGGATTTGATGGACTTCTCCGAAGAGGTCTACAACAAGATCAAAGCCGACTACGAGAAGTTTGCCGAGAAACTCAATATTCCAAGTATCAAGTTTGTGCCGATCTCTGCGCTTAAAGGCGATAACGTGGTTGAGCGCAGCGAGCAAAGCCCGTGGTATCACGGCGAAACGCTGATGTCGATGCTTGAGAACGCCGAAATTGCCGCAGCTCGTAATCTGTCTGATTTCCGTTTGCCGGTGCAGTATGTCAATCGCCCGAACCTCAACTTCCGTGGCTTCTGCGGCACCATTGCTGCCGGTATTGTTCGCGTTGGTGACGAAATTACCGCATTGCCATCGGGTAAAAGCTCCAAGGTGAAGTCGATTGTTACCTTTGAAGGCGAGTTGCAAGAAGCTTATGCGCCAATGGCAATTACCCTCACGCTGGAAGATGAAATCGACATCAGCCGTGGCGATATGATTGTTCATAGCAATAATCAGCCAGAAGTGGCTGGTGCATTGGATGTTCACATTGTTTGGATGTCGGAAGATGCGTTGGTTGCCAATAAGCAATATGACTTCAAGTTGGCCACTAAGACGGCTAGCGGCTCGATTGCTGACATTCAGTATGCGATTGATGTCAACACGCTGGAGCATGACGATTCTGCGGTTCGTTTGAGTCTCAATGAAATTGGCCGTTGTCAGCTACACTTGAATCAGCCGGTGGCGTTTGACCCTTATGACAAAATTCCAGGTACCGGTGCCTTTGTCATTATCGACCGCCTGACCAATGTGACCGTTGGTGCGGGTATGGTGGTCGGTAAAGGCTCTGGCGATAAGTCAGGTGCGCAAACGACCTTCAGTGAGTTTGAGTGGGAGCTTAATGCGCTGATCCGTAAACACTTCCCACATTGGGATGCGAAAGATCTACGCGAGTTATTGAAGTAATGACGACGCAAAGCTGGCTGGTGGTAGCAATTTTTGTTGCTACCCTGGCCGGTTTAATTCGCTTTCAAAAACGCCCCGCCAAGGTGTTCGGTTGCACCTTGTTGGCGGTGTTTGGCTTCGGCTTGGTATCCACTGAGCAGATGCTGTCCAGTCTAGTCAACCCTGGTCTCATCACCCTAATCCTGCTGATCATTTGCTCGTTTGCATTAGAAAAAACCCGTTTTCTGCGGTTAGTCGCATCGACTGTGATCAAACCGGGTTTCAAGCTGACATGGCTGCGGCTATTTGGCTCCACCGTCATTTCATCAGCCTTGCTCAATAACACTGCGGTGGTTGCAACCCTGATTGCGCCGATTCGAAGTAATCCTCACCATCCTGCGGGCAAACTACTCCTGCCTTTGTCTTATGCCGCGATTTTGGGTGGCACCCTGACCTTGATTGGTACTTCTACCAACCTCATCGTCGACAGTATGTTGTATGAAACCAGCAATGAGCGGCTGGATTTCTTTGCCTTCACTAGCGTCGGCACCTTGCTTGTGATCGCCGGTGGTGTGACGCTGTTTTTGTCATCGCGTTGGCTGCCCGATACTCGAGTAACCGAAGCCGACAGCGTGGGCTATTTTCTTGATGCCAAGGTACAACCTGATTCGACCATGATCGGCAAGTCGGTTGAGGAAAATGGCTTACGCCATCTTGAATCACTGTTCTTGGTGGAAATTGCTCGCGCCGATCGGCTGATTTCCCCTGTGACGCCTGCCGAAATTATTTTGCCCGGCGATCGTTTGGTGTTTTCCGGTGATATTTCGAAAGTGATGCAATTAAGCCAGTTTGATGGCTTAAAAACCTTTGCCGATGAAAGCGGCATGCTCGCGTCGAATTTAACCGAAGTGGTGGTCCGGCCCGACAGCTCATTGATTGGCTTGTCATTGAAAAACGCCGGTTTCCGAGCCCGGTTTGATGCTGCAGTAGTGGCGATGCGGCGCGATGGTCAGCGTCTGTCCGGCAAGCTAGGTGAAGTAAAAATTCAAGCCGGTGATTTTTTGGTGTTGGCCGTAGGCCCAGACTTCTCGTCTCGCAACAACTTAACCAAAAACTTCATTGTGATCTCCGGTGTGGAGCCAGAGACACGGCTGTCTGGCCAACGTGAATGGATTGCCGGTTTAGGTTTTCTTGCTGTTGTGGCCCTAGCGGCTACCGGAACTTTGAGCTTACTCAAAGGTTTAATGCTATTTTTGGCTGTCCTCTACTTCACCGATTGCCTAAGCTTAAATGAAGTGCAGCGGCGCTTGCCGCTCGATATTTGGCTGGTGGTGGCATCGGCATTAACGCTGGCTCATGCCTTGACGAACTCCGGCATGGTCGCTGAATTTGCCAATTTATTTGCCCAGTCGTTTGATACCAGCCAGATTTATTTGGCATTTATTGGGGTCTATATCATGACCTTGGTATTAACCGAATTGGTCACCAATAATGCTGCCGCAGCGCTAGTATTTCCGATGGCTTATGGCATGGCGCTTGGCTTTAATGTTGACCCAATGCCATTTGTAATGGCGGTGGCGTTTGGCGCTAGTGCCAGTTTTGTTAGCCCCTATGGCTACCAAACCAACTTGATGGTGTATAACGCCGGACAGTATCAATTGAAAGATTTTTTACGCGCCGGACTACCGGTGTCACTGGTGTACAGTGTGGTGGTGCTGCTCGCAGTACCTTACTTCTTCCCTTTTTAATGGTGGGACAAGAGCATGGCTGAGAATATTGTTTGGCATGAGCACAAAATTACCCGTGAGCAACGTAATGCGCTTTGTGGACACAAATCTTGCGTACTTTGGTACACAGGGTTAAGCGGCTCGGGCAAATCGACCGTAGCTAATGCAGTGGATGAATTACTGCACAAGCGTGGTGTTCATACATACGTGCTCGATGGCGATAACATTCGTCACGGCTTGAACGGCGACTTGGGTTTTTCAGATAAAGAGCGGGTTGAGAATATTCGCCGCGTTGGCGAGGTATCGAAGTTGTTTGTTGATGCCGGTTTGATCGTGAGTACCGCATTTATCTCGCCATTCCGCGCCGATCGCAAGCTGGCTCGCAAGTTATTCCCCGAAGGCGAGTTTGTCGAAGTGTTTATTGATACACCGCTGGAAGTGTGTGAAAGCCGCGATCCAAAAGGTTTGTACAAGAAAGCGCGGGCCGGCAAGATCCCTCAATTTACCGGTATCGACTCGGCTTATGAAGAGCCAGAAGCGGCTGAAGTTCGAGTGAAAACCGATGGTCGCAGCGTGATTGACTGCGCTCATCAGGTGGTGGCTTTCTTATCTGACAACGGCTATCTGGCAAGCGAATAGTCGATTAGTAAAAATTATTAATAACAACTGATTACGAAAACAAGGACGACTTGATGTCTGAACTTATTAACCAAGGCTTGGTCGATGCGGTTATCGCCACTGCAAAAAAAGCAGGTGCGGAAATCATGGCGATATACGATCGGGATTTCTCCATCTACGAAAAAGACGACAAGAGTCCATTGACTGAAGCTGATTTAGCAGCGCATAAAGTGATTGTTGCTGGGTTGCAGCAGTTACCGGTGTTTTATCCGATCCTGTCAGAAGAAAATGCCGATATTGACTGGGCTGAGCGTCAGCAATGGGACACCTACTGGCTGGTTGATCCGCTGGATGGCACCAAAGAGTTCATCAAGAAAAATGGCGAGTTTACCGTCAATATTGCCCTAGTCAGCAATGGTGTGCCGGTGATGGGCGTGGTTTATGCGCCAGCCATTGATACCTTATATTGGGGGGCGGAGGGACTTGGTGCCTACAAGCAAGTCGCAGACGCAGCTGCTACAACAATTAAAGCTGCCGCCGCCGCAGCCGGTGAAACGGTCAAAGTGGTCGGTAGTCGCTCCCATCCAAGTCCAGATATGGCCGCTTACTTAGAGCAGTTCGACAGCCATGAAATGGTTGCCATGGGCAGTTCATTAAAACTATGTTTGGTCGCCGAAGGCGCCGCTCATGTTTATCCTCGTTTAGGGCCAACATCCGAATGGGATACCGGTGCCGCTCATGGCGTTGCTTTGCAAGCAGGCGCTCGGGTGGTCACAGTGGAGGGGGAGCCACTGACTTACAATCAAAAAGAATCGGTACTTAACCCTTATTTTATTGTTGAGCCGGTTTAACCTAGCCTCACTCAACATAACATGACTAAAAAAACCGGATTATTTCCGGTTTTTTTATATCTGAAGGGTTTTAGCTGACATCAAATCGTGGCGGGTTTCGGACTCTGGCGAGTTGGCATTAAGCTCAAGGCTTTGTCAAAGCCAGTCAAAATTACCGGAAATGTCATTTGCTGATTGGCTTGATTGACATAAGCGACCGCCAGTATTTTGCCCGTGGTCAGCTCGTTTAGTAGTTTGTTATCGACAGCCACATTCACTTCGCATACTTTGCCATCACAACCCGTGATGGGAAGGTGCAGCGGTGAATGACCATCAACCTTTAGCCCCACGCCTTTGCTTTTCAATGCATCGGGCGTAAAGCGCACTTTCAAAATTGGCTGGTTGGCTGAGTGAAAGTAAGTTACGCCGCCGACAACGCCGCTTTTCCCCGCTTTTTCTGCCATTACCAACTGAGTAATAGTGCATGGCGAATCCTCCGCGCATGCCAATGTCCAAGCTTCAATGTCTTGCTCAGTGGCGATTGTACTGAATGCAAAAAATGCCGTGCCAATGCAGGCTATTAGTCCCTTAATCATAACCATCTACCTTTGTTAGATTCGGCGGGAGCAGCTTGCTCCCACCGCGATCAATTAAGCCGCTGACAGGCTCAATTTTTGTTTCCGTAACCACATTACTAAAACAAAAGGTAACACCAGAAGCAATGGCGCAGGCTCAGGAACAGGAGAGGGGCCTGGAACATATTGCGTAATTGGGATTTGCCGCATTGAGACATCGCCACTGCTGACAAATGATAGACCGGTGACAAACGCATTGGTGTCACTAGGGTCAATCATATTGGCAATGTCGATTCCGGTGACTCGGAATTCGCTGACGCCATCAGCGCCGAAGAAGAATTCCTGACCAGCGTTTACGGTGGCCATTTGACCATCGAAGATGACTTGGAAAATGTCATCATCAAAGCCGGCGGGCAAGGTGACCGAACGGAAATTTGGACCAGAATCGACGACATAGTCATAGCCAATCGCAACATCAGGGTCAATAAAGATGGTTTCATTTTCCTGAACGTTAAAATCGAATTCCCAGTTGCCACCTTCTGTGACTGGCATCAACGGGTTTTCCGGTGTGGCGCCAGGTAATTCACCTTCGCGGATGGCGAACCGCCAAACCCCATCTTCGCCGGTATTAGATGTTGTCGCTAGATCAATCACATCTTCGGTAAATGAGCCGGGTAAAGCGAAGTAGTTAATGCCATCGCCAGCGTCATAACCTGCTTGAGCAGGGGTGGCGAACTCATCGGTCGGATCTCCAAAACCGCCGACGCCGCCAGACGCATCACCTGTGGTCCAGCTCAGGTTGTCATAGCGAAATTCGACATCAAAGTTACCATTGCCGGTATCAGAGCGGTCAATCAACACGAGTTGGAAGCTATTGGTTAAATCGGAATGTTGGTCGTAGTAGCCAACCTTATCCCAAGTGACGGTGACAATGCCTTGGGCTTGGTCACCAGCAACATAGACACCACCGCAGGTGTCGCATCGGGTATCAACATCAGCCCAATAAGGAGCGATCATGGGCTGAGAGGCGACAGGAAAGGGTTGAGGCGTCCAGGTCGAGACACCGCCATTAAAGGTAATGTTGCCGTTATTGTTAACGATGAATTCTGAGTAGGTGGTACCAAAGTAGTTGATTTCAAAGGGCAGTTGATGGCTACCAGAGGAACCGTCATCATTTCGTTCGTTTCCTGCTGAAAAAGCCGACTCGCCATAACCTGTGGGGCCGCCTAAACCATCAAGCATCACCGAAGCAGATGAGAAAGTGGGAAGAGTAATGGCAACCGAGGCTAGCATCGCCAAATGCTTTTTGTTCATCGACAAATCCTTATCTAAATTTGCAATTATTGTTGAGGGTCTTTCTCGCTATACTCCATGCAAGAAACGGCAAAACATAAAGCAAATATAAAGCCAAATTAAAAAATCAAATTAAAACAATTGGATAAGCGGTGCTCTCACAATAACCCTACATTTTGTGTTAATTTATCTGACAATCTATCTCGCTGAATGATAATGATTTTCCTCTCCAATAGGGGGATGCAATCGAGCATTGATTCATGTTCAGCTGACTTGGCTATTTAGCAAATCTATAGGAGAGATTCGTGAGCCATAAACTCAACATTGGGATTGATCTCGGCGGCACTAAAATCGAGTGCATTGCTTTGTCAGCAAGTAACGGACAAGAATTATGGCGTCGCCGAGTCGCCACTCCGCGAGGGGATTACGCAGCCACACTTGGAGCCATTGCTGAGCTAGTCGCCGAGGCAGAGTCCACACTTGGCCTCAGCGGCACGGTTGGCCTCGGTATTCCGGGGACGATTTCCGGTCAAACAGGGCGGGTGAAAAATGCTAATTCTACCTGGCTGAACGGCCAGGATTTACAGGCCGATCTCGAACAACGATTGCAGCGCCCAGTTCGTATCAGCAACGACGCCAACTGCTTTGCCGTGTCTGAATCTGTTGATGGCGCTGGCGCTGGTTATGGTGCGGTGTTTGGCGTCATTTTAGGAACCGGTGTTGGTGCTGGCGTTGCTATCAATCAACAAGCGTGGAGCGGCAGCAATGGCGTAGCCGGTGAGTGGGGGCACAACCCGTTGCCTTGGCTCACTGAGCAAGAGCAGCAGCTGCAACAAGCCTGCTACTGTGGCCGTAGCGGCTGTATCGAGACTTGGCTGGCTGGACCATCTTTTGCCCGAGTCTATCAACAAATGGGCGGAGATCTGCTTAACGCGCCGGATGTGATGCAGCGAGTGGCAGCAGGAGAGGCGCTCGCAACGCAGGCCTTCAACGATTACTGTCAAAGACTGGCACGGGCTTTGGCTCATGTGGTTAACGTGCTTGACCCTGGAATCATTGTGCTCGGCGGTGGCATGTCCAATGTCGATGCCATTTATCCCAAGGTTAATGAACAGCTTTCAGACTGGGTATTTGGCAATGAGTGTGTCACGCCTGTGGTGAAGAATCTACACGGCGATTCAAGCGGCGTACGCGGCGCTGCTTGGCTATGGAATAACGGTTCAACACCACAATGACAGCGGCGGATCTTTCGCAAGACACGACAAAATATCGCGCTTGGTCACTATGCCTAGGACGCCACCATTGGGTTCGACAACTGGTAATGACGGCGTTTGTCGTTCGATCATGATTTGTGCTGCGCGGCGGACATCGGTGACTGGAGCCGTTGAAATGACTTCTGGCTCGAGCAGTTCGGGCGTGTCGTTCAGGGTCAGGCGGTGAAATTTAGGCGATGGCAAATCCAATAAATATTCGGTGAATTTGTGTCGTTGTATCAAGGAGTGAAGCTGCTGGTTAGCATTGACCACCGGGAACGCGCTGAATTGATATTGCTTAAAGGCTTGATGGATGGAGTCTAAGCTGGCTGACAACTCCAACACTTTGACCGGCTTGGTCATGACCTGATAGACGTGGTAGATCAGCTCTCGCTGGTTTTTCTCCGGCAACGTTGCTTTGTAGCGGTCAATGGCGCTATGACTGACTAACTCGTCAGTATCATTACCCTGAGACAAGTGAATCGATGAGTTGGCAAAGTCGCTGGCGAGCGCAGCGGTTGTCTCGTCGGTTTTATTAATTTGGTAGAGCTTTTCTAATGGGCCGCCGAATAGCTTGCCATTGGTACTAAACACATAAAACATCCGCTTTCTCCTATCATTGCGAACATTGATGCCGCCTCAGCGAGGACGCGGACTGGTTTTGCTCTCCCATATAATCATTGTTGTTCTTGGCAGTTTGTTGGTTGCAGTGCTGAAAGTGCAATGCTCTTATTCGGCTTACGTGTCAACATGAGAACAGATCACTGTCATCGTTTCTTTATATTGTCCTTTCGTTTGGCTTTCACATAAAAAAGCCAGTCACAACGGACTGGCTTGAAATTGAGTTGGTCAGTGGTTACTTCACTTCTTCGCCAGCTGCTTGCTTATCAGCGTGGTAGCTGGAGCGAACCAGCGGGCCGCACGCGGCGTGTTCAAAGCCCATTTCATAGGCTCGCTCACGGAACATGTCGAATTCGGTTGGGTGGACGTAACGGGTCACTGGCAGGTGATGCAAGCTTGGCTGCAAATACTGGCCAATGGTTAACATGGTGGCATTGTGAGCGCGCAAATCTTCCATCACCTCAAGGATCTGTTCGTTGGTTTCACCCAAACCAACCATCAAGCCTGATTTAGTTGGGATATCTGGGAACATTTCACCAAAGCGGCGGATCAACTCCAACGACCACTTGTAGTTGGCGCCTGGACGAGCCATTTTGTAAAGCGCAGGTGCAGTTTCGAGGTTGTGGTTGAAGACATCAGGTGGATGCTTCGCCAGTGCTTCCAGTGCCACATCCATCCGACCACGGAAGTCCGGCACCAGAATCTCAATTTGAATGTCTGGGCTGTGACGGCGAATGGCTTCAACACACGCGGCGAAATGAGCGGCTCCGCCGTCACGTAAATCATCGCGGTCGACTGAGGTGATCACCACGTAACGTAAACCCATGTCAGCAATAGTGCGCCCCAGTTTCTCTGGTTCATTTTCATCAAGAGGCAGCGGCTTGCCATTGGCAACGTCGCAGAATGGGCATTTGCGAGTGCAAATGTCGCCCATGATCATAAAGGTCGCAGTGCCTTTGTGGAAACACTCGGCCAGATTCGGGCAGGATGCTTCTTCGCACACCGAGTGCAGGCCGTGTTTTCGCATACCGTCTTTAACGCGTTGAATATTCGCGTTATTAGCAGGCAGCTTTACTTTCATCCATTCAGGCTTACGGAGCAACTGCTCCTTTTCACTTGGGATCACCGTAATCGGGATATGTTGGACTTTATCAGCATCGCGCTTTTTTACGCCTGCTTCATTTCTTACAGACTTAGTCATTCACTACACTCGGCAATTGGTCAGTATCTTGGGTTGCTGCGTACCCTAAGCGCTCAGCCAATAGTTTGGCGAGTTTGGGCGCGGCTTCGGAGGTGGTGTTGGGGCCGCCCAGAGCTGAACTCTGAGTCATTGCCATGCCGGCGTAGCCGCATGGGTTTATTGTTAGAAATGGTGATAGATCCATGTCGACATTTAACGCCAACCCATGGAACGTACAGCCTTTGCGCACGCGTAAGCCCAATGATGCAATTTTTGCATCATCAACGTAAACACCTGGGGCATCGCATTTGGCGTAGGCTTCGATACCATATTCGTTGAGCAAGCTAATAATGGCTTGCTCCATGTGGGTGACCAGATCGCGAACGGAAATTTTCAGACGTCGCAAATCCAGCAATAAGTAAATAATCTGTTGTCCTGGGCCGTGATAAGTCACTTGGCCGCCACGATCGGCTTTGACGATGGGAATATCAGTCTGGCTCAGAATATGCTCTTCTTTACCTGCTTGGCCGAGGGTAAACACAGGATTGTGCTCAAGCAGCCACAACTCATCGGCGGTGCTGCTATCGCGGCTATTGGTAAAGTCTTGCATCCATTGCCAGCATTGTTGGTAAGGCTGCTGGCCCATGGTGCGAATAATCAGCTTGCTCAAGGTGGTTGGTCTTATAACACGTAACGAACCAAGTCGATGTCGCCCAAGGCTTTGTAGAGCGTTTCTACATGCTCTTTGCTCGTGACGGTAACGTCGATGGTGACGCTGTGGTAGTTACCTTTTGAGCTTGGCTTTACTTTGGGGGCGTAGTCGCCAGGAGCATGCTGTTGAACCACAGCAACAATTTTATCTGGCAATGACTCGTCAGCAACGCCCAGTACTTTGAAAGGGAAATTGCAGGGAAAGTCGAGTAATTCACCAAATTTGGTATCCATCTTGTTGCTCCAAAAGCTAGCGGTTAAACAGGTAAAGCGGATAAATGGGGATTCTATCACGATCTTTCAACGGCGCATTGAAGATCTTTACCTCAGTTGTTAACGCAGCATTTGATATGAAGGTCCTTAAAAAACAAACCCCAGGCCTTTGGCGCTGGGGTTTTGATAGTAACTAAGATTAGTTATAGGCACCGCTAGAGTAATGTAACTCATAGCTATGGCTGTAAATTTCTAGAATGTTACCAAACGGGTCTTCCATGTAGATCATCCGGTATGGTTTTTCGCCTGGGTAGTAATAACGTGGCGCTTTCATGCGCTTTTTACCGCCCGCTGCGACGATTTTTTCTGCCAGCCCTTCTACATCTGGATCTTGAACACAGAAGTGGAACACGCCAGTTTTCCAATATTCAAAGTTGTTTTCTGGATTTTCCTGATTATCGAACTGAAACAGCTCGACGCCGATACGGTCGCCAGTCGACATGTGGGCGATGCGAAAATGCTTCCAGCCGGCGCCAAATACGTCGGTACACATTTCACCAATGGCAGAGTCATCTTCGTTGACGTCTGTTGGCGGCATGATCAGATACCAGCCCAGTACTTCGGTGTAAAATTTTACCGCGGCTTCGAGGTCAGGCACCGAAATACCGATATGGGAAAAGGTGCGAGGATACGTTGTGTGTTGTTCGGTCATTGGGTTCACCTGTTGTGGTCGATGTCAACTGGGATGAAGTTTAGTCGGACAACATGAAAATTTTAAATTATCATTAATCATTATTTTGATAAGTTATATTTATTATCTATCATGCTGAATCCGCTTTATTTGCGTACGTTTTGCCAGTTGGTTGAGACCAAAAATTTTACGCGTACAGCAGAAGCTCTATTTATGACCCAGCCTGGGGTGACACAGCACATCAAACGCCTCGAGGAGGCAGTCGGTCAACCCTTGCTAAACCGCTTTGGCAAGCAGTTTGAATTGACCATTGCCGGTGAACAGCTGCACCGCTACGCCTTGCAACAACAAGTTGCGGAGCAAGAGCTGATGAGTGCAATGCAACACGATCGCGATGATGCCGGTGAGTGCCGATTGGCTTGTTCTGGTGCCGTCGCTTTGCGCTTGTATCCGGCACTACTGGCGTTACAGCAGCGGCAGCCCAAGTTGAGTTTCTATCTGGAAGCGGCTCCGGCTGGGCGTATTATTGAGCGCCTTAAGTTCGGCGATATTGCGGTTGGCATTTGCTCAGAGCAGGTGAATGATGCCACCATCAAACAACAAAGTTTTGCCAACGATGAGTTGTGTTTGGTTCTGCCACAAGCCACCCAGCTCAGTTGGCAAGCACTGATTGAGCTGGGTTTTATCAACCACCCCGATGGCCATCACTTTGCCGCTTCAGTCTTGCAAGCTAATTTCGCCGATCAGTTTGCTGGCATGGCCGCTATTCCGGAACGAGGTTATGTCAACCAAATCGGCCAGATCTTAACGCCAGTGGCTCTAGGGCTGGGATTCACCGTGTTGCCACGATCAGCAGTTGCAAGTGCGACAGCGGGGGGCCAATTGAAGGTCGCGGCATTGCAACAACCGGTTTATCAAACCTTGTACTGGACAGAAAAAAGACACAAACCACTGGCCAAGCGTTATGGCCGAGTGTTTGATACCGTCAAGCAGCTGCTCAATTGAGCAGCTGCGTATTGTTAGTCGCCAAGCCAATCAATGAGTAGCTCAAAGATTCCGGCAGCATTACCGGCAAAGACGCTATCTTGATTGTTCAATGGATGTGCGTTGTCGTTAGGCAGTGCGATGAGACCTGCTGATATCCCCGCGGAAGTAATATATCCCTCACTACTGTCCGGCATATTGCTGGCCGCATAGACACCGACAAAAACACTATCAACGAGCAGCTCAATGTCCTCGATGGGAAATTGAAGTTTTGATTGTCGCAGCACTTTCGGATCCATGCTGATAAAGGCATAGGTTTGCGTGGCGCTGTCATCGAAGATGATGCCAGAGATGATTTTCGGCTTAGCCAAGCCATTGTCACTCCATTCGATAGAAATGGGATCTAGGCTGATATCTCTGATGTCAATTTGTTGCAGTTCAAAAGCTATTTCCTCAGCGCTGGCGGCGAACTCGCGATTGTGAAGCGCGGAAGATTCTGCAGACCAAACCACGCGGTCAAAACCGATGGCATCAAATGCTGGCAGTAAGCCTGAAGTGATCGGAGCGGGCAGCGACTCAGCTTCTTCCTCGTCCAGCGGTGGGGTGTAGAGCTTGATGATGGTGTCCCAGTCTTGGTGTTTACCCGCGACGGTGTAGTAGTAATTGACCGGTACGTTTGAGGTCCACGGCACCATCCGTGCAGCGTGCTCGATGGTTAGTTCTAGCACGTCGTTGTCGCTGAGTTGCCGGTAGAACTCAAAGCCATAGTTAATGTCGCCATCAATGTCTTGCGTAACAACTAGTAAGTAGCTATCAGTGTCTTGAAGCGGGCATAGGTTAACGGAATCTATCCAAGCTTTTGCACCTTCAGCGATGTCGACTTTGGTTTCCTCGCCGTTTAACAACAAACGTCTATTGGCGGCAGTGGTAAGGGCATTAATACGAACCGACACGTCTCGACAACCTGAATCAGTGGATTGCGCTGGAGCATCGAAGTCGCTGGAGTCAAACGTCATGTAATCGCCGGCGGGTACACCGTAGAACAAATGCACGCGTTCTGCGCCATTGGCTTTGGTATTGATCACTCGAAAATATGCCAGATCATTATCTTGCAATTCGATGCGATAGCTACCATCGTCACTGGCATCAACCGGTTCATATAAACCCAGTGAGGTTAGCTGTTCTACTTCGCCATTGGGGCTAAGCGCTGAGTCGGAACGATCACCGGCGAGAAAAGCATCGCGATAGATATGGGTAAGGCGAGCGTAACTTAAGGCTGGGACGTGTTGCTCAGGGGATACGTTGGGCCTGCCTGAGGAGGGCACTGCAATAGTGGTCGGGATAGCAGATTTGGATTGAGATGCGGCGCTCGAACCGCCAGAGCCACCGCCACAACCACTGAACATAGCGGCAAAAATAACAACGAGAGAAAAGCGAGCTAAGCGACTTACTTGCGTAACCACGTGCGTAAACATAGTGGAATCCTTTCCAAACTAATTTTGGGGTTGCTAAATTGAGCCAAGCGCTGACGCACTGAGCATTCATTCAAGTCTGCAAATAAGTATAAAAGAAAAAGCCGCCAGCGGCGGCTTTTTTCGATTTAGTTGGTGAGGTTATGGATGAACAACAGGATATGGTCAATGAGCTTGCTGAACCAGCCGGCTTCCTCGACATCATGGAGCGCGACCAGCGGGTAGGTCGCAATATCTTCACCATCTAGGGTAACGTGAACAACACCAAACTGATCGCCTTTAGCAATCGGCGCTTCTGGGCGTGAAGTGAGTTCGAAATCGGCTTTCAAGTTCTTCCGTTGGCCTTTCGGCAGGGTGGTGGCTACCGTTTCCAAAACACCCAGCTCAATTTTTTCTTGGGTACCAAACCAGACGCGTTCTTCGGCGAACACAGTGCCCGGCTCATATGGCACTACGGTTTCAAAGAAACGGAAGCCATATTGCAGCAGTTTGCGGCTTTCGGCATTACGAGCGCGGGTGCTATCCGTGCCCATGACCACCGCGACTAGACGCATATCATCTTTCACTGCAGACGATACCAAGCTATAGCCCGCTTCATTGGTGTGGCCAGTTTTAATGCCATCTGCGCCTAGATCTTTATCCCACAACAAGGCGTTGCGGTTGAACTGTTCGCGGCCATCCCAAGTGTAACTTTTGTCGGCGTAAATGGCGTATTCTTCTGGTAAATCACGGATTAAAGCGGCACCCAAGGTCGCCATGTCGTGAGCCGTGGTGTAGTGCTCTGGATGGTCAAGGCCGTGACTATTCATAAAGTGAGAGCCGGTCATGCCGAGGTGGTCGGCGTAGGCATTCATCATATCGGCGAAGGCGTCTTCGGTACCGGCCAAGTGCTCGGCCACCGCAATACAGGCGTCATTGCCCGATACCACAATAATGCCGCGATTTAATTCGCCAAGCGGTACTTCGGTATCGACTTGAACAAACATCAGCGATGAGCCGCGTAGCTCTGCATTGGTGTACAAGGAAGCATTGGGGCCAATTTTGACCATGTCCTGCTCGGTGACATTGCCGTTTTTGATTTCAGTGCCCAGCACGTAGCTGGTCATCATTTTGGTCAGGCTGGCTGGTGCTAAGCGCTCATCGGCGTTGTGCTGAACCAGAGTGCGGCCAGTGAGATAGTCAACAAGCACATATCCTTTGGCATTAACCTTGGGTGGATCAGGCGTCACAACCGGCGCAGCAAAAGCGATACATGAAGTTGCCAGAGCAACCAAACCTGCGGTGAGAGAACGTAATGTTGTGTGCTGAAGCATAATTTATTTTAGGAGTAGTTGGGGTTAAGACTTGTGAGTGTGGCGCTAGCATAACATGCTCTGCGCTCGAATCTCACCGTTTCAATGATAGACCTTAAAGGCTGAAGAAAATTCACCTTTTTTTAATATTTCCAGCAATTTGTTGGCATCTTGCTCATCAGCAAACGGGCCCAGCTGGATTTTGTGTAATTTTTGCTCAGATACCGTTCGGCCCTGTGCATCAAACAAAGAGGCTAATTGTTGGATCAGGTGATCGGCTCTGGCCTTATCTTGCGTTGCCGCAACTTGCACAAACCAATTGCGATGGCTGATGTTTGTGTCGCTGGTTTGGTTCGCTGGCGTCGCCACTGTCGGTTGTGAACTGGCGGCAACTTGAATGGGTAACTTGGGACCTTCGGATTGTTGCTGCTGGACTAGCGCCATAATTGGATCGGGCTGCTGCCACGGCGGCTCAACCGCAATTGCTTCGATTTTTACCGCCGCGGTTCCGGTTTTCAACATTCCGAGTTTATGGGCAGCGGCATAAGACAAGTCGATGATGCGGCCGCGATGAAACGGGCCGCGATCATTGACTCGGACAATGACCTGTTTGCCGTTATCAAGTCGGGTCACTTTGACAAACGACGGCAACGGCAAGTGTTTGTGCGCCGCTGACATGGCGTACATGTTGTAGATTTCGCCATTGCTGGTTTTGTGGCCATGAAACTTGTTGCCATACCAACTGGCTTTGCCGGTTTCGCTAAATCCCTCGGCTGAATCCATCACTTGATAATGCTTGCCGCGAACCGTGTAGTGACGGTTGCCACCGCGTGATTTCGGCTCATATTTCGGTACCGCATCTGGCACTTGTGAGACATCGACCGGATCGACCGGTGCCGAGTCGTCGGCTTGATGATAACGCTGAGCTTGGTAGCGATCTGATTTGCTCATGCCAGAGCTGGCACAGCCTGAGAGCAGCGCCAGCGCGGTCAATAACCCAGCGACCTTAGAAAGCTCAGACATCGGTTAGCTGGCAGTTTGCTTCGCTTGCCAGGCCGCTTCAATTTGCTGGCTCAGACGGTAAACCGCCATGGCATAGAGTCGGCTGTGGTTGTAGCGAGTGATGACATAAAAGTTGTTGCAGCCCAAATAGTGGTGCGTTAACTGCTCACTTTCAGCTAACGGAAACAACATGATCTTGTCATCATCGGCCAGCTGTTGACTGGTTTTAATCCCGGCTTTGCGGGCATCCGCCCAGGCGTGTTTAATTTTGGTATTGGTCTGCACCAGCGATTCTGCCGCTGGCGTCAGTGTGACCTGCTCAACCATGCAAGTGCCCGGCGTCCAGCCGTGTTTGGCAAAGTAATTGGCAACACTGCCAATGGCATCTTGCGGCGAGTCCAGTAAGTCACGTTGACCGTCGTCGTTAAAGTCGACCGCGTAGGCGCGGTAACTTGAGCTGATAAACTGCGGAAAGCCCATGGCGCCAGCGTAAGAGCCATTAATTGATGCCGGATCCCAACCTTGCTCGTGGCTCAGCGCCAGAAAATGACCTAACTCGGAGCGAAAGAACTTGGCCCGTTTAGGGTAATGAAAGCCCAATGTATAGAGCGAATCGAGCACCCCTTTGTCACCTTTAAAGCGGCCAAAATAGGTTTCGACGCCAATAATGGCGACGATCAATTGTGCCGGCACGCCATAGGTTTGCTCAGCACGAGCGAGGGTTTGTTGATGGCTTTGCCAAAATTCAACCGCTTGCTCGACGCGCTCGGGCTTAAGGAAGATGGTCTGATATTGATACCAAGGCTTAGCTTCCCAAGGGGTGGTGATGCGCTCGATGATGTCTTGTTTAAAGCTGGCGCTTTTGACCTGATCCGCCACCCAGCTTGGATCGAGGTTGTAGCTGGCGGACACTTCGTCAATAAAAGTCTGATCAATGGTATTGCTTGCTAACGCGACAGAGCTGGCGGATAGCGCGGCAACTGTCAGGGCTGCTGACATGCCGAGGGCCTGCGCACGTTGGCGCAATCGGCCGAGGAAAAAATTCATATAATCATCCGTCGGTGGGTATGAATGCCCATTAAGATGCCAAAGCCAGCCAACAATGTCACCATGGATGTGCCACCGTAACTGACCAATGGCAGAGGAACTCCAACCACAGGCAAAATGCCTGACACCATGCCGATGTTGACGAATACATAAACAAAGAAGGTCAGGGTAATGCTGCCAGCGAGCAAACTGCCAAAGGTGGTTTGAGCATTCGCCGCAATATAAAGGCCACGAAAGACAATGAGCAGGTAGAGCAGTAACAGCAAAATGACGCCAGTAAGGCCAAACTCTTCGCTAAATACGGCAAAGATAAAATCGGTATGGCGTTCGGGCAAAAACTCCAACTGCGACTGGGTGCCCTGCAACCAGCCTTTACCGCTGATCCCGCCGGAGCCGATGGCAATGGTCGATTGAATAATATGGTAGCCGCTGCCGAGCGGATCACGCTCGGGGTCAAATAGGGTTAACACCCGCTGGCGCTGATAGTCGCGCATCAGATAAAACCACAATACCGGAATGAAACCAGCAAGGGCGACTGCGCCCGCGGCAATCAGTTTCCAGCTGACGCCGGCAAGGAAAATGACAAAAACGCCCGATGCGGCAATCAATAATGAGGTACCCAGATCCGGTTGGCGAGCAATCAGTAGGGTTGGAATGAGGATCAGTACAAAGGCTAGAATTACCTTACCAACACGCGCGGGCAACGCATCACTGGCTAAGAAATGGGCCGCGGCGATGGGCACAATCAACTTCATGATTTCCGATGGCTGAAAGCGCATAAAGCCAAGGTCAATCCAGCGTTGAGCACCTTTACCAACTACGCCGACTAACAGCACGGCCACTAACATCAAGGTGCCAATGACATAAATGGGATAAGCCCAGCGGCGATAGTTTTCGGGGTTGATTTGAGCCAGCGCCAACATCACAAACACGGCCACGCTGAGGCGGATGATTTGGCGGGTACCTAGATCCATACTTTGGCCACCGGCGCTATAGATCACCATCAGGCCAACGGCCATCAACACCAGCAGCAGCATCAACAGATAGGCATCAATGTGCAACTTAAACCAGATGCTGGGCTTGCGCATTTGCGCTTCGAGCCGTTCGACTGAGCCAAAAATCATGGCGTAGGGATCCCGATTGGCAGAATGGATTCAAAACCAGTGGTTTCAACATAATGGTCGATCACCGCTCTGGCAATAGGCGCGGCGTTGGATGAGCCACCGCCTTGGTTTTCAATGGCAACGGCTACCACGATTTGCGGATTATTGAGCGGCGCAAAGGCGACAAACATGGCGTTGTCGTGTTTGCGCTTGTTGAGCTTTTCGGCATCGTATTCTTCGTCTTGCTTGAGACTGAATACCTGTGCGGTGCCGGATTTGCCGGCAGACACATAACTGGTGTCGGCAAAGGCTTTGCGCGCGGTGCCGTGCTCCGAGTGATTGACTCGGCGCATGCCTTCAATGGCTTCATCCCAGTACGTGTCTTTTTTCAATTGCACTGGCGGTCGCTGATCCGGTGGCAGCTGAATGTTGCCCGAATCGGTTTGAATCGATTGCACCATCCGTGGGGTAAAGTTGTCGCCATGGCGCGCCATAATACCAATGGCATGGGCCAGTTGTAGCGGAGTTGCGGTCCAATAGCCTTGACCAATGCCGATGTTGACGGTGTCGCCCAGATACCAAGGTTGACCATGGCGAGCGCGTTTCCAAGATCGCGATGGCTGCACTCCGGCACTTTCTTCGCGAATATCAATACCTGTGTATTCGCCAAAACCGAACTGGCTGGCAAATTCATCAATTTTATCGATACCGAGTTTGGTCGCCGCATCAAAGAAGTAAATATTGCATGACTGCTCAATGGCGGAATACAAATCGACCCAGCCATGACCCCATTTCTTCCAGTCGCGATACTTACGTTTGACTCCTTCAATTCTAAACCAGCCCGGATCCCAGACTCTGGTTTCGGGAGTCACCACGCCTTCGTTTAATGCCAGCAATGCCAACAGCGGTTTTACCGTTGACGCGGGCGGGTATTGGCCCTGGGTGGTACGGTTGATCAGCGGACGGTCGTCTGAATTGAGCAGGGCGCGGTAGGCCTTACCACTGATCCCTTGAACAAACGGGTTGGGGTCGTAACTGGGCGCAGAGACCAGAGCCAGTACACTGCCATCGCGCGGATCGAGTGCGACAACCGCACCGCGCATACCGGTAAGTAGCTCTTGTGCTTTTAATTGCAGTTGAATGTCCAAGCTCAGGCGCAAATCACTACCGGGCACTGGTGGTTCAAATGCAACGGTGCGGGTAATGCGACCGCGGTTATTGACCTCAACTTCCTGATAACCAACGGTGCCGTGCAAGACATCTTCGTAATAACGCTCAAGACCTTGTTTGCCAATGTCGCGGGTGGCCTTGTAATTGGCCAGCTTGCCGGCTTTATCGAGGTTTTCGAGGTCTCGTTTATTAATCTTGGCGACATAGCCAACGGCATGAGTTAGGGCGTCGCCAAAGGGGTAATAGCGCTTTAAGCGGGCTTCAACGTAAATCCCTGGATATTGGTGCTGACTGACGCTGATCAGCGCCACCTCTTGCTCGGTCAGGTTTTCGAGCAGAGGGATCTTTTTAAAACGGCGGCTCACCCGGCTTTGTTCGAGAAATTTTTGTTGGCGCTCTTCGGAAATGGCCAGCATCTCCGCCAGACTGGTAACGGTTGCCGTCAAATCATCGATTTCTTCGGGGACCAGTTCTAACGAATAAACTGGCCGATTATCAGCCAATAGGATGCCATTGCGATCATAGATTAAGCCCCGGTTCGGAGCGACAGGAAGGACCCGAATGCGATTGTCGTTGGAGCGCGTATTAAAGTCTTCGTGGCGGGTAACTTGGAGCTTGTAAAGGTTGGAAACGAGCAGCGCCAGCATGGCGAATACAGCCAACAAAGCCACCACAGCACGGCGGTAAAACAGTGCTGCTTCGGCTTGTCTGTCGCGAATGGTGATCCGTTTACGCGCTGCCATTGAGCTACCCGCTACTCCCTGTGGTACGGATGATTATTTAACAGGCTCCAGGCCCGATATAGACTTTCGGCAATGATCACTCGCACCATTGGGTGCGGCAGAGTCAGTGGTGATAATGACCAGCGTTGATCGGCCGCAGCGATACATTCGGGCGCCAGACCTTCAGGACCACCAACTAGCAAACTGACGTTGCGGCCATCCATTTGCCAATTGGCTAATTGTTTTGACAGCTGGGGGGTATCCCAAGGTTTGCCGGTTACTTCCAGCGTGACGATTCGGTTGCCTTTACCAACCGCACTGAGCATGCGCTCGCCTTCTTGCGCCAGAATGCGCGGGATATCGGCATTTTTACTGCGTTTACCGGCGGCGATCTCGACTAGCTCAAAGGCACAGTCGCGCGGAAAGCGACTCTGATAGTCGTTAAATGCGGTGGTTACCCAGGCGGGCATTCGTTGACCCACCGCGATTAACTGTAAGCGCACTGCTTAGCCCCAGAGTTTTTCCAGTTGGTAGAATTCGCGGGCATTTTCCTGCATCACGTGCAGAATGACATCACCCAAGTCCACCAATACCCATTCGCCTTCGTCTTGCCCTTCCATACCTAAAGCAGGCAAGCCTGCATGTTTGGCTTCCGTTGCCACGTGTTCTGCGATGGACTGGACATGACGCTTCGAGTTGCCTGAACAAATAATCAGGGTATCTGTAATGCTACTGCGTTCAGCTACATCCAAGGTCATAATGTCCCGACCTTTCATGTCGTCAATTTTATCAACGATGAAATCAATCAGCTCTTTACCGTGCAACTTGCTCTCCTGCTCTTGAATAGGTTCAACATATAACCGAGTAAGGGTAACAAATTTCCCTCGTCGGCGTCAGCGCTATTGCCGATAAAGTTGATGGTCGGCGATATATTGCGCAACGGCTGGTGGCAGCCACTGGTTGGCATGCTCACCACACTGCAATTGCTGGCGGATCTCAGTTGATGAAACCGGCCACAGTGGGTTGTGTAAGCAGATGATATGACCGACCAGTGGCAGCTGCTGTAACTGGTTATTGGCAATGCCAAATTGCTGCCACAGCTGAGCTTCTGGGCCTTGTTCTGGCATTTGATCACCGGGCCGTTGGCACACCACAAGATGGCATAAATTGAGTAACTGCTGCCATTGATACCAACTGCTGAGATTAATGAACGAATCCATCCCCATGGTGAAGAAAATGGCATCTTGTGGATGCTGTTGTCGCAATCTGCGTAAGGTTTCAACCGAATAGGAAGGTTCGTCGCGATTCAACTCGATGGGATTGATCTGTAATTGCGGCTCGTCGTTGATGGCGGCTTGGGCCATGGCAAGACGATGGGCGGAGGTCACCAGCGGCTGCTCTTTGTGGGGGGGCAGGTGGTTGGGCAGTAACTGCATTTCATCGAGTTGCAATTGTTGACGGACAAAGCCAGCCAACTGCAAATGGCCGTTGTGAATTGGATTGAACGTACCACCCAGTAAGCCGATGCGTTTGGTCATGCGGTTACCTAGCCCTAAATACTCAAACTTGCTCGGCGGCCAATAGCCAATTGGCCGATGCCGATGGATTCATCAGTAACTGGCAGCACTGGCTGATCAACGGCCAGCTTGCCTGTGGATCGGCCTCGGCTCCTTTGACATTGCGCTCGAGCTTGGCACAGAGCAGCAAGGCTTGTTGCAATTGTGACGCTGAGAATTGATTTAATGCCTGTTTAATTGCCGGCTGTCGCGAAGGCCAGATACGAAATTGTTTAAACAGCTGTGCTTGATTGGACGGATGCAATTTGAGCTGTAGTAATTGGCCAATTTCTCTGCTCAGCGCCCAACAGACCACAACAGGCTCTGCGCCTTCGTCACGCAATTGGCTGAGCATGTGCGTCAATGCCGCTTGCTTGCCAGCGAGTAAGGTATCGGTGAGCTGAAACACATCGAACCGAGATTGATCGATTAACGATTGATGCAACTGCTCCACGGAAATTGGCTGATTAGGATGGAGCAGGGCCAGTTTTTCCAACTCCTGGCTGAGCGCCATCAGGTTACCTTCATGATGATCTTGCAGATATTGCAAGGCATCTGGTGGTAATTGCACGCCGTTTTCCCGAGCGCGTTGCTGTAACCAGCGGGTCAGTCGCTCGCCGCTGGGCACGTTGATGGCTACTGTTACCGCGAATTGAGTCAGCGCTTTAAACCATTTGCTGTTCTGTTGGGCTTTTTCCAACTTGCTACCGTGGCAAATCAGTAATAAATCGGGGCTAGGCTGCTGCGCATAATGCTCAAAAATTTGACCGGCTTCTTTGCCGATTTTGCCATTGCCTACATCCACTACGATGATTCGGCGGCTGGCAAACAAGCTCATACCCTGCAGAGCTTCGGCTAACTGCATGGCATCGTCTGTGGTATCAAGATAGAGTCGCTCGGTTTCATCAAACCCTTGCAATTTACCGGCATCAACAATGGCGCTGACTGACTCAAAACGTTGCAAGGGCTCATCGCCAAATATCAGATAGGCCGGTTGCACAGACTGTTGTAAAGCCTGTGGCAACTGATTGGGATAAAGTCTGGCAGTAGCCATGATATGCGCTCAGTAGCTTGCTGGCGATTTACAAGGATGACAGCTGAGCAAGCAACTGAAACGAAATTTGCTCTCGCATTTCTTGTAACAGGATCTCACGCTCACGGCGCTTGGCGAGAGCTTGGCGTGGATCATCGAGGTAATCGCGCTGGACCTGCAAGGCCAGCTTTTGTGGTTTCTGGTCGGGTTGAATGACATTGACATTGAGCTTGTAGACCAGCCGATATTCGGCTACCTGACCATCTGGATATACCGACAAATTGGTCCGCTCGAGCTTGTCTTTACCAAGGATCACAATCGGAGCTTGGTCGCTGGCGACATCAAGCAAGACAATGCCACTGGCTTTAAAGCGTTTACTGACTTCGCGAGAAATGGCCGCGTATGGATCTTGCACTTGTAAATGCAGTTGCTGGAACTGATCGGGAAGGGTGTAGCTGCCACGAAGCTGGAAACCGCAAGCACTTAACAAGGTGCATAGCACGAGAGGGAAAAGCCAGCGTTTTAACATTTATTGCTCCTGCAAATGCGGTCGCTACCAGTGTAATTGAAGCTGGCGAGCAGTGCTATGACTGCTCGCCTGATGCGTTAATTTGCAACGATATTCAGAAGTTTACCCGGTACATAAATAATTTTACGAACGGTTTTTCCTTCGGTGAACTTGCTCACATTGGCATCGTTCAAACCGGCTTCTTCAACGGCTTCTTTGCTGGCATCTGCGGCAACGGTGATTTTGCCACGGACCTTGCCGTTGACCTGGACAACGATGAGTTTTTCATCTTCGACCATGGCGCTTTCGTCGGCTTGTGGCCACTCCGCATCTTCCACCTTGTCGTTACCTAGCGCACGCCACAATTCATCACAAACGTGTGGTGCAATCGGGTTCAACAACAACACAATGGCTTCTGCCGCTTCTGCGAGTACCGCGCGATCTTGCTCGGTTTCTGCCGAAGCTTTGGTCAAGCTGTTCATCAGCTCCATGACCGCAGCGATCGCCGTGTTGAAGGTTTGGCGACGCCCCAAGTCATCGGAGACTTTGGCAATGGTTTTATGAACGCTGCGACGCAGGTCTTTTTGTGCTTTGTTGAGCGCGGCCACATCCAGTACAGGCGCTTGTTCGAAAGCGGCAACATCCTGCACGAATTTCCATACTCGCTTGACGAAGCGATGGGCGCCTTCAACACCGGACTCTTGCCACTCAAGCGTCAGCTCTGGTGGCGCGGCAAACATCATGAAGAGACGCACGGTGTCGGCACCGTACTTGTCGACCATCAGCTGCGGGTCAATGCCGTTGTTTTTCGACTTCGACATTTTGCTCATGCCGGCATAGTTCAGCTCTTTGCCGTCTGCGCCGGTTGCTTTAATGATGCGGCCTTTGTCGTCTTTTTCTAATTCGACTTCGGTTGGCGATACCCAAACCTGACCACCTTTTTCATCGGTGTAGTAGAACGCATCGGCCAGCACCATGCCCTGACACAACAACTTTTTAAATGGCTCGTCAGATTTGACCAGACCAGTGTCGCGCAGCAATTTGTGGAAGAAGCGCGAATACAACAGGTGCATTACCGCGTGCTCAATACCGCCAACATACTGATCGACAGGGAGCCAGTAGTTAGCGGCTTCCGGATCAAGCATGCCTTGGTCAAAGTTCGGGCAGCAATAACGGGCGTAATACCAGCTCGATTCCATGAAGGTATCGAAGGTGTCGGTTTCGCGGGTCATTGGCTGGCCGTTGATTTCTGCCTTGGCCCACTCCGGGTTAGCTTTGATTGGGCTGGTGACGCCATCCATCACCACATCTTCTGGCAGGATCACCGGCAGTTGATCTTCTGGGGCTGGCACGGTGTTGCCATCGGCATCGGTCAGCATTGGAATCGGAGCGCCCCAATAACGCTGGCGGCTAACGCCCCAGTCGCGCAGGCGATAGTTGACCTTACGCTCGCCTTTGTTGTCGGCTTCAAGCTTGCTAGCAATGGCATCAAATGCTGCTTGGAAATCCAAACCGTCAAATTCGCCCGAGTTAAACAGCACGCCTTTTTCGGTATAAGCCACTTCGGAAATATCAACCTCGCCATCGGCAGGTTTAATCACCGCTTCAATAGGCAGGCCATATGCTTGGGCAAACTCGTAGTCACGCTGGTCATGACCCGGTACTGACATGACAGCGCCGGTGCCGTAGTCCATCAACACGAAGTTAGCGACCCAGATAGGCACTTGCTTGCCGGTCAGCGGGTGAACCGCAAACAGGCCAGTGGCGATGCCTTTTTTCTCCATGGTTGCCATGTCGGCTTCGGCGACTTTGTTGTTTTTGCACTCGTCCACAAATGCGGCCAGCTCAGCATTGCCTTGAGCGGCTTTGGCTGCCAACGGGTGACCGGCAGCAATCGCTACGTAAGTCACACCCATCACGGTATCGGGGCGGGTGGTGTAAATGTGTAGAGGCTCGTCTTGGCCTGCAACATCAAAGGCCATTTCAATGCCTTCAGAGCGGCCAATCCAGTTGCGCTGCATGGTTTTAACGGTATCTGGCCAACCTTCAAGTTGGTCGATGTCGTTCAACAGTTCTTCGGCGTAATCGGTGATCTTGATGAACCATTGAGGAATTTCTTTTTGCTCAACCAATGCACCTGAGCGCCATCCGCGGCCATCAACGACTTGCTCGTTAGCGAGAACGGTTTGATCGACTGGATCCCAGTTTACGGTGGCCATCTTTTTGTAAACCAAGCCTTTTTCATAAAGCTTGGTGAAGAACCATTGCTCCCAGCGATAGTATTCTGGGGTACAGGTGGCCAGTTCACGATCCCAGTCGTAGCCAAAACCCAGCATTTTCAGCTGGTTTTTCATGTAATCGATGTTTTCGTAAGTCCAAGGCGCTGGCGCAGTTTTGTTTTTGATTGCGGCGTTTTCCGCTGGCAGGCCAAAGGCATCCCAACCAATTGGTTGTAATACGTTTTTACCTTGCATACGTTGAAAGCGAGCAATCACATCACCGAGTGTATAGTTGCGAACGTGACCCATGTGCAGACGGCCGCTGGGATACGGGAACATCGACAGGCAGTAGTATTTTTCTTTGTCGTTGTCTTCTTGAACAGAGAAGGTTTTTGCTTGCTGCCAAGCAGACTGAACTTGCGATTCAATCTCGCGGTGGTTGTATGGCACGTCCATTGAAGGTTCCGTTAATTACACTGTGAGCGTCGAGCCGAAATGTCTGGTGGCACCAGAGTCCGACTGACTTTGAAAATTTAAGGCCGCATAGGATACCGCATCCGTGATCAAGCCAACAAGACTAAACCGCCGGTTTATCTAAACTGTTTGTATGGAAAGCCGAAGTACGATGCCGATCCCGAGGGGAAAGCTATGAGTAAAGACAACAATAAAGACTATGAAACGCTCATTGATAAGGTGGTGGAACGTCTCAAACACGAGCAGCATTTAACCGCCGAGGCGTTAGATCACTGGTTGGAGCGCGCTGCTGAATATGTTGGTGCGGCGAGTGATTTAACCAAGGACGAGTTGACCTTGATGCGCGAATATCTGAAGCGTGACTTTCAGGCCTTTGCCGATTCAATGGATCCGGACTCGAAGACGCATCCGCCATCCGTTTGGTTAACGGGGATCAGCCAAGGGATTTGGCATAACCTGATGGAAATCACTGACAAAACGCAATGTGAGTGGCGAGAACTGTCGGATGATTTAAAGCATGACGGTGTCTATCGGCAGGGGGAATATGTTGGTTTTGGCGTGGTGCGGTGTACTAAGTGCGACCATGTGTTTGAGGTTTACCACCCAACGCTGCTGAGCGGTTGCGCGAACTGTGGTCATGATGAGTTTGTCAGAGAGCCGTTTGAGCCTTGATTCAGCCCAGTGCGATTGCGATGTTTGCCGAGAATAACCTCAGAGCATTTCGGAGGCAGGCAACAACACGCATCGGTGACGCTCAAGCCCATCCGTGGAGCGCTCTACACCCAGCATCCATGCCGGCTGAAGCACCTCTCGCGTTGCAGCCTACCTCCTTGGGAGCCTCGGGGGCTTCTGAAGAGCGAACCAAATGTTTCATCAACAAGCTTCTGCTGCAGGACGCAGCAGTAGAGTCATCAGGGAAGATTTTACGGCGTCTTGTTGAGGGAATCTTTGGTTCGGTCTTTTACTCATACCAGCTTTCTCAAAGCAGCTGCGATGTTTGCCGAGAATAACACCAGTGCATTGCGGAGGCAGGCAACAACACGTATCGGTGACGCTCAAGCACATCCATGTGTCGCTCTACATCCGGCATCCATGCCGGCTGAAGCACCTCTCGCGTTGCAGCCTACCTCCTTGGGAGCCTTGGCTACTTGTAACGCCAGCGGCGCCAAACCGCAATCAGTATGATCAAGCCCGATAGCGCTAAAACTGGCACGTGGCCAACGCGGGCGAAAAAGGTTTGGCCTCGGTGCTGGGCCACTTCGGCGGTTAATACAGCTTCGGTGAACTGTGGAGCCTTGGCCATAATCGAACCATCGGCGTCGATGACTGCGGTCACGCCGTTATTGGTAGCGCGCAGCACGGGGCGAGCTAGCTCTTTGGCGCGCATTTGAGCGATTTGCAAATGCTGGTGCGGGCCGATTGAGTCACCAAACCACGCATCGTTGCTTACTGTCAGAATAAAATCGGTATCTTGTTGAACATTCTGGCGCACTTGCTCGGCAAACAAAATTTCGTAGCAAATCGCTGGTGCTAACTTCCAGCCATTGGCTTCTAAATTATGCTGCACATAGCCGCCGCGGCTAAACGAACTCATCGGCAAGTTAAATAGCGGCGCCAATGGTCGGAGGATATCGCCAAACGGCACGAACTCGCCGATGGGTAACAAGTGATGCTTGCTATAGCGGTTGTTATGGCCGTAGATATAGCTACTTTTATCCAGCTCAGGGTCGCGACGCCCAACCACAATCAGGTTGTTGAAAAACACTTGGCTGTATGGCTGATAGTCGATGATCCCCGTGACCAGCGCGCTGCCCTTCCAAGCTAGCGTGGCATCGAGATTTTGTAAGTAACTCTGGGCTTGAATTTCAATCGCAGGAATGGCCGCTTCCGGCCAAATCAGCAGATCATGGTCATAGTAGGGCCGGCTCATGTCCTGATATTTGCTCATGGTCGGCCATTGCTGATCGGGCTCCCATTTCAGGCTCTGCTTAATATTGCCTTGCACCAATGCCACCTGAGCAAACTTGTCAGTTGGCTGGGATACCGTCTGCAGATTCGCCCAATAGGTCGCTAATGCAACGGCGGCGAATGCAGGAGTTAGCCAATACAGATTTCTCTTGGTTGTGACATAACTCAGCATGACCGCTAGACAAGCGACTAACCAGCCGATCCCCATTACGCCAATAAAGGGCGCAAAGGCAAATAGCCAACTGCTGGTTTGACTGTAGCCTAATGCCAGCCACGGAAAGCCGGTTAATAACTCGCCACGAAGTATTTCGCCGAATAACCACAACGACGGCAACAGCAATAAATTAAATGCCCGCCACCTTGGGTTATTTAAGCGATACCAAAGCCAGCCTGTTAATGCCGGAAATAGTGCCAGGTAAGCGCATAGCAATGACATTAACAACAGCGAGATGGCCAACGGCAAGCCGCCAAAGGAATCAATTGAAACGTGAACCCAACTAATGCCTACCGTGAATTGGCCAAAACCAAAGGCAAACCCTGTTGCCGCTGCTTGGCGCCAAGAGCTGGCCATTTTAAGCAAATTGAAAAAGCCCGCCATCGCCAAAATGGCAACGACAGCATGTTCAAATGGCGCGTAGGCTAGCGGATAGGTGGCACCAAATAGGAACGCCGCCAGCATCAGTAGCCAGCGGCGGTGGTTGGTCGTTGTCGGTTTGTTCATCAGTCAGCGGCAAACATCAGTGATTTAGCACCTTGGGCTGGCTATTCCGTAATCGTCTCTTCAGCTTGCTCTTTGAGCACTTTAACCTGCAGTTGCGACACTCTTCGCTTGTCAGTCGCCATGACTTTAAACTGGAAGCCGCTTAGCTTAATCGACTCACCGCGCTCTGGCATATGGCCAAAGGCGTGAACGACCATGCCACCGACGGTGTCGAACTCTTCGTCACTGAAATCAGTTTCAAAATACTGATTGAATTGATCAATCGCAGTCAGTGCTTGAACCGAATACAGGCGTTTGCTGACCTGGCGAATTGGATCGCCTTCGCTTTCAACATCATCGGTTTCATCTTCAATTTCGCCGACAATGACTTCGAGAATGTCTTCAATGGTGACCAAACCAGAAACGCCGCCATATTCATCAATGACGATCGCCATATGATAGCGATTGGCGCGGAACTCTCGGAGCATGACATCGACCCGCTTGCTTTCGGGCACAACCACTGCCGGACGCAACACGTCTTCAAGGCTAAATGGATTGTCGTTGCGGCCAAACGCATAGGGCAGCAAGTCTTTTGCCAGTAGCATGCCTTCGATGTGGTCTTTGTCTTCCGAGATCACCGGAAAGCGGGAATGGGCGGAATCCAGCAAGGTAGGCATGAATTCGTCGACCGTCTGGGTGAGCTCGACGGTGACCATTTGCGAGCGCGGGATCATAATGTCTCGAACTCGTAAGTCATCAACCTCCAACACGCCCTCAATCATTTGAGCAATGTCAGTATCAAATAGGCCGTTGGATTGGGCGTCTTTGATAATTTCGATAAGTTCTTGCTGATTTTTCGGCTCTGCGTGGAATAGTTGGCCCAATTTTTCTAGCCAGCCTTTCGGCGCAGAGCCGCTGCTAGAGTGGGGGTTATCGTCGCTCATGATGTCCTGTTTCGTTGTGCTCTCAGCGTTCGATGTAAGGATCTGGAATCGAAAGTTGCGCGAGTATGTCGCGCTCTTTTTGTTCCATTACCTCAGCCTCATCGTCTTGTATATGATCATAGCCGAGTAAATGCAAGAGGCCATGGATGACCATGTGGGCCCAATGATGTTCTAGTGGCTTTTGCTGCTGTTGTGCCTCAATCGCGACAACTTCGGCGCAAATCACTAAATCACCGAGCAATGGCAAGACAATTCCGGGCGGTGCTTCAAACGGAAATGACAGCACATTGGTTGGTTTTTCTTTACCGCGATAAGTGCTATTAAGCTGCTGACTTTCATCGCTATCAACCACTCGAATCGTGATTTCCTGCGGTGAAGTTGGAGCATTCGGTTGTACCGCAACCAAGGCAGTAGCAAGCCACGTTTCAAACATGGCTTGATTGGGAACACCTGAGTGCTGCGTTGCTAGCTGTAAATCAAGCTCAATCAACATTAAGCATTTGAATCCGTGGTTTTGGCGGCTGCTTTTTCAGCATCAGCAGCACGTTTAGCATCGGCCTTCATTTTAGCCTGCTTTTGATCAAAGGCATCGTAAGCCTGAACAATACGCTGAACCACTGGGTGACGGACGACATCCTCGGCCATAAACATATTGAAGCTAATGCCATCGACGCCTTCGAGTACTTCAATCGCATGGCGCAAGCCAGACTTCTGATTTTTCGGTAAGTCGATTTGGGTGATGTCACCGGTGATCACCGCTTTGGAGTTAAAGCCAATCCGAGTCAGGAACATCTTCATTTGCTCGACGGTGGTGTTTTGGCTTTCATCAAGAATGATAAAGGCGTCATTTAAGGTACGGCCACGCATGTAAGCGAGCGGTGCGACTTCAATGACGTTGCGCTCAATCAGGCGCTCAACCTTCTCAAAGCCCATCATTTCAAATAGGGCATCGTAGAGAGGACGCAAATAAGGATCGACCTTTTGGCTTAAATCGCCGGGTAAAAAGCCGAGCTTTTCGCCTGCTTCCACCGCTGGGCGAGTGAGCAGGATGCGACGAATTTCTTGGCGCTCTAAGGCATCCACAGCTGCTGCCACGGCCAGATAGGTCTTACCGGTACCAGCCGGACCAATGCCATAGGCAATGTCGTGGTTCAAAATATTCGCTACATATTGCGCTTGATTTGGGCCACGAGGGCGGATCACGCCGCGCTTGGTTTTGATAAAGGTTTCTTTGCCTTGCCAAGCGTGCTCTGCTGCTTTATCGCGCTGTTGCTCTAGCGCATTGCTTTCTTGAATTTCAAGGTGCACTTGCTCAGGTTCGATATCGCTATAAATGCCTTTTACCGGTGCTGTTTCCAAATAGAGGCGACGCAATACGTCAGCTGCGGCTTGTGCTGGAATATCGGTACCGATGGCTTTGAAGTTGTTGCCGTTGTAGGCAATCTCAACGCCGAGGCGACGTTCGATTTGTTTGATATTGTCATCAAACGGGCCACAGAGGGCAGAAAGCCGGCGACTTTCGGCCGGCTCGAGGGAAAACTCAACAGTCGTTAGTGTTTGGCTCAATGTGTTTTGCCTTGTCTCTCTTAGAGTTAAGTAATGTGTGATTAAGCGTTCGGATCGAACATCACGGCGCCGTTGCTTTCTTGTGCAACTTGGCGGCGGGCCAGAATTTCTGCCGGAGCCGTTTCGACCCGTAAGCCCATTTCGTCTTCTGAACGAATGAATTCGCCGCGCAGTGAGTTGGGGAACACATCAACAATTTTCACGTCAACGAATTTGCCGATCAAGCGATGGTCACCTTCAAAATTCACTACCCGATTGTTCTCGGTACGTCCACGAAGCTCCATTGGATTTTTCTTCGAAGGCCCCTCAACCAAAATGCGCTGCTCGGTGCCATGCATGTCGCGAGCAATTTTTTGCGCTTGCTGATTGATGCGCGCTTGCAAGATGTGCAGACGCTGCTTCTTTTCTTCTTCGGTGACATCATCCGGTAAATCAGCCGCCGGCGTGCCCGGACGGGCGCTGTAAATGAAACTAAAGCTAATGTCGTAATCCACCGCTTTAATCAGATTCATGGTGGCTTCAAAGTCTTCCGCGGTTTCGCCTGGGTAGCCAACAATGAAGTCGCTGCTCATGCAGATATTCGGCCGAATTTTCTTCAATCGACGAATCTTGGATTTGTACTCAATGGCGGTGTGGCCGCGCTTCATCAAGTTTAGAATTCGATCAGAGCCGGACTGAACTGGCAAGTGCAGGTGATCGACCAACTCAGGCACATCGGCATAAGCTTCAATGATGTCATCAGTGAATTCGACGGGATGAGAGGTGGTGTAGCGAATGCGGTCAATACCATCGATACTGGCGACTAAACGCAGCAATTCAGAGAAATGACAGATCTCACCATCGTGAGTTTCGCCACGGTAGGCGTTCACGTTTTGCCCCAGCAGATTTACTTCACGAACGCCTTGGTCGGCGAGCTGGGCAATCTCATACAGCACGTCATCAAGTGGCCGACTGACTTCTTCCCCACGGGTGTATGGCACCACGCAGAAGGTACAGTATTTAGAACAGCCTTCCATGATGGAGACGAAGGCCGTTGGACCTTCCGCGCGAGGCTCCGGCAAACGGTCGAATTTCTCGATTTCAGGGAACGAGACGTCAACTACGGGCTCACCGGCTTGGGCGGCGGCAATCATCTCAGGCAAGCGGTGCAAAGTTTGCGGCCCGAAGATCACGTCAATAATTGGCGCGCGTTGACGTAAATCAGCCCCTTCTTGAGAGGCAACACAACCACCCACGCCAATGACTAAGTCAGGCTTATTCGCTTTCAAATCTTTCCAGCGGCCCAGTTGGTGAAACACCTTTTCCTGCGCTTTCTCACGAATTGAGCAGGTGTTAAGCAGCAACACATCGGCTTCTTCCGGCTCTTCTGTGTATTCGTAACCGGAATTTGAATTGAGGAGATCGGCCATTTTTGATGAATCGTATTCGTTCATCTGGCAGCCCCAAGTTTTGATATGAAGTTTTTTGCTCATTCGTGTGTTGGCCTTTAATACCGCTGGCTGAAAAATAAGGAGGCGTATTTTAGCGCCTGTTTTCGCTGCTGACCATAGTTGCGGTGAATGATTTTTATACAGATGGCACGGAGAGTGAATATTGGCGCGGTTGCGGCAGGTGATTCGCTCGTTAAATCAGGACATAATGAGGCGCATGAGTAGCACCAAGCGCTGCATGGTTATCAAGCAACCTTACCTCGGTGATAAAAAGGACAACAATGAACGCCAGTAATCAATCTTTCGCGACACAAGGCGCAGCCTCTGAACAGGCCGATATCATCATTGTGGGCGGCGGCATGGTGGGGTGCACCACTGCCTTGTTGCTTGCCGAGCAGGGCAAACGAGTGATTGTGCTGGAGCGATTTGAGCCAAAGTCGATTGATGCTGACTCGCCAATGGGGCTGCGAGTGTCTGCATTGAATCTCGCCAGCGAGCAGTTACTTGCTGAAGTGGGCTGCTGGTCGGATATTGCTGCGGTTCGGGTTTGCCCTTACCGTCGTTTGGCGGTCTGGGAAGATCAATTGGAGCCGGTGGAGTTCCGAGCTAGCGATATTGAACAGTCCCATTTGGGCCACATTGTTGAAAATGACGTGGTGCAAATGGTGTTGTGGCAACGCTGTTTACAACATGAATTAATCGATTGCCGATTGATTCAAGCTATCGAATCGCTGTCACAGACCGACGACCGAGCAACGTTAACGGTTGACGGTCAGTTGTATCAGGCGCAACTTGTTTTGGCCTGCGATGGCGGTTTATCGCGCCTCCGGCAGCTGGCTGGCATTGGCGTTGAGGGTTGGCAGTATCAGCAACATGCGCTGGTGGTTGGCATTGATACCCATGTTGAGTCGCAAGATATCACTTGGCAGCAGATGGCAGCGACAGGCCCAAAGGCGTTTTTACCGCTGGCGCAAGGCAAAGGCTCATTGGTGTGGTATCACCATGCTGATGAAGTGGCTCGATTAAAGCAATTGCCAGCAGCTCAGCTTAAGAGTGAGTTGCTGCAAGCGTTTCCGGCTGCGGTGGGCGATTTTACCATTGAGCAGGTGGCTTCGTTTCCGCTTACTCGCCAGCATGCCCAAGTTTATGCCAAGGGCCGAGTGGTGTTATTGGGGGACTCCGCTCATTTGATCAATCCGCTGGCAGGTCAAGGTGTCAATCTTGGTTTTCGGGATGTACGGGCGTTTGCTGACGTTATTGCTGAGCGCCCAGACTGGGCGAGCGATGCGGTGTTGCAGAGCTACGAGCGCCGACGAAAAGCCGACAACCTCGCTATGATGTCGGCGATGGATGCGATTTATGCCACTTTTAGCAATGACTTACCGCCCCTCAAGTTAGCCCGTCAGTTAGGTTTAAGTCTGGTCAACAAACTTCCCGCAGCACGCACTCTGGCAACCAAATATGCTTGTGGTGTGACCGGAAGTCGGTCGATTTGAATCTAGGCATTTGCCTGCTAATAAATCTAACGATCAAAAAAGCCCGCTACGAGAGCGGGCTTTTCTATATATGGCTGGGGTACCTGGATTTGAACCAGGGAATGGCGGCATCAAAAGCCGCTGCCTTACCGCTTGGCGATACCCCAACAAAACTGGGTCATTAAAAAAGCCTGCACAAGCAAGCTTTTTATGGCAACAACTCTAAGTGGCTGAGCTGTTACCAGAATCAAGATTATTACTGAAAGCAATTATCTCAACTCTAGAATAATGGCTGGGGTACCTGGATTTGAACCAGGGAATGGCGGCATCAAAAGCCGCTGCCTTACCGCTTGGCGATACCCCAACAAAATGGTGCGGAAGGAGAGACTTGAACTCTCACACCTTGCGGCGCCAGAACCTAAATCTGGTGCGTCTACCAATTCCGCCACTTCCGCACATAAGAAGACATGGTGGCTATGGCGGGACTTGAACCTGCGACCCCAGCATTATGAGTGCTGTGCTCTAACCAGCTGAGCTACATAGCCATCTTCTTTTACCTTCGGTTTGGGACTCACCCTTGCCGTTGGTGGCGCGTATTATGCGAATCGGAGGGGGGCTCGTCAAGCCCCTTTTTCAGCAATTTTTTTGCTTGTTCATGATTTGAACTATTTTCGCTGAAACTGGCGTTATTTTCGGCAAAAAATCAACAACTGTGCTTTGCAGGCTGACTAATCGAGACTAATTCATACACCAAAGATCAACAGGCTCTAATGATTGCGCCGCGGTAATTTGAGGATGTCGGTCCGATTTATTTGTCCTAATCGCTCAAGTTGTGTCAGTTGCTCGGTGATTAATGGCACCAGATCTTGATGTTTTTTATGCAAGTAGTGATAAAGAAATAAGTCTCGATCAAGTGAACGCACAATGGTTAAGTGACTGCCTTCTTCTTTTTTGATGAGCTGCTGTGCTTCGTTTTCTGTTAAGAAAATTGCATCAACACGATCTTTTAACAGCATATCAATGAGTACATCGTGCTCCGTTACGCGCACTACATTCAACTTGTATTGTTGGGCGACATGTTCATGGTCGACAAAACCAAGGGTGATGCCTAAGCGATAATTTCGCATCTGCTCAAAAGAAGTCGCGCTGACGTTGCCATTGGCGATGACTACCGAGGTGAGTTGACAAATAGGAACGGGTATTTGAATCAAGTTGGGGTACTGCAGGTTCGCTCCGGCGACCCGCAGCATTTCGCCGTCGGCTTTACCTGCATTGGCGATGGTCAATGCTCGCTTACTGGGAAATATCTTGTATTCAACTGCAATGCCGAGTTGTCGGTAAGCTTTAGCGAGGGCGTCTTGGGCGCATATGAAATTTTTACCCAGACTGTTTTGCGTCAACACCAGTGCCCGTGGCGCTGCTATTTTCTCCGCCGCTATAGTGGAAGCGGATAGCGCCAGTGCGGCAGCAACAGCAACAGCAACTAATTTCGCAATCACTGATAAGGGATAATTGGTGGCATTCGGCATATCGGTATCGTCCTCGTTCTGCAGCATAAGACACTTCCGCAAGTATCCTATTCCTGCTGTTGAGTTATTCTATCGGCTCGCTTCAGCCGGACTGCTTGTTCGATATCCCTTCTTACAACAACTGGCTAATGAATTATGAGTTCAGTCTTACGCAGTCGTCATTATTCTGACATAAACGTAATATGTTTGATATCATCATAACAATTATTGTGATGTCAGTAGTTCGCTGCCGTGTCATTCCGCAGATGTTTAGTGGCTGATAACTCCGTAACAAACTGGTGCAAAAATAGACACTAAAGATCAACAGGCTCGAGGCTTTTCGCTATAGTAGCTTTTTCAGAGTCAGCTCATCGCCTCTGCCATTCACTGCTGCGGATGAATATGATGTGAAGCGGACATATATCAAAGCGCTATTGGCAATCGTTTATTGTTGCACTGCATGGCTGAGTCATGCGGAAGACGTTGTTTATTTGCCAACAATACACAGAGCCGCCAATCATCATGTGTATGCGCAAGAGTTGTTAGTGCTGGCGCTAGACAACTCGGTTGATAAATATGGTGCCTACAAATTGCAACGAAAGGACGTTGCCGCCACCATCAAGCGGCAACTGCGAGAGCTGGAGAAAGGCACACAATCGCTAGCAATCTCGATGCCGACCCCCGACTGGCGAGCCAAAGCTCTAATGGTGCCGTTCCCATTGCTCAAGGGGTTAGCAAGCTATCGCCTGTTCATCACCACGAAATCTAATCAACAACGCTTGGCCGATATCGATACTGCAGCAGACTTAAAGCAGGTACTTATCGGTCAGGGCGAAGGTTGGTCAACAGCCAATATTCTGCAGTCTCACGGTTATAAAGTGGTGTATGGCAGCGATTATGCGGGACTATTTAAAATGCTCGAAGCACAGCGCTTTCAGTTATTGATGCGAGGTGTGTATGAGGCTGAGCGTGAGATTGCGGTGTATCGCTCGCAGATCCCCGATTTAGAAATTTATGACCGCTTTGCCGTGTATACCTATTTGCCAATGTACTTTTGGGTTTCCAAACAGCAACCGGAATTGGCTGATCGTCTGCACTATGGGCTAATGAAGGCGCATGACAACGGTGAGTTGGATTTGTTATTTCAGCGCTATTTCAGCGGTGCAATTGCTTTACTCGGTATTGCCGATCTCAACATTATTGAGCTGGAAAATACCAATATTGATCCCTCTTTTTATCGTCGAGATCGCCCCTTCCTATTAAGCGATATTCACTAGGGCTGCCCTGCGGCAGCCCCTTGCACAACGCTTTAGATGGCGCCGTGAGTTTCTTTTTTAGCGCTGGTGGCATTGGCGACCATTTCAGTCAATGGAATGAACGGAAATGATGGTTCATAGCATTTGAGCTCGTCATAAGCTGTCGCCACTTTATCGGCGGCAGAAAGACCTTTAAAGTCGCTTTTCTCTAAACGCAGCTCTTCGGTGAGTTGTGCCCAAACCATAGCCTCCCACGGCAGCATGAAGCCGCTGACACCGGCGACTTCAATTTTTGCTTCGGTGTGTGCATTGGGCGCCAGTAAGAAGATTGATGCATTGGGCGCGAGATCGGCGCCGTAACGCTCGATAAACAATTCAATTTCTGCAACTGAATCTAGTCCGCCAACGACCATCTGCAATTTAGCATCGTCAGCCAGTAACACGACATCGCGAACCAATGAGGTGGGTGGTTTGCGTCGGCCTGAGGCATCGGCCACTTCACCGTCGATCAGTACCAGTTCGCCGCGGTAGGCTTGCAGGCCATCACTGGTCATTGCTTTAAAGTTGGTGTTGAACAGTACGCCTGATTCTTCATAGGAATCTAACAACATGATTTACTCCGGAATAAATGAATATCGAGACTTCTGAAGCAAAATGCCAACCAAAACTATTATTAATAAAATCAGTTAGTTGTTTTTTTGTTGTGAGGGATTTTTGTTGTTGCCACGACAGCCTGTCATGTTTACGACCATTGAAGAGTTGCCTTGCACGCATGAAAAAGGTCGCCAATAGGGCGACCTTAGCAAGCTAAATGAGCCGTTGAACGATTAGACGTTGAAGCGGAAGTGAATCACGTCGCCATCTTTGACGATGTATTCTTTACCCTCAAGGCGCCACTTACCGGCATCTTTGGCGCCACTTTCACCCTTGTTGTCGATGTAGTCATCAAAGCCAACGACTTCGGCGCGAATAAAGCCTTTCTCAAAGTCGGTGTGGATTTTACCTGCCGCTTGCGGCGCAGTAGCACCAACCGGTACCGTCCATGCACGCACTTCCTTAACGCCCGCAGTGAAGTATGTGTGTAAATGCAGCAGTTCATAACCACCGCGAATGACGCGGTTCAAGCCTGGCTCTTCTAAGCCCATATCGGCCATGAATTCTTCGAGTTCTTCGTCTTCTAGTTCGGCCAGCTCAGATTCGATTTCGGCACAAACCGGCACCACCACAGCATTTTCTTTTTCGGCAATCTCACGCACTACATCCAAGTACGGGTTGTTTTCAAAGCCGTCGTCATTGACGTTGGCAATGTACATGGTTGGCTTGATGGTGAGGAAGTTAAGGTAGTTGATGGCCGCCTTTTCTTCTTTGGTTAGCTCTAAGGTTCGAATCATGTCGCCTTCTTCCAGCACCGCTTGAATGCGCTCTAGAATTGGCAATTCGAACTTGGCATCTTTATCGCCGCCTTTGGCTTTTTTCAGGTTGCGCTGAATAGCACGTTCACAGGCTTCTAAGTCAGATAACGCCAGCTCAGTGTTGATCACTTCAATATCTGAGGCCGGATCAACCTTACCATCAACGTGAACGATGTTTTCATTTTCGAAACAGCGCACAACGTGGCCTATGGCATCTGTTTCACGGATGTTGCCTAGGAATTTGTTACCTAAACCTTCACCGGTTGATGCGCCTTTTACCAAGCCGGCAATGTCGACGAATTCCATAGTGGTCGGCAGAATTTTTTGCGGATTGACGATGTCCGCTAGTTGCTGCAAACGCGGATCGGGAACCGGAACCACGCCTGTATTTGGCTCGATGGTACAAAACGGGAAGTTAGCTGCTTCGATGCCAGCTTTAGTCAAGGCGTTGAACAGGGTTGATTTACCAACATTTGGCAAACCGACGATGCCACATTTAAATCCCATAACAGGTTCCTTAGATATTGATGGCCAACTCGTTTGTTGAGCTGGCTGGAAATCTTGTGGTTATGCTTTAAAGCTATGCAGGCGGTTCATGGCTTTGGCCAAACCGTCTTTGCCGATAATATCGAAGCAGCGGGCAGCTTCGTCAATGGCAGCATCAATTGCTTGTTGCTCTGCTTGCGGTGCTTTTCCTAAGACATAACCGCTCACGCGATTTTTGTCGCCAGGATGGTCAATGCCAATACGCAAGCGAAGGAAATTCTTGTTGTTGCCCATTTTGCTGATGATGTCACGCAAACCATTATGACCGCCATGGCCACCACCGCGTTTGAACTTAGCGACGCCCGGAGGCATGTCGAGTTCGTCGTGTGCCACCAGAATTTCTTCCGCTTCAATCTGGTAGAAGCGTGCTAGGGCGGCAACAGCCTGACCACTGCGATTCATAAAGGTGGTTGGAACGAGTAATCGAAAGTCGGTACCGTTTTGCTGGATGCGAGCGGTATAGCCATGGAATTTGGCTTCGGGTTTGAGCGTGACGTGGTGGATGCGGGCAAGCTCCTCCACAAACCAAACACCCGCGTTATGGCGGGTGTTGGTATATTCGGGGCCTGGATTTCCCAGACCCACGACGAGTTTGATTGGATGGTCCATATTAGGGGACTATCTATCTTACTCAGCGTCGCCTTCAGCGGCTTCGCCTTCTGCTTCGTCAGCAGCAGCGCCGCCTTTAGCAGCAGAGATGCTAACAACAGCCAAGTCGTGAGACTCACCTTTTGCTAGTTCTACAGACTCAACGCCTTTTGGCAGCTTGATTTCTGACAAGTGAATTGTTTGACCAATTTCAACGTCAGCCAAATCAACTTCGATGTACTCAGGCAGATCAGCTGGCAAGCAAGAGATAGCAATCTCGTTCGCCAAGTGATTTACCACACCGCCGTTCTTAACTGCAGCAGCAGTTTCTTCGTTTAAGAAGTGAACTGGAACAGTAGTAACCAGAGCGTGAGTCGCGTCAACGCGCAAGAAGTCCAAGTGAGTAACTTTTGGTTTGAACGGGTGACGTTGCATATCTTTAACGATTGCTTGTACTTTCGTACCGTCGATGTTCAAGTCGATTACAGAGCTGTAGAAAGACTCAGCTTCTTGAGCTTTCAGTACTTTGCTGTGATCCAAAGTCAGTGCTTGTGGCTCTTGCTCGGCACCGTAAAGGATTGCAGGAACTTTGTCAGCGTGACGCAGGCGGCGGCTCGCACCTTTCCCTAGGTCAGTACGGACTACTGCATCCAGAGTAATTTGATCAGACATGTGTCGTCTCCAATAAGTTAAAGAGTTGGTTTTTGCGACCAAAACCAACAAGAATTAAGAACCCTGATTTCAGGGGCGCGGTATTCTATCTTGTGGGGATAAGCGCCGCAAGCTGTTTGTTAGGAAATAGACCGCAAGCTGTTTGTTAGCGGCGCAATTGCCAGCTAACGAGCGGTAACCGGTGAGCGCAATAAAAAAGCGAGCTAAACAGCTCGCTTTTTTGGCTTATTTACCAGCAGGTTACCGGAACATTGCCGAAATAGACTCTTCGTTGCTAACCCGGCGAATGGCTTCCGCCAACAAACCAGACATGGTCAACTGGCTAACAACCGGCAGTGCAGCCATTTCTGGGTGCAGTGGAATGGTGTCAGTGATCACCACTTCGTCCAGTACAGAGTTTTTGATGTTTTCAATGGCATTGCCAGAGAAAACAGGGTGAGTGGCGTAAGCAAACACTCGCTTGGCACCTTGATCTTTCAGTGCTTTCGCCGCTTGGCACAGAGTACCGCCAGTGTCGATCATGTCGTCCACTAGGATACAGTCGCGGTCTTTGACATCACCGATGATGTTCATCACCTGAGAGATGTTGGCGCGTGGACGACGCTTATCGATAATGGCCAAATCGCAGTCGTTCATCATCTTCGCCACAGCACGAGCACGCACAACACCACCAATATCTGGTGACACGATGACCGGATCATTGAAGTCTTTTGACAACATGTCTTCGAGCAAAATTGGCGAACCGAAACAGTTATCCACCGGTACGTCGAAGAAACCTTGGATTTGCTCGGCATGCAAATCAACGGTGAGGACGCGGTCAACGCCAACACTTGATAAGAAGTCGGCCACTACTTTTGCGGTAATTGGCACCCGTGCAGAACGTACACGACGGTCCTGACGAGAATAACCAAAGTAAGGGATCACGGCGGTGATACGGCCCGCTGAGGCGCGGCGCATGGCATCAACCATAACAATCAACTCCATGAGGTTGTCGTTGGTTGGTGCACAAGTACTTTGGATGATGAAAACATCCAAACCACGCACATTTTCTTTAATTTCAACGGCAATTTCGCCATCGCTAAAACGGCCTACTGACGCTTGGCCAAGGCGGACGTACAAACGGTCTGCAATTTTTTGAGCGAGTTCTGGCGTTGCGTTGCCAGCGAAGAGCTTCATATCGGGCACGGTGTTAACCTCGTCGGGGTCGTGGCTGCCTGTGTATTGATTATGGCTGGGGTACCTGGATTTGAACCAGGGAATGGCGGCATCAAAAGCCGCTGCCTTACCGCTTGGCGATACCCCAATCGTTATTGTTGCTGCTGCAATGCCGTGTGCAAAGGCGAGGTGTTACAGCCTTTGGCGACAAATCCTGTCATTGGCTCCGGTAAGTCTAGCAGCGCCTGATGAGCTTGCTGTTGGGTTTCAAAAGAAGCAAACACACAACTGCCAGTGCCCGTCAGTTTGGACGGCGCGTATTCTAGCAACCAGCGTAAGGCTTTTTCAACTTGCGGATAGGTTTTAGCCACTAATTGTTGACAATCATTGCCGAGTTCATTTGGCTTGATGTTGGTGCTTACTAACTTGGCAGTCGAGCGGGGTAAGTCAGGGTGATTGAATATGGTACCAGTGTTAACGTGAACATCAGGGTAAACGACTAAATACCAAGGTTGTTCTGGATTGACGTCGGTAAATTTTTCGCCCACGCCTTCGGCAAAAGTTGCTTTGCCATGAACAAATACAGGGACGTCGGCGCCGAGTTGCAGTCCCAATTGAGCGAGCTCTTCAAGTGGCAACTTGGTGTTCCAAATGTAATTACAGGCTAACAGTACCGTAGCGGCATTGGAGCTGCCGCCGCCAATACCGCCGCCCATTGGCAATATTTTATCGATGCTGATCTGAATCCCTTGCTGACAGCCGGTATGTTGCTGCAGCAGACGAGCGGCTCGGACAATTAGGTTGTCATCATGATCAACACCGTCGAACTCGGTGATTAATAAAACCTCGCCGTCGTCGCGTGGCTCAAAGGTCATGGTGTCGCCGTAGTCAACAAACTGAAAAACGGTTTGTAGCTCGTGGTAACCGTTTGGCAGTCGGCCGTTAATATGAAGAAACAGATTGAGCTTTGCCGGTGACGGCAGCGTTAATGGAAATTTCATTGTGATTGCCAACGGCTAATAGCAAGTTTAAGCGTTAAATTGGGGTGTTTTAGAGTGATTCGAGATGGCAGAGCCGGTTGTTCATCAGTTGCTGGATAGTAGCCATTGTATTCCACATGCCAAACGCCCCAGTTTGGTAAATACTGAGAAAAGCCAAGCAAATAGCCGTTACTATCAAGTGACACATCATTGATGGTTTTCAGATCGGCATAGCCGGTCAGCCATCGGTTCATGGCATCAAAGGGGGCTCGATAACCACTCAGTTGGGCAATCAAATCTGCTAGTGATTGGCCCTGGTAGTGCTCGCCGTCGACTGTCATGCTGGCACCATCTGCATTTTGACTGGCTTCCAGTAAGGTGACGCCTAAGGTGTTGGTCAGCAATATGTGGGTTTCGGCAGTTGAATGCTGCCAGTTTACTCGGCTACTTTGACGCTGCTCTGGGCTGATAAAGGCTAATTTACCGCTGGCTCGCCAGCTATCGAATTGACCCAGCTGTTCGCTGTGAGCTTGATAGGCTTGCAGTAGTTCTGCTGTTAAATCAGCATGTTGAGAGTCTGGCGGTAAGCTGACACAGCCACTAAGCCAAATCACAAGTAGTAAGCCAATCCAGTTTTTCACTGCCAAACGCCCTGTTACTCCAATCTAGGAGCGCCAGTATATCAGCGAGTCGGTGGAATGTTCAGTTGTGTTTTGCAAGTCGATTTGGCTGAGGCTGCTTCTTTGATTCATCGAAGTACGGACTGTTTGGGAGTAGCTTGGGAGTTGGATAGTCGAGCTTCTGCCGCAGGGAAGCGGCAGCAGAGCCTACATGGAAGTATTGACGGCGTCTCGACTAGACAATTCGCAAGCTGCGAGGACTACGCGGGTCTGTTGACTTGACGGAGAGGGCGATAGCAAACCTCCCCCCATGCTGACGCTCAAGCACATCCCTGTGTCGCTCTGCATGCGGCATCCATGCCGCCTGAAGCAGCAAGTCGCGAGTTTTACTATCGCCCTAGAAGCTCCGGTGCGCTGCTGGAAGCCGTTTTATTGCGTCACAAACTCCGCAACTCCCTAGAGCAGGTTTTCGATTGCTGACGAAGACCTTCCGCAGCAGAGAAGCTGCGGTAGAGGCTATAGGGACATATTTACGCCGTGTCTGAGTTAGAAAGCGAAAACTTGCTCTTTAGCGCTAATATCTGAGCAGCCGCTTTCTGATTCAGCTGCACACGGGCGGTTTGGGAGTAGCTTGGGAGTTGGGTAGTCGAGCTTCTGCCGCAGGGAAGCGGCAGCAGAGCCATCAGGGGACAACTTTATAAAGTTGTCGCGCAGGCAGGAAGCCGGAGCGGGGCTTTGCAGAGGGCAGGAGCCCGTCAGCAAAGTATTCACGGCGTCTCGACTAGACAATTCGCAAGCTGCGAAGATTACGCGGGCCTGTTGAATCGGCAGTTAAGGCGATAGAAAACCTCACCCCATGCTGACGCTCAAGCACGTCCTTGTGTCGCTCTGCATGCGGCATCCATGCCGCCTGAAGCAGCAAGTTGCGAGGTTTACTAACGCCCTAGATGCTCCGATGCGCTGCTAGCAGCCTCTTCGGCGGACAACGACTCAAATTGTTCATGCTATTCTTTACCATCAATTTCCAGCAGGCCTTAGCCTCCTCATCTAGCAGTAATTGGAGCTATCAACATGATCAAAGCCATCGTTTCCGACTTAGATGGAACCTTGCTTAATGCCGACCACACCGTTGGCGAGTACACCCAACGGGTACTGAAAGAGCTCACTCAGCAAGGGATGAAGCTGATTCTGGCATCGGGCCGGCCTTGGGCTGATGTCGAAGTGATCCGTCAAAAGCTGGCGATGGAAATTTTCTTGATCACCTGTAACGGCGCTCGTGTTCATGACCGCCAAGGGCACTGCATTTTTCGTCATGACATTCCTCAGCACTTAGTGCAAGAGTTGCTGGCGTTTGGTTCACCAGCGGGAGCCAAAATCAATGTCTATCAAGATGATTTATGGTGGGTGACCGAAGACAATCCATCGTTGCTGAAGTTTCATGCAGACTCTGGCTTTAGCTACCAAGTCACCCCACATGAGCAGTTGCCAACAGAGCACATTGCTAAAGTGTTTTGGATTGGTGATAACGCCGCGTTAAAGGCGCTAGAGAAACAGTTAAATGAACACTTTGGCGATGCTCTGAGTATTGCCTTCTCGTTGCCGATTTGTCTTGAAGTGATGGCTGGCGGCGTGTCTAAAGCGCAAGCATTAGATGTCGTGCTGCAGGCCAAAGGGCTAGAGTTCGAGCAAGTCATAGGCTTTGGTGATGGCCTCAACGATCGGCTCATGTTGTCGGCGGTGGGACAAGCGGCAATCATGGCCAACGGTGCCGACGAGTTGAAACAAGCGCTACCCGATTTGCCGGTTATTGGCTCGAATACCGAAGAAGCGGTCGCTCAGCATCTCGAGCAATTGTTTTTATCGCCCTAGCGATTTTATCACTTAGGTTGCTGAACAGATGATTTATCCAACGCCGAAGGCTGTTGATAATGTTTTAACAGACTGCGAATTGGCGTAGAATGGCCGGTCAAAATAGAAATTATTATTCGCTCGGAATCGCGCTTGTGCTTGATTCTAGGCTTCAGCCAGCTGGATAACACCGCTCAGTTACACGAAGACGATGGCGTTAATCGCATTAGGAATTAACCACCAGACCGCGCCGGTGGCATTGCGTGAACGGGTTGCATTTGACCCCGAAACCTTGCCGCAAGCATTGCAGCAACTGCACAACCGAGAAGGGTGTAGGGGCGCAGTGATCCTGTCGACTTGTAACCGCACTGAAGTTTATGTTCAGGATGAAGCGGAGCCACAAGCCTTGCTGCAATGGTTGGCTGATTTCCATCAAGTTACCCTGAACGACCTTGCCGAGCATACCTATCAGCTCAATCAACTCGAAGCGATTACACACCTAATGCGCGTCTCAAGTGGGCTCGATTCGTTGATCTTAGGCGAGCCGCAAATTCTTGGTCAGGTTAAACAAGCTTATGCGCAGGCCAAAGCTGTTGGCACATTGAGCTATCGCTTGGAGCGCTTGTTTGACCGTGCCTTTACGGTCGCTAAACAAGTCCGCACTCACACTGACATCGGTGCCAGCGCTGTATCAGTGGCATATGCCGCGGTGAATTTAGCCAAACATATTTTCGGCGAACTCGGTAAAGCCAAAGTGTTGTTAGTTGGTGCCGGTGAAACCATTGAGCTGGTCGCTAAACATATGCGTGACCAAGGTGTTGAAGCGCCGGTGGTGGCCAACCGCACTCTGCACCGAGCCGAGCTGTTGGCCAATGAATTTGGTGGCCGCCCGATCACCTTGCATCAATTGGGTGATGCCCTAGGTCATGCTGATATCGTGATTTGTTCCACCGCCAGCCCCATGCCGATTGTCGGCGCAGGTGCTGTTAGTCGCGCACTCAAAGCCCGTCGCCATCGGCCAATGTTGCTGGTGGATTTAGCGGTGCCACGTGATGTCGAGCCGGAAGTTGGCGATTTACGTGACGCTTACTTGTATACCGTTGATGATCTGCAAAACATCATCGCCGACAACATGAGCTCGCGAGAAAAAGCCGCGCAACAAGCCGAAGGCATGATTGCAGAACACGCTGAATTGTTTAGTCAATGGCTGCAATCTCAACAGTCCGTGTCCGCGATTAAACAGTATCGTCAGCAAGGTGCCGAAGTACGCGATGAGCTGGTGGAGAAAGCGCTGCAGTCGCTGGACAACGGCTTACCGCCTGAGCAAGTTGTACGCGAACTCGCGTATAAGCTCACCAACACCCTGTTACACCCAACAACCAAAGCGTTGCAACAAGCCGGCTCTGAGCAGCAGTCGCAACGCCTCTCGCATTTAGCCGACAGCCTCGGCCTTGCCCTTAAAAACGACGAGCGTTAGCGCGCTCGCAGACACATATTTGGATCTATGAAACCGTCGATTATTGCCAAACTTGAAAGTTTGATTGAACGCTATGAAGAGCTGCAGGCGCTGCTCGGTGATGCCGAAACCATTGCCGATCAAGAAAAATTTCGCGCTTTGTCAAAGGAATACTCGCAGCTTGAGAGTGTAGTGAATTGCTATCAGTCATTGCAGCAGGCGCAAGAAGATCTGGCGTCAGCAAAGGAAATGCTGGCTGAAGATGATGAAGATATGAGGGAAATGGCACAAGAAGAAATTGCTGAAGCCAATGAGCGCATTGAAACCTTAGATCGTGAATTAGAGATCTTGCTACTGCCAAAAGATCCCAACGATGATAACAACTGCTACGTTGAGATCCGTGCCGGTGCCGGCGGCGATGAAGCGGCGATTTTCGCCGGTGACCTGTTCCGCATGTACAGCCGCTACGCCGAAACTCGTGGCTGGAAAGTTTCGGTAGTGAACGCCAACGAAAGCGAGCAGGGCGGTTTCAAAGAAGTGATTGCTTACGTCGTTGGTGACGGTGCTTATGGGGTGATGAAGTTTGAGTCCGGTGGTCATCGGGTGCAGCGAGTGCCAGAAACAGAAAGCCAAGGCCGCATTCATACCTCGGCTTGCACCGTGGTGGTGATGCCGGAAGTGCCAGAAGCCGAAGCGATTGAAATTAACCCTGCCGATTTGAAAGTGGATACCTTCCGGGCCTCCGGAGCTGGTGGTCAGCACGTTAACAAAACCGACTCGGCGATTCGGATCACTCACTTGCCAACGGGGACTGTGGTGGAGTGTCAGGATGAGCGGTCGCAGCATAAAAACCGTGCCAAAGCGATGGCGGTTTTGAGTGCCCGTTTGCAGGCCGCTGAAGATGAAAAACGTCGCTCAGAAGAGACTAGCATGCGCCGTTCACTGGTGGCGTCGGGCGACCGTTCCGAGCGAATCCGCACCTATAACTATCCGCAAGGACGGGTGAGCGAGCATCGCATTAACCTGACTTTGTACCGTTTGGATGAAATCATCAATGGTGATTTGGATGCGGTACTAACGCCATTGATGCAAGAGCATCAGGCTGATTTGTTGGCGGCATTGGCTGAGGGTAGCGCCTAATCATGCGCATTGATGAGGCGCAGCGTTGGGCAACTGAGCAGTTACAGCAGCAAGAAGGCGCGACCGATGCGGTCGCGCTGCTCACTCATGTATTGCAAAAGCCCCGCAGTTTTCTCTACACCTGGCCAGAACAAATTCTATCTGCCGAGCAGGAAGTTAAATTCCGCCAGTTGGTGACTCAGCGTCGAGATGGCCTGCCAGTTGCTCATTTGACCGGTGAAAAGGAGTTTTGGTCGCTACCGCTGCAAGTGAACTCTAGTACCTTAATCCCTCGGCCCGATACCGAGTGCTTGGTGGAATGGGCGTTGGAGTTGCAGCTGCCTGAACCTTTATTGCATGCCAGCCAACCGCAGCCTCAACATCGCGTGTTGGATCTTGGTACGGGAACCGGCGCGATTGCATTGGCGCTAGCGAGTGAGCGGCCAGACTGGCTGTTACTGGCTGTCGATCAACAGGCGCAAGCGGTTGCGCTGGCCAGAGCCAATGCCAGAAGTCTAGAGCTGGCGAACGTCTCTGTGCTGCAGAGCGATTGGTTTGGTGCAGTGCCCGATGACTTTGGCTTTGATCTCATTGTCAGCAACCCACCTTATATAGCAGAAGATGACGAACACCTATCCCAAGGTGATGTCCGCTTTGAGCCGAATTCAGCGCTTACCTCTGGCATTGATGGACTCGACGATATTCGGCTGATCATTGACCAAGCCCCACAATATCTGAATGATGGTGGCTGGCTGTTGCTCGAACATGGTTACGATCAGGCGCAAGCCGTATGCGACTTATTGAATCAGCGCGGCTTTTCAGCGGTAAGCTGGCGCAGTGATTTGGCTGGACAACCGCGCGTTAGCGGTGGTCAGTGGCTGGAGCAATCGCAACCCAAAACGATAAAAACCATTGCATCACACAAGGAAGCATAATCATGTACACCGGAATCAAACACCTGCACGTTTTGCTGGCCGTTCTCTCTGTGGTTTTCCTCATTACCCGCGCTGTTTGGTTGCTACGAGGTAGTGACTTACTGCAACGCAAGTGGGTCAAAATTGTTCCCCATGTCATTGATACCTTGTTGCTGATTGCTGCTATTACCATGGTAAGTATGATGCCTTGGCTGGGGCAGCCTTGGCTGTGGGAAAAGCTGGTGATGGTGGTGTTGTACATCGGCTTTGGTTTTTACATCTTCAAATTTGCTCAATCGGCAGCGACTCGAGTTGCCGGTTTAGTGGGCGCAATCGGTTGTATTGCGCTGATCGCTCATCTGGCACGAACCAAAGTGCCATTTATTCTTGGTTAAACCTTAGGAGTTGTTAATGTCGCACGATATGCACCAAGCATTAATCACGAACGATGCCGTTGTGCTTGGGCTGCTTGCCATTATTCTGGGGGCAATCTTTGTAACCCACGCCAGCCCTCACCCGTTCTGGCGTAAGTTCTATACCGTTATTCCAGCGGTATTGCTGTGTTATTTTTTGCCATCGTTGCTGAATACCTTTGGCATTGTCGATGGTCATGGCTCAAGCATGTATCACGTCTCAACTCGGTATTTGCTGCCAGCGTGTTTGGTGTTACTGACCATTAGCATTGATCTAAAGGCAATCATCGCTTTGGGACCAAAGGCCTTGATCATGTTCCTCACCGGTACCTTTGGTATTGTCATCGGCGGTCCAATTGCCATCTTACTGATGTCGATGGTTTACCCCGATGCAGTCGGTGGCGCTGGGCCAGATGCCGTTTGGCGCGGCATGACTACTGTTGCTGGTAGCTGGATTGGTGGTGGCGCCAACCAAGCGGCGATGAAAGAGGTGTACGAAGTTGGCGATAAGATCTTCTCATCCATGGTCACGGTTGATGTCATTGTCGCCAACATCTGGATGGCTTGTTTGCTGATGATGGCGGGTCGAGCGAAAGAAATTGATGCCAAAGTGGGCGCGGACAGCTCTGCGATTGAAGATCTGAAAAATAAGGTTGAAGCTTACCACGCTGAACACGCTCGTATTCCAAGCGGTACCGATTTGATGAAGATCGTCGCTTGGGGGTTTGGTATCACCGGCTTGGCGCACTTTGGCGCCGACTTCCTCGGTCCTTGGTTCGCCGAAAACTATCCTGCACTGAAACCTTACAGCGTGCATAGCAAGTTCTTCTGGCTGGTGGTGATTGCCACTACCGTGGGCTTGTCGCTATCGTTTACCCGTGTCCGTCATATCGAAGCGGCTGGCGCTTCGAAAGTCGCCTCCGTGATGATTTACATTCTGGTTGCGTCTATTGGTTTGCACATGGACATTACAGCCATTGCTGAGTCGCCGCAGTACTTTGTGGTTGGCATGATTTGGATGAGCATTCATGCCAGCTTGATGTTGATTGTCGCTCGGGTCATCAAAGCGCCACTATTCTTTATGGCAGTGGGCAGTCAGGCCAATGTCGGCGGTGCTGCATCGGCCCCAGTCGTCGCTTCAGCATTCCATCCGTCGCTGGCTCCAGTTGGGGTATTGCTGGCCGTATTAGGCTACGCGCTTGGCACTTATGCCGCTTGGCTCTGTGGTCAATTAATGCAAATCGTGGCGCCTTAATTGCGGCGTCACGAACAATAAAAATTAGGACAACACCATGCAACATAAAACCGTAAAGGTTCAATCTATTGAAGTTGCCAACGACAAACCTTTTGTTCTGTTTGGCGGCATGAATGTATTAGAGTCGCGCGATTTAGCGATGGCGATGGCAGAGCAGTACGTTAAGGTCACGGAAAAGCTTGGCGTTCCGTTGGTCTTCAAAGCATCGTTTGATAAAGCCAATCGCTCTTCGGTGTTCTCGTACCGCGGCCCAGGATTGGAAGAAGGCATGAAGATCTTTCAAGAGATCAAACAAACCTTCAATGTTCCAGTTATCACAGATGTCCATGAACCTGAGCAAGCGGCGCCAGTGGCAGAAGTGGTTGATGTAATTCAGCTACCAGCTTTCTTGGCTCGTCAAACCGACTTGGTTGAAGCGATGGCGAAGACCGGTGCGGTGATCAACATTAAGAAGCCACAATTCTTAAGCCCAGGGCAGATGAAAAATATTGCCGATAAGTTCAAAGAGTGTGGCAACGAGAACCTGATTTTGTGTGAGCGCGGCACGAACTTCGGTTACGACAATCTAGTGGTGGATATGCTCGGCTTTAGCCAAATGTTCAATGCCACAGATGGCTTGCCAGTGATCTTTGATGTGACTCACTCGCTGCAGTGTCGCGATCCACTGGGCGCTGCTTCTGGTGGTCGTCGTTCGCAAGTGACTGAATTGGCTCGCGCCGGTATGGCGGTTGGTTTGGCCGGCTTATTTTTGGAATCTCATCCGGATCCGGATAATGCTAAATGTGATGGCCCATCGGCATTGCCATTAAGCAAACTGGAGCCGTTCTTGGCGCAAATGAAAGCCGTTGATGAAGTGGTCAAAGGCTTTGCCGCGTTGGATACGCAGAATCCTTAATTTCTGCTCCTTCCGCAACCGTTGAATTCCAAAGCGGCTTCCAGCAGCGCTCCGGAGCGCCTAGGGCGATAGTAAAACTCGCAACTTGCTGCTTCAGGCGGCATGGATGCCGCATTTAGAGCGACACAAGGATGTGCTTGAGCATCAGCATGGGGTGAGGTTTGCTATCGCGGCTAGCCACTTGCATTGAATCGTTCACAGCAACCTTCGCAGCTTGCGAATTGCCTAGTCGAGACA
>NZ_JACXAF010000011.1 GCF_014773395.1 Neiella litorisoli | reverse complement strand
GTGAATACTTTGCTGACGGGCTCCTGCCCTCTGCAAAGCCCCGCTCCGGCTTCCTGCCTGCGCGACAACTTTATAAAGTTGTCCCCTGATGGCTCTACTGCCGCTTCCTTGCGGCAGAAGCTCGACTATCCAACCCCCAAGCTACTCCCAAACCGTGCGTGCGCTGACCACAATCGCTTAATCCCAAAGCGGCTGCTAACAACGCACTGAGGTGCTTCAGCCGACATGGATGTCGGGTGTAGAGCGTTCCATGGATGGACTTGAGCGTCACCGAAGGGTGTTGTTGGCTGCCGGTTCGCTGCTCAGACATTAGCGTTAAAGAGCAAGTTATCGTTTCCTAACTCAGACACGCTGTGAATACTTCCATGTAAGCTCTACCGCAGCATCCCTGCTGCGGAAGGTCTTCGTCAGCAATCGAAAACCCGCTCTAGGGAGCTGCGGAGTTTGTGACGCAATAAAACGGCTTCCAGCAGCGCTCCGGAGCGCCTAGGGCGATAGTAAACCTCGCTACTTGCTGCTTCAGGCGGCATGGATGCCGCATGTAGAGCGACACAAGGATGTGCTTGAGCGTCAGCATGGGGTGAGGTTTGCTATCGCTCTCACTGCCGATTCAACAGTTCAGTGTAATCATCGCAGCTTGCGAATTGTCTAGTCGAGACGCCGTGAATACTTCCATGTAGGCTCTACTGCCGCTTCCCTGCGGCAGAAGCTCGACTATCCAACTCCCAAGCTACTCCCAAACCGAGCGTGCGCTGACCGCAACCGTCGAATCCCAAAGCGGCTGCTAACAATGCACTGAGGTGCTTCAGCCGACATGGATGTCGGGTGTAGAGCGTTCCATGGATGGACTTGAGCGTCACCGAAGGGTGTTGTTGGCTGCCGGCTCGCTGCTCAGACATTGGCTTTGATGTGCTTGAGCGTCAGCATGGGGTGAGGTTTGCTATTGCCCTCATTGCCGGTTCAATGCCCGTGAGCAACCTTCGCAGCGTGATATTGTGGCTCGCTCGAACACTGGAAAAAGGTTATTCTCGAACATCATTTGGTCAGGGATTGAGCCGCGAGCGTGTCGTCAATGAAAAGCATACTGCGCAAATTACTGGTGATAGGAATAACCGGTCTGGTTTTGACCGGCGTGTTTGTTTTTGCATTGCTCAGTAGCGAGCCTGTGGTTGCGCCAACCAAAACGCTATCTCCCCGAGATGTTCAAGCCGCCAAAAACAAAGTCAAAGCCATCCGGCAGCAGTTGATTGCTCGGCGTAGCAAAGTTGAATTGAATCTCAGCCAGCAAGATATCGACGCCATTATGGCGGTCGCCAGTTACTCCATTCCCAACATGCAATTTGCTGGCTCTGTCACCCCATATGGTATGGCGGTTGCTGGCTCTGCCAGTGTTCCAATTGCTGGCTCAAGATACCTCAATGTATCCTGCATGTTGCTGCCCGACTTTGATGCCAGCGGTTTACAAGACTGCCGTATAGGCAGTATCCCGCTGCCTTCTGGTCTAATTCAAGCGGTAGCGGTGACAGGCTTTGGTTGGGTGTTTGGTGATGATGCGAAGCGCACCTTAGATCAACTTATTTCTGGCGCCCAGTTTCGCGCGGGACAATTGGCTTTGGTTGCAGATAAACCGGTTGATTTTCGAGAGCAAATCAAAGGTGGCATTCAGGGGCTAGCTAACACCGCTAAAACCATTCACCGCCAGAAACAAATCGACACCGCTACCATTGATATCTATTTGGCCACCTTGCGGACAATGGATAACTCATCGCCATCGCTAGCGCCTTACATGACGGAAGTAATGCGCACCGCCATGGCGAGAACATCGGCAGGGGCGGACCCGGCGACAGAAAATACCGCTGCGCTCTGGGCATTAGCGATCAAGTTTGGTACCTACCGTTTCGCTTCATTGGCCGGATACGACAACAAGCCCGATGTCGGCAAGCGTCGCTCGGCGTCATTGCAAGGCCGCAAAGACTTGGCGCTTCACTTTTTGTATTCCGCCATTCTTGAACAATTGGGCCGGGCACAATTGGCGTTTAGTATTGGTGAGATCAAGGAATTACTCGATGCCAATCAGGGCGGCTCAGGTTACAGCTTTGCCGACCTTGCCGCCGACAAAGCCGGACTGAAGTTTTCTGAGTGGATTGGCGACGATGATCACGCCCGTGCTGCCCAGGATTTGTTGGCGTTTGAAGGTTCTGAGAACAGCTTCTTTCCTATGGTTCACGACCTACCTGAAGGATTGCGAGAGCAGGAATTCAAACTCATATTTGATAGCGTTGGATCGGAAAAATATCGTGCGTTAGAGCGTCATATTGACAAACGCATCGAGCAGTTACCGCTCTATTCGGGCAATGATAACGGGGCGCGAACTCGCGCTTATCAAGCGCCAGTCGACACCATAGAGCGTGGCGATTGGTTTATCGTCGATACTCACATCCACACCAAATTCTCTGATGGCTCTCATACCGTTGCCGAGGTCGCCGATAAAGCAGCATCATTTGGGTGTGACGCCATTGCCATTGCCGATCACGGCGATCGAAATTTAAAGAAGGTAGCCAGCAAGTCCTATGTCGAAGCCATTCGTAATGCTGACTATGCCCATCCAGACATGTCGATATTGACTGGGCTCGAATGGAATATTGCGCCGTTTATGGGGCGAGAACATGCCACCGTGCTGTTTCCTCAATCAGATGATGTATTGGCCCAAATTTCAACCTTTCGAAATCGCTACGATAGCTACAAAAAGCGCTCGGAAGAAATGATGACTGCTGAGCCTGGGTTGAAGTATCTGGCCGATATCAATGTCTACGGCACCCAACCTGTGGTGTTTTACAATCACCCAAGCCGGAAGTCGTTTTACCTGAGCGAAGTGGGTCATGACATGACAACTTGGATGGCCGCGAGCGATCTGGTGGTTGGGATGTCAGGGGCTCCAGGGCACCAAAAGAAAAAGGGCAAGAATAATGGCTCTTATTCGCTCAAACATCGCACTATCGGTGGCTGGGATCCGGCGGTCGCTAAAGTGGGCGGACAATGGGACCAGTTGCTGCAAAGTGGCTTAAATGTTTGGGGCGCAAGAGCGAACTCAGACTTCCACAATACCCAAATGGATTATTGGCCCTGCCAGTTTTCCAGCACCCATGTTTATGCCCGCAGCAATCGTCACAACGATGTGATTCGCGCGCTTCACGCGGGCCAGTTCTGGGCTCAGCATGGTCGCTTTGTCGATGCCCTCGATTTTTCAGTGTCCACCTCCAATGGTCAATCGCTGGTCATGGGCCAGGTCGGAGAGAATCGCAAAGGCCAGCAGGCACGAGTCAATGTTGCTATTCAATTAGCCGCGCAAGATTGGCAAGGACAACGCGCGCCATTAACGGAGCTTGAGCTGATTGTGGTGATGTCGAATAGCATCCGAACTTACCCGCTGCCATTTCAGGCAACTGCGACAGGCCGAATTGAGGTCACGCATCCGTTGCCAATTAATTCTGACTCCACTGTCGTTCGGTTGCGTGGGGTCAGCCAACAAACTGGCCGACGAGACTATTGGTTCTACTCCAATCCGATTCGGATTCAAGGGCAGGGGTAACAACGGGAAATGGATAAGCTGATAGGAATTCATGCATTCGCTTTAGTGTTACTGATAGCCTGCTCGCCCGCACCAGAATCGCAGGAGCCCAGCAAGCCAGCATCGCAGCCGCGATTACAGCAGCGTTCGCTCGAACAAAATCTGGGAACAGTGTTTCATCCGGTCGCCGCAGATAGTCGCCCCCAGGTTGAGCAGATCGATTTTTCCCAACTGGACCTGCTGCCGGAAATGGATGCCATTTGGGGCGCCACTGGCCGCGACGATAAGGGCGCGATTTATTTTGGGGTGTCAAGCCATGGTGGCCAACGTGGTACCTCGCAATTGGTTCGCTACAACCCATACAGTGGCGAGTTGAAGTCCCTTGGCGATACCGTGAGCCAACTGGTCTCGCAGGGGGTAGCCCCTGACAATGTTCAGCAAAACAAATTACACAGTAAGATCGTTGCTGCGGATGATGGCTACCTCTATTTTTCTAGTTTTGATGAGGGCGGCGAATCACAAAGTCAGCTCACCTTGCCAACTTGGGGCGGTCATTTATGGCGCACTCGGCCAAGTTCTGATCAGTGGCAACATTTGGCAGCAACGCCTCATGCCCTGGTTGCTTTGCAAGCGCGCGGACGCTTTGTTTATGCGCTGGGTTACTGGGGCCATGAAATCTACCAATATGATGTGGTCAGTGGTGTCACTCGTTCGGTATCGGTTGATTCAGCAACAGCTCATGTGTCGCGCAATTTTCTGGTCGACTCCGCTGCCAATGTCTATGTGCCCAAAGTTGCGACCACCGAAGACGGGTTTAGCTACGCGTCGCTCGAGCAATATGACCACCGCTTAAATTGGATCGCCAGCTACCCCATGACCAATTACCATCGCAAGGAATGGCATAAGCATCACGGTATAACCGGTCATGCGGAAATGGCCAATGGTGATATTTATTTTGTCACTCATCAGGGGCAACTCTATCGTATTGTCGCTGATGGCGTTGGGCTCGATAAGCTGGTGGCAATGGGGCCAATGCATCCGAAAGGTAAGGCAACCATCGAAAGCCTCTTTAGCCTTGATGGCGATAAGTACCTTGGCGCGGTTGCCCGCAGCAACCGTGCCGAGACCGCACAATGGCTAACCTACGATATCGAACTCAATCAGGCTGCGGTTCATCCGTTGCCAACCATTCCGGCCAACCGCTTAATCTATGGCTCAGTGACCCGCGACGATGAGGGGGCTATGTACTTAGTCGGCAGCCATTGGCAAGGCCGCCATGGCAAGCCAGTGGCGTGGAAAATCAAACTGTAACGCAGGCGGGCCGCTGCTCGGGTTATTTTGTCATTCTTGGGTTCAGTTTCGACAAGCTTTTGCTCTATAATCCCACCCATTAGAAAATGTTATCAGTGAGGTTGTTGTGTCGCGTCGTTTACCTCCACTAAATGCCCTTAAAGCATTCGAAGCTGCTGCTCGTCATATGAGTTTTACTCGCGCTGCGGAAGAATTGTTTGTTACTCAGGCTGCAGTGAGTCACCAAATCAAAGGGCTTGAAGAATTTCTAGGGCTAAAACTGTTCCGGCGAAAGAATCGCTCTTTGTTACTAACGGAGCAGGGCCAGAGCTACTTTCAGGACATCAAAGAAGTCTTTACCCAGTTAACCGAAGCCACTGAACGTGTCCTTGCCAGCACCGCCAAAGGGGCGTTAACCATTAGTTTGCCGCCGAGCTTTGCCATTCAGTGGTTGGTGCCACGGCTTAATGAGTTTCATATGCTGCATCCGGATATTGATGTTCGGATCAAGGCGGTTGACCGTGATGAAGGCTCGCTTACCGAAGATGTCGATATTGCCGTTTACTTTGGCCGCGGCCGATGGACTGGGGTGGTTGCCGATAAACTCCATGCCGAGCTGCTGGTCACTGTGTGTTCTCCGCAGCTGTTTGATCAAGGGATCCCGCTGGAAACGCCGCAGGATTTGAAGCGCCATGTGTTGCTTCATGACATTGACCGCAAAGACTGGAAAGCCTGGCTCAAGATGATGAATATCGAAGGGGTCAATGTGAACCACGGGCCGATATTTAGTCACACTGCGATGGTGTTGCAGGCAGCAGTTCACTCCCAAGGCGTCGCATTGGTCAATAGCGTATTGGCGCAACCAGAGTTGCTTAGTGGCCGATTGGTGTGTCCGTTTACTGAAGCCTTAACCAGTCAGGACTCCTACTATCTGGTGTGTGAACCTTCGCAAGCTGATCTGGGTAAAATTAAAGCCTTTCGTGACTGGATGCTTGAGCGTGTGCGCAAAGAGCAAGAATCGATTAAACGCATGACCGGAGCAAACCCTGTTGAAAACTAAGCCAATCGCTCGGGTTTTGTTAGCCCATGGCGCGGGCGCCGGCAGTGACTCTGAGTTTATGCAAGCGCTGGCGGAGCAGTTGCAAGCGCAGCACATTGAGCCGGTACTGTTTGATTTTCCCTACATGGTGAAAGCCAAAGCGCTAAACAAAAAGCGGCCGCCGGATCGCTTACCGGTGCTATTGCAAGCCATGACAGAACAAGTTGAATCCTTGCCCACTGATTTACCGCTGTATCTGGCTGGAAAATCCATGGGTGGGCGCGTCGCAACGATGTTGCTCGATACCCTGAAACTACCCGGTATTGCCTATGGCTATCCGTTTCATCCCATTGGCAAGCCAGAGCGCTTGCGAGTGGAGCATTTGCAGCAGTTGGAGCAACCGCTGCTCATTGTTCAAGGTGAACGCGATACCTTCGGTAATCAGCAAGAAGTGGCTGGCTATTCGTTATCTCGGTCAGTTGAATTGGCTTGGCTTGCCGATGGCGACCATAGTTTTAAACCCCGCAAAGCCAGTGGTTTAAATCAGCAGCAACATATTCAGCAGGCAGCGTTGTTATCTGCTCGATTTATTCAGGAGCAGCTATGTTCAGACTAGTCGCCTCTGCGGGCATTTGCTTATGCCTGCTGGCCGTTGCCATGGGCGCTTATGTCAGCCATGGCGCGGCTGTGTCTGCAGCTCAGCAGCAAAGCCTCGAAGTTGCCGTGCGTTATCAGATGTGGCATGGCTTAGCGCTTATTGGGCTGGCTTTGATGCCATTATCGCAGCGATGGGCAAATGCTTTGGCGGCGAGTTTTGTGGTGGCGATTAGCTTGTTCAGCGGCAGCATTTATGGCCTGATTCTGGCCAACTGGAAAGCCATCTGGTGGATGACGCCACTGGGCGGCAGTTTATTGATTTTAACCTGGGCAGCGCTACTAGTGGGCTGTTGGAAGGGGCAACGCACATGAAACAGATTATGTTGTACTGCCGCGCTGGTTTTGAGAGTGAAACCGGAGCGGAATTCGCTGCGCTGGCCGAAAAGTATGAGAACTGGGGCTACGTAAGAGCCAGCAAAGATACTGGCTTCGCGATTTATGAAACTTATCAGCAAGAAGATGCAGCAGCGTTGGCGCAAGTGCCGATCCGCAGTCTGATTTTTGCTCGCCAGCTGGTTTATGGCGATACCATTAATTTCGATCCCGAAGATCGGGTCGGGCCAATACTCGCACAAGTCGCAGAGCAGGGGCCGTTCAGTGAACTTCGAATGGAAACGCCTGATACCAATGAAGGTAAATCTCTTAACCGACTGGCGAAAAAGCTAGCGGTACCGTTGAGTAAAGGGCTGCAAAAACAAGGCAAGCTCATTAAAGATAACAGCTTGCCGGTACTGCATGTTTGTTTGCTGGCGGGCACTCAGGCATTTGTTGGTGTCAGTGAGCCGGGCCGTCATAGCCCGTTCGTCAACGGCATTATGCGCCTACGCGTGCCATCAGCAGCACCAAGCCGCTCAACCCTGAAACTGGATGAGGCCTTACTGTCATTTTTCTCTGAGGCCGAATTAGCTGCGCGGATGACATCGGGCATGAAGGCGGTCGATTTGGGGGCTTGCCCTGGCGGCTGGACTTATCAACTGGTGCGCCGAGGACTGTTTGTGTCGTCGGTCGATAATGGCCCGATGGCCGATAGCTTAATGGAAACCGGTCAGGTCAAACACTTCCGTGAAGACGGTTTTGGCTTTGATCCAAAACGCAAACCAATCTCGTGGATCAACCGTCAATTTGGCAATGGCAAGCGCCTCAAGTGGCCAGAAAATGCGCCGTCTGAATGGATGGTTTGTGACATGGCCGATAAGCCTCGTCGAGTGGTTCACATGGTTATTGACTGGTTTGCCCAAGGCAATACCCGCAACGCCATTGTTAATTTGAAGCTGCCGATGAAAGCGCGTTGGGAAGAAGTGCAAACCTGCATGAATATTCTGCGCGATGAGCTGCAAGATGGCATGGTGATTAAAGCCAAGCACTTGTACCACGACCGTGAGGAGATCACGGTTTTCGTTGGCTATCCCAAACTCAACTAGCAGCTTGGATGACGATCAGCAGCCCCTAGAGCCTGTTGATCTTTGGTGTATGAATTTTGTTCGTTCAAAATGCTCTTTTGAGCAAGAAGCGAGCTATGCCCTATAGCCATCTATACAAATAGCGAGCGACGTAGCGAAATGAGCATTTTGACGAACCCTTCGGGCAGCGTTTATTGGCAATTTATTCAGCGTCAGCGATTATTCATTGACGGCCAGTCAACTTCATAATCACTTCCTTGCCTAAATCACCAATAAATTGCTGCAAAAACACACAGCAAAGATCAACAGGCTCTAGCCCTTGGGCAAGGGGCAAATCACTGAGCCGCAGGCTAATACTGCATCGCGCGCCTCATTGAATTTTTGATTGCTGATGTCCAGTCGCGTCATCAAGGCAGTGCGCTCATTCCAGTCACTGTCTTTTCCAAGCAACTGAATCATCATGTGGCTGGCCAGTACCAACAAATAATAAGGGTGGCGCGACTTCATCGGCACTTCTTCGGGCAGGTACTCGCCGGCAAACACTTCCAATGCTTGTAGCAAACTGAGCGGCATTTTCCATTGACGCGCCGCTTCTAGTCCTTTGCTAGCCAACTCTTCGTGCGGTGTGGCGGACAGCAATTCAAACACGCTAAATAGTTCTACTTCGATTTGCTGGCGATCTTTGAGCTGAATTCGCTGATTCAGTTCGCTATCGGAAAACCACCCGATAACGGCAAATGTGGCCATTGTCCTGGCTTGCTCTGGCATCATGAAGTAGCTGTGAGTGGCGATTTGAGCAGCACATTCGGCAAATAAATCGGTGTACTGATAAGCCCAGTGATCGAGCGGAAAGCGGCGCTGCCGGCACTGACTCAACAAATCGCTACGCAGCAGCATGGGACCGAGTCGGTCCAAGCCGATCATCATGATGGCATGCTTGATTGCCTTGGTCGGTTTGGCGCTGTCGATTTCTCGGTTTGCCATCTTGAATAAGGTTTCTGACAGCACCGGCTCTGACGCGATGTATTCAGAGACCTTGGTAATATTGGGGCTTTCTTGGTTCAGCAATTGGCTGAGCTTGACCTTGAGCTCGCTCGGCTGCAGCGCCGGCTCTGCCCAAGGTTTACTTAGGCTGTTGCTCATTTGCCGGTGACCTTCAAGCCATAGCGCCATCAAATCCATTTTGTCGACTTTCAGCATGGGATAGACCCGAGCGACGTCGTTTTCCATCAACTTAATGACTTCAATGCCTTTTTGGCCCTGACGAGCATAATGCTTCACTGCCCACAAGTAATTGCTGACGGGCTGCCGAACCACCATGGCAATGCCCCCTCGCTTCAAGCCTAACTGGGCGGCAACCGGCACAGGCTGGAATAATTCGACTAAGGCGTTGAGGTGGCAGCGGTGATAATGGTGGCGACGCCAATACAAGCGTGCGATGACTTGCTCTGGATGCAAACCCTGGCGCTTGGCCGTTGGCATCAGCAATTCCAGCGCGTCGGATACCAGCGTCAATAACGGCGAGGTCGGCAGCAGGTTATTACCACTCACTCGGCTGGGAAAGCCTAAACCATTGGGCCGTTCATGATGCTGCAAAACATGGCTCAGCCACATGCCATCATTGACCCCAGCTTTACGGAGTAGGGCAAAACTTAGAGCAGGGTGTTTGCGCCAACGGGTCTTAAGATCGGCGCTGAAACTGCCACCTTTTACCCGAGTTTGGAGAATATCGACGACGGATAAATCCATTGTCACTGCGGCGCTCACCACTCGGCGCCAAATCGCTTCCTGGAAACCTAATTTCAAACCCAACAGCGCCGTTAAGGCGCCGGCTTTGACGATCCATTGAGCGGCCGGTTGGTGTTGATTGCTGTAAATGGCCAGTAACGACATGGTCAGTGGCCGGTCGGAAGCGGCAAAAGCGCAGAGTTTGGCGGCCAGCCGTTTGGCAGTGCTTGGCAAATCAGCTTTTTCCGGCATATTCACCGCAATCAATAGCTCTTGCGCCATTTGGTGAAGATCGGAAATTTGTTTGCCAACATCAGCCATTCAGAAGTCCTTCATTGTGCCGTTACCAAGGAATTGGGGCGCCATCATAGTTAATGAATTGGCCGTTGTCATTGGCCGATAACGAGTCGATAACATTTTTCATGCCGGCAACCGACTGATCGGTTGAAATCAGCGCATTTGGGCCACCCATATCGGTTTTGACCCAGCCAGGGTGCAACAGAGCAATGCGGATGCCGTGTTCATGCCAATCGATCGCTAGGGATTTCACCGCTGCATTTAAGGCTGCTTTGGCACTTCGATACATGTAACTGCCGCCGGATTGATTATCGGCGATACTACCCATCTTGCTACTCACAAAGGCGACTTTGCTGCCGTTGCCAAGTAAAGGCTGCAAGGTACGAGTCAATAACACCGGCGCTATGGCGTCAATGTGCAGCACATGGAGCCACTCCTCTGCGTCGATTGCCTCAAGGCTGGCACCTTTAGCACCATAAATACCGGCGTTGTTAATTAATACATCGAGCGTGACACCGTTTAGCTGAGTGACAATATCGGCGGCTTGCTGGTGCGAGGCAATGTCCAATGGCAATACCGTGAGTTGCCGATAGTCATTGGCCAGAGCATTTAACTCGGTGGCTTGTTGTGGTGTTCGGCAGCAAGCAAATACGCGGGCGCCGGCGGCGAGGTACTGTTGGCAAAATTCCAGCCCAATGCCGCGATTAGCGCCGGTGATTAAAACGTTCTGAGTCATTTGGGGTACCGTAAATCTGACAGTTTGAAGCCGAGTTCTCGCTCGGTATTCAGCGTCATTAATTGTTGAAATATAGCGACTAACTCGTGTTCTTGCTGCCAACTTTGTTGTTTTGCTGGTGGCAGCGTTGAGACATCATAATTTTGTTCGATAAATGCCCGCGCTGTGGCCGGACCAAAACCAGATATGCCAGGAATATCACTGCTCGATTCGCCGGTGAGGGCTTTGTATTGCGGCCATTGTTGCGGCGAAATCGAAAATTTTTGCTGATAGTGCGCAATGGTCAGTGGTTGCCGAGTAAAGCAATCGTACTGTTGAATTGATGGCCCCAGCAACTGACAAAAGCCTTGGTCGGTAGAAATGATAATGACATTGACGCCATGTTCGGCCGCTTTGACGGTCAACGTGGCGATCACATCATCAGCTTCATCATGGCTGGGTAAGACACTATCAACGCCTTGCTGCCACCAATATTGTTGAATCGAATCAAGTCCCTGAGCTAGCTCTGCTGGCAAAGGTTTTCGTCCTGCCTTGTAAGCGGGCCAGAGTTGATGGCGCCAACCGGGTTGTTCGCCATCAAACACGGCGACGGCATGAGAGGCCTGATACGCATCCAGACATTGCGCCATTTTGTGCCAAGACTGTTGCTGCAATCGTTCAATACTGTCGTGAGTATGCTCAATGGCGGCATAAATTCGACGCAATACATTCATCGCGTCGAAGATAACTAGATTCGGTGCCATGTTAGGTTTGTACCGTGTAGCACGGGTGATACGTTGAGCCCGGCAGCTTCATGCGGCCTTGCTCAATAAAGGCTTGGAGCAACTTGTCCAATCGCGCCATCAAGTCTTTTTCACCGTGGAGCACAAATGGCCCATTGCGCTCAATGGCTTTGATGCCTGCCTCTTTGACGTTGCCAGCAACAATGCCGGAAAAAGCCTTGCGCAGTGCTGAAGCAAGCGCTGCAGATGACTGATTATGGTGAAGGTTGAGCTCCGCCATGCACTCGTGATTGGGCTCAAACGGCAGTTGAAATTCAGGCTCAATGTGCAGCGACCAGTTGAAGTGGTATGCATCGCCAAGTGCTTTGCGGTGCTCGCGAACGTCTTGGGTTTTGTCACTAATGTAGCGTGCCACCGCGACCGGATCGTCAATAATGATTTTATAACGGTTTTGCGCTTCACTACCGAGCGTGTCGGCAATGAACTGATCAATTTGATTAAAGTAATCGGCGCTGCTTTGTGGCCCGGTCAGCACCACAGGTAACGGCTCTGCTGCATTTTTGGGATGCAGTAAAATGCCAAGCAAATACAGCAGCTCTTCGGCCGTGCCAACGCCGCCAGGGAAGATAATCACACCATGCCCTAAACGGACGAATGCTTCGAGCCGCTTTTCAATATCCGGCATGATCACCAGTTCGTTGACAATCGGATTGGGTGGTTCGGCGGCGATAATACTTGGCTCGGTCAGACCCAAATAGCGGCAATTGCGTTGTCGTTGTTGGGCATGGCCGATCGCAGCACCTTTCATCGGGCCTTCCATCGCGCCAGGACCACAGCCGGTGACGATGTTCAGCTCTCGCAATCCTAATTGGTAGCCAACCGAGCGGGTGTAAAGAAACTCCTTCTCACCAATCGAGTGACCTCCCCAGCAGACAATCATGTTGGGGTCGGCTTGCGAGTGGATTGCCCGCGCATTGCGTAAAATGTCGAATACCACGTGGGTCACATGGGTTGAGCTGGTGAGGTTAATTAAGCGGTTGTTTTGGTACTGGTTTTCAACATAAAGAATATCTCGCAGCACGGAAAACAAATGTTCTTGAATGCCGCGGATCAGTTCGCCATCAACAAAGGATTGTTCGGGCGGGTTCAATAGTTCCAGTTTGATCCCACGCTCTCGGCGTAACACGTTAATATCAAAACTTTTATAGCTATCGAGGATTTCGCGGCTATTGTCCGTTTGGGCGCCCACATTGAGCACCGCCAAACAACAATTGCGAAATAATCGATACAGTTCTGAGGTGGATGTTTGTTTGAGTCGATCAACTTCCAATTGTGAAAGTAGATCCATTGAGCCAACGGGATTAATTTGAGTGATCATATGACGAGCCTCCAGCCTACAAGCTGCTCACTGCTGAGCAGCTGCTTGGTTTTATAATTTTTAGGCCGTAACGATCTGATTACGGCCGTTGTTTTTGGCTTGGTATAACGCGTTGTCAGCGCGATCAAAAAGCGCAATGCGAGATTCTTTAGGGTCGGCCTGAGCGACACCAATTGACATGGTAACGTTGAGTTTCTGTCCTTTATAAATGAACGGAATGGATGCAATTTTCTTGCACAGCTTATTGAGCATTGGGGTGGAAGAGGCGATGGTCTGCTGCGGCAATAGCAAGACAAACTCTTCGCCACCGTAACGGGCAACAAAATCGGAAGCGCGCAGCCACTGCTTGAGCAGTTTGCCAACGGCGCCAAGAGTCTTGTCGCCAGCGATGTGACCATAGGTATCATTAATCGCTTTGAAATGATCTAAATCCATCACCGCTAGGGTCAGCGGTAATTGATAACGTTGCGCGCGTTCAAATTCAATTTCAAAGCGCTCATCGAATGCGGCTCTATTTTTCAGGCCGGTTAGGTTGTCAACGTAAAGCTTGTGGCGCTGTTCTTCCAGCCGAGTCTGATAATTCTTCGATTCGCTTTCAAGCTCGGTTAAGCGCTTGCTCATTTGCTGCAAGCTTTCTTCCAACTTTTGTTCCAATTCGGTGTTGCTCGAGCGTTTGGCCAGCAAATCATTGATCGATTCGAGCCGGCTAGCGATTTGAACTTTCAACGGCTCTAAGCGATCGCTGGCTTCCACATCTTGCGACAGTGCAGAGAGTTGTTGGCGGATTTGTTTTTCGGTTTCCAGCTGCACTTGGTTGAGCTGCGCCGAAGTGCTGACCGATTGCTCCAACGCTTGGTTAATGCGATCCAAACTGGCGTTCAGGCGGCTTAAAAATTGCTCTGAGCCAGTGCGTTCAACCTTAACGGCGTCAATGATGATCTTCATCGAGTCGACGCAAATGGTCACCAACTCTTCGGGCTTGGAAGCATGGGCCAGAGCGCTGCGCTGCTCTTTAATCGCTTGTGCTGCTTTGGCTTCAAAGTCGAATTCGGATAACACGTTGAGCAGGGCGTTACTCAGCGCGTGAACGCTTTTCGGTAAAGTTTGCGGTTCAATGCCTTTTTGCTGGTGGAGATTGGCCAGCACTTGGCTGTACAGCTCTGACAAGGTACTCAAATGGGGCAGCAAATGAGTTAATTTGGTTTCTGGTAGTTGTGATTGTTCGATCACAGCGCGTAGTTGGCGCCGAGTTTCCGGCTCCAGACCCCGAGCGCGTTGCAGGGTCGAACAGGATTCAAAAAAGCTCTGTTTGGCCTGCGCCAGATCGGCATCGATTCTTGCAGAGGCTTGTTGCAGCAGGTTTTCTACTTGGTCGGTCAGCGGCCGAATGTTTTCTAGATCGGCATTTTCTTTCAGCGAAGTTCGCAACGCCGCGAGCTTGTTATCGAGTTCCGTTTGCTGACCTTTGCATGCATGAGACATGCGCTCGACCAGCCGACCCAGAGTTTCCCTGTCGCTTAAAAACTTAGACTCTAAGTCTCGATATGCTTTATTCATGTCCTTCAATACGTTAACTCCTGCTTGCGGACCTGTTTACGCTACGTACCAGCGATTTATTAATTCTAGAAGTCAGAATCTTGCCCGTACAAGCAATCTTTCTATTTTTTCCAAGCTTACTCGGCTCGCTGCACAAAATTTTGATTTTCTGACTTAAAAGGCCAATTAATATCACTTTTATCGGCGTTCGATAGCACCCGAATAAAGCCTTTATCAATGCCGAGCAAGGTATTATCTCGGGGGCGAGAATGAAACAAGCTGACGGGGGCCGTTTCCAAGGCTTCAAGGCCAACCCAGACATCACTGTTGTGACGCTCAGTGATTTCCATGGCGGCGTTTAGCGCAAGTAACAACATTTCACTGGCAGCACTGGCATTCACTGCTTTGCTATTTTTTTGGGTGAACGGATAATGCATCAATGCCACGCTCAGTGGTTTGCGCTTGGTCATTCCTGGCGGCGCGAAACCATGCAAGGTATCAATCACCCGTTGCGCAGAAGCCTCAATTGAGGCGCTAGGTAAGATCACCGCGATGACATCATCTCGTGGTTGAAATAAAGTCAGGTCGGCAAATCGGCTACGTAAAAACTGGCCATACTTCATTTCGATTTTGCGACCACTCTCGAACCCGTAGCGCTGATGCAAATGGGTCAAAAATGGCACATGAATCAGTGTCAGTAGTTTGCCCGTGGGGCGTTGTCCGGTTGCTCCGGAGGCGTACCAATTTTCTTGCTGGCGCTGTAATTTGAGTGTTTCCTTGACCAAATGCGGCACCAGCATGCGGCCATTGCCAAGCCCGGTGTACTGGGTGTGAGAGGCATCATAAGTCAGATCTTTGATTCGATGCTGTTGGGTTCTAAGCTTGCGCCACTGACCCAAAATAGAGCCGATTGCCAGCACCGCAATAACGAATAAGCCGCTGGCGTAGTTGAGGTAACGCTCTGCCAGTATCGCTTTGTTTTCCGCACTGTTTTTATAGTCATCAAGTTGTTTTTGCAGCAACTGGATCTGGTGGCTGCTCTGGACCTGATTAACCCGCATGTGAATCGATGAGTTGACGTGATGTTCCAGATAATCGAGCTCTTGCTGCATTAGCCGACTGGCTTGCTCGAACTGGCCTTGCTTTAACAGTAGCCGGATCATGACCTTGCGGATCTCAATCGCCAAATCACTGTTGTCGGCTACTTCTTGCTTGGTTTGTTCCAGCAAGGTCAAGGCCTGATCGGTGTGGCCCTCAGCATCGAGCAATTCGGCATCCAGCAGGCTGAGCTGCAATAGACTCTCGTTGTCGTGAATTTGCCGAAACAGTCGTTGGGCGTCCTGAAAATAGCGCCGAGCTTTATTAAGCTCGCCGAATTGACGGTAGACATCAGCGATGGATTGGCTCACTACCGCGACACCTTTGGCATGGTTTTGCTGCTTGTAGAGTGCCAGCGAATTGAGATAAATGGCGATGGCCTGATTCAGTTGATCGGCCTGATGATGAAGATTAGCGAGCTGGTTCAGTGTTTTCGCCAGCAACAAATCTTCGGCTAATTGCTGATATTGCTCCGCCGCTTGGTGCAACTGATTAATCGCGTCTTTTTGGCGCCCTTGTTGTTGATAAACCAAACCGATGTTGACATAAGCTTTGGTGGTTTGAAGCAGATCTTGTTGCTGCTCTGAGTAATTAAGTGCTTGATAGAACGCTTCGATGGCTAAATCCAGTTGCTGTAGCTGCAACTGGCTTTCACCCAACAGAAACATGGCATTGGTGGTTAACCAGGGCAATTGCTGAGCTTCGGCTAGCACTAATGCCGTTTCTGCCGATTCGATGGCCTCAATATTCTGATTGCGCTGCAGCTGAATTTGGCCGCGCAGTAAGTACAGGTGAGCCAGCACAATGCTGTGAGTGGTTTCATCAGCGATGGCTTGCGATGACAGGGTTTGCAGCGCTTGATTGAGCTGTCGCTCACCATGCTGAATGAGCTGTCGGTGTTCCACCGAGTCCCGTGCCAGATGGTAATAACCCTCAGCTTCGAGCAGCGGATCTTTAATCATGATCGCCAAATCGATAATCAACTGGGCGTATTGATTAAAGGTATGGCCGTTAGCACGAAAAGGCGCGGTTCGTAAATAAATTGCCGCTGCTTGTGCAACTTGTCGTCGTTCTGAGGCACTAAGGTCTATCAGGGATTGAGGATCGAACGAAGGAAGTTGAGAGTCGACAAAGCTTTTGCTGCGATCGGTCAGGGATTGTTCAGACTGATGCCACTGCTGCTGGTACAATGCCGCCCATTGAGGCGCATCAGTGACCGCAACTGCTGGTTTGATCAGCAGCAAACTAACCCAAAGCATCCTTGCAAAGTTGGTCATGGCTCTCACGTTTTAATGACAAATTACAGGCGTTAAGTGTAACCAACTAACGCTAACAGAAACAGGTTTCAAGCTCGTATGTTGAACAAAATCATAGTATTTCTCACATTCACGGTTGCTTTTTATTGCTCCGCTGAATCGCTTGTCAGGCTTACTCCCGTTGCGACAGAACAACATCAGTTGCAAGTTGAAATTGAGATGGACCAGCTCGACGGTCAGACCCTGCAATTTGCCATGCCGATTTGGCGAACGGGTCGCTACGAGCAACTCGATTTTGCCAGCGCGATGACTAATCTTGAAGTCGTTGATAGCAAAGGTAATCCGTTGCCGGTCACGGCTATTTCCGATCACCAATGGCAGGCGCCATTAGCGGGCAGCGACAGCGCGGTGATCCGCTATTTATTGACTGCCGATGACTTGGCGATGCGCACTCGCCACTTGGATGAATCCCATTTGTTTGTCGATTTTGCTGCCGCGGTGGTGGCGGTTGAGGGCGTTCAGGAGCAGTCATATCAAGTAGAACTCTCGGTGCCGCGGCATTGGCAGGTGCGCTCAGGGTTGGCGCAGGGCGCAACAGCAAACGTGTTGATTGCAGATAACTATCAGCAGTTGGTTGATTCGCCGGTTGAAGCGGGCGAGCATGAATATCGCTCCTTCAATTACCAAGGGGCCAAATTTGAATTGGTGGTCTGGGGCCATACGCCAGCGGATTTAGACAAGCTCAATGCGGATATCAAGAAGTTAGTGGTTGCGTCTTACCAATTGTGGGGCCATTTCCCGTTTTCTAAATATGTCTTTATGGTGCATGCCACCGACAATATTCGCGGTGGCACGGAGCATTTGAATTCCACCATTATGCAGTGGGATCGTTTCAAGTTTAATGATGACGAAAACTACCTCGATTTCATGGGACTTGTCGCCCATGAATTTGTTCATACTTGGAATGTCAAAGCCTACCGACCAGCGGCTTTTGTGCCATACGATCTGAATCACCGCCACCACTCGACCTTGCTGTGGTTGGCTGAAGGCTCAACCAGTTACCTACAAGAAAAGTTGTTGCTGAAATCTGGTTTGATGGATGAGGCCAAGTTTTATCAACGGTTGGCCAAACGCTTGAGCCGCCATCAAGCAACACCGGGCGGCAGCCATCAAGCGGTTGCCGACGCCAGCTGGTACAAATGGAACCAGCACGGCGGTCAGCACGGCCACAATTTCGACGCCAATATTTACCAAGAAGGTTTTGCTGCGACGCTGGCGCTCGATATTTGGCTATTGCAGCACTCTGACAATCAAGCTGGTGTTGCGGCGCTTCACCGCTTGCTCTACCAACGGTTTAGTTTGCCCAATGGCCTAACCGAAGCTCAGGTGCAACAGGCGATGGCTGAATTGGTGACGACACCGGCCGATGTCGGCCAATGGTGGCAGCAGCATATTGACTCGCCTTTAGCTGTTGATTGGAGCGAGCTATTAGCCGAGGCTGGGCTACAAAACAAAGCCAACGACAAAGCCAAGTTTTGGTTTGGAGCGAGTCTCAAGGCCGCCGCTGAAGCCCTTAAAGTCGGGGCTGTCGCAACCGATAGCCCTGCATGGACCGCAGGATTAACTCAAGGCGATCGGATTGTCGCGGTGGACGGCTTTGCTGTTCATTCTGGCAACTTCGATCGCGTTCAACACAGCTGGGCAGCGGGCCAGACGTTGCACTTGCACTTATTCCGCCAAGGTATTTTGACCAAGCGAGAAGTGACCCTTGCGCCGCCACAGCAGCTGATCAACAAACTGCAGGTGGCACCAAAAACCTCGTCAGAGGCCGATGCCCTCCGCAAGGCTTGGTTGGCGAACCGTTAAGCGTGGCTTCGCGATTGGCTGGCATTACTGGCGAGCCAATCGCAGCGGCGCAGGCTGCTGTTCGAAGTTTGAGCGGAACGGGTTGATGTCTAGCCCTCCGCGGCGGGTGTAGCGGGCCAGAACCGATAATTGCTGAGGCTGACAAAAGGTCATCAAATCGGTGTAGATACGCTCGACGCACTGTTCATGAAACTCGTTGTGAAGACGAAATGAAATGAGATAGCGGAGCAATGCCTCACGGTCGATCTGAGGACCGCGATAGCGGATCTGCACCGAGCCCCAATCAGGCTGATTGGTGATCAAACAGTTAGATTTGAGCAGATGGCTCACCAGTGTTTCTTCGACTTCAGGACCGCTCGCCGCGCCGTTTAGTAGCTCGTTATTGAATTCAAAATTGGCGACCTCGATATCGAGCTCATCGAGGCATTCACCGTCCAACTCAACCAGTGGTAACTGGTTAAATTGTTGTGGTAGCAACAGCTTGACCGATACCTGTTGGCCTGCACATTCGCTCAAGTCCTTGCTCATCAGCTGTTGGACCTGTGCTATGGAATCAAATCGGCTTTGGTTAAAGCTATTGAGGTATAACTTGAATGATTTTGATTCGATTAAGTTGGGGCTGGTACACGGCAAGGTGAATAGGCCTATCGCGACCACCGGCTTACCTTTGCTGTTGAGCCAACTAATTTCGTAACCGGTCCAATCGTCTACGCCGTGAAATGGCAAAGCCGCGGCGCTAATGTTGATATCGTCGCGGTTTAATGACCGCGGCACTGCTTGCAGTTGGGATGGATCGTATTGCTCTGGGTAATTGGTATGTTGGCCAAGCCCTAAGCCTTTTAGCTCAGGGGCATCATGATAATGCTTGCTCATGGGATAAGATAAATTAGCTGATGAAAATGACCGCTTTATTGTATATCAATCGACGGATGAAAAACTGAAATGAATGATCGAAAAGCCACCGCGAAGGCGCTACAGCAACTCATTGACCGCTACCAGAGCGATTATGTATCGCAAACTGGCGAACCGCATGTGGTGGTGATTGACCAAGATTGGCCCTCTCCCTGTGTGCCAAGCGATGCCGAAGAAGGGAGTGACAGCCAGTGGCATGCGGTAGAGCGCGACGATGCCGACCAGTTTGCTGAATTGGAACAAGCCATGTCGGTTGATTTACATCCTAGTGGCAAAGCCTATTGGAATGCATTGTATGGCGCGGGTATCACCATTGAATCTGAGATTGGCGCGGTCGAGTTGTTGTTGCCTTGGAATCAGGATGACTATGTCCGCTTCTTGCAAAACTTAACCGGACATTTGCTCACTCAAAAACGCTTTAAGCTCGAACCCAGTGTCTTTATTGGGGTGGCTGTTGATTCTGAATTGGTGGTGTCAGTGGCTGATGATGGCTCGATTGTTGCCGAATTACCGGGCCGCAAACCGAGCCATACCCTAGCACCAGATCTGATGGAATTTTTACAATCAGCGAAGCCGCTAATTCTCTAATACCTCGCCTAACTCCCTCTTAATTCATTAATTTGCTGCTGCAGTGAGAGCACTTGCTGTTGCAGCTGTCGCACCGCTTGGCTTAGCTGCTCAGTGGTCATGGCTTCAAGCTCTGGCGATTCGGATGCTTGCGCTACCACTTTGCGAGCGGAAGCGGCGCTATCGCCACTTTGCTGTGCGGCTTTCACCGCTGGCATTAGAATAGCCAAAGGTACGGGGTGTGATAAGTGGCGCTTAACTCGGGCAACGGTTGGCTCTTGATGTTGAGCTCGAATATGAGCAACGGCTTGATCAACGATGGCTTGATAATCTGGCATAGCAGGACTGAAGTTAACGAAAGAGGGTTGCAGTTTACAAAGTCGCGCCGGCAAAACCTAGAGCCTGTTTATCTTTGCTGTTTATCTTTGCAGTCCGACGGGGCTTCATTGGTTTGAACAAAATGTGTTCAGACACGCAAATTTGCATGTTGCCAAAATGATCCCATTGGCTTTGTTGGTTATTCCTCGTAGGTTCGGAAAAAAGCCAGACCAATGTAAGGGATATAATGACAACAACAACCTCACTGCGATTGCAATATTTGGGCGCGGAAGACGCTGGAATTGCCGCTAGCCTGCTGTTTCAGGCTTATCATGATGACGCCATGTTTCAGCGTATTTTTGATGCTGACAATGAAAACTATGAACAGCGTTTGCGTGCGCTTTTTCGTGAAGAGCTGGATGTGTTCTGGCAATATCACTTGCCGGTCATCGGAGCATTTGATAGCGATTTATTAGTTGGCGTGGCCTGTTTACAAACGCCAGACTCGCCGCTTGCTGGTGGCCGGTTCTGGAACTGGCGAATGAAGATGCTGCTGTCCGCGGGGATTGTCAGTACCAGCCGCTTGCTAGGAAAAGAGCAACGTATTTGTCAGGCTTTGCCCTCGGATAATTGCTACCAATTAAGTTTACTCGCTACGGCGCCGAATTATCAGGGCCATGGGGTTGGCGATACCTTGTTGGCTGGCGTTGAGAGTTTATTAGAAGAGGGCGGTAGTGCTGATGGCGTGGGTATTTTTGTCAGCCAACAGCGTTCTATTCAATGGCTGGAAAATCATCGTTATCAGCAAATTAAGCAGCTTGAGTTTGCCAATATATCTGGCACCTTGATGTTCCTCCATCGCTAAGGCATCACGCAAAGGTCTCAGGCGGCTGGTTGAGCCGCGCGGTGAATGGCCCTAAACAGTGTGCGATATTTCGCACACTGTTTGTAAGACTTTGTGTTATCTATGGCGCAGTCATAACCCCATCAAATAAGATTAACTAGTTGATTAATAATCGAATAAATTGCTTGTGCTGCTATGTTTCTTGGTTTGTGTAACTTAACAATTCTTTAGCATCCATTGCTGAAAAACACCGCAGGGGTACATTAGATCTCGAGTTGGCGACAAGCATGGATGCAGTATCACAGGGGGTGATAGCAGGACGCTCGTCAAGTGAGCTGGATGCTCCATTAAACTCGGAGAGTTTAATCACTCAGATCGCAAGGACGTTATCAGGATGCAGATCGGGATTGATCGCAGGGGAATAAGGAACGCCAATTAGGCGGCAGTACGGATACTGGCATAATCAGGATGACTATGACGGGGGAGTGAGCGGGATGCTCATAAAAAGCTGGGGTTGCTTGCAGCCCCGGCTTTTTGGTGTCGGCATGATTTGCTCTTAAATCTTAAATCGTCCAACCAACTGCGCCACTTCATTGGTGTGAGAGCCAACCCGCTCATTGGCGCTGGTGACGTCGAGTGTGATTTGATAGGTCTCTTCGGCAATTTGCTTAATGCGGACGCCATTTTCAGAGATCTGATCGGCGGTGCTGCTCTGCTCCTCGGAAGCCGCCGCAATTTGTGTATTCATATCGGCGATGGATTTTACCGCGACACTAATTTGCTCTAATACATCACCGGTTTGAGCAGCCAGCTCAACGACTTGCTGAGTACCATTCTGACTGGCTTTCATTGCTTCAACCGCTGCTGCACTTTCACTTTGTAAGCGCTCAATAATGTCTCGGATCGAGCTGGTGGATTCTTGGGTTCGCTGCGCTAAGGTCCGCACTTCATCGGCGACCACAGCAAATCCTCGGCCCTGTTCGCCAGCCCGAGCGGCTTCAATTGCAGCATTCAACGCCAGTAAATTCGTCTGTTCGGCGATACTGCTAATGACATCCATCACCGTGCCAATTTCATGGCTGCCGGTTTCTACTCGCTGGATCACCTGTGCTGATTTCTCAATGTCAGACACTAAATCTTCAATGCTCTCAACGGTCTTGTTAACCACGGCGCGGCCATTGTCGACATCGGTGTCGGCCTTGTGCGTCGCCGAAGCGGCATCACTGGCATTGCGTGCGACTTCTTGTACCGTGGCGGCCATCTCGGTGACTGCGGTAGCAATTTGATCATTCTCTGCTTGCTGATTGGAGGTGGCTTGCTGTGCCTTGGTGATTTGCCGAGTGGCTTTACCCAGCTCATTGTTGAGGCCCGACATGGCGCCTTTAATATGGCCAATAATGCCGGCCTGATTTTCAACAAAGGAATTAAAGGCAACGCATAGTTCGCCAATTTCGTCCTTACCCTGGACCTTGATCCGCTGGGTCAGGTCGCCTTCGCCCTCGGCGATATCACGGATCCGATCGCGGACATCGTGAATGACATTGGTTGAGTAGATGGCTGTGACATAAGCGATTGAAAAAGCGACGACAATGCCAATGATGGCAACCGACCAGATGGTCCAGGTGACGTTTTCTCTTATCTCTCTGGAGTGTTTGATGCTTGCAGCGGCTTCTTGCTCAGTCAGTTCTGTGAGCTTATCAATCAAGTCTCGGGCGCGCTCAAATTGCTCAGTGGACTGGCCCACGCTCATGGTTGCTGCTCGTTGCTTGGAATCGGCCGCGGTACTCAGGACATTATTCGACACGGTTTGCCAGCGACTTAACTCGCTTTGAAAATCGTTGTACATGCGAAGTTGTGCTGAATCGGTTGCCAGCGCTTGGGCACTTTTGACGCGGTCGGCTGCTTGCTGGATATTTTCCTGATGCTGAGTGACTAATGCCGCGTAATCAGGATGGGAAGAATCAATCGATATCAGGGTGCGCTCTGCCAATATGGACTGATACAAATCACGATCGGCTTGCAGCAGAAAGTTCACCCGCGGCAAAAAACTGTCGGAAAAGGTCGAGGTGTCGTTGCCTAACTGGCGGGTGGCGCTTAACGAAACCACGATTAAAACGACAATTGCTGTTCCGAATATGGCCGCAATTAACATTTGCTTGGCCATAAATCTTAAGTTGTGAAGCCATCCCATAACTCAATCATCCTCCAGTTGAGATGACTTTAACTGTAGCAATGGCTTGTTATATCTCCATTTATTGCCTCACGAAATTAATAAAGTGAGGCATCACCAGCATTTATTTTGGCGTTAATTCCTTTCATCAATATGGGGGGCGGGTTTGACCTGCTGAAACAATTGCCCAATGGCTTGGCTGAGCGCCGCCGAACGCTGTGGCCAACGGAGTGCTTGCAGTGTGGCTTGGCGACATTCAGGAATGGCCGTTAAATCCGCAACAAGTGCGGCGAACACCATATTACCTTGGTCGCAGCGTAGTAAGCTTTCCAGTAGGTTCACGGCGCGTTCTGGCTGATTGAAATAGCGCCAGTGGCGACCGCACAGGGTGATCAGCAGATCAATCGACAGGCTAGTGTCCAACAGTTCAGCAATGGCCTCGGCAGCGGGTTGCTGTTGTGCTCCAGTGAGAGCTCGAAGCCAGAATGTTTCTCGTTTGTTATTGGGCCAGCTCAGTAGTTGCTGTTGGATAACCGCTGGCAGCTCAATGTGCTCAAGGCACTGGGCAAGTGCGCAAAAGGCAGGTTCGGGCAATTGGTCTAAGTGCTTGGCGATGGCCGCAGCGCAATCGCTATCGAGTCGTTCGGTTAAATCAGCAATGCCCTGAAAGCCCAATGCTTGCCAGCCTGACTCTGTCGGTTGATGGCAGAAGTACTGGTAAGCTGGCTCGTAATAAATAGAAGCAGGTTGGTGTAGTTTATTGCGAATGCGGGCATTCAATACGGCTAACTTTTCGGTGGATGGTTTGAACGCATATGGATGATTGTTGAGCGCCTCGGCATCGATATCGGCATTGGCAATGTCCTCACCTAATGCTTGAACGACCATCCGGATAAAGTCATCGCGACCGCTAAAAATCAGTTTACTGACTTCATCAACGGCAAATTTCAGCAGCCACAAATAAGGTGTTTGGGCTTGGTCTGGCTTGGAAAATACAACAGCAAAACAAGCATGACCTTGGATCGGATACGGGTAAGGAAGCGCACCTTGCTCAAATTCGACAAATTGCTGCTTGCTAATTCGTTGTACGGTTCGACCCATGTCGTAAACCGTATAATGACAACCGCCAAGGGTTAAAACCTGATCAATGGTGCTCATGAGCGTGACTAAATCCTGAAATAATCGGGCTGGGCATTGTAAGGGATGGTGCTTCGTTGGCAAAATCCACGTCTTATTTTTCTATATAAGCGGGATTGATTATGGTGCGTCGCCAAACCATGGCGAAACTGCTTGAGCAGCTGGAGACTGAACTGAAGGCGCAACAATTGTGGCAATCTCAGCCGCCTTCGGCGCAAGCGTTGGCCAGCACAGAGCCCTTTTGCATCGATACCTTGAGCTTGGCGCAGTGGCTGCAATTTGTGTTTCTACCGACCATGAGGCAATTGCTCGCAGAACAGCGCCAGTTGCCCGAGTCCATCGCCATTGCGCCGCTGGCTGATGAAGTGTACCGACACCAGATGCCACAGCGCGCGGCTCTGATCGACATTATCAGGAAGATCGATGCTTGTTGAGCGCCCAGAGCTGTCGATTCTCTATCTCGATGATGATCTCGTTGCCATCGACAAACCCAGTGGTTTGCTGGTCCACCGGACCGCATTGGCTCGTGGTGAAATATGGTTTGCCATGCAATTGGTGCGCGATATGCTCGGCTCGCACGTTTTCCCCGTGCATCGCCTCGACCGGCCGACCTCGGGCGTGTTGCTATTCGCCCGCAGCGCTGATGTTGCTCGACAACTTGGTGAGCAATTTCAGCAGCATCAGGTGGACAAGCGTTATATCGCTTTGGTCCGAGGTTGGCTGTACGGCAGCGGGACCATCGATTACCCTCTCAAAGAGCAACTTGATAAAACCACCGATGGCCTAGCCGATCAGCAAAAACCGGCGCAACAGGCGATCACACATTACCAAGCGGTATCCCACCTCGAGTTGCCGTATCCTGCAGGACGTTACCAAAGTAGCCGATTAACGTGGCTGCGGTTAATACCGGAAACTGGCCGCAAGCATCAGTTGCGGCGGCACTTAGCGCACTTGCGACACCCCATTATTGGCGATACGACTCATGGGGATGGACGCCAAAACAGGGCGTTTGCCGGTTATGCTCAAGTGCAGCGTTTAATGCTGCACGCCGAGCAGATGACGTTTAGCCATCCGACTCGTCAACAGCGAATAACCATCGCGGCGCGCTGCCCGCAGGAGTGGCAGTTGATGGCGGCGAGTCGTCATTGGCCTATTTGTCCCTCTCTGATAACCAACAGACCATAAATAAGGAGAAGAATTTATGACCCAATTGGCCATCATCGTCGGTTCGGTATACGGCGGAGCCGCCGATTTAGCAGCCCAAATCCAAGAGAAGGCACAAGATAAGTCGATCGAAGTCAGTATCTTTGACGATGCTACTTTGCAGCAAGTGACCGATTTTACTACTGAACATTGGCTGGTTGTGACGTCAACCACGGGCCAGGGAGATTTGCCACCCAACATCGAAGGTTTTTATCACCAATTGAATGACACCTTTCCGATGCTCAGTGACACCAAAGCGGCCGTGTTAGCGCTGGGCGATAGCAGTTACGGCGAAACCTTTTGCGGCGCCGGCACCTTAATGGCGAACTTGCTCGATGAGTTGGGCTGCCAACAACTGATGCCAGCCCTTCACATTGATGCTTGTGAGCATTTTGAGGCGATCAACGGTGCTAGAGAGTGGATTGACGATTTACTCGCCCAGTTATAGCGGCAGGGGTTGTCCCCTTTTAGTGAATCGAAGCGCACATTGCTGTTATATCTGTCTTAGCCCTGTTCTGGAAAATCAGCCGAATTGTATCAAGTTGTTAATGCACTTCCGTGTTAGCTATCGGCGCGATGTGTTGATCTTGTATGGCTTATTGTTTTATTTGTTGCCAGCCAATGGCAACTATGGTGGTGATAAACCCATTGAATTTTATTCGATTCTCGACCAAATAAGCTGATTTACGAGGCGTTAACAACTGGTCCAAATTGGTGCAATCGTGAGACCGTTTTCTATTTGAAGTGCGCCACAACTTGCGTAAACACGATGTCATCAACTGATTTAAATGTGATTTTGGTCACAGATGATGGCGCTAGTGGTCTCTACTATCAGCGCCGTTGGTTAGCACAGGCTAAGCTGAACAACAGTTAGACAATTTGCGCGTTAGACAGGTAGTTAGCGGATTTGACGAGCAAAATAAAAGAGTGAAATTGACACCCAACTGTCATCTGATTGCAATCAAGGACAGTTAAAAAGTGCAAAAGTTCACGTAAAAATGAAAAAAATTTCAAAGTTTGCTGACAGCTCAGCAAATTGAACTATCTTTCACTGGCGTAACAACTGTTACGTTTGGTTAAAGCGCAGTTAACGGTGGCTCCGGAAACTGCAATAACGATAACAATGTGATTTTGCCCACCCGGGCGTTGAGCTGGAAATTTCCGCTCATCAAATAGGTAATAACGAAGAGCTGCGGCTTTTCAAAAAATAACTGATAAGGGAAGTCATCATGACTCAAATCAAAGCACTTTCTGCCGCAGTCGCTGCGGTACTCGTTTCTTCTAGCGCCTTGGCGGTTGAATTCCACGGCTATGGTCGTGCGGGCATGTCTACTACTGGCGACGGTGGTGAGCAAACTTGTTATGGTAATGGTCCTGACGGTCACAAGGCAGGTCGCTTGGGTAACGAATGTGACACTTACGTTGAAATGAGCTTCCAACAAGAGCTTTACAACCAAGGTGGCAAAAAATTCCGCATCGAAGTAATGCCTGTATTCACTTCTGAAAATGACTTCCAAGGCAACTCTGCGCAATGGAACCCAACCTACAACAACCCAGACGACGACGATCAAGTGAATGCTTGGCGTGGTGGTGACTGGTCTATGCGTCAGTACTACGCAGCGGCAGAAGGCGTGCTGAACTTTGCCCCTGAAGCAACCATTTGGGCAGGTAAGCGTTTCTACCAACGTAAAGACATCCACATCATGGATTGGTACTACCTGAACAACTCAGGCTACGGTGTTGGTATCGAGAACGTTCAAGCTGGCGTTGGTAAACTATCGGTAGCTTGGATCAACGTTGACCAGCATGTTGGCGGCGGCAGTATCAATGATAAAGACGAAGCAAACCGTATCACCAGCATCGTACAGAGCAACAAGCTTGACGTACGTTACTCTGGTATTCCTCTGTGGGAAGGCGCTTCTATGGAGTTGGTTGGTATCTACGGTTGGGCTGACCTGACTGATGCACAAGACGACTTGGGTTATGGCGACGAAGATGGTTACTTCTTCACTGCAGAGATCTCTCACGGCTTGATGGGCGGCTTCAACAAGATTGTCTTGCAATACGGTAAAGACTCGATGGGCGATGCTGCTTGGATGAATCACGGTGGTGAATCTTCACTGTCTACGCCTTGGTGGGATGGTGCGAAGCAAGAATCTTATCGCTTCATCGATTGGGGTGTAATCAACCTAAGTGAGAAAGTTGAGTTGGGCTACTCGTTCATGTACGCCAAATCTGAAACTCACGGTGACAACAATGGCGAACTCAATGAAGAAAAACCAACTCTCATTAGTGTTGTTGCGCGTCCAATGTACAAGTGGGATGACGTGATGAAGACCACTCTTGAAGTTGGTTACACCAAAGAAGATGATATCTTCAGCGGCGACAGCGTTGATTTGTACAAAGCTGTGATTGCTCAAGAGTGGACTGCCGGTCCTAGCTTCTGGTCTCGTCCTGCGATTCGCGTTTATGCTGGTTCATTCTTCGGCGACCAAGCAGAAGCTCGTAACGATGATGGCGACATCCGCGTAGGTGCACAAGTTGAAGCTTGGTGGTAAGCCACTTCTATTAACCGTTTAACGGTTTAAGCAAAACCCCCGTTAGCCTTGCTATTCGGGGGTTTTTTCTTTAGCTTTCATGAACAAATCGATGGCTCATTAGTCTAATGAGCAGTTATACCTTGTTGAGGGGAGTTGTGTGACACACAGTAAACGTTTCGTGTTGGCCTTGAGCTGCTTTGCCAGTAGCCTGATGTTAGGTAGTTTTTCTGCACGTGCTTATGATGAACCTTCCGCCAGTGCATTGGTGACATCGCTGAGCCAAGCCCAAAGCTGCTGTGCCAGTATTGCCGATTTACCATTTCAACCGGTCGCACTCGACAGCACGACCGATGTCTTGATTGATGAGAATTCTCCGGCATTCGAGTTTCATACTGGTAAAAGTTACTTTGCCGCGTTTAAGCTGCCAGAAAATGTTCCGACGTTTTCCGTATTTATTCAAAGTCGCGCCAAGAAATCAGTATTTTCCCCTTCGGTGTTATTACTCGACGCAAATCGTACGCCGGTTCGGGTGATCCCAGCCAGTGTAGCTCGTTATACCGAAGCCCAAATGCTCGATCCGGACTCGCTCGACATGTCGTTCAACATTGAACGTTCGTACTTGGATAACCCAAAAACCGAGTACTACTTGGTGATCATGACCACGCCAAGTGATATGGCTGGTCAAACTCAGCTAATCCATCCGTCTAAAACCTTCGCTAAGCGCAACAATACCGTACCGCCAGATATTGACGATCCGATTGCCCGTCATTCTCCCGGCGGTTTAGTGAAGCTTGAATTGCGCTCAGGCACGGTGGAGTCGAATGCTGATTTCATGTCGCGAGTCAGTAATAAGGTGAACTCTTGGTTTGGTGTTGGCGAATCTACTGATAATGGTGCTGCTGGTCATCAAGTGAGCGCCGCTAGTTCGCCGGCTGTTTCTACGAATGTGCCGCCGCAACCGATTGGTCAAGCGATTCCTGACCGCTCACCAACTCCGGGTATGCAGGCCCAGCAAACGGTGCGGCAAGTACCGGTGAATATGTTGGCTGAAACCGAGGCATTCTATAACCAATTGATTACCTCAAAGGTTGCAGAAGGTGATATTGATAGCGCCATGCGCTTAGTAGAAGAAGCTGAGCGGGCCGGTTCAAAAACGGCACGAGATAGCTTTATTGAGGCGGTCAAAGGGCTGAAATAGCCATCTCTCTTGCTATTCTATCTGGGCCAAAACTATCGGCCCAGATAGCCATTTCCAAATGGCTTGTAACTTCAGCCATACAGCAACACTGATTAATCCTTCATCAAGATCTATATTTGTGACATAGATCCAGATATACTCCGCGCCCCGGTCATCCACTCCGCGACTTAATGTGCAGCTTTTCTGGTGGCGACTAGGCTAACTGGATACAAGTCTTGCTGCGCAAGAATATTCCACCGATGTATTTTCTCTTTTAAGGCGCGTGAATGTCTGAACTACCCAATGCGAGCTTCGCCGATCTGGGCTTGCCCGATCATCTCTTACAGGCCCTACAGGAAGTAGGTTACGAAACCCCTTCTCCAATTCAGGCGGAAACGATTCCCCATGTATTGAATGGCCACGATGTGTTGGGTCAGGCCCAGACTGGTACCGGTAAAACGGCGGCCTTTGCGTTGCCTCTGGTTGCCAATATTGATGTCAGCGCCAGAACACCACAAGCCTTAGTGCTTGCGCCAACCCGCGAATTAGCGATTCAAGTTGCCGAAGCATTTCAAAAGTATGCGGCTCACCGCAAAGGCTTCCATGTGTTGCCGATTTATGGTGGTCAGAATTACAGCAGCCAAATCCGCTCGCTCAAACGTGGCGTGCAAGTTGTGGTTGGTACGCCCGGTCGTGTGATGGACCACATGCGTCGTGGTACGCTGGATTTGTCAGACCTGCAAACATTGGTTCTTGATGAAGCCGATGAAATGCTCCGCATGGGCTTTATTGATGACGTTGAGTGGATTTTAGAACAACTGCCTGAACAGCATCAGACTGCACTGTTCTCGGCAACTATGCCAAAAGAAATCAAGCGTATTGCAACGCGATACCTTGATGCCCCGAAAGAAGTCACCATTAAGGTCAAGACTCAGACCGCCTCGACTATTCGCCAGCGTGTGTGGATGGTGAGCGGCCTGCATAAACTCGATGCACTGACTCGCATTCTCGAATCAGAGCCATTTGATGGCATGATCATTTTCGTCCGCACCAAGAACTCTACCGAAGAGTTGGCCGATAAGCTGCGCGCGCGCGGTTATGCCGCCTCTGCGTTAAATGGTGATATGCCACAGCAAGCGCGAGTTCGTACTGTTGAAGGCTTGAAGAGTGGTGATATCGATATTCTGATTGCCACCGATGTTGCTGCTCGTGGCTTGGATGTTGAACGTATCAGCCATGTGCTTAACTACGACATTCCTTACGATACCGAAGCTTACGTTCACCGTATTGGCCGTACCGGTCGCGCAGGCCGCAGCGGCGAGGCGATTTTATTTGCCGCACCGCGCGAGCGCCGCATGTTGAAATCGATTGAACGCGCGACGCGTCAGCAAATCGAATTGATGCAATTGCCGACGACTGATGCGGTCAATGATATTCGAGTGCAACGTTTCAAAGATCGGATCACCGAAAGCTTAGGTATCGATGATGCTGAGTTGGCCAAATATCAGGAAATCATCGAGCAATATCAAAGTGAGCACAATGTGCCTGCGCTGGAAATTGCTGCTGCGCTGGTGAAAATGGTGCAGGGTGAATCACCGCTGTTCTTGAAAGACAAGCCACAGCGCCCTGCTCGTGAGCGTGATTTTGATGCCAGAGATCGCAAAGAAGGCCGTGGTGAGCGCCGCGAACGCAAGCCTCGCCAACGTCGTGATGACGTGGATATGGACACTTACCAAATTTCTGTTGGTTATGAGCATGGCGTGTCTCCGAAACATATTGTTGGCGCGATCGCGAATGAAGCAGGTATCGAGAGCCGTTATATTGGCGCCATTGAAATCGGCGACGAGCATTCTCACGTCGATTTGCCAAAAGGGATGCCTGATGATGTTTATGCGCACCTCAAGTCGGTGAAGATTTTAGGTAAGCCTATTCGTCTGCAACTGGCTGATGGCGAAGAAATCAGCAAGTCGAAAGCGAAACGCCGAGGCAAGCCCGGCCAAGATGATTTTCGTCGCAAGGGCGGCAATGACAAGCCGCGCAAATTTGATAAGCGAAAGCCACGCTCGTCTAAATAGTCACGCCAGAGCCATCCGCATCGGGTGGCTTTTTTTTACCTGCTCCATATCCCATAATTAGCCCTTTTATATGTGAATTGGTAAGGCCAATTTGGTCTCTATTATTCACGATTCAAAATAAATAGCGCTTAGCGAGCTGCTACTTGATGCCAATAATCATGATGCTTACGTTCGCACCAATGTGCTCACTCTAGACATTTTGTCACCATTAGAAAGCGGAATTTGCAGCATAAAATGAGCTGCATGAAGTCACTCCTCCTGCACTGTAATCGCGATTTTTTTTGCCTTGAAAACTGTTGTGCCAACCATTTTTATTGATTTTCCATCACCAGAACAGGTCGCCTTGTCTGACAGATTTGTCCGAGCCAAAAGCTAGCATCATTCCATTTGAATGGCTTTTAGATTCATTGGTTACAGATGTTGATCACAGTATTGATGACAAATTTAACAAAATTGCTGACCAATTTGGTTAATCAAATTACAGTGTTTGTGTTGTTTATTGGTAAAGCCAATATTTAAATTTAGTAAGGCTATTGGTTTGTATTGTTTTGCTGTTCGTTCTGCCAGGGTGGTTGGGCTCAGCATAAAGCTTCCAAGGGATATCAAGAATGAAAAAGAAAATATTGCTCTCAGCAGTTGTTCTAGCTTTAACCGGCTGTAGCAATGACGACGGTTATGGCATTGGCAATTTCCGAGGCTCAGCTTCTTTGTCTGGTGATGCGCGCGTTGGCGAAACTCTGTCGGTCGCCATTACCGACAAAGACGGCGTTAAAGCAGGCACCGACGTTTACACTTGGATGGCCGACGGCGCAGCGATTGCCGGTGCAACGTCCAGCTCTTATGTTCTGACAGAAGCCGAGGCCGGCAAGCAAATTCGAGTGACCGTCGCTTACTCCGATGAGCGCAACAACAAAGAGGAAACTCGTACTCAGACCTCTGATCCAATTATTGGTAACGAAGCTGGTCTATTGACACTTTCTGGTGTGGCGGAAACGGGCGCAACCCTCAGTGCAACGCTGGCTGATGGCAATGGCATTGACCCCAGCGCAGTGGTCTACAGCTGGTTGGCAGATGGCGCCGTAATTGATGGTGCGACTGAATCAAGCTATGCCATTGCTGACACTGATGTCGGCAAGTCTATTACCGCTAAGGCGGATTACACCGACCGTGATGGCTTTAGTGAGAGCGTCACATCGGCAACAACTGATCCGGTTAAAGTTGCAAACACCCCAGGTATAGTGGCGATTGATAAACAAGCGCCCGTCGTTGATGACGTATTGACTGCATCAGTAACCGATGACAATGGCATTGACGGTGTCGCGATTAGCTACCAGTGGCTGGCTGATGGCGCTGCGATTGATGGCGCAACGGGTTCAAGCTTCACGGTTACTGCAGCCCAGCTCGATCAAGTACTCAGCGTGCAGGCAACCTATACCGACCAAGCTGACAACGCCGAAGAGATTGTTTCTGATGCAACGGCACCAGTCGCCGCGGCATTGATTAACGTGCCGGGCTCAGTCAGCCTCGATCAGGCAACGAAGTTAGTTGTTGGCCAAACCGTCACGGCGATGGTTGATGATGACAACGGCGCGACTGGCACGATCAACTATCAATGGCAAGCGGACGGTGTTGATATCTCTGGCGCCAACGCTGCTGAATACGTGGTGACCGCTGCTGACGCTGGTAAAGTGTTGTCTGTGACTGCGAATTACATTGATGATGCTGGCTTTGACGAATCAGGTCATAGTGCTGAGGCCGAAGAAATTGCTTACAGCAAAATTGTCACCAACTTTGCGGAGCTAGCTGCAGCGTTTGATGGAGAAGCCGAAGGTGATGTGATTGGCATGGCGCCGGGCGATTACTCTAACGCTGGGCTGCTGACTGTTGATGTTAAAAATGTTCATTTAACCCGCACAGCCGACGCCATTGCAGCGTCAGGTACGGCATTGGAAACAGCGGCGCTAAGCGGTGAAGTCTGTTTTGAAATTTTGGCCACTGCAGATGGCACATCGGCCGAAGATGGCGTTAAGTTTGACCAACTCTATTTTGTTGATTTCAACTATGTTGCGGACACCTCCTGTGATACCGACAGCTCGTCTGATGACTATTACATCAACAACAAGGCTGCCTACTTTAGCCTGACCAACACGCTGATGGAGAATGAAGCGAATACCTCTTCAAGCTCTACTTCATGGGTCTATGTGGGTGGTAGCAAGGCGCACGTTGCTCGCAATACTTTCTCTGGCAAAGTTGACGGCAAGAAAGGCTCATTTATTCGGGTTTCAGCAAATGGCCTTGATGAAGAAAGCAATCTATTGCCACCGGCGCAACATGTTGTTGAATACAACCTATTCCAGAATTTCGATGCTAGCGGCCAGTCCAGTGGTTATGGCTTGCAATTAGGTGATACCACCGGCACCAACTCAGTGAATAGTGCGGGTCACGTGCTTCGTTACAACCTGTTCGATGGTATTTTGGCTAAGACTCGGGTGGTGAAAGTGCAAACCAGTGGCAGTTATGTGTATGGCAATACGTTTGCCAATACCTACGGCATGGTGTCGCTGGAAAATGGTCAGCAAAACACGGTCTACGCCAACGTCTTTATCGGCATGAACGGCAACAAATATGAATCTGGTGTCAATGCTGCAGCATATGGCCATGTAGTGAGCAATAACTACTTTGCCGGCCAAGCCAGTGATTCCGACAGTGAACGTGCTTCTTTGGTGCTGACGTCTAACGAAAACAGTGATTCGGGTAACTCGACACTGACAACGTCACCGACCACCTTTAGCTACAACACCATTGTCAACAGCATGGCGCCGTTTATGGTGGGCAACAAAGGTTGTTCAGACACTCCGCTGACTTCTGCTGTATCCATGGCTAACTTGTTACTCAATGATTACGCTCCGGCGGAAAACACGGAATTAACAGGCATTAATGGCGCAACCAAGGTTGATGATGGTTCCTTGATTGATGATTGTGACAAAGCCACAGTGACCTTTGAGAATGACCATTACTACTCAGATGATATTGTCGGTGGTAGTGCGGCTTCCAAGTCTGTCTCTGGAACGGGTGTGATCACAGCAGCAGCACCGGCCACTGCGCCTAGCATTGATGCTAATGGTTTTGTCCAAGGAGCAGGTGATGATGCCGGTATTGGTGCCGATACCAGCAAGCTATATCGGATCATGCCAGCAGATGTAGGTGTTGGTTCGACTTGGGAATCTGACATCGATCACTCAGAGGTTTTCGGTCTGTAATCGGAAAAATCCCTACTGTTTTGAAAAAGCCAGCGTTAAGCCTGTCTCTTGATCACATCTTAGAGTTCAAGAGACTTGGCTAATTCGTACCCTTCAAGGATGGCTTGTAATTTGAGCCATCCTTGCCACAGCACT
>NZ_JACXAF010000010.1 GCF_014773395.1 Neiella litorisoli | reverse complement strand
AGTGCTGTGGCAAGGATGGCTCAAATTACAAGCCATCCTTGAAGGGTACGAATTAGCCAAGTCTCTTGAACTCTAAGATGTGATCAAGAGACAGCCTTAAACAAGGTGGCTTTTTGCTGAAAGACGGTTTCTTTGCGGCTGATTAGCTGGCGCTGGCAAGCTCAATAATCGAGTGCTTGTGAGCATCTGGTCGGCTTAACACCTCGCTCACGAATACTTTATCCAACTCGGCTAAAAACGCCCGTTGTGCTTTGGCAAGCAAACATTGCAGCTTGCATTGACCAGCGGCAGGGCATTCAGTGCCAGCACAATCAATTGGGTTCAAGCGCTTCTCAAAATCGCGGATCACTTTACCAACAGTGACTTCGGCTAAATCGCAATTCAGTCGAATGCCGCCTTGGCGACCTCGGACGGAGGTAATGTATTCTAACTGCGACAGCTGTTGAGTCACTTTAATGACATGATTGCGAGGCATGTTGAATTGCTCGCAAACCTCATTTACCGAGACGAGATGATTGTCCGGCTGCAGCCCCAAATACATCAAAGTGCGTAAGGCATAGTCGGTAAAGCTGGTAAGTTGCATAAATACCTTGCGTATGTTGGTCAAAAGGCAAGTATGAAAGCAGTTATACCGTTAAACCCTGATCGACAGCAAGGATAGGTTATTAATCTGCAGTTTATTTGTTGCAAATGGTTACAGGATTTGCTGGTACAATAGCCGCCAGATTTGTAAGATCCCGCCACTCAACAAGCCCTCGGAGTATTTCTTTGACTTACCAGGTCGTTAGTTCACAACAGCATATGCTGGATGTGTTAGAGCAATGCCAACAATCAACTGCCCGTTATCTTGATACTGAATTCGTCCGTGAGCGTTCTTTGTATCCGCAATTTGGCTTACTACAGATCTCAGATGGCGATTCGGTGTGGTTGCTTGATCCTTTGGCTATTGATGACCTGTCACCACTGTGGGCTTGGCTACAACAAAATGAACCACTGACCGTCTTTCATGCTTTTGGCGAAGATTTGGAGTTGCTTTGGCATGAAGGGGCGATTCAATTCAATCATATTCTCGATACTCAAGTCGCCGCTTCAATGTTGGGGTGGGGCTCTGGTATGGGCTTTGCTGCGTTGGTAGAACGGGTCTGCGAGATTGAACTCGATAAATCCCATTCCCGCACCAACTGGTTAAAACGGCCGCTCTCTTCGCAACAATTGCAATACGCCGCCGATGATGTTCGATACCTGATTCCAGTTGCCCAAACCTTAATCGAACAACTGCAGCAACAAGGCTTGTATGACGCTTGCTTGAGCGAGTGCCAACGGTTAGCACAACGGCAAGAGCGTGACATTGCCAAGCGCTATTTGGATGTCAAAAATGCCTGGCAATTAAATCAGCAGCAACTGGCGGTATTGCGAGAGCTCGCTGCGTGGCGCTATCAGCGCGCTGCAGCAAAAGATATGGCGCTGAGTTTTGTCATTAAAGATCCAGCATTGGTTGCTTTAGCAAAATATCAACCTGAGTCGATGACCCGACTGAAACAAATCAATGAGCTGTCACCAATTGAAGTGCGGATCCATGGCAGCAAACTATTGAAGTTGATTGCTGATGCCAAACTGATCGACAAACAAGATTGGCCGAGCCGGATCCATCGGGTGATCGATATTCCCAGTTACAAATCGCGTAGCAAGTCACTGATGAAAGTTTGCCAAACGTTGGCCGACAAAGCCGGTGTGCCGGTTGCGAGCTTTGCCTCCAAGCGGCAAGTCAACGAGTTACTAATGTGGCAGTGGCAAGGCGGCGATGAATCTGATTTGCCAGTGCTGCTGCAAAGCTGGCGGGCGGCTGTTAGTGCTGACGCCATTCACCAATGGTTGCAGGAAAATCCAGCCAGCTGAAGCGCCAGCAACAAACCGCTAACTTTTATTGCGTAGCGAATTTGGTATAGTCCAATTCGTTTTTATTACTGTGTATTCAAGGCCATTGTTTCATGCTCACAGCTATCTACAAGAGTCCCAAAAAACAAGAAACGTATTTGTATCTCACCAAGCGTGATGATTTTTCCAAGGTGCCAGAAGCCTTGTTGGAGACATTTGGTAAGCCGCAATTCGCCCTGATGGTCAATTTAGCGGCGCAGTCCAAGTTGGCTATTGCAGATATTGAGCGCGTTAAGCAGCAACTGACAGAAACTGGCTATTACCTGCAATTGCCGCCGCCACAACCCAGCCTGCTCCAACAGCATCGGCAGTCGCTCGGTTTGGACGATTAGGAGCGTTAGCCATGACCAAAACCAAATACGCAATACGCCGCGCCTTGCTGCTTGCAACCGCACTTTTTGCCTCGAGCGCTATCGCAGCCGATAAGCCCAGCTTTGAGCAATACTTGGAGCAAGTGAAGCAGCAGGCGGTGGCACAAGGGATTTCTGAATCCACCATTGACACCGCATTTGGCAATGCCAAATTCATCCAGCGTACGGTGAAGCTCGACCGTAACCAGCCAGAAAAACGCCAAACGCTTGATACCTATTTACCCAAGCGCGTGCCCCAGTGGAAAATTGATAAAGCGCGTAAGTTGTATAAGCAGCATTATCCATTACTCAAACAAATCGGTGATCAATACGGTGTTCAGCCGCGCTTTATCGTCGCCTTGTGGGGTAATGAAACTAACTTTGGCAGCTACACCGGCAACTTTGATATTGTTTCGGCGCTGGCGACATTAGCTTATGACGGACGCCGTGAGGAATTTTTCCGCAAGGAATTGATTGCGGCACTAACTATTCTTGATCAGGGCCATATTGAGTTAGGCCAGTTCCAAGGATCTTGGGCTGGTGCCATGGGCCAAACCCAATTTATGCCGAGTTCATTTTTGGCATTCGCAGTTGATCACGACGGCGACGGTCGTAAAGACATTTGGGGTACCCAGGCCGACGTTTTTGCTTCAATCGCGAATTATTTAGCCCAGTCTGGTTGGAATGACGATTTAACCTGGGGTCGACAGGTCAAGTTACCAGAAGGCTTTGATACCGAGTTGGCTGGTTTGAAAACCAAAAAATCGCTGGCTGAATGGCAGCAACTTGGGGTTCGTCGCTACGACATGAGTAACCTACCGACACGTGATATTGAAGCGTCGCTGGTGTTGCCTGACGATGCCCATGGTCGTGCTTATCTCGCCTACGGCAACTACGATGTGTTGATGAAGTGGAATCGCTCTTATTACTTCGTCACTTCCGTTGGCTATTTGTCAGACCGGATTGCTTATCCATCGGTATTTGCCAAATAACAATGGGCAAGGCGGGACAGTGTAATGACCAATGACCAAGCCTTTTGGCGAACGACTTCGTTGGATGAGATGACGGATGCACAATGGGAATCCTTGTGCGATGGCTGTGCCAAGTGCTGCCTATCAAAGCTCATCGACGATGAAACCGAAGAGTTGTATTACACCAATCTCGCTTGTGATTTGCTCGACACGAAAAAGTGCCGTTGTACCGATTACCAACATCGTTTCGCGCGTGTCACCGATTGCGTCAAGGTCAGCTTAAAACATCGAGAAAGCTTTGGCTGGCTGCCACCAACCTGCGCTTACCGGCGTTTGTCAGAGGGCAAAGATTTGCCCGCTTGGCACCCGTTGCTCACTGGCTCAAAAGCAGCAATGCACAAAGCGGGGCAGTCGGTTCGCGGTAAGGTGATCCATGAATCGCTCGGCGGCGACCCTGAAGACCATATCGTCATTTGGCCGCTAGCCGACTGTGGCGATTGATTCGCACCAATTCATTGACCGATATCGCCAAGGATAGCGATATCTAAAGGACTTATTATGCTTTGGATGGCATTACTTTGGTTTTACTCCGCCTACATCTTGTTCGGCTTTAGCTGGAAAACCTACCGGATATATAGTGGCCAAGATGAATTCAGTTGGCCGGTGTTGCTCGAAGAACTCGCATCGTTGCTGTTCTTCAGCTTCGGCTTTATCGCCATGTATGACCTAGCAGTCGGCCAGCAAAGCTTCCAACCCTTGGTGTGGCGACTTTGGCTGATAGTGGCACTGTTGTTGGCGGTGTTGCCATTGCTCGTAACCACGCCTAAAACCGCATTTTCCAAGCAGCTTGTTGGTCAGAAGGGCATCTACATCGGCATGATAGTCGCAGCGGTATTGTTCGCACCTGTGTACGTTGCCGCTTGGCTGCTGGCTGGTTTTTGAACCAACAGACTCTAGGGTTTGCGTGCGCTAAATAGGCGGCTCGCGATCACCGCCAGCCAGATGGCGATGTAAACGGAAAAACAAACCACTAACCATTGTGGCATGGTATAGCCAAGAAATTCCCACTGCACTTCATCGCACATGCCTCGCGGCATAAAGATTTCAGGCAACCAATAATCTAACGGCGCCCAGCTTGGGAATTCAGGGTCCATGCCACAACTGTCGAAAAACGGATTGTCACTCGGAAATTGCAGTTTGACGTGGGAAATGGCAATTCGCAGGCCTTCAATGGCACTGTATAGCCACAAGCCGTAACCAGCGATCCGTAGATAAATCGATTTAGGGTTTAGTAGACCGATGATGCCCGCGAACATAATGCCAAACATAGCAACGCGTTCGTGGATACACTTGACGCATGGCTCCAACAACATCACATGTTGAAAATACAAGGCAACTAAATCGAGAACCAGTGCTGAAACAGCCAGCAATAACCAAGACCAACGAGTTTCAGCAAATAGAGAGAGTGCGCGCATCTGAATGACTTGTAAGATGAAAACTGGCGCTGATTGTAACGACTTGGGCGTCAGTTCGGTAGCGCTGGCGCCGTTAAATTTGTAACGGATCAATTCATATTCAATTGGTTAGTGACACTTGCCTTTCACCGTGGGCAGCCTAAAATGCAGCGCCGGTTTCGCCTAAAAAACACGCGTCTATTTACTCTATGAGCCAACCAACGTCATCGCCACAACCTACTGCCAAGGTCGGCCAACTGATCCTCGCGCCGATGGAAGGTGTCATGGACCACTTGATGCGCGATTTGCTGACCGCGCTGGGTGGCTATGATCTGTGCGTGACAGAATTCATTCGAATTGTTGACCGTGGGCTGCCAGAGCGGGTGTTTTATCGTTATGCGCCGGAGCTCTATCATGGCGGGGTAACTAGCAATGGCACGCCAGTGCGCATTCAATTATTGGGGCAAGAGCCGGCGGCAATGGCTGAAAATGCAGTTACTGCCATTGAACTTGGCTCTGCCGGCATTGATTTAAATTTTGGCTGTCCGGCCAAAGCGGTAAACAAAAGTCGTGGCGGTGCTTCATTGTTGAAACAGCCTGAACTCATTTACCAAGTCATTCATGCGGTGCGCCAAGCAGTACCGCAACCGCATGTGGTAAGTGCCAAAATGCGGCTTGGCTGGGATGATACCTCGTTGCTTGATGAAACCATCGATGCCATTAATCAAGCTGGCGCGTCATCTTTGGTGGTACATGCTCGTACCAAAGTACAGGGCTACAAACCGCCGGCTCATTGGCATGAATTAAAAGCGATTCGCCAGCGCGCTGCTATGCCGGTTATCGCCAACGGCGATATTGTTGATGCCGACAGCGCCCAGCGCTGCATAGCGGCCAGTGGTTGCCAACACTTAATGCTTGGCCGCGGGGCCCTAGCATTGCCGAATCTGGCTCAAGTGGTGCGAGGTAGCGAAAAAGCCATGACTTGGTCGCAGGTGCAAGCCTTACTGGTGCGCTATTCCCATTATGAAGTCGAAGGCGACAAAGGGCTGTATTACCCCAACCGCATTAAACAGTGGCTGAGTTATTTGCGTCAGCGCTATCAGCAAGGTGATGAGCTTTTCAAATCCATTCGTCGATTAAAACGCAGCGATGAGATCGTAGCGATCCTTTGCCGCTAATCCGTCATATTTGATGACGGTGGGTGGTTGCAGTCACTCGCTAGTGCGGTAGGATCAAGCCAAACTCTAATAATCAAAACTACCGACAGGAATGACAGTGACAGAGAAAAAAGGCCTCGATGCCAAAGCTTATCGCCCTCTGGAAGAGGGGGAGCAATATCAAAGCTATGTGCCAGCACAGGAAACTGTTGCTGAATTTACCTTTAAAGCGGTTGGTCTTGGTATTTTGTTCGGCATCATCTTTGGTGCCGCCAACGCCTATTTGGGCCTGCGTGCCGGCCTGACCATCAGTACATCAATTCCGGTCGCCGTGATGGCGGTCGCGGTGTTCAAAATCCTCGCCAAGGGCGGCGTCAAAAGCACCATCTTAGAAACCAACATTGCGCAAACCACAGGATCTGCCTCCAGCTCAGTGGCTAGCGGGGTCATTTTTACCTTGCCAGCGCTGTTTATGTGGGGCGTTGCCCCCGGCTTATTGCAAATGACCGTGCTTGCCATGTGCGGTGGCCTATTGGGCATTTTGTTTATGATCCCATTGCGCAAATACCTGATTGAAAAGGAGCATGGCAAGCTGCCTTATCCAGAAGGAACAGCCTGTGCAGAGGTGCTCGTTGCCAATGAATTAGGTGGCAACAAAGCCAAGTACATTTTCTGGGGAATGGGCGTCGCAGCACTTTTCAAAACATTAACCTCGTGGCTGAAAGTGATCCCATCGCACGCGTCGTTCAATGTGCCATTTATTAAAAAGGCGAGCATCGGCATCGACCTGTCGGCGGCCTTATTCGGCGTCGGTTATATTCTCGGCCCGCGCATCGCCGCAATTATGGTTGGCGGCGGTCTGCTATCGGCTCTGATCATCATTCCGGGTATTGCCTATTGGGGCGATTCTTTAACCGCGCCATTATTCCCTGAGACGCAAATGCTGATCAAAGACATGTCGGCGTCGCAAATCTGGACCCGTTACGTGCGCTACATTGGTGCCGGTGCAGTTGCCACAGCAGGCATTATTACCTTGATCCGCAGTATTCCGCTGATGCTGGAATCATTCAAAGCCGGTGCCAGTCACTTAGGCGATGGTTCTAACGGCGATGCTCAGGTACCGCGTACTCAGCGTGATTTGCCACTGAAATTTGTCGGTGTCGCCATTTTAGTGATTGTTGCGGTACTGACATTATTCCCTGACGCGTTTGGTCAGATTGGTGAAGTGGGCACGCGCCTGGTCGCCGCATTATGCGTGACAGTCTTTGCCTTCTTTTTCGTTACCGTTGCTTCGCGGATTGTTGGTTTAGTCGGCGTTACGTCGAATCCGACCAGCGGCATGACCATCGCTGCGCTACTCGGCACTGCGACGATATTCCTTGCCATGGGTTGGACCGACACTGCCGGTAAAGCAGCAACACTTATTGTTGGTTGCGTTGTTGCCATTGCTGCATCCATTTCTGGCGATACCTCGCAAGATTTGAAAAGCGGTTATTTGCTTGGCGCAACACCGAAGAAGCAGCAGATGGCAGAACTCCTTGGGGTACTGACTTCTGCGACCTTTGTTTGTTTGGCGGTGCTGCTATTGGCTGAAACCTTTGGTTTTGGTTCGAGTGAATTACCGGCGCCACAAGCCACATTAATGAAACTGGTGATTGACGGGGTACTGGATCAGAATCTGCCGTGGACGCTGGTATTTATCGGTGCTGGTATCGCCATTGTTTGCGAATTATTTAAGATTCCATCGCTGCCGTTTGCTGTTGGTGTGTACTTGCCGGTCGCGACCATGACGCCGATTTTCATTGGTGGTTTGATTCGCCATTATTTTGAAAAGCGCACCAAAAACAAAGAGCAGCTTGAAGAGCGTCGCGAGCGTGGTGTTTTGCTCGGCTCCGGATTTGTCGGTGGCGAAGGCCTGCTGGGTGTCGGCATTGCCGCAGTTGCTTTTGCCCAAAGCCGCAAACCTGAGGGTATTGGTACGGATTGGCTCGGTGGCGAAGTGACGGCGATGATTGTCGGCGCGTTTGCCTTTGCTTGCTTAATTTATTGGTTCTTCAATAACATTCGCAAAGCCTAGCAAAGCCCCAAAACCATAAGCCCAGCTTGAGCATTAGGCTGGGCTCTAATTAAGGGCTGTTGAAAATGGCTTGCTGCGCAATGTTATCCGGTACGGTCAGGCCAAATCGTGCTAGGCCCTGTTTGCTGAAATAGTAGGTGTTGGTTTCGGTCGCTTGCAATTGCTCGACCGGCCTATTGGCGAGTATGTCGAGCACGGCCTGCGCTGCAACTTGGCCGTGTAGCTCTCCAGATAGAGTGATTGCAGCAACCGCTCGCTTGGGGCCGACAGAAGAGGGCACCGAGCTGAAAAGGGGCAACTGACTGTGCTGCCCACTCCAATCTAATAATTCATCGTCTGGCACAATGTCGCCTGTGACTTGATCTCTGAGGGTGTACCAGTGCTCCATGACGATTGCGTCATATTCCTTTGGTGCATTGATTATTTCTTGCTGCCATTGCTGATAATGGGTAATCGGCAGCACCTCGGCTTGAATCGATCCTAAGCGCAAACGGGTTTTGCCGCGCAAGGTGTTGCCAATAAAAGCGGCTGATGTTGTGCTTTGGTCAAACAGAACCAAGATTCGATGGTGTTTAAGAGGCACCATTTGGTGAATGAGGCGGGCAACTGGAGTGAACAGGCGTCGCTCCAAAACGACCGCGACATTGTCTGGTAGTAGCGCGTCATCAAAGTACATTCGGGGATTGTCATTGACGCCGTAAAGCACCATCGGCGTATTGGTTGCGGCGATGCGCTTTGCTAACAATCCCACTGCGTTATCATCGCCAAGTAACACCAGATCAGGTTTGGTTTGTAAAAACGTTTGCCACGCTCGCTCAGCTGCATCTTGATGCTCAGATCGCGGTAGTCGTTTGGTGTTGAGGTAGATGGTCTTGAGCTGATGCTGATCGGCGATGGTTGATTCGATACCAGCGATGCATTGGTTGCTCCACTCGTTATCGGCATCGTAGCTGGCGATCAATAACACATTCGCCGCCATCAATGGTTTGATGAACAATCCGAGCAGCATAGCCAGACAGCAGCGAATGATATTCACGATAACAACCTAGAGCCGTTAGTTTTGTTGCATTACGATGTAGCTTAGCTGCTGGTTCAGAAATGCTCCAAGCCTTTGATTTCGAGCGGCAATAATTTCGTAAAAAGTGCGTTGCTTATCGTACTTTTGCGGTATCCGAAAGAGCCGACTAGAGCCTGTTGATCACAAACAGGTCGCTTCAATTAGCTCAATGGTAAATGTCAGGGCCATATTGGGGCCGATTACGCGCCCGCTACCTTTGGTGCCATAGGCCAGATTGGGCGGAATATAAAATTCCCACTTTTCACCGAGTTTCATCATCGGCACGCCAATCTGCCAGCCTTTGATCACGCCACCGAGAGAAAAGGTCGACGGTGCATCGCGTAAATAGCTGCTGTCGAATACCTGATTATCGACCGATAAACGACCTTCGTAATGCACCGTCACTGGCTTATTGGCATCAATGGCGCAACCGGTTGTTGATTTAAGGACTTTGTATTGCAAGCCGTGTTGTGTGATCTGAACATCGGGTTGCTGCTGGTTGGTCGCAAGCCAGCGCTCTGAGACTTTCAAGTTGCCTTCAATTTCTTCTTCTGAGACTGGTTTGCTACACGCAGTAAGGATGAGGGCAAGCGCTAATGCGGCTGATGTGACGATGGTTGTTTTCATGATGATCAATACGGTCCGAAGGGGCATTAGGCTTTTGCCCAAATTAGATTGGGGTAGGTTAGCTTGACGCTTGCTCGAAGTCACCGTTTATAATGTCAACCAAGCCATATGGCTTTATTGACAATCTGTTCTCTCCATGGATACAACACAAGGATGTTTTATGATGAAAACCATTTCGGCCATTTTGATGGCTAGCCTAGCTTTAACGACAGCAGTTTGCGCATCGGCCAATGATAACCAATTGGTGGCACTCAACCCTTCTTCGACTGGCTTGTCACACCACGGAATGAGTGTACAAAGAGCGCAAGCTATCGTTGATTTGACGCGAAAAGCTTTTGACGGACTAAAGGACAGAGCGATTGTTTCGGTCAGAAAAGACCCGCGAGGATTTATCGTCATTCCGTCGCAGCCGATATTGCTGGGGTCTGGCGAAGATACGTTACAAGCGCAAGAGAGCTACGTTATATCGGACGATTTAACAAGCATCACGCAGCACATTGGCGATGAGCACATAACCAAGCAATTGCCAGTTGAGTCGCCGCTACCTGAATAGTTCTTGGCCTAGAACTCAACTTTTGTCGGCGAAATAAAAAACCGCTCTTTCGAGCGGTTTTTTATTTCAATGCTTATGAAAGCAATTTGCCACTAAGGCAAGTAGCTTTCACCCATCAAAAACGCATCCACTTCGCGTGCGGCGCGGCGGCCTTCGTCGATGGCCCAAACAATCAGGCTCTGACCGCGGCGGGCGTCACCACAAGCGAATACGCCTTCAACATTGGTGTTGAATTTGTTGTATTCGGCTTTGGCATTGCTGCGGCCGTCTTGTTCAACGCTCAGTTGTTCTAGGATCTCTGCTTCAGGGCCAGTAAAGCCCATTGCCAGGAAGACTAAATCAGCTTCCAGAACCTTCTCGCTACCTGCAACTTCTTGCGGCACGAATTGGCCAGCATCGTTGGTGCCCCAAGTGATATCAACGGTGTGAACAGCTTTGACGTTGCCGTTTTCATCGCCTTCAATCTTCTTGGTCATCACTTGGTAATGACGTGGATCATCGCCTTGGATGGCAATGGCTTCTGATTGACCGTAATCAACCAACAGTGTCTTCGGCCATTCTGGCCAAGGGTTGTTGGCGGCACGCTCATCAACCGGCTTCGGCATGATTTCTAGCTGCACCACATGCTTACACTTGTGACGCAATGAGGTACCAACACAGTCTGTACCCGTATCACCACCACCGATAATCACAACATTCTTGCCTTCGGCGTTAATGAATTCACCATCTTTGTGCTGAGAGTCGAGCAATGACTTGGTGTTCTTGCCAAGGAATTCCATGGCAAAGTGAACGCCGTTCAACTCGCGGCCTTCGACTGGTAAGTCACGTGGTTTAGTGGCACCAGTGGCGAGAACCACAGCATCAAACTCGTCTTGCAACTGCTTGGCTGGAATGTCTTTGCCAATTTCAGTGTTGGTAACGAAGGTAATGCCTTCTTCTTTCAGAATATCGATGCGACGATCGATGATGTGCTTTTCCAACTTCATGTTTGGAATGCCGTACATCAACAAGCCACCGATACGGTCGGCACGCTCATAAACGGTGACTAGGTGACCGGCTTTGTTCAGCTGAGCTGCAGCGGCCAAACCGGCAGGGCCAGAGCCGACAATGGCAATTTTCTTACCAGTACGTGCTGCTGGCGGCTCGGCAACAACCCAGCCTTCTTCAAATGCGCGCTCGATAATGGCGTATTCGTGATGCTTAATGGTCACCGGTGGCGCATTGATACCCAGTACACAAGAGCCTTCACATGGAGCAGGGCACACACGGCCGGTAAACTCTGGGAAGTTATTAGTCTTGTGTAGGCGTTGGATCGCTTCTTTCCAGCGGCCATTGTAAATCAAGTCGTTCCACTCAGGGATCAGGTTGTTCACTGGACAACCGGCAACCTTTGGCGCAAAGCGGCTATTACCGCTTTGACAGAAAGGAACACCACAGTCCATGCAACGTGAGGCTTGCTGCTTGATGTCGTCTTCGAGCATGTGCTCGTGTACTTCACACCAGTCAATCAAACGTGCAGCTGGATCGCGATCTGCAGGCAGAGCGCGGTCTACTTTCAAAAATCCAGTTGGATTACCCATTATTCGCTCCTCCTTACTTCGCTAAATTAGCCATGTGCATATCAAATGCAGCAGCGGCGATGTCATTGTCAGTTTCATACTTGCCAGTTGCGCGAGCTTGCTTCATGTACTCTTGCATCTGCTTGTAATCAACCGGCATGACTTTAACGAATTTAGCGATAGCGGCGTCCCAATCAGCCAATAGCTCAGCGGCAACGTCGGAATCAGTGTGCTGTTGGTGCTTCTCAATCAGCGCTTTGAGGCTGGCAATGTCGTCTGCGTCTTCGAGTTTCTCAAGCTGCACCATTTCCATGTTGCACTTGCTAGCGAAGTCGCCGTTCACATCTAGAACATACGCTTCACCGCCACTCATACCAGCAGCGAAGTTACGGCCGGTTTCACCCAAGATGATGGCTTTACCGCCAGTCATGTATTCACAACCGTGGTCACCAACCCCTTCAACAACAGCAGTAACGCCTGAGTTACGCACACAGAAACGCTCACCGGCAATACCGCGGATGAAGGCTTCACCTGAAGTGCCGCCGAAGAAGGCAACGTTACCGATCAGGATGTTTTTGCGTGGCTCGAATGGCGAGACTTTTGGCGGGTATACCACCAACTCCGCGCCCGATAAGCCCTTACCGAAGTAGTCATTGGCATCGCCCTCAAGTTCAAAACGCACACCCTTAGCGGCGAAAGTACCAAAACTTTGGCCGGCAGAGCCGTTGAATTTCACGCTGATGGTGTCGTAAGGCAGACCTTCGGCGCCGTATTTCTTGCTGACTTCGTTAGAAATCATGGTACCCACGGAGCGGTCGGTGTTGATGATTGGCATTTCAATCTCAACACGCTCGCCATTTTCCAGTGCGGCTTGTGCTTGCTCGATGAGTTTACGGTCAACGATGTCGTGGATCAGGTGCTTCTGCTCAACGCTGTTGTAGAGCGTCTCGCCTTCGGCAGCTTCTTCTTTGTGCAGCAGTGGTTTCAAGTCAACGTGCTTGAATTTCCAGTGTTCAACGTCTTTACGAATATCCAGACACTGAGTTTGACCTACCATTTCGTCAATGGTCTTGAAGCCAAGTTCTGCCATGATTTCACGCAGGCCTTGAACCATCATGGTGAAGAAGTTCACCACGTGCTCAACTTTACCTTTGTAACGCTCACGCAGCTCTTTGTTCTGGGTGGCAATACCAACTGGGCAAGTGTTCAAGTGACACTTACGCATCATGGTACAACCTTCAACAATCAATGCTGCGGTCGCGATACCCCATTCCTCGGCACCCAGCAGGGTAGCAACAGCAAGGTCGCGTGGGGTCTTCATCTGGCCATCGGCCTGAACCGTAATACGGCTACGCAGACGGTTTTTAACCAGTGTCTGGTGAGTTTCTGCCAGACCCAGCTCCCATGGCAGACCTGCATGTTTGATTGAGCTTAATGGTGATGCGCCTGTACCACCGTCATAACCGGCAATCAGGACGACATCGGCATACCCTTTACAAACACCGGCAGCAATGGTGCCAACGCCAGCTTCTGACACCAACTTAACGTTGATACGAGCATCGCGGTTGGCGTTTTTCAGATCGTAGATTAGCTGAGCCAAATCTTCGATCGAGTAAATATCGTGGTGCGGTGGTGGTGAAATCAAACCAACACCCGGGGTTGAACCACGGGTACGGCCAATCCAAGCATCAACTTTGTGACCCGGCAGCTGACCACCTTCACCAGGCTTCGCGCCCTGCGCCATCTTAATTTGGATTTCGTCAGCATTGGCTAGGTAGTGTGAAGTCACCCCGAAGCGACCTGATGCAACCTGCTTAATGCGCGACTTCATGCTGTCGCCGTTGTCCATTGGCTTAAAGCGGATTGGATCTTCACCGCCTTCACCTGAGTTGGACTTAGCGCCGATGCGGTTCATGGCGATTGCTAGGGTGGTGTGAGCTTCCCAAGAAATCGAACCAAATGACATGGCACCCGTTGCAAAGCGCTTAAAGATGTTCTCTGCTGGCTCTACTTCGCTGATGTCGATTGATGGACGATCCGACTTAATGTTCAGCAAGCCACGCAAGGTGAACGCTTCTGAAGACTGATCATCAACTTCTTTAGCGTACTCTTTGAACTGCTCGTAGTTATTGTCGGCAGTTGAGTGTTGCAACAAACGAATAGTGGTTGGGTTGAAGAGGTGACGCTCACCATCGTGACGCCATGCGTATTCACCGCCGGTTGCCAGCACATCGTCAATGGCAATACGGTTTTTCGCAGGGTAGCCTTCACGGTGAGTCTTCAGTGCTTCAGCTGCAATTTCATCCAGACCAACACCTTGAATACGGGTAACGGTGCCGGTGAAGTATTGCTTGATAACTTTTTCGTTGACGCCCAACGCTTCGAAGATTTGCGCACCTTGGTAAGACTGCAGCGTAGAAATACCCATCTTCGAGAAGATTTTCAGCAGGCCCGAGCCAACGGCTTTGGTGTACTTAGCCAGTACCTGAGAATCGCTCAGCTCTGGGTCAACGACACCTTCGTTGCGCATTTCATTCAAAGTTTCGATGGCTAGGTATGGGTTAACGGCAGAAGCACCGTAACCAATCAGCGTTGCGAAGTGGTGAGTCTCACGCACATCTGCCGCTTCGACAACAAGGTCGGCTTTGGCGCGCAGGCCGTTTTTGATCAGGTAGTGGTGAACGGCTGCCGTGGCCAACAGCGATGGAATCGCAGCGTGGTCAGTGTTGGCATTGCGGTCACTCAAAATCAAAATGCTGTAACCATCGTTGACGGCATCTTTGGCATAACGGCAAAGCTTATCGAGTGCTTTTTCCATTTCGCCCGCTTCACCAGAAGCGTTAAACAGCGCATCGAGGGTTTTCGCTTGCATGTGGTTGTGGTCAACATGCTTGAGCTTCATCAGCTGTTCGTTCGACAGAACCGGCTGCTTGATTTCAATCTTGTGGCAGTGCTCAGGTGTTTCAGAGAGCAGGTTTTTGTTGGCACCGACGTAAGTACGCAGTGACATCACCATCTCTTCACGAATCGGATCGATTGGTGGGTTAGTCACCTGGGCGAACAACTGCTTGAAGTAGTTTGATAAGTGCTGTGGACGATCCGATAAAACCGCCAGTGGGTTATCGGCACCCATTGCACCCAAAGGTTCTTTTGCTGTGCTCACCATTTGCGCCAAGATCACGTTGAGATCTTCGTGGGTATAACCCGCGGCTTTCTGACGCATGCGCAATGGTAACAGCGCAGGTTGTTGCTCTACGGTGGTTGGCGTTGGCAGTTCATCCAGAACCACTTTGTTTTCTTTGAGCCACTCGCCGTAAGGCTGGCGTGAACAGATGTCGGCTTTCACTTCATCATCAGCAATGATGCGGCCTTCTTTTAAGTCGGCGATGAAGATCTTACCTGGCTGGAGGCGACCTTTCTTGACAACAGACGCAGGGTCAACACACAAGGTGCCGGTTTCTGAGCCCATGACGACCATGTCGTCTTTAGTGACTAAGTAGCGCGAAGGACGCAGACCGTTACGGTCAAGGGTTGCACCAATCACTTCACCATCGGTGAACGATACCGAAGCCGGACCATCCCATGGCTCCATAATGCAGGCGTAGTACTCGTAGAAGGCGCGCTTAACGGCGTCCATGTTTTCTTGAGTTTGCCAAGCTTCTGGCACCAGCATCATCATCACTTGAGCAAGTGGACGGCCGCTCATTACCAACAGCTCAACGGTCATGTCGAGGTTTGCTGAGTCTGAGTTGTCACGGTTACAAACCGGATACAGCATGGCCAACTCTTCTTTCGAGAAGGCAACTGATTCAAACAGCGCTTCACGCGCAGCCATCCAGTTGACGTTACCTTTGACCGTGTTGATTTCGCCGTTGTGCGACATAAAGCGGAACGGCTGGGCACGGCGCCAAGCTGGGAAGGTGTTGGTTGAGAAACGCGAGTGGAACATCGCCAAAGCAGATGTCACTTCGTCGTTTTGCAAATCTAAGTAGTACTCGCGCACTTGTGCTGTAGTGAACTGACCTTTGTACACCACGGTCTTGTTCGACAATGAGGCAATGTAGAACTCATCTTTTTCACGTGCGATGGTCGAGTTAATCAAGTGAGCTGTGTATTTACGCAGAACAAACAGCTTACGTTGGAATTCTTTTTGATTAAGTTCGTTTGGCTTAAACAGAATGGCCTGCTCGATACGAGGCTCTGTTTCTTTAGACGCCTGACCCAAGCCTGAGTTGTCACCAGGCACATGACGATAGCCTGCAACGTCGAGACCCAACTTCTTAGCACTGTCTTCAAAGATGTTGCGGCACTGAGCAGCCATCTTCTCGTCTTGCGGGAAGAACATCATCCCCACACCGTAATCGCCAAATGCCGGCAGTTTAATACCTTGCTTGGCGACTTCTTTGACTAAGAAGTCGTGTGGAATTTGAATCAAAATACCAGCGCCGTCACCAGAGCGGACGTCATAACCGGTACCGCCACGGTGCTCCATGCAGGTCAGCATGGTCAGGGCGTTCTCAATAATGTCGTGGGACTTTTGGCCCTTTAAGTTGGCAACAAAGCCGATGCCACAAGCATCGTGTTCAAAATCCGGGCGATAAAGGCCGTCAGATGAAACGTTATGTTGGGTCATATTGGTTCCCGTCTGTTATTTGCTCCGGCACAGTCGCGGAGCAGTTACTTTCCAAAATTCATTATGCTTGAAGGTCGCGATCGCTTATGAGGAAGGCTCTGCCAGCAACATCAATGAATATTTATAAAATCCAATTTCAAAGCACGGCTTATTGTTTATTTCTAGCTGCCGCGTTCAATTCAGCCGCATATTATGCACATTTTTTACTTTAATGCTCGTCTTTAACGAAGCAGATGTGAATATTTATGCGTTTTTTAGTGAGTGGCGTACAAGACCAGATTTTCAACCAAACAACAAGCAAAAAAACACCCTTAGTTGAGCTAGATCTAAGGCACGAGCGAGATCACAGTCTCCGCAGCGGCCGCCAACAGGACTAGTGGCGGTGACATCCTATTAACGTTTGAATGCATAAGATTGCATTTTGACCAGTAAGAAAATGGTAATTGTGTGCTAGCAAAGGGGCGATATTTATGGGCCTTTAGTGCCACAAAAAAGGCCGCCTTGAGGCGACCTTGATGATTCAAATGAGCAATATGGCGCTATTTGGCCAGCTCAACCCAAATCTCCCGTGGCTTTTTCGAGTCATCGATATAGAAGTTGTAATTGCCAGTTTGCTTCACTTCGATTTTGAAGTTTGAGTAAGACGAATTGCAGTTGACCTGCACAGCTTTGCCCAGCACGATGGTTTCATCTTCGCTCTTATTAAAGCCGCAGTTTGCGCCAGAAGACCATAGGTCATCGGCAAATTTGAAGCCCAGCGTGTCACCAGCAGACAACGGAATGGTTGCCATGTAGACACTGGCTTGATCAGTGGGCTGAACCTTATGTTTTGGATCGGCGTTCCAACCATTGAAGTCACCACGGACAAAGAAGTAGTCACTTAGAGGTTTTACCGCAGCGCTGCCACCGTCGGCAGTAGAAGAGCAACCAGAGAGAAGTGCTGATGCAGCCAATGAGGCCACCAGAATTTTTTTGAACATAGCCTTTTCCTTTTGGAATTGTTTATTGTTTCAAACCGATACTTAGCCGCGTATCGGAACCTAGCCATAGGTACAACGACTTATAGCAAAGCTTTTGCTCCAGAAGGTTGACGACCTGCGCATATTTGCAAGTCGATTTTAGGCTGATGGCAATTAAACCGGTTCCACCGCTTTACAGATGGCATCAGTCAGTTGTTGTAGTTGTTGTTGGCTGATAACAAATGGCGGCATCACATACGCCAGTTTGCCGAACGGGCGGATCCAAGCGCCATTGGCCATGACTCTTGCTTGTAGTGTGGCCACGTCGATTGCTTGTTTCATTTCAACCACACCAATCGCGCCTAATACGCGCACATCGGCGACGCCATCAATGTCTCGACATGGCGCCAACCCAACGGTCAGGACTTGCTCAATGGCATGCACCCGCTGTTGCCAAGGAGAGGCCAACAATAGCTCAATACTGGCATTGGCAATAGCACAAGCTAATGGGTTCCCCATGAACGTTGGGCCATGCATAAATACACCTGCAGCGGAACGACACACAGTTTCGGCGACGTCGTTGGTACATAGTGTGGCGGCCAGCGATAAGGTACCGCCGGTCAATGCCTTACCCAAGCACATGATGTCTGGGCATATGCCGGCATGCTCAACGGCAAACATTTTGCCACTGCGGCCAAAACCGGTGGCAATTTCATCGGCAATGAAAAGTACCGCGTGTTGCTCGCAGAGCTGTTTGATAAAGCCCAAATACTGCGGGTTGTAAAAACGCATGCCGCCGGCGCCTTGGATCACCGGCTCGATAATAAATGCTGCTAGATTATCGGCATGCAGCTCGAACGCTTGCGCTACTTCCTGTTGCCAAGCGCTATCCAACGGCGCATCAAAGCCAGCAGGCGGCGGCGGGAGGAATAAAGCTTGTGGTAACGCATCACTAAACAGGCTGTGCATGCCGTTGACTGGATCGCAGACCGACATGGCGCCAAAGGTATCTCCGTGATAGCCATTGCGGACCGTGATAAATCGAGACTTTTGCGGACGCCGTTGGCCATGCCAATATTGCAAAGCCATTTTCATTGCCACTTCAACACTGACCGAGCCGGAATCCGACAAAAACACCCGTTGCAACGGCTCAGGCGTTAATGCCACAAGTTTTCGACATAGCTCGGTGGCAGGGCCATGGGTGAGCCCGCCGAACATGACGTGACTCATGGATTCGAGTTGTTGGTGAATGGCTTGGTTAATCGCTGCAACCTGATAGCCGTGAATGGCACTCCACCAACTGGCCATGCCGTCGATAAGGCGCTGACCGTTTGTCAATTCAATTTCGCAACCCGATGCTGATTTAACGGCATAGTTATCATTTATAGGATTTGCCGACGAATAGGGATGCCAGACATGGTTTCGATCAAAGTCAGTATCAACCAACTTGTTATCTTGGTGTAATGATTTGCTCATAAATAAACCAGTAGTCAACATAATTAAATATGTTGTCGTTGACTGCGATAGGGTTGGCGCTAGACTAGCGGCCAGATAAGCGCTTTGCAAATAGAAAGGAAGGTTTCATGGAGTTCAATGATCCACTCGGTGCGGTCCGCCATAACTGGACATTAGATGAAGTTAACGCATTGTTTAACATGCCGTTTAATGATCTGATGTTTCAGGCGCAGTCGGTTCATCGGCAACATTTTAATGCCAACGCCGTGCAAGTTAGCACCTTGTTATCGATTAAAACGGGAGCCTGTCCGGAAGACTGTAGCTACTGCCCACAAAGTGCCCGATACAATACTGATCTCGAAACCCAAAAATTAATGGAAGTGCAGGACGTTCTGGAAAAAGCGGCCGAGGCAAAGCAATCCGGTAGCGAACGTTTTTGCATGGGAGCTGCATGGCGTAACCCTAAAGACCGCGACATGCCTTACATCATCAAGATGATCGAAGGCGTTAAGGAAATGGGGCTGGAAACCTGCATGACGCTGGGAATGCTGACCAAAGATCAAGCGCAAGCCTTGGCTGATGCCGGCTTGGATTATTACAACCACAACCTCGATACATCACCGGAATTTTACGGTGAAATCATCAGCACTCGAACCTATCAGGATCGTCTCAACACCCTCGACAATGTGCGTGCGGCGGGCATGAATGTTTGCTCCGGCGGAATTGTTGGTTTGGGTGAGGATGCCAATGACCGCTCCGGTTTGTTGCTTAATTTGGCCAACCTCGATCAACATCCTGAGAGTGTACCAATCAATATGTTGGTCAAAGTAGAAGGCACGCCGTTGGCGGATCAGGACGACCTCGATCCATTCGAATTCATTCGTACCATTGCCGTCGCGCGCATCATGATGCCGAAATCATATGTTCGCTTGAGTGCGGGCCGCGAAGAAATGAACGATCAAATGCAAGCCATGTGTTTCCTAGCGGGTGCCAATAGTGTGTTTTATGGTTGTAAATTGCTGACCACAGATAACCCAGATGAAGACGCCGACCGGGCGCTATTTCGCCGCTTGGGGATCAATTCCCAGATGTCCAAAGGTTATAGCGATGAAGTGGAGCAATATGCCATTGAGCAGGCTGTGAAAGAGCAACAAAGCCAAGGCATGTTCTACGACGCTGCGACTTAATGAGCAATATCAGGCAACGGATCAGTGCGGCTTTACAGACTCAGCGCCAGCAAGGGCGTTGGCGTCAGCAAGTGGTGCGCACCTCTGGGCATGGCCGATTGTTGGCTCATCGCGATGGCCAGTTCCAGATCAATTTTGCCAGTAATGATTACCTTGGCTTAGCCAATGATCCGACGGTTTGCCGCGCGTTTGTGGCTGCCGCCAATGAATACGGCGTCGGCAGTGGTGGCTCGGCGCTGATTAGCGGCTACCACCACTTGCACCATGCTTTGTGCCAGCAGTTGGCTGAGCTCACTGGAAAACCGCAGGTGCTGCTGTTCGGCTCTGGCTTCGCAGCGAATCAAGGCGTGATTGGCGCGTTAATCAAACAAGGCGACTTGCTGATTCAGGATAAGCTCAACCACGCTTCGCTGATTGATGCCGGTTTACATTGCGATGGCCACAGCGTGCGTTATCGCCATAACGACTTAGATAGTGCCGAGCGGCAACTGCAGCGCCAAGCTGCAGGCAAGTTACTGGTCACCGAATCGGTCTTTTCCATGGACGGTGATCAAGCGCCGCTGAACGAATTAGCCAAGCTCAGCCAGCAACATCAAGCGATGTTTATGGTTGATGATGCCCATGGTCTTGGCGTCATCGGTGAACATGGACTCGGAGCGTCATGCCTTGAGCCGAATATCGATATTTACATGGCGACCTTTGGTAAGGCGCTTGGGGTTGGCGGCGCAATGGTCGCGGCGGAGCAGGACGTGATTGAGTATCTCACTCAGTTTTGTCGCCACTATGTGTATACCACAGCAATGCCGCCGGCGATGGCAGCAGCGGTGAGTGCCGCATTGACACGCATTGTTGATGAGCCCGATTTGGTCCGCTCGCTGCACCAGCGAATTGATTTTTTCCGGACATTGGCTCAGCAAGCGAACTTGGCCGTGTTGCCATCAACCACGGCGATTCAACCCATTATGGCGCCGGGCAATGACCGTGTGATCGCCATTGCAGAGCAAATGCGTCAGCGTGGTTTTGCCATTGGCGCGATTCGCGCGCCAACCGTTAAAGCAGGACAAGAGCGTTTGCGGCTGACCATTAGTGCCAGCCACACCGCGCAGGATATAGAAAATTGTGTTGCGGCCCTGAGTGACATCATGGGACGTATGCAGGAGCACTTTGAATGACAGTCATCGAGGTTAAACCCTCCGTTGCGCGGCAGTTTTCGCGTGCCTCAAAACGCTACCACAAAGCGGCCACCGTGCAGCAGCAAGTCGGCCGTAATCTATTGGCGTACAACCCGGTGCGTAAGGCGCCAGTGGCAATTGACCTTGGCTGCGGCCCAGGGAGCTTTGCGCCGGCACTGGCTTCGGTTGCTGAGCAATTGTTTGCTATCGATCTCAGCCCAGCGATGTTGCAGCAATGTCGATTAGCCAGTGACAAAGTGGTAGCGATTCAAGGCGATGCGCAATATCTGCCATTTACTGATAACTCGGTAGATTTGATTTTTAGTTCATTGGCACTGCAATGGGTCAGTGATCTCAATAGCGTGTTTGAGGAAGCTCAACGGGTGCTAAAGCCTGGCGGCAGCTTGGTGTTTAGTTGTGTCATGGAAGGTTCGTTGTGGCAGCTGAAAAAGTCCTGGCTCAAGGTTGATGATTACGATCACGTCAATCGTTTTGCCAGTGTTGCCAGCCTTGAGCAGTCCATCACTCAAGCTAAGTTACACAAAGCCATCGGCGTCGTGCGGCCGCATACGTTCTGGTATCCGGATATTAAAAGCCTATTTGCATCGATTCGCGATGTTGGTGCGAATACCGTAATTGGGGCAAAACGCAAAGGCTTGATTGGCCGTCAACTGTGGCAGAAATTCCATCAAGCCTATGAAGGGTATCGCACCGATGAGGGGCTGCCATTGACCTACCAGATCTACTACGGCGTGGTGAGTAAATGAAAACACTGTTTGTCACTGCAACCGATACCGATGCCGGTAAAACGGCGATCAGCGCGGCCATTCTTTACGGATTGAAATCACAGGGCAAATCTTGCCTTGGTTATAAACCTATCGCCGCTGGCGCTGCTGAACACAATGGCGTGTTGGTCAATGACGATGCCCGAGCGCTTGCTGATAACAGCTCGGTGGCAGTTAGCGCGAGCGATATTAACCCAGTGTGTTTTGCCCCGCCCATTGCACCTCATATCGCGGCCGAGCAGGGCAACCAGCAGATTGATTTGGCAGCGATCGATCAACACTTTGCGCAATTAAATGGCAAACACCCAACGGAATTTCAGTTGGTCGAGGGGGCTGGCGGCTGGCGTTTGCCGCTGAACTTAGCGGGTGAGACCTTAGCCGATTGGCCAGCACGTCGTCATTGGCCAGTGATCCTCGTCGTTGGACTAAAGCTTGGTTGCTTAAATCATGCATTACTAACGGTGGAAGCAATTAGTCAGGACGATTGTCATATTGTCGGCTGGATTGGCAATACTGTTGATCCGAATATGTCGGTGAAAGAGCAAAACATCGCATCGCTGCACGCGCTATTACCAGCGCCTTGCCTTGGCATCGTTCCTCATCTGGACAATCCGAGTCCAGTTCATATCTGGCCACACTTAGAAGTTGGCCTGTCTAAAATTTAATTGTTTGACCAATTCGTATCGGCATTTACGCTATAAAACGAGCTTTAAGATCAGTGGGTCGGTGTTGATTGGTTAATTCTGTTGCCTAACAAAATTAGAATTGAGTATTGCATCACAAACTGACCATCATTTTTGTATTGGTAACCTTGGTTGTTCAGAGTGTGATCGGTTCTTTGTTTTCGTTAGTTTTAGCGGACCTTACTGAATCAGTTTTATTTCGAAAATAAACTTTAATTATTCATAAAAATCAATAGTTAATAATGTAAATTGGGGCTGCAAAAAAGTGGCCTCATCGTTACAGATTTTGATCCAGTCTACTGAGATGGTTGGCACAGCCAATCTCAGATAATTTGCCAAACCAACTTTTCAACTTATCCGTTTCGTTAATCTAAATGGCGACTTTATTGCAGATTTTGGTCGCCCAATTGGCTAGCGGTGCCCCTCATGTTTAATTCATCGTTGATGCCGTCATTGCTGGTGCATAAGCCGAGTACAAAAGAATGATCGGCTGTTTTACCAATCATTTTCCACATACGTAAATAATTTGTTAGAAATTCGAAAATATTTCGATTTGTTTGGCCATATTACCAATATTGGCTTGTCCAATAATTTAGCATTTATGATTTTAAGATTGTTTATTGGTTGTTTTTTTCGTATTACCTCTTGGTTGAACAATTGTTGGTGCTGTGAAAATATTTGCTCGCTTTCTTCCAACAAGATTTTGGTTTGAAACAACACACTAACTTTTCAAAAAGTGGCTCAGATGGATATCTCACTAAAAACAAGAGCCACCTCACAAGGGGAAAAGGAATGCAATTTAAACTTTCTAAAATTGCAGCGTCGGTGATAACCGCATCGACAATCGGCTTAATGTCCACTGCAGTAGCAGTGGAAGAGCAAACAGCACAATCTGATGATGTTGAAATTATTCAGGTCCGCGGCATTTCTGGCAGCTTGGCTGAGTCTGCACGGCAAAAGCGTTACTCCGACCAGATCGTTGACGCCATTGTTGCTGAGGATATTGGTAAGTTACCTGACAACAACATCGCTGAGGCATTGCAGCGTATTACTGGTGTTTCGATTAAATCTGACTTTGGTGTCGGCGAAAACGTCACCATTCGTGGTATCGATGAAAACCGTGTCGAGCTTAATGGTCGATCGACTTCCGGCTCTGGCCGAGGCGGAATTTCGCTCTCTGATTTTCCATCAAGCTTCCTAAAAACCGTGTCAGTGGTGAAATCACCAACCCCCGATATGATTGAAGGCGCCTTGGGTGGCACGGTCAACATGCAGACCATTCGCCCACTTGAACTACAAGAGCCAATGGTTGCCATTACCGTAGACGCTGAATACGCCGATAAAACCGAAAACTGGGCGCCGAAAATTACCGCTGCGGCTGGCTCTAATTGGGATTTAGGTGACAATGGTTTGTTTGGCGCGAGCTTTGTGGTGTCTTACCTTGACCGTAAAATCCGCCAAGATGAATTCCAAACCAAGATGAATTCATACCACAGCATTGATGGCTTTGATGAAGTGGGTAACGGCCCGAACGATACCTTTACCGTGCGCAGTGAAAACACCGTACGGATGAAAGAAGAAAGCCGCGAGCGCACTGCTTACGGTTTGTCATTGCAATGGGCGCCACAATCAAACGAAGGTAACGTTTACCTTGATTTAAGCTATTCCGAACTGGAAGGCGGTCAGTCAGCCCATGACTTTTTGGATGTCGTAACCAAGCCGATTGCCAATGAAAATACCTTCCAAAGTGGCTCTGGTCAGTTAATGGAATACACCCTGCAAGATGTATTCGTGATCCCAAAAACTGAGAGTGACTTTGCTGAAAATGACAGTTACTCCCATGCCTTGGGCGGTGATTGGCAAGTGACCGATCAGCTCAAACTATTTGGTGAGATTGCCATCACTGGCTCAGAAGAAAACGATGTGGATTCGCAGCTCAACCTGCGTCCAGTCGATCGCGAAGCCTATGAAGCGGCTTATGCCGAAAATCCAAATGTCAGTCCTGGCAGCTTCATGAATTCATTCGACGCTGTTGTCAGCTATCGCAGTGACAAGCTGCCGGGCATTGAGTATGCCGATCCAACGGCGCTGACTAACCCTGGCACTATGGCGATTCGTGAAATGTTCTACGACAAGTCGAAGACCGAGAACGACGAAACCGCTGTGCGCTTTGATTTGGAATATGCCGAACCGATGGGCGTCAGTTGGATCTCTAGCGTGAAGTCGGGCGTTCGTGTCACCAGCCGTGAGTACGAATTCCACACGGCAGAATTGCAAAATGACAACGGCAGCACCTTTAAAGATGCCTACAAAAAAGCCAAATACGTTGGCGGTGATAAGGACGGCCAATACGTCACGCCAGCATTCTTAGATGATGATATTTGGGCGGATGCAATTTACACCAAGAGCTATAGCAACCAGTTCGATCAAATCGATGGCAATGGCTTTAACTCATTAACTGGTCCAGTTGCGGTATACAAAGCTGGCTTGTTGCGTAACGATGCTGAAGGCACCTTTGCGCGTATGCAACAATGGCTGGCCGGCACCAATTATGCCACGACTGGCTCGCTTGCTGACAACATGACTGACCTTGAAGATGAGTGGAAAAAAATTGAGGAAGATACTCGCGCTGTCTACCTCCAATTCCATTTGGACTTTGATGAAATCACCGCCGTTGTTGGTGCGCGTTACGTCGAAACTGATTTGGATTCGACCATCATTCACTCCTACTCAGATGAAGAATTACAAACCATTCTTGAGCAGGATAAGAACTTGTCGGTTAAAGGCAACAAACTGACCGGTACCAACGAATATTCGGACTTCTTGCCAAGCTTGAACGTCAACTGGTCGATTAATGATGACACCATCGCCCGCTTTGCCGCTGCTAAGGTAATGCGTCGTGCTGACTTTGGTGATTTAAGCCCAGCATTTGATATTGGTATGACGCTCATTGACGGTAGCCAAGGCTCTTACGATCTGGATCCAAAGCGTGTGACTCAATATGACTTGTCGATTGAGCATTACTTTGGCGAAGGTGGCATGGTGTCGGCGGCAATTTTCTATAAAGATGTTGAGTCCTTTACCGTGCCTGTGAGCAGCTGTGAGGCCAACTCGCGGACCATCAACGATCAATCTGTTGGTGAAGAGTGGAAGAACATCTGTATTCTTGATGTGGCCGGTGAAAGCCAGAGCGATGTTAATATCGCCGATCCAAACATGCCAAACGGCGAGCAGTACGTTACCGATCTGCGTAACCAAGGCCTAACCGGTATTACCATTAGCCGTGAAACCAACGGCGGTAGTGGTGAAGTGTATGGTCTTGAGCTGGCTTATCAGCAGCAATTCGACTTCTTGCCAGGGCCATGGGCAGGTATGGGCGTCAGCACCAACTACACCTATGCCGATAGTGAGCAGCCGAACAAGTTGCCGTTGGAAAACATCTCTGAACATGCCTTTAACTTCCAGCTTTACTGGGAGTGGGAAGGTTTCCAAACCCGTCTGGCCTACAACTGGCGTGATGAGTTTATGGATGAAGAAGATTACGGCAAGCGTACTTGGCAGGGTGGTAAGAAAGGCTACGGCTCGGACTTCGATCGAACCGATCCGACTGCTGACAATTACGATCCAACCGCAGGTAATGTCTATCGCGAGGCGCGTGGTCAGTGGGATTACTCGGCTAGCTACGACATTGATGAAACCTGGACCGTGGTGGGTAACGTGGTCAACTTGACCGGCGAACCATTAATTTACACCACAGCGCAAGGTCATGACTTTAGAAACACCGAAGCTGACCGCCGCTACACCTTGGGCGTACGCGCTAACTTTTAATCGTTAAGCCAATTAGAACACCAAAAAGCGAGCTATTAAGCTCGCTTTTTGCTTTTTAGATATGGACTTAAATAATCCAACGATGTCAGCCAGACTAAGCTAACCGAACTATGCCAATCGAAACGGCCTGTTCGGGTCGATTTCCGTTTTGGTGCCGCCAACAGAAATCCAGTGACTCATTGGATCACCGAGAATTTGCCCTTCATTACCTCGAACCAGCAGGCCATTGCCTTCGGGCATGGCTAAAATGCGCTCGGTTGGATTCAGCGCCAAATATTCGGTTAGTCGTTGTAGCCGAGTTTCGCCGTTATGACCGTCCGGTTTCCATTCGGTGTAGTGCGGATTTAGTTGAAATGGCACCAGAGCAAGCGACTTGAGGCTCGGCGGCTCGATAATTGGCATGTCATTGGTGGTACAAATGGTTGGGCCAGCAATATTCGAACCCGCGCTCCAACCGACATAGGGCATCCCTTCATTGACCCGAATTTTAAGCGGTTCAACCAGTTGCAGGGCGTATAGTCGCTCTAATAGGCGAAAGGTATTACCGCCGCCAACAAACACCGCATCGGCGTCAAATATCGCCTGATCGGGTTTGTCATAATCATCGATATTGTGGATCTCGATGGCCAAAGGAGCCAGCGCCTGTTGCACCATGTGAGTGTAGTCTTTGTGCGTGATGGTAACGCCAGCATAGGGAATGAACACAATGCGCTTAATACTGTCATCAACCAAGGGGGCGATTAACGGCAGGGCGTGAGTCAGATAGGGCGTATTGCCAGCGCGCGATGCGCTCAATAATAACAAGTGTTTATTGTTCATATTAGATTAAGAAAACTCTGTCAGAGTGATTAGGGTCTGGACCAACAGAAGGTAGGCTACCATAAGCAGGAAGTGGTAACAGTGACAAAACCTGCGTGACAAACCTTGAAACTCTCTGCGAGTTCCCCAATTATCTGTTGCATAGCCATAATTATTATCACTGGATGAGGAAACCATGAAGCGTATAGCTTTGTTTTTATTGACCAACATTGCGGTAATGGTGGTGTTTAGCATTGTCCTAAACATTGTTTTTGCCCTCTTTGGTATTCAAGACACGCGCAGCATTGCCGGGCTTGCCATTTTTGCGGGCTTGTTTGGTTTTGGTGGTGCATTTGTCAGCCTTTACATGAGTAAGTGGATGGCCAAGCGCTCAACGGGTGCTCATGTCATCGAACAGCCGCGTAACGAAGCCGAGCGTTGGTTGGTTGAAACGGTAGAGCGCCAGGCGCGAACCGCAGGCATCGCGATGCCAGAAGTGGCCATCTACGATTCGCCTGATATGAACGCATTTGCCACTGGGCCAAGTAAAAACAACTCCTTGGTGGCGGTGTCTACTGGTTTGTTGACATCGATGGACAAAGACGAAGTGGAAGCCGTGTTGGGCCATGAAGTGAGTCACGTTGCCAACGGCGACATGGTGACCATGACGCTGATCCAAGGCATTGTGAATACCTTTGTGATCTTCTTGGCACGTCTAATCGCCCAAGCAATCAGTTCGGCAGTGGCGCGCAATGATGATAACGGTCAAGGCCTAGGTTGGCTTGCCTATACCGGTGTTGTGATTGTGCTAGAAATCGTATTTGGTTTGCTGGCCAGTATCATCGTCATGTGGTTCTCGCGTCGTCGTGAATACATTGCCGATGCCGGTGGCGCCTACCTGACCAGCAATCAGACGATGATCAAAGCATTGCGCCGTCTTAGCCAAAGCCACGAGCCGCAAATGGAAGGGCAGTTGGCCGCGTTTTGCATCAACGGCAAATCAAGCATGGCTGAGTTGTTTATGAGCCATCCACCAATTGAAAAACGTATTGCCGCTCTCGAAGCTGCTCGCTAAGCGCGCTGTACACAGCGCCAGCTCTAGGTTATAAACTCCCGCTAGTCGGGAGTTTTTTTGTTTTGAATAGTCATTCAGTTGGTCGTGACTAACAAAGTGGTGAAGAATGATGACAGCTAGTCAACGTATCGATTCGGTTTTGATGGTCTGCATGGGCAACATATGCCGTTCGCCGACCGCAGAAGCAGTGTTCCGCCAACATGCCGCAAAACGCCAACTGCAAGTGCATATCGACAGTGCCGGCACCATTGGTTATCACGTTGGTAAAAAGCCGGACCCTCGCAGTATGGAAGCCGGCAAGGCCCGTGGTTATGACTTTGATGCGATTCGCTCGCGTCGCGTTGTGGTTGAAGACTTTGCTCATTTCGACTTGCTGTTGGCGATGGATCAAGCCAATTACGATGACTTAATGGCGTTATGCCCGAGCGAAGATGTTCGCCATAAGGTGAAGTTAATGCTGGACTTTTCGACCCAACAAAAATTCAGCGAAGTACCAGACCCATATTATGGTGGCCAGCGTGGCTTTGAACTAGTGCTTGATTTAATTGAAGATGCAAGTCAGGGGTTAGTCGAACACATCGCCGCTTCGCAACGTTAATTGTTAACGACATCTAGTTGCAGTTTGCACAGTGCTAAGGTATAACAGCGCGCAAATGGTACTCGCAAGAGTTTAATAGGGAATGCGGTGGAAGACCGCAGCTGTTCCCGCAACTGTAATACGGGCTGACAGGTATAAGCCACTGATACCAAGGTATTGGGAAGGCGCTTGTTGGGCAACCCCGTTGAGCCAGGAAACCTGCCATGACATTCTTCTCGGTATCACCAAGCGGGTAACTTGGCGCTGTTGTCTGATTTATTGGGTTATTGTCTGCCCAGTAAGTCGTACTGCGTTGTTGTCCTCCGGTGAAAAAGTGACTTACTTTAGCGACGGCGGCAACTGTCCTCATGGAACGATTCAAACATCCACTTTGCAAACCACACAGCCCAACAATGCGTGCACTATGGCTGGCATGGCTGTCGACGCTATTGCTTGCGTTCAGTTGGACTTCGATTGCTGCTGCCGAACCTAAAAGGGTGATTGCCCTAGCTCCGAACTTGGTCGAATTAATCTATGCCATCGGCGCAGGTCCACAGCTTGTGGGCGTGGTCGAACATTGCAACTTTCCCGCCGAAGCATCAAAGCTACCCACCGTTGGCAATTATGCGCAGCTCAACATCGAGCAAGTATTGGCGTTAAAGCCTGATGTTGTCATCGCCTGGCGCGGCGGCTCATCGCCACAGGCGGTTCAACGGCTTGAAGCTTTAGGCGTGACAACCCACTGGCTAACGATTAGTAACTTTGATGATGTCACTTTAGCCATCACTGAGCTTGGCACATTGCTTGGGCACCAGCAGGCCGCCCAACAAATCGCCGGCAACTATGCGGTTAAGTTGGCAAACGTCCGCCAGCAATTTCATCACAAATCAGCACTTCGCGTGTTTTATGAGCTTTGGCCACAGCCGCTGACCACGGTTGGCCAAGGCAGCTGGCCGCAACAAAGTCTCGAGCTATGTGGTGCTCGTAATGTGTTTTTAGACGCTATTGGCGAGTATCCCCACGTCAGTGTCGAGCATGTCGTCACGGCTCAACCACAGATCATTATTCAACCAAAAGACTCGGCTCGTGGCGTGCCATTGACCGATTGGCAAGCCTGGCCGCAAATCCCGGCTGTGGCCAATAACGCCATGATTTACCCAGATTCCGATCAGCTTCATCGCATGACCCCTCGGGCGCTTGATGAGGCTGAGCGGCTCTGTCGTCGCATCGATGAATTTCGACAATTGTATGGTGCGAGGACCACGAAACAGTAGCGACTGTTAGTCGCTCACTTTTAAATTTCAGGTGCCCGACAGGGTGAAACGGGAAGTTGGTGTGAGGCCAACGCTGCCCCCGCAACGGTAACTGTGATGCGTTGTGTAGACCACTGGCTATTGTGCTGGGAAGGTACAACGTGAAAAACAGCAGCCCGGAGACCGGCCTGAATATAACAACATAGGACGAAGTACGGAGGGTGCTTCTGCATACACATGATATTTAAAGGGAAACACAACCATTTGCTGGCTGCAGCCGTTGCCGCAGCATTGTCATCCGCACCGTTTACGAGTATCGCAGATGATGGCACTGAGCGTTTGATCGTCACTGGCAGCCGAATGCCTGTTGATAGTAACCAGATCATTGCTCAGGTAGCTGTTATCGAGCGTGCTGAAATTGCCGCCATGCAAGCCAAATCAATCGGCGATGTGTTGGCTCCGATTGCTGGTATTGAGATCGCACAACTAGGCGGAGCGGGGCAGCAGCAAAGTATCTTTAGCCGTGGCACCAATTCCAACCACACTTTGATTTTGGTTGACGGTGTCCGTGTTGGCTCAGCCACCCTTGGTTACAAAGAGTTGTCGACGATTCCGGTTCAGCAGATCGAGCGGATTGAGGTACTTAAAGGGCCAAGAGCGGCGCTTTGGGGCTCAGAAGCGCTGGGTGGCGTTGTTCATATTTACACCCGTCGGCTCGAAGGTGGTCAATACCAGCTATCGGCGCAAACCGGCTCCGATTCATACAAAAGCCTCGATGGCGCCGTTGGCGTTGGCTATCAAAAGGGAAGCTCAACCATTGCGCTGAGTTATGAAGACAGTGATGGTTTTGATGTTCGCGATGATGGCGAAGATGACGATGATGGTTACGACCGTTGGTCAGCGGCATTGCGCGGCGACTATGCGTTAAATCAGACGGTGACTTTCGATTGGGTGGCGCAGCTTGATGATGGTAGCCTCGATTACGACAGTTTTGGTGTTGATAATCGCCAGGACTACCGCAACCACTTACTGATGCTCAACACCAGATATCAGCAAGGCGCGCTGGAGAGTGAACTAACCGTGTCACAAAGCCGCGATAGCCAAATTAGCTTTATTGATTACTTCGATTATTTCACCGGCGATCTGGTTGAAGACAAATCTAGTTTCGAAACCCGCCGCACTCAACTGAGTAGTGTCAATCGTTATGCCGTAACGCCAGAGTGGACCATTACTGGCGGCGGCGATTGGTATCGCGACGAAGTCAAAGCAACCAATGATTTTACCGTTGATGAGCGCGATACATGGGCGCTATTTGGCCATGCAGCATATGACAACCAGCGCTGGTTAGCAGAAGCAGCATTGCGTTACGATGATGTTGAAAAAGTCGACTCGGAGGTGACTTACAACGCCAGCTTTGGTTATCGCTTTGCGCCTCAGTTCACTGTTGGTGTAGCAGCCGGACATGCCTTCAAGGCGCCAACCTTTAACGATTTGTATTATCCCGAATCCTTTGGTTTTGCCGGCAACCCCGACTTAAAACCGGAAACGTCAGATAGCTACGAATTGTTAGTACGGGCACACGTTGCCGGCATTGGTGTTGATGCCAGCCTATATCGCACTGACGTTGATGATCTGATCGATGGTTATGTCTGTGATGAAAACTGGAACTGCGCGCCTCAAAACGTCGACAGTGCCACCATCAAGGGCGGTGAAGTTACCGCTACTGCAGCTTGGTTTGGCATTGATCATCAACTGGCTCTGTCTTACATGGACGCCACCGATGATAGTACCGGCAGTCAGTTAAACCGCCGCCCTCATAAAACTGCTGGCTACCAAGCCAATGTTAGTTGGCGGCAGCTCGATGTTTTATTGGCTTATGACTATGTTGGCGAGCGTAATGATGCGGGCGTGCGCTTAAAGGACTATCAAACAGTCGATTTGGCGGTAAGCTATCACATTAATAAATCGTGGGTTGTGCGAGCTAAGGCTGATAACGTCTTTGATGAGAATTATCGCTCTGCCGTGGGCTATAACATACCGGGTGCGCAATATTTTATCTCGGTGGAATTTGCCAATAACTAAACCTTAAACAACTCAGTTGATAAAAAAGCCGCTATTTCAAGCGGCTTTTTTTTGACCAATTGAGATCTTCTTCACAATTGAATAATGAGTTTTTAACAGGAATAGGGAACATCGATCCGTGTCGCAGATTTGATTTCGCTGTGATTATAAATTGGCCGCCGAACACATCGCCTAGCACCATTGTGCTATGTCTCCTCGAAGGATGCCGACATGAAAGTAGTTTCTGCCCTTATTATCAGCCTGCTGGCATTGGTCAACGCGCCTGCTGTTGCAGGTCAGCATATTGATCCTCAGAAGTTGGTAGGTATTTGGGGTAGCTCTGATGATGGTGGCGAAACATTTTGGGGTTATGATCAGTACTTTACTGACGGCAGCACTCGGTCTTGGGGCACGGTGCCGCAAACCAACATTCGTTATGAAATCGAAGCCTTCTATAACGTGAAACAAAAGTTTGACGTCAGCAACTGCTTAACCGTGACTAATTCGAGCCATCCTGAGTTAATGCCAGTCGGCAGCTCATGGTGTGATGAAATCATCGAAGTGAACGACGACCAATTGACTTACCGCAACACCGACGGTTCGCTAGTCACGCTTTACCGTCAACATCAACTCGCTAAGCGATAATCAGACCAGATTCAGATAGAAAAGCCAGCGCTTCCAAGTGCTGGCTTTTTTTGTGTTTGCGATTCGAACAGATTGGTATTTCGTGATGAATCGGTCATTAAAATCTTAACAATCACTCACGTCTTGGCGTATAACCATTTCTTAGCCTAGCGTTGAGAAGGAAACTCGAATGAGGCAACACGGTAGCTATGAATTGGAACGCCACGATCGAACGATTATCGTGCGCTTCTCTGGGGCATGGAATCGCGAAACGGCTGAATGTATGTGTAAAGCGTTTAATTCTGCAACAACTACAAACCGCTTTACCCACTACCGAATCACGTTTCTTTGAAACCGAATCCGATGCGCTAGCATGGCTCAACGAGAAGGGATTTTACGGCGAATAAACTGAAACTGATAACTGCGCTTAGTCTTTCGTTTTAAATCATGAGTTAGTTGCGACTGCAAACAAAAATGCCACCCGAAGGTGGCATTTTGATCCGTGCGCGAATGGTTATTGCGCAGGCCGAGTCATAGGAGCAGAGGATTGATTGCTGGCGTTATGACTGCCGCGATTAACCAGCTCTCCAGTCACTTCTTGACCGAAACGCTTGCTCAGTTGAGCAGTGTCAAATGGTGTCGCATCGGCAAATGAAGGTTTTGTCATCGGCGCATTGGTAGCGCGCTCAAAATAGTGGCCAGTTTTGCTCACTGTGATCACCTCTGTTTGCTCAGTGGCTGCTGCTTCAACTGTAGCAGTGACAACAGGCTCTGCGGCTAGCTCAGGTGCAGCTTGCGCTACTGGCTCTGCAATTTCAGCATCGGCCTTGGTTTCTACTTGCGCAGGTTGCTCTGATGCAGATTTCGGCTCATCCGCAACAACCACTGCAGGCTCAACTACCGCTGGTTCTGCTGGCTCGGCTTTCGGCGTAGCTTCTGGCGCGATATCAAGCTCTTGCTGCACCGGTGCCTGTGGCTTCTGTTGCTCCGCTACTTGAGGCTCTTGCTCATCAGTCATTGCAACTGGGGCTTCTGGCGCAGATGCATCAGTTTGCTTCGCTGCAAGTGCTGCTTCGATCGCTTTGCGAGTTGCATCTTTCGCTTGCTCATCGGCTTCAACGGTCGGCGCTGCGACCTTCTCGTCCGTAGCGATTGTCGCTTCGGCTGCTTCAGGCTTGCTCGCTTGCTCGTCTTCGGCAGGATAGCGCGCATCAATTTCAGTCTCTGCGACCTGTTGCTGTTGCGCCTGCTGTGGCTTGCGACGACGCTGACGACGAGGGCGACTTGGTTTGCTCTCGCTGGTCGGTGCTTCAGCGTTTGCTGGCTGTGCTGGTTCTGCGACAACTTCTGGCGCTGGTGCTTTGGCGGCTGGCGTTTCACCTTGCTGTAAGCGGACCTTTTTCTGCAAGTCGCGACGCTGACGGCGCGCTTTTACTTGCTTCTGCTTAGGCGTTTCTTGCGCTTCGCTGCTGCTTTCCTCGGCATTGACTGGCGTAGCTTTAGCGTCACCGGTCGCCTCTTTGCGGCGGTTGCGATTTCGGCCGCGTCCGCGCTTATTGTCTGCCTTTGGCTGCTGAGCCTGCTCTTTATCTTGCTCTTTACCGTCGTTAGCGTTGGCTTCTTTATTACCTTGCTTGTTCTTTTGTGGACGACGGCGATTGCGATTGCGGTCATCGCGGTTGTTACGTCGACCGCGATTACGATCATTACCACCTTTGCGGTTGTCTTTGCTCTTTTTCGGTTGCTCTTCTTCGCCACCAAAAATGGATGCAATAAACGCCAGCAAACGCGCAACCAAACCTTGAGGTTGCTCTTTTTTCGGTGCTGCTTTTTTCGTTGCTGGTTTTGCTGCTTTCAGTGGTGAAGGCGCAACTTCTGTTGGCGCGACCATGCCTGAAAGAGCAGGTTGCTCGCGTTTTTCGACGGCAGATTCACCACGCAGCTGGCTGGCCATTTCATCGAGCTCTGGCGCTTTTACTAAGTTGTAGCTGGCGTCAGTAATTTCTTCATTTTGACGCAAGCGCTGAACATCATAATGTGGCGTGTCCATGTGAGGATTTGGAATGATCACCACAGAGACTTTATTGCGCTTCTCAATTTGACGAATCGCTGGGCGCTTTTCGTTCAGCAAGAAGGTGCCGACACTCACTGGTACCTGGGCCTGAATTTGCGATGAATTGTCTTTCAGCGCTTCTTCTTCGATTAAACGAAGCACTGACAGTGCCAGTGACTCGTCGCCACGGATGTGGCCGCTACCTGAACAGCGCGGGCAAACATGATGCGTTTGCTCACCCAGTGAGGCGCGTAGTCGCTGACGTGACATTTCCATCAAACCAAAACGGCTGATACGGCCAATTTGAACCCGAGCACGGTCAGCGCGAACAGCTTCGCGAAGGCGGTTTTCCACTTCACGCTGATGGCGCGCAGGGGTCATATCGATAAAGTCGATGACGATCAGGCCACCAACGTCACGCAAGCGCAATTGGCGGGCAATTTCGTCAGCCGCTTCGAGGTTGGTTTGAAAAGCGGTTTCTTCGATATCGGTGCCTTTGGTTGCGCGCGCCGAGTTAATATCGATAGAGGTTAATGCTTCGGTCGGATCGATCACGATTGAGCCGCCTGACGGCAAGCTTACTTCGCGGCGGAATGCCGATTCGATCTGACTTTCAATCTGGTAGTGCGAAAACAGTGGTACTTCGCCCTGATATTTCTTCACTCGATTAGCGAAGTCTGGACGCACCGTTTTGACGTGCTCTAATGCTTTACCGAATAACGCATCGTTGTCGATGAGGATTTCGCCGACATCGCGACGCAAATAGTCACGAATGGCTCGAACAATAACGTCACTTTCCTGATGGATCAGCAATGGCGAAGGGCGCTCGTCAGCGACTTGCTTGATTTGTCCCCAGTGGGTTAGCAAGGTTTGCAAATCGTAAGCGAGTTCTTCGGCAGACTTACCAACGCCGGCGGTACGAACAATCAGGCCCATGCCTTTGGGCAATTCGAGTTGACTCAGCGCTTCTTTCAGTTCGGTACGCTCATCACCTTCAATACGGCGAGAAATACCACCCGCACGCGGGTTGTTTGGCATCAGTACCAAATAGCTACCAGCAAGACTAATAAAGGTGGTGAGTGCGGCACCTTTATTACCCCGCTCTTCTTTATCGACTTGAATGATTAACTCTTGGCCTTCGCGAACCACATCTTTGATGTTGGGACGACCTTGGAAGGAGTAACCTTCCGGGAAGTATTCACGAGCAATTTCTTTCATCGGCAAGAAGCCGTGACGCTCGGCGCCATAATCAACAAAAGCTGCTTCGAGACTTGGCTCGATGCGAGTGATTTTACCTTTGTAAATATTGGCTTTTTTCTGGTCCTGACCGGCGCCTTCGATATCTAGATCGTACAGGCGTTGGCCATCAACTAAAGCAACCCGGATTTCTTCCTGCTGGGTTGCATTGATTAGCATACGTTTCATAAATGACTAAATCTCTTAATATTTTAGCCACAGCAAAACGTGCACGTAAGAAACGTGTTCAGGGCCTAGCCCCGTGTCCAATCTCGACAACCTCACGGTTGGAACGATGCTTGGGGGCGTGCGAGAGGCAACTAAATTTTATTCTAATTGTGGTGTAGCAACTAAAGGCTACACGGCAAATCAGCTGCTGCGCAGCTGCAAAAAATTTCTCAGAACTCGTCTATTACGCCATGTTCTGGTGGCGTTCATTTCTTTATTAAATCGTTATTTTGTCGGGCGTTACGGTGTCATTGAGACGCTTTGGCAGAGTCCAGCATGACTCGGTCTCGTGTATAAATTGCACCGTCGGCCGACACAACTGCTTGTGTCAGAGGCAGTTTCAGCGGCTCATTGTCGGTGATAAACCTGTGGATAGCAACCTAAAATCAATTCAGCAGATCACCATTCGGTGTTAAACTTGCGCGCCTATGACAGATACCATTACAACAAAAGTTGCATTTGTGACCATCAGTGCCGATATGGCCGGTCAGCGCATTGACAACTTTTTAATTACCCAGTTAAAAGGCGCACCAAAAAGCTTGGTCTATCGAATCGTTCGCAAGGGCGAGGTTCGGGTCAACAAAAAGCGCTGCAAACCCGATTATAAGCTGCAACCTGATGACATCGTTCGCATCCCGCCGGTGCGGCTGGCAGAGCGTCCTGATCCTGTGCCTTCTTCAAAACTCAACAAAGTAAAAGATTTGGAGAAGCACATTATGTTTGAGGACGACAACCTTATTGTCCTCAATAAACCCTCGGGGCTAGCAGTGCATGGCGGCAGCGGCTTGTCCTTTGGCGCAATTGAGGCGCTTCGAGCATTGCGCCCAGATGCTCGTTTTCTCGAATTAGTGCACCGTCTTGACCGCGACACCTCTGGTTGTCTATTGGTTGCCAAAAAACGCAGTACCTTGCGCGAACTGCACCGTATGCTGCGCGATAAAGAAGTCGAAAAGTATTACTGGTGTTTAGTAAAAGGTCATTGGCCGGCGCGGCGCAACAAGGTCAATGCACCATTAATGAAAAACACGCTGAAATCTGGCGAGCGGATGGTTCGAGTCGACGACCAAGGTAAGGCAGCGCTGACCCGCTATAAGGTTGAGCAGCGCTTCGCCAAAGCAACCTTGGTTGAAGCGTTTCCGGTAACCGGTCGGACCCACCAGATCCGCGTTCATTGCCAAGCTGCAGGCCACCCGATTGCTGCGGACAGCAAATATGGTGACCGCGAATTTTCCGCACAAATGACCGATGTTGGTGTTAATCGTCTATTTTTACATGCCATTCGGTTGCGCTTTAAACATCCGAATACTGGCAAACTCATGGAAATCAATGCGCCATTGGAGCCGGGCCTGAAAAAGGTGTTGCGGCAATTAAGTGACAAATAACATCGCAGAGTGGGCGCCAAGCGGCGAAATATCGAGCAATTGGCTCGCTATTGGTGGTTTTTTCAGGTGCCTTACTTTTTCCGCTGCGGTATGATGCCGCCGGCTAACTAATTCAATGCAACAAAAGAAGTACATGTCTGAAACTCTTTCTGCCATTGATTGGCAACAATCGATTGCGCAAGCTCAAGCCCTGACCGCCGGTGAATCCAACCTGGTCGCTAATTTGGCGAACCTGAGTGCGTTGGTTAACGAGTTAATGGATGACATTAATTGGTGTGGTTTTTACATCGTTGAACAAGATGAACTTGTATTAGGGCCATTTCAAGGCAAAACTGCTTGCATACGCATTGCCAAAGGCAAGGGCGTGTGCGGCACAGCGATGGCAACCGGCGAGACCCAGCGGGTCGCTGATGTACATGCATTTGCTGGTCATATTGCCTGTGATGCGGCAAGCGAATCGGAAATTGTCGTGCCAGTTGTGGTCGATGGTACGGTGTTAGCCGTGTTGGACATTGATAGTCCAAGTTTGAATCGATTTAGTGAAGTGGAGCAAAACGGTCTTGAGCAATTAGTCGCTCAAGTTGTAGCGCCATTGTTTAAACGCGCAGTGGCGCAAAAGTAAAGGTTAAACGTATTAATGGAACAACAGCCCAAACTGACAGAAAATCGCGAAATCATCGCGTTTTTGGCTGAGACATATCCCCAGTGCTTTGTTACCGAAGGTGACGCGAAACCACTTAAAATCGGGATTTTTCAGGATCTAGTTGAGGCATTAGCTGACAACGAACGTATAAGTAATACGCGCTTGCGTCAGGCAATTCGCCACTATACTTCTAGCATGCGTTATTTGTCGTCAGTTAAAGCGAAAGCATTGCGCGTCAATCTAGACGGCAGCACCGGTGATGCGGTGACCGAAGAGCACGAGTCATACGCTCAGGAGCGCTTGGTCGAAATCAAAGCTCGCATTGCCGAACGTAAGAAAAAAGCAGCAGAAGCCAGAAAGGCCAAGGCGAAAGACAAAGATCAGGAGCAAGGCCGTAAAGCTCGGGCGGCTAAGCCAAAGCGGAGCAGCAAACCGCGAACTGATAAGCCAAAATCGCCAGCTAAGGCAACTGCGCCGGCTAAACCGTTAGCACAGAGTGAACTCCATGTTGGGAAGTCGGTCCAAATACTGGTAGGGTCAAATCCAGTTCAGGCGACTATCTCAGAAGTACTCAAAGAGAGCGTTCGTGTTACGCTGGCATCTGGAATGGCCATTGAAGTAGCAAATGACCGAGTCATTGCCGCTGAATAAGCGATGCTAACTCGGTGCTGAAAAATTTCACAAGAGGGTATTGAATGAAGTTTTGGCAACATATGTGTGCTGCTCTGGTGTTAACACCAGCGGTAGCTTTTTCTGCAGCTCAGGTTGAAACGCAAACTTACACCGTTGACGATCTGCCACAATTGCAACAGGAAAAGCAGCACAAAAACGCTGCCATTCGAGTCACTGATGTCTTTACCCAATCTCATTATCACCCCATTGAGTTGAATGATGAGTTTTCGGTAAAAATATTTGATCGATACTTCGATACCCTTGATTACAACCGTCAGGTTTTTATTCAATCCGACATCGACCAATTCGCCGCTTACAAGACTAAGTTTGATGATTACCTCAAACGCGGCCGTTTGGATGTTCCTTACGAAATCTACCAGCTCAATCTAAAGCGCCGCTTTGAGCGACTTAATTATGCCTTGAGCCTGTTGGACAAGGACTTCGATTTCACCAAGGATGAGTCGCTCGCTTACGATCGTAATGAGCTGCCATGGCCGACCACAACGGCTGAGCTAGATGCCATCTGGCGTCTGCAAGTAAAGGCCGATGCGCTGAATCTGGTGTTGTCCGGCAAAACTCAAGAAGAAGCTCGCGAATTGCTCACCAAGCGTTACACCTATGGTTTGAAGCGCTTGACCCAAACCAATAGCGAAGATGTTTTTCAATTATTGATGAATTCCTTCGCTCGCTCAATTGAGCCGCACACCAGCTACTTATCGCCACGCAACGCCGAGCGTTTCAAGCAAGACATTAATTTGTCGCTCGAAGGCATCGGCGCAGTATTGCAATCTGACTTTGATTACACCGTAATTCGACGCTTAGTAGCAGGAGGGCCTGCAGCATCTTCCGGTCAGCTCAAGCCTGATGACAAAATAATTGGCGTTGGGCAGGAAGATGAAGACATTGTCAATATCGTTGGCTGGCGTCTGGATGAAGTCGTTGAACTGATTAAAGGCCCGAAAGGCACCAAAGTATTTTTAGAGGTCGTGCCGGTCAAAGGCGGCGTTGATGGTGAAGCCAAAATCGTCACCATTACCCGCGACAAAATTCGTCTTGAAGACCAAGCCGCGAAAACTGAAATCAAGCGCCCAGAAACTGGCCCATATGCTGGCAGAGCGGTAGCCGTGATTGATATTCCAAGCTTCTACAACGGCTTGAGCGATGACGTCCGCAAGCAGTTACAAGAAATTGCGCTCGAAGACTTGGATGCAGTTATTGTTGATTTGCGCGGCAATGGTGGTGGTTCTCTGCCTGAAGCCATTTCCTTAACAGGGTTGTTCATTGAGCGTGGGCCAGTGGTTCAGCGTCGCAACATGATTGGTGAAGTGACGGTTGATTCAGACCGTGATCCGCGCACTCAATATGCCGGTCCGATGGTGGTGATGGTCGATCGCTACAGTGCGTCGGCTTCTGAAATCTTCGCCGCAGCGCTGCAAGATTATGGACGTGCATTAATTGTCGGTGAGCAGACCTTTGGTAAAGGTACGGTGCAAAACCACCGCAGCCTGAATCGTCGCTTTGATTTGTTCCAAAACCCACTGGGTGATATCCAGTTCACCACTGCGAAGTTCTATCGAATTAACGGTGGCTCAACCCAGAACAAGGGTGTGATCCCTGATATTAAGTTCCCGCAGGAGATTGATCCGAGCGAATATGGCGAAAGCCAAGAAGACAACGCGCTGCCTTGGGATCGCATCGGTACTGCTAACTTCCTCCGCATTGATGAAGTGAAACCGTGGATTGAAGGGGTAAACAGTCGTCATGTGCAACGCATTGAGACCAACCCTGAGTTCGGTTACATTTTTGAAGACATAGCTCGTTACCAGAAAGAAAAAGAAGACAAACAAGTTTCTCTAAATAAAGAGAAACGTTTGAAAGAACGAGAAGAGCGCAAGGCGCGCCTGCTGGCGCGAGAAAATGAACGCCGAGCGCGTGAGGGTAAAGAGCCATTGGCATCCACCGAGCAGTACGATGATTTGGAAGATGATGATCGTGCAGGGCCAGAGGATGCCGTGTTAGATGAAACCATCGCCATTGCATTTGATTTGGTCGATGCGCCCAACTTAGCGAGAAACAAATAGTTCCAATATGGGTTGCTGATCCAAGCAGCCCATTTCTTATTCCTTTTCTAAATGCCAGTTGCGATACGTAACACCGGAATCTCTCATGACAGCCAAAGCGAAACTGCTCAGCGACTACCGTTCGCCAGAATTTACCATTGATCAAATCGATTTGACCATTGAGCTTGAACCACAAGCCACTCGCGTTACCAGTGTGATGCAGGTGCGCCGACAGGGCCGGCATAACAACCCATTGGTCCTCGAAGGTGAACAATTACAACTGCAATCGGTAGCGATTGATGGTCGGATGTTGGACGCCACTGGCTACAGTCAAACCGACACGCACTTGACCATCGCCGAAGTGGGCGATGCGTTTGAGTTGAACATTGTGGTGATGATTAACCCACAAGCCAATACTTCGCTGGAAGGCTTGTATTTGTCCGATGGCGCATTTTGTACCCAGTGTGAAGCCGAAGGCTTTCGCAAGATCACCTATTACCTCGACCGGCCAGATGTACTCGCTCGCTTTACTACCACCATCATTGGCGATGCGAGCCAGTTTCCGTTCATGCTCAGCAATGGTAACCAAGTTGCAAAGCAGCAACTTGATGACGGTCGCACGGCGGTGACTTGGCAAGACCCGTTTCCCAAACCTTGTTATTTATTTGCCTTAGTGGCGGGTGACTTTGATTTGTTAGAAGATAGTTTTCAAACCATGAGTGGTCGTCATGTCACGCTGCAATTGTTTGTCGACAAGGGAAATTTAGATCGGGCCGACTACGCCATGGCGTCATTGAAAAATGCCATGGCTTGGGATGAACAAGTCTATGGCTTGGAATATGACTTGGACATCTACATGGTGGTTGCGGTTGATTTCTTCAACATGGGCGCCATGGAAAACAAAGGTCTTAACGTTTTCAATAGCAAATACGTGCTGGCGAATGCGCGCTCTGCCACAGACCAAGATTTCAACGGCATTGAATCGGTTATCGGCCACGAGTATTTCCACAATTGGACCGGCAACCGAGTCACCTGTAGAGACTGGTTCCAACTTTCTTTAAAAGAAGGTTTAACTGTGTTTCGCGATCAGTGCTTTAGCGAAGACATGACCGGATCGGCGGTCAACCGAATTGATGATGTGGCGATTATTCGCAGTCATCAATTTGCCGAAGACGCCGGCCCGATGGCTCACCCGATCCGTCCGCAATCTGTTATTGAAATGAATAACTTCTATACCGTTACGGTTTATAACAAGGGTGCCGAAGTGATCCGGATGATGCACACCTTGCTGGGCGCCGATGGTTTCCGCCGCGGGATGGACTTGTACTTTGAGCGCCATGATGGTCAGGCTGTGACTTGCGATGATTTTGTTCAGGCCATGGAAGATGCCAATGCATTTGATTTGTCGCGTTTTCGCACTTGGTACCAGCAAGCGGGGACGCCGGAGGTTTCGGTAACCGATCACTACAATGCCGAAACCCAAACTTACACCCTGAATTTTAGCCAGCAGACTCCTGCCACTGCTGATCAGAGCGACAAGACCGCTACCCACATTCCACTTCGGATTGGCCTCTATGATGACACTGGTGCTGCGATTCCATTAAACACCGAAGCCAAGCTGACAGATGGCAATGTCTATAGTTTGCTGACTGAGTCTGCCAGCGTCACTTTCGACCATGTTAAAACGGCGCCAACGCCAGCTTTACTAAAAGGGTTTTCAGCGCCAATTAAGCTCAACTACCAATATTCGGATGTGCAATTGCTTACCTTGGCCCAGCATTGTGAAGATGGCTTTACCCGCTGGGATGCAATCCAGAGCCTGCTTGCTCGCTATATTTGGCAGATTGCCGATGGTGAAACATCGACGTTACCGCAAAATATCATCGATGGCGTACTGGCTATTGCTAGTGATGGCGAGATAGAGGCGGCATTGAAAGCGCGGTTGTTACAACTGCCAACGGTCAATGGCTTGGTTAACCAGCGCCAGCAGATTGATATTCATCCATTGCTTAACGCCCTTGATGTTATCCGTGAGCAATTAGCATCAGCACTTTATGATTGTTGCTTGGCCTTGTACCAGCAGTTGCAGCAGCCAGACTATCAACTTGATGCAGAATCTATTGCCAAACGAAGTTTGTCGGCCAGTTGCCTTGGCTGGATTGCTGCCGCTAATCCGCCAGCAGCCGATCAGCTCTGTGTCGCGCTGTATAACAACAGCGATAATATGACAGAGCAGCTTAATGCGCTGACCATTGCCAATCGGTTTGATTTGGCCAGCCGCAACAGCTTGATGGATCAATTTGAGCAGCGTTGGCAAGATGATGGCTTGGTGATGGATAAGTGGCTCAATCTGCAAGGTTGCTGGAATAGTGAACAGTGCTTTGGCAATTTAGCCAAGGTTGAGGGTAAGCCTTTCTTCAAATTGACTAACCCAAATCGCGCACGTTCATTAATTGCTGGTTTCAGCGCCATGAACTATCGCTATTTCCATGCTCAAGATGGCTCGGGTTACCAATGGTTGGCTGAAAAAATCCAAAATTTAAACAGCATAAATCCGCAAATTGCTGCACGTTTGATCAATCCGTTGACTCAGTGGCGCAAATTTACAGCGCCGCAGGCTGATCAAATGAAAGCTCAGTTGGAACAAATTTATCAGCTCAGTGATTTGTCCAAAGATCTTCAGGAAATTGTTGGTAAAAGCCTTGGGCATTGATTATCAAATATACGTTGATGTCTCCTATCATGAGTTGCAAGCCCTGTATAACGGGGCTGCACAGCGTGTCGTGGTCCGAGAAAAGGGCGGCAAAACTATTTCGCTAGCGGCCGTCCATTTCAAACCTTTTCTCACCCACGCTGGCATTCGAGGTTGGTTTTTGCTGAAAACAGCGGCTGACGGGAAATTTATTTCTTTGCGCCGCTTACAAGATTAGAGTAATTACTTCAAACGTTTAGTTTAAACTGCCGATTCGAACAGCTACCTCGATGCAACATTAAAGCAACGTTAAAACATACAGTTAGCGTCAATTTCATCCTCCGGAAATATTAGAGTTAAAACTTAAAGTTGCTTGTACTGGCTAATATTTGTGCGCTAAATCCCAAAATTTTTAAAGTAAAACAGCAGGTTGCGAGATCTGGGTCACTTGCGGAATAGCGGCTTTACTGCAATGATTTAGCTCAATTGCAGCACTCCACTAGTGACGTATTTACGTCAACAATCAAAATAAATCGCTGCAACCAACTGGGGAGAAAACAAACCATGGCGTCCAGTCGTCGATTTCGCGTACACCCTCTGGCTGTAGCAGTTACAACTGCATGTTTGGTATCACTCAATGCACCGGTACAAGCCGTGTCGTTTAATTGGGGTGATATTGAAGGCACCTTCGATTCCACTTGGTCTTATGGCCAAAGCTGGCGTTTAGAAGATCGCAATATGGACTTAATCGGTAAATCGAACCAACCAGCGTTCGATTGGACCGGTTACAATCCGGCGTTAAACCGCAAGTACACTTCATCTGACATCTTTGCTTACCCCAAAGGCGGTTATTCCACTAACGGTGATAATGGCAACTTGTCATTCGATTCTGGCGAAAGCTTTTCTAAAGTGTTTAAAGGATTACACGAGTTAGAACTTCGCTATGAAAACATGGGGATCTTTGTTCGGGGCATGTATTTTTATGATTTTGCCTTAAACGACGATGATTCAGCTTGGACCAACCCAACCAGCGGCAATCGTTTTGATCCGTGTGAAGATAGCAAGGCATCTGACTACTCCTGTAAAGATATTCGTTTGCTCGATTACTTCTTCTATGCAGATTTCGATTTAGCTGACGGCGAAATCCCGGTGTCATTCAAAATCGGTGATCAGGTCATCTCCTGGGGGGAGAGCACCTTTATTCCGCACGGTATTAATGTGGTTAACGCCATTGATGTTGCCCGCTTATTAACGCCCGGTGCAGAACTAAAAGAGGCGCTGATCCCGCAGGGCATGGCGTGGGTATCCGTTGGCCTGACTGAAAACTTGTCCCTTGAAGCCTATTATCAGTATGAGTGGGAGTCGTTCCGTTTACCGACTCCAGGGACCTATTTCGCGACCAATGACTTTACCGGCAAAGGCGGTTATCTCAACACGGTGCAATTGGGTTTTACCGCTAACCCTGATCAAGATCTGGCATTCCTGTTGGATCGTTTAAACAATATTGATGACGAATACATGGCGGTGGCCGGTGCTGACTTAGCAACGTTGTTGCAGTCATTGGCGCAGTTGGAGCCAGGCTCTCCTGCGTGGACCGAGCTGTATTCGGCATTAGCGGGAATTTACATTGCATCGCCAGGTACTCAGGCTTTGGTCCTGCCAGAAAACGAGCCTGATGACGGCGGCCAATATGGTATTAAGGTGAGCTACTACTCGCCTGAGTTAGGCGATACTGAGTTCGGCTTTTATTACATGAACTACCACAGCCGCCGACCATTGATCAGCGGTTATGCTTCTGATTTTACCCCCGCGGCGATCATCAGCGACTTAACCAAAATTGCCAGCAGCAATATGGACCGCCATAGCGTCAACGAGCTTGATGCCTTTACTGCTGGTTTCCTCGATTATCCTGAAGATTTGAAGCTCTACGGCATCGCATTTAATACGCCGGTTGGCGATACCACGATTTCTGGTGAAATTGCTTATCGCCCTGACGAACCACTGCAAATTGATGACGTTGAGATCTTATTTGCGACCATGCCAGAGCAATTGGCGGCCGTCGGTTTGCGCCCAGAATTAGAGGGCATCTCGCAACTCGAGCCGTTGGCTCCGGGGCAATTCCAGCGCGGTTATATTGAGCGCGATACCACGCAGATGCAGTTTACCGCGGTTCATTTGTTTGGCCCGCAATTGGGTTCCGATAATTTGACCGTACTCGGTGAAGTTGGCGGTATCTGGATTGACGACATGCCTGGCTTCGATGAGCTTCGTTTAAATGGCCCCGGTACTAACCGTAGCGGCGGTATTCCAGGCAAAGAAGGCATTGAAATCGCGCTGCACAATGGCCCTGAGAGCAATCCATTCCCTGATGATTTTTCATGGGGCTATCGACTGCTGGCTAAGTTGGATTACAACAATGCTTTTTGGGGCGTGAACGTGTCACCACGGGTAGTCTTTGCCCACGATGTCAACGGCATTACCCCAGATCCAATTTCGCTGTTTGTCGAAGATCGGAAATCGATCGGGGCAGGGGTGTCGTTTGACTACCTACAGCGCTGGTCTGCTGGTATCAATTACAACGCCTACTGGGGCGGTCAAGGCACCACAAATCTATTAGAAGACCGCGACTTTATTAGCTTTAACGTTAAGTATTCAATTTAATCCGAGGCGCTGAATCACTATGAACGTAAAATACTTAATTTCATCTGTGGCGCTGGCCTTGTCCGTCTCTGGCGCAAGTTACGCCGCAGTTTCACCGGAACAAGCGGCACAGCTGGGTAAATCGCTAACGCCACTTGGTGCCGAAATGGGCGCCAATGCCGATGGTTCTATTCCTGCGTGGAATGGCGGTATTACAACACCACCTGCTGGCTATTCGGTGGGTGATCATCATCCCGATCCGTTTGCCAGCGATACCGTCCAATATACCGTGACATCGGCTAATGTTGGTGAGTACGCCGATTTGTTAACGGATGGGCAAAAAGCCCTGTTCGCGACTTATCCCGATACTTTCAAAATGAATGTGTACCCGACTCAACGCTCGGCGTCAGTACCGCAATATATTTATGACGGAACACTGGCCAACGCGACCCGTGCCGAGTTGATCGATGGTGGTAACGGCATTGTCGGTGCCGGTGCTGGTATCCCGTTCCCGATCCCACAAAATGGTTTGGAAGCGATTTGGAACCACATTTTTCGCTTTCGCGGCGTCGATGTGACCCGTTTTGCGGGTCAGGCTGCACCGATGCCATCGGGTAGCTACACCTATATCCAATTCCGTGAAGCGATTAAGTTTTTGTCTTCTGGCGAAGACATTACCCCTGAGAAGCTGACCGAAACCAACATGGTGTTCATGTTCAAACAAGCAGTGACGCAGCCAGCGAGTTTGGCCGGTACCGCGCTGCTAGTACACGAGACCATGGACCAAGTAAAACAACCACGTAATGCTTGGACCTTCAACGCCAGTACGCGCCGCCCACGCCGTGCGCCTACAGTGGCCTATGATCACCCGGGTACTGCTGCAGACGGTTTGCGCACCACCGATGACTACGACATGTATAACGGTTCACCAAACCGCTATGAGTGGACTTTGGTTGGCAAGCAAGAGCTGTTGATCCCGTACAACACCTATCAACTGCACAGCGACAAACTCACCAATGACGACATTCTGATGCCAGGCCATATCAATCCTGATTTGGTGCGTTATGAGAAGCACCGCGTTTGGGTTGTCGAGGCCAATCTAAAGTCTGGAATTAGTCATATTTACAAGACGCGTCGCTTCTATATTGACGAAGATTCTTGGCAAATTGCCGTTGCCGATTTGTACGACAGTCGCGATCAACTCTACCGAGTTGCCATGTCGCACGCGCTAAATTACTACGAAGTCCCAACGCTGTGGTCTACGCTTGAGGTATTCCATGATTTGCAAGCCCGCCGCTATATTGCGATTGGTTTGGACAATCAGGAAAAAATGTATGACTTCCAAACGCCGTTAAGTGAAAAAGACTTCACCTCTCGAGCGTTAGTGAAAGAAGCCAAACGTTAATAAAAACTTCCGTTAAAGGCCTCCGAAGGAGGCTTTTAACGTTTCACATTTAAAGAGTTTTCATGAAGCAACTTGTTTGTAGAGCTGTCTTTCTGGCTGCTTGCATTTTCTCTTTTTCTTCTCTCGCTGAAACTCATTCAGCGGATGCTGCCAAGTCGGCACTTGTTCTCGATATTATTGCTACCGATTCGGGCTTAGCTGCGGTCGGCGAGCGCGGCCACCTGTTGTTAATGCAAGACAAGCAATGGCAACTTGAGCAAAGCCCAGTGTTAGCGACCCTCACTCGGGTTGTCCAGCAGGGCAATTGGTTGTGGGCAGTGGGGCATGATGGCGTCATCATCCGGCAAACCGATTCCGGTTGGCAATTGGTGCGACAAGACATCGAAGGTGAGCAGCCGCTGATGGACATTCTGTTCATCAACGATAGTGAAGCCATTGCCATTGGCGCTTATGGCGAGTTTCTTCGCAGTGTCGATGGTGGCCAGAGCTGGAACGATGAACTGCATGATGGCTTATTGTATGAAGAAGATCGCGAATATTTAGCCGATTTAAAACTCGAAGCCTCGCAGGAGGATTACCAATATGAGCTGTCGACCATGTTGCCGCATCTTAATCGCGTATTGGTTATCGGCGATGGACAATTGTTGATGGTTGGGGAATTAGGTTTGGTCGCATTAAGTGCCGACAATGGTAAAACTTGGCAGCGCATTGATGCTGGCTATGAAGGGTCTTTTTTTGCCGCGATAGAAATCATGGTTGATGGCGCACAGCGGCTGGTTATTGGCGGCTTGCGCGGTAACGTATTTTATTCTGATGATGGCGGTTTGACTTGGAACGAGTCGGACACCGATAGCACGGCAACGGTCAATGGCTTTGTCGCAACAAAGAATAATGAGCTAATGGCCTTAGCAAGCAATGGCCAAGTGTTAATTAGTACAGATGGTGGTGTTAGTTTTGCCCGTCGCACCTTGCAACAAGGCGAAACCGCTGTCGCAGCGGCGCTTTACAATGGCACCATCTATATTGCTGGCGATCGCGGTATTCGCCAGCTCGATTGGTAGGGGCGCAGCAGTATGATGATCACTCCGTTTATTGATGCCCTCGAGCGCATTGTTTTTCGTAACCGTGGCGCAGTTATTACGTTATTTGTGATGCTTACCGTTGGGCTGTTGTTCAGTGCCACTCAACTGCGCATGGATGCTGCGTTCACTAAAAACATTCCGCTTGCCCATCCGTACATGAAGACGTACGTCAAGCATCAGAAGGATTTTGCTGGGGCCAACTCGGTGATGGTGACGGTTTCCGCTAAAAATGGCGACATGTTCACCGAAGAGTTTTTCAAAGTGCTGCGTCAAGTTCATGACCAGCTCTATTTTATTCCTGGCGTTAGCCGCGCTTCAGTGCAATCGCTATTTAGTCCGGGAACTCGCTTCACCGAAGTCGTCGAAGACGGTTTTTCCGGTGGTCCGGTGGTACCGGCCGATTTTCAACCCAACGCCCGAGGGTTGGAGCAGGTTCGCGCCAATATTGGTAAAGCCGGTATTGTTGGTCGGCTGGTTGCGAATAACTACAACTCGGCCATGGTGCGGGCTAATTTGCAGGAATTTAATCCTGACACCGGTGAAAAACTCGACACCTTGGCGCTGGCCAAGCAACTTGAGCAGGACATTCGCAAGCAATTTGAGACGGATGATATTTCGATAGAAATCATCGGTTTTTCAAAAATGATTGGTGATGTTGCCGAGGGGGCAAAATCAGTCGTACTGTTTTTTGCCATTGCTTTGGTGATCACCGCCATTATGGTGTACTTCTTTAGTCACTCCGTATTGCTCACCTTGCTACCGCTCGCCTGTTCCATCATGGCTGTGATCTGGCAACTCGGTGCATTACCGTTGTTGGGTTTTGGTATTGATCCAATGTCGGTGCTGGTGCCGTTCTTGGTGTTTGCTATTGGCGTCTCTCACGGTGTCCAGATGATCAACGCCATGGGCGCATCGGTTGCTCGTGGGATGAATAGTAAGACCGCCGCTCAGCTTAGTTTTCGCCGCTTACTGCTGCCTGGCGGTATCGCCTTACTGTCCGATACCATCGGCTTTTTAACGATTTTAAGTATCGATATTGGCATTATCAGAGAGCTGGCTATTACTGCCAGCGTTGGTGTTGCGGTCATTATCCTAACGAACTTGTTCCTGCTGCCGGTGTTGCTTAGTTATGTTCGCTTCAACGACAAAACCGTGACCAAGCTTTCTACGCCATCACCAATTGCATTGAAGCTTTGGGATGCCATTGCCGTTTGTAGTTGCTTGAACAAACGGGTGCCACTGGTTGTGTTAGCGGTGTCCGTGGGCTTGTTTGCACTGGGCTATTGGCAAGCAGGCAATATGCGTATTGGCTCATTTAAACCTGGGGCGCCAGCGCTTCATGCCGATTCCCGTTATAACCTCGATACTGCGTTTATTACCGACAATTACGCCATTACGACCGATGTGATGACGATTATTGTTGAGACCGATGATCAGGCGTGCGCTAACTATGAGGTGATGTCGGCAATTGATAATTTCCAGTGGCAATTACAGCAGGTCGAAGGCGTTCAGTCTGCCATTTCGTTGGCATCAGTGGCCAAGCTCTATAATGCGGCGTTTAACGAAGGCAATCCAAAGTGGCGTATTTTGCCGCGCAGCGACGCCGGTTTAGTGCAGGCAATTTCGCAAATTTCGACCAGTACCGGGCTATTAAACGCTGGCTGTAGCGTGATGCCTGTGTATTTGTTCTTAACCGATCACACCGCCGAAACAATCCAACGTGTGGTTGCTGCAGTGAAAGTTGCTGAAGACAAATACAGCGCTGATAACATTGCGTTCAAGCTGGCTAGCGGGCCGGTTGGAGTGATGGCAGCAACCAATGAAGCTGTGGCCGAAGCGCAACTACCGATGATGTTGTACGTCTATGGTGCGGTGATTTTATTGTGCTTATTGAGCTTCCGTTCGGTGAAAGCAACGGCTGCGGTGGTATTGCCGCTCTATTTGGTATCGACCTTAGCGCAAGGTCTAATGACCCAACTCGGCATTGGTTTAACCGTGTCGACCTTACCGGTCATCGCCCTCGGCGTCGGTATTGGTGTCGATTACGGTATTTATATCTTGTCGACGATGAGTGAACAAATCCGCCAAGGCGTTGCCATTGATAAAGCTTATCGACATGCTTTAGCAGAGCGGGGCAGTGCGGTGTTGTTTACCGGTATTACGTTAGCCGTTGGCGTCTCGACCTGGTTCTTCTCGCCATTGAAGTATCAAGTTGATATGGGTGTGTTGTTGACCTTTATGTTTGTCGTCAACATGCTCGCCGCCATTGTGGTATTGCCGGCATTAGCGGCAATTTTCTGGCGCAATAATGAGCAACGAGAGACACCGTAAGCGTCAGCTTTCACCCGTTCACCGAATATTTGCTGGCAGCGTCACATAAGCTGTCAGCAAAAGCTGACAAATTGCCTATTTCGTTCCTGAATTCAATCTGTTAATTCTTTTGTTGTGACTCGCTAAATTTTCCTCCGGTGCATACACTGGGGGCGCAACTGGTCATCAACAAAGAGCGAACCATAACGCTCGTGACAACAGGTTATTCAATTATGTCAAAACCTAGCCCTGGCTCATCCACCGTGCTATTGCAGCGCGTTGAGCAACTTATTGAGTCAAATCTGGCAGAAAATTCCGAAACCGTTGCGCAACTAGCGCGCGTCATGTACAGCCATGTTGGTATGGCTGACTTGGTCAATCGAAGCGACGGTGATTTATATGGCGCCATTTTGAGTCTCTGGCAATTTGCCACGGACTATGACGGCGGCGACGCCAAAATTCATATCTACAACCCCAAGCTGGAGCAACACGGTTGGTTGTCGAATCACACGGTGATCGAAATTGTCGTTCGCGACATGCCGTTTTTAGTCGACTCGGTGCGAATGGCGTTGACCCGCCTTGGCATCACTTCGCACTTGACGCTCCACTCGCCAGTCTCGATCACCCGTAATGACCAAGGCGAGCTGCTTGCCATTGATGCCACGGAGGAAACTGGCCAATTCGAGACCCTTTTTCACATTGAAATTGATCGGCAGGGCACAGCAAAAGCGCGACAAGCTTTGGAACACGAATTGCGCGAGTCACTCAACGAAGTATCGGCGGCTGTTGATGACTGGAGCGCAATGAAACAACGGCTCGCCGAGGCTATCTCTGAAGTCGAATCACGTGAGTATCCCGATGCGGTGATGCCCCGCGAAGAAGTCGTTGATTATCTCAATTGGGTGCAGCACGACAATTTCACCCTTTTGGGCTATCACCAGACCGATATTGTGGCGGTTGAGGGCGACCATGAGGTGCGCCTTGTTGAAGGCTCACAACTGGGTATTTTCAAGCTTCATGACATTCCCCAGCAAATGCGCCTGAGTGAAATGATCCGCAGTGGTCAGGACGCCGCATTATCCGGCGACGTGCTAGTGCTGACCAAAGGTAATCAAAAGAGTAAGGTGCATCGGCCAGCATTTGCCGACTACATCGGCATTAAACGGTTTAATGAGGCTGGTCAGGTTATCGGCGAGCATCGGTTTATTGGTCTGTATTCGTCGTCGCTTTATAACAACAGTGCCCAACATGTGCCAATGCTCAATAAAAAGCTTGGCCGCATTATGGCGCAGTCTCGCTTAATGAAAGGCTCCCATGCCTATAAAGCATTGCTTAATCTGATCGAAACCTATCCGCGCGATGAACTGATTCAGGCGTCGGAAAAAGATTTGCTAACTGCAGCAATGGGCGTGCTGCAAATGCAAGAGCGCGATATGACGCGTGTATTCGTGCGTCGCGAAGTGTTTGGTCGCTACTACTCGTGCATGGTTTATGTCACCAAGGAGCGCTACAACACACAATTGCGACGACACACTCAGGCCATCTTAAAAGCCCACTTCAATAGCAGTGAGCCGGTTGAATTTACGACATTTTTCTCAGAGTCAGAATTGGCTCGTACCCATTACATTGTTCGAGTGGATGACCAACAGGAAGTCGATGTGAATCAGATTGAGCAGAACCTCATTGAAGCTGCACGTTCTTGGGATGACCGTTTAGCTGATGCCTTAACGAAAAAATTTGGCGACAACAAAGGTCGTAAGCTGGTTGCTAAATATCAGCATGCTTTTGTTCCCAGTTACAAAGAGCAAGTGCTGCCCAATGCGGCGTTGGTCGATATTGACAAGATTGAGCAATTAACGGGTGATGATCAGCTCGGTATGTTGTTCTACCAAGCTCAAGAAGAAACCGATAGTAACGCGGTTAAACTCAAGCTATTTCACCGCGATCAACCGATTCCGCTATCGGATGTATTACCCGTGTTGGAAAACCTAGGCTTGAAAGTGATCGGTGAGCGACCTTATGAAGTTCGCGATAGCGAAGGCTCGACAAGCTGGATCCTTGAGTTCGCCATGACCTATTTGGGCGAAGCGGAGCTTGATATTGTCGCTAGCCAACAGCGCTTTCAACAGGCGCTGGCTGGTATTTGGCAAGGACACTATGAAAACGATGGTTTTAACCGCTTAGTGCTGGCAGCCGATTTGTCGGCGCGTCAGGTCTCCATGCTGCGGGCGTACAGTAAATACATGCGCCAAATCGGTAGCACTTTTTCACAGCAGTATATTGAAAGCGCGTTGAACAAATACGCCAGTATCGCCAAACAATTGGTTGCCTTGTTTGAAAGTCGCTTTGCGCCGGATTTTGCAGGTGATCGCCAAGTTGTTGCTGGGGAGCAGACCAAGGCGATTGAAGCGGCCTTGGACTCGGTCTCAAATCTTGATGATGACCGCATTATTCGCCGGTATTGGTCGTTGATTGAAGCCACCATCAGAACCAATTTCTATCAAGTCGAAAACGGTTCAGCCAAATCCTATTGCTCATTCAAATTATTGCCGGCCAAGATTCCGGAAATGCCCAAGCCGCTGCCGGCCTATGAGATATTCGTGTATTCGCCACGGGTTGAGGGCGTTCACCTGCGAGGCGGTAAAGTAGCGCGCGGTGGTTTACGTTGGTCTGATCGACGGGAAGACTTCCGCACTGAAGTGCTTGGTTTGGTCAAAGCACAACAAGTCAAAAATACCGTCATCGTCCCAGTTGGTGCTAAAGGCGGCTTCGTTTGTAAGCAACTGACCGATGATATGACTCGGGATGAGTTTCTGGCTGAAGGACAAGCCTGTTATCGCTTGTTTATTCGTGGTTTACTCGATATTACCGACAATGTTGTACAAGGTGAGTTGATCGCGCCTAAAAATGTCGTACGCCATGACGGTGACGACTCCTATCTGGTGGTGGCCGCAGATAAAGGCACCGCGACCTTCTCTGATATTGCCAATGGTATCGCTGAAGAATATGGTTTTTGGCTGGGGGATGCTTTTGCCTCGGGCGGTAGCCAAGGCTATGACCACAAGAAAATGGGGATCACCGCCAAAGGCGCTTGGGAATCGGTGAAACGCCACTTCCGTGAGTTAGGCATTGATTGCCAAACCGAGCAATTCACCGCTATCGGTGTGGGTGATATGGCTGGCGATGTGTTCGGTAACGGGATGCTGCTATCGCCGCAAACGCGCTTGGTCGCAGCATTTAACCATATGCACATTTTTATCGATCCTGAGCCCGATGCCGCGAGCAGCTATGCCGAGCGTCAGCGGTTATTTGATTTGCCCCGTTCTAGCTGGGAAGACTATCAAACTGAGTTGCTTTCTGAGGGTGGCGCAATCTATTCGCGGGCAGCGAAATCAATCACTATTTCTGAGCAGGCGAAAGTCGCGCTTGATACTCGCCAATCGACGTTCACACCTACCGAGCTCATCCAAACCATTTTAAAAGCGCCGGTCGACCTAATGTGGAATGGCGGTATTGGTACCTATTTCAAAAGCAAACAAGAAAGCCATACCGATGTTGGCGATAGGGCCAATGATAGTTTGCGCATTAACGGCGCCGAGATCCGCGCCAAAGTGGTTGGCGAGGGTGGCAACTTAGGTGCGACGCAATTGGGTCGGATCGAGTTCGCTCGAGCCGGCGGTCGTATTAACACCGACTTTATCGACAATGTTGGTGGCGTCGATTGCTCGGACAATGAAGTAAACATCAAGATCCTGCTGAATCAAATAGAGCAGCAGGGCGAGTTGACTCGAAAGCAGCGTAATCAACTACTGTTGGAAATGACTGATGAGGTGTCGACCTTAGTCCTTGATGATTGCTACCAGCAAACTCAAAGCATTAGTGTGACCGAGTTTCGCGGTGCCGAGCTACTCAAAGAGCAGGTGCGCTTGATCCACGATTTGGAGCGCCAAGGTGTGCTTGACCGTGCGTTGGAATTTTTGCCAAGCGATGATGAAATCAGCAACCGCCAAGCGATGGGACAAGGCTTAACTCGGCCAGAGTTATCAGTGCTCATTTCGTATGACAAGATGCGCTTAAAAGAGCAGTTGAATAACGACGAAATCACCCTCGACACATTCCATAGCAAAGCCATGGTGAGTTCGTTCCCGGTGCGATTACAAGAAAAATACAGCAAGCAAATGGCCGAGCATCCGTTGCGCTCCGAGATCATCGCAACGCAATTAGCCAATCAGATGGTCAATGACATGGGGCTCAACTTCGTCAACCGAATGAAAGACGAGACGGGTGCCGAAGTGATCGACATTGCGTCTTGCTACACCATTGCCCGTGAGATCTTTGGTGCCACTGAATTGCGCCAAGCGGTACAAGCACTCGACAATAAAGTTGATGCTGAAGTCCAGTTTGAGTGCTTTGTTGAATTGCGCCGGATCTTGCGTCATGCCTGCCGCTGGTTCTTGCGCCACCGCAATCGGGCCATGTCGATTAAAGACACCATTACTTTTTATGCGCCTGCTTTTGAAGCCGTTCGCAATCATATGTCATTGAGTTTGGTGGAGGGTGAATGGCAAGAGCTCGTCGACAAACAGCAGGAATACATGGAGCAGGGCCTACCAGATGCCTTGGCTGCCGATTTTGCGCAACTGAGCACCTTGTATTCGACCTTGGATATTGCCCAAGTGGCAGAGCTACAAAGCCGGCCAATTGAATTGATCTCCGATATCTATTTTAAGTTGGGGGCCAAGCTTGAATTGCATTGGTTCCTCAACCAGATCAACTCGCAGCCGGTTGCCAACCACTGGCAAGCGTTGGCCAGAGCGTCGTTCCGAGAAGAACTGGATTGGCAGCAGCGGGCATTAACATTGGCGGTGAATCGTTATTGTCAGGATGGCTGCAATGCCGATGACATGGTCGAGCGTTGGTATCAGGAGCACCGCCATACGGTGACACGCTGGCAACAAATGCTGACCGAGTTTAAAACAGCCAAAGGCCATGAATATGCCAAATTCTCCGTGGCCTTAAGAGAGTTGATGCTGTTAAGCCATACCAGTGATCCGTTACAATAAACGCCATTCGACTAGTTCCGGCCGGTCTGCTTGCGCAGATCGGTCTTTTTTAGGGTAATCCATCTATGTATTACAACCTGGCTCGTAGCCTCATTTTCACTCAGGACGCCGAGCGCGCCCATGATTTGACCATCGGCATGCTCAAGCGTGTTGGTAAGACGCCGTTGCGCAAGCTGTTATCAACCTCAGCAAGCGGTTATCCGAAGAGTGTGATGGGACTGAATTTTCCAAACCCTGTGGGGTTAGCTGCCGGTTTAGACAAAAATGGCGAGTGCCTTGACGCTTGGTTTGCCATGGGGTTTGGCTTTGTTGAAGTCGGCACAGTGACGCCCCGTCCACAAGATGGTAACGCGCAGCCGCGTTTGTTCCGTGTGTTGGAAGCCGAGGGCATTATCAATCGCATGGGCTTTAATAATAAAGGTGTGGATTATCTGGTCGAGCAGGTCAAACAGGTGAAACATCGTACCGGCTTGGTCGGTATTAATATCGGTAAGAATAAAGACACTCCTGTTGAAAACGGCAAAGACGATTATCTTATTTGTCTAGACAAGGTGTACGCCCATGCCGATTATGTGGCGGTCAATATTTCTTCGCCAAATACGCCTGGCTTGCGTTCATTGCAGTATGGCGAAGCGCTCGATGATTTATTGGCGAGTTTAAAATCGCGTCAGGCAGAGCTTGCCGAGCAGCATGGCAAGCAAGTGCCGATTGCCGTGAAGATTGCGCCGGATATGTCTGATGATGAAATTGCCCAAACCGCAGATGCTTTTGTTCGGCACAAGATTGATGGTGTTATTGCTACCAATACCACCCTTGAGCGCGACATGATCAAAGGCTTGCCCCATTGCGATGAAGCCGGTGGCCTTAGCGGTAAACCGCTTCAAACCCAATCGACAGCCTTTATTGCCAAGCTAGCAAAAGAGCTTAATGGCCAGTTGCCGATTATTGGTGTTGGTGGGATTGATTCGTTGCCAGCAGCCCAAGATAAACGCCAAGCGGGCGCCGATCTGGTCCAGATCTATTCTGGATTCATTTACAAAGGACCTCCGCTAGTTCATGAATTAGTTCAAAATTTACAATAATTTGACACCTGCCAACTTCACAACAGCGGTTAAAGAATGTAAATTGGCTAAGTCGATGACTTAGGGTTGAATTATCGTGAATATCGCCAAACAGGACTGGCACTGGCAGTTTAATGAATCCAGTAATCGTTTAGAGGTTTGCTCGAGCGAAGACTGCTGTTACCAAACTAGCTTAAAGCGCTCTCAGCTCACAGGCGATGCGTTCCGCAAACAAAGTTTGGCGATTGATGATTTGTCGTTCTTACACGCCACTTATGAGTTGATGGGTGAGCAGTGTGGTAAGGACGATATGAAAGCTATGACGCTAGCAATCAATGCCACATCGGCCCGCAAATTTTTCAAACCAGCTTTGCCGCAAAGCTGGTTTTTCCTACCTTCTTCTGCTGTTTTGACCATTTCAGAGCAAATGCTGGTTGAGTTGGACACGGCAACGGAATCCGGAATTTTTCTCATTATTGAAACCAACGACACCACTTCATTACTGATGGCAGTGAATGAGAAGCTAGCGCTGACCGATCATAAAATGATGTCGGCAGGGAATATGATTCGGGTGATGAATGACCGAATAGCTCGTTATGCTTCCAATGCGGCAATTCAAAACTCAAGAAGTTTGCTGACTGCCTAGCGAGCGAAACCTAGTAATCCATCTAAAACGCCGGTTATGCCGGCGTTTTTTGTGCGCGAGGCGAGGGTATAGCGTTATTGCGGAGCTAATGCCAGTTGAGCCTTGGCTCATAACCGCTTTAGAAAAAATATTGAGAAATTAAGAAATGGTTGCGGGGGCCGGATTTGAACCGACGACCTTTTCCGCGGAGCTAATGAGAGTTGAGCCTTGGCTCATAACCGCTTGAGAAAAACAATCTTGAGAAATTAGGAAATGGTTGCGGGGGCCGGATTTGAACCGACGACCTTCGGGTTATGAGCCCGACGAGCTACCAGGCTGCTCCACCCCGCGTCATTGGGTGTGATATACACTGTTACAACGTGTATATCTCATTGGTTTAAACCAATGCTGGTATGTCGAAATGTCGATTGGTTGCGGGGGCCGGATTTGAACCGACGACCTTCGGGTTATGAGCCCGACGAGCTACCAGGCTGCTCCACCCCGCGTCGACAGGTGGCGCATATTATAGATAGCTCCTGGCCTTGGCAAGCTTTTTTTCAATTATCTTACAGCGGCCATTTTCGCTATAATCGCGCCATCTTTTCTGGTGGAACAAATCTTGTGCACAAATTATTCGCAACGTGCAGCTTAGGCCTCGAATATCCGCTGAGTATTGAACTCGGCCATTTCGGCGCTTCGGACATTGTCCAACGCCAAGGCGGCGTGTCTTTTACTGGCGACTTGGAATGCATTTATCGAGTGTTGCTTGGTACACGTACCGCTAGCCGATTATTTCTAAACTTGGCGGACGGGATTGCCAAGTCCGGTGAAGACATTTCAATGCTGGCGTATCAACAAGATTGGTCGATGTTACTGCCAACGAATAAGCCATTCACCATTGAGTTTGTCGGCAGCAACCGTGAGATCCGCAGTACCGGCTACGGCGCGCAGTGTGTCAAAGATGGCATATTTAAGCAGCTGAGCGAGGAAGGATTTGCCCGCCCGATCATCGATAATAAGAATCCATCGGCTGTTGTCCGCGCCCGCTTGGGTGGCAACAAATTGAGCTTGTTGCTCGATTTGACTGGCGATAGCCTGCACCAACGTGGTTACCGCACCGAAGCCGGTGAAGCGCCATTGCGCGAAACTGTTGCTGCCGGACTGGTGCTGCGTAGTGGCTGGTTAGATGACATTGAAGCGCCGTTTATCGATCCGATGTGTGGTGCTGGCACCATTTTGATTGAAGCGGCTGCAATGGCCGCCGGTGTTGCGCCCAATGCAGATCGCGATGACTTCGCCATTCACAAGCTGCCCTTGCATAAGCCTACGTTGTGGCAAGAGATTCAATCGGAAGTTGCAGTTAAAGGCCGTCGCGGTTTAAACAAAGCCAGCTTTAAACTGATCGGCAATGATGCGCATCCAGAAGCCATCAAACGCGCCAAAGCCAATGCTGAGCGTGCCGGCGTGGCGCACTTGATTGATTTTAAGCAGTTGGCACTTGGCGATAACCCAATGACCAATAGTGAGGCCGGCTATTTGGTCTGTAACCCACCGTATGGTGAGCGCTTAGGTGACGACGCAGAAGTGGTCTCCTTGTATTACAACTTTGGTGCGCAATTACGTCGTAAGTTCGTCGGCAAGGCCTTCTTATTGACCTCTGCTGATGATTATGTGCCAGCGTTTAAACTGCGTAGCGATAAATCTTGGCAGGTGATGAACGGTAAGTTGGAGTGCCAGTTACTATCGTTCCAATTAAACGCGTTGCCTGAAGGGGCAGAGCCAAGAGCAGAGCAACCGGGCATTACGCCGTCGGGTCAAGAGTTCGCCAATCGGCTTAGTAAAAACTTGAGTCGGATTGATAAGTGGGCCAAACGTGTCCCGACTGACGCGTACCGCGTTTATGACGCTGATTTACCCGAGTATAACGTTGCCATTGATCGTTATCTTGATTGCGTGGTGATCCAAGAATATGCACCGCCGAAAAACATCGATATGGAAAAGGCCCGTCGACGCCTGCTGGATGTCGTGCTGTTAACGCCAGATCTGATGAAGGTATCTGCCAGCAATGTGTTTTTGAAAACGCGCCAAAGCCAATCTGGTAGTGCCCAATATCAACGCGTGTCGAGCCGCAAGGCTTGGCAAGTGGTTCACGAATATGATTGTGCGTTTAAAGTCAATCTATCGGATTATCTTGATACTGGCTTGTTCTTAGATCATCGCATCACCCGTCATGAATTTGCCAAATTAGCCAAGGATAAGCGGTTTTTGAACTTATTCTGCTACACCGGTTCGGCCACCGTCCATGCTGCTCGGGCAGGCGCTGCTGCAACCGTGAGTGTTGATATGTCGCGGACTTATTTGGACTGGGCGCGGGAGAATTTGGCAATCAATCACTTGATAGCACCGCAGCACCAGTTCGAGCAATCGGACTGTTTTAAGTATTTACAAAACTGTCGCCAGCGCTTTGATTTGGTGTTTTGCGATCCGCCGACCTTTTCTAATTCCAAGCGGATGAAAAACACATTGGATGTGCAGCGTGATCACGTGCAGCTGATCCGCTTGATCGATCAAGTACTTGAACCGGGCGGCACCATCATGTTTTCCAATAATTACCGCCGCTTTAAGCTCGACCATCAAGCGATTGAGCAGATGGGTTACCGTATTGTCGACTGGAACAAGAAAACACTGCCAGAAGACTTTAAACGCAACCCCAATATTCACCATTGCTGGTTGCTGGAAAAACAAGATTAATGTTTCGATTATACGAAAGTGATGGCTGTGGTTTGTGTGAGCAAGCCAAGGCTCTACTCGGGCAGACGCCAATCGTTCATGTTGGCTGCGAGCTGATTGATATCGCCCATGATGAACAACTGATTGAGCGTTTTGGTCATCACATTCCGGTGCTTGAGCACCAATCCTCAAAGCAGTTGTTGTTCTGGCCTTTTGATCAAGTTCAGTTGGCTCAATGGTTAAAACAACTCCCTGAGTTTTCAGACTTACAAGAATGACTTTAATTAATATTCAACAGGCTTCGCTGGCATTCGGTCATGTCCCTTTGTTAGAGCAAGCCGAACTACAAATCGCGGCAAAAGAACGGCTATGTATTGTTGGCCGCAACGGCACCGGTAAAAGTACCTTATTAAAGGTCATCAATGGCGATATTCAATTAGATGATGGCGATCTGCAGTTTATTGGTTCGCCGACCGTTGCCTATTTGCCACAAGACCCACCGAATCACAGTGATACACCGGTGCTCGATTATGTCCTGCAAGGCCATCAAGACTGGCTCGATCAGCTGCATCAGTATCAGCAGTTAACCGATAGAATGACCGCTGGCGACGATGTTATGGCCGCCTTAGACAGCTTGCAGCAGAGTATGGAAGTGACTGGTGCTTGGCAGGCTGAAACCCGAGCCAGACAGGTGATTCAACGCTTAGAACTCGATGCTCAAGTGCCACTCGATAGTTTGTCTGGTGGCTGGCTGCGCCGTGCTGCATTAGCTCAGGCGTTAGTGTCGCAACCGGAGGTGCTGTTGCTCGATGAGCCGACCAACCACCTCGATGTCGATACCATTGCTTGGCTTGAACAGTTTCTTAAGGGCTTAAATATTACCCTGGTGTTTATCAGTCACGATCGAGCATTTATTCGTAATATGGCGACTCGGATCATCGATTTGGATCGCGGTCAACTCACCTCTCATCCAGGTAATTACGATCAGTACGTGGCCAATAAAGCCAAGTTACTTGAAGAAGAGCAACGCCACCATGCAGCTTTTGATAAAAAGTTGGCTGAAGAAGAGGCTTGGATCCGGCAAGGGATTAAAGCGCGCCGAACCCGTAATGAAGGGCGGGTACGCGCACTGGAAGATTTGCGTCGGCAACGCCAACAGCGGATCAATCAGCAAGGTCGGGCCAAGGGCGCAATTGCTCAGTCCGATGCTAGTAGCAAGGTTGTGTTTGAGATCACCGATCTGACGGTCAACCAACAAGAGCAAACGCTCATCAAGGGTTTTAGCTCAATAGTGCAAAAGGGCGATCGCGTGGCGATGGTTGGTCCCAATGGCTGCGGTAAGTCCACTTTGATTCGCACATTACTGGACGAGCACCAGGATTACCGAGGCACCATCAAGCGCGCACAAAATATTTCCCAAGCATATTTTGATCAACATCGTGCGCAACTTCCGCCTGAAACTACCGTTTCGGATTTTGTTGGCGACGGCAAACAGAACCTTGACATCAATGGTAAAAGCCGCCATGTGCTGGGTTACCTGCAAGACTTTTTGTTTAGCCCCGCGCGTGCGCGTTCGCCGATTTCAGCCTTGTCAGGTGGCGAGAAAAACCGCCTGCTGTTAGCAAAACTTTTCTTAAAACCCAGTAATTTGTTAATTCTTGATGAACCAACTAACGATTTAGACATCGAAACTCTTGATTTGCTCGAGGAGTTGGTCGCCGACTACAGTGGAACGATTTTGCTGGTTAGTCACGATCGGGAGTTTGTTAATCGGGTTGCAACCTCTTGCTGGTTATTCGAAGGGCAGGGGGCATTAATTGAAATCTACGGTGGCTTTAACGAGATCCAGCAGTACAAAGAGCGCCAAACGGCGCAGTTGGATCAACCGGAAAATAAACCGAAAGCAGCCAAAAACGCTAAACAGTCCGCGAAAAAGCAAAGTAATAAGCTTTCCTACAAGTTAAAGCTTGAACTGGAAACATTGCCAGATAGAATCCTAGAGCTTGAAAGTGAGGTAGAGAGATTACAGGGCATCGTCAATGATGCAGATTTCTTTGCTTTACCTCACCACGAAACTGAACCTGTGCTCAACGAGTTGGCTGAAAAAGAAGCTACTTTAGGTAACGCCTATGAGCGTTGGGAAGAGTTAGAAGCGCTAGAAAATAGTTGCAAGGAATAATATGAAGCAGTTGCATCGTTGCGTCTCACCGATTTGTGCCGCGGTATTGTCGGCACTCGCATTAAATAGTCACGCCGCGCTATATGAAGTCATTGAGTTGACCGTTAGTGAAGAGGGCGAAGTTCATACCTACGCACTGGATGGCACCAGTCCCCGTTCCGATACCGGTGTTGTTGTTGGCGCAGGCTCTCCGATTCCTGTCTACGACGATGGCGACTTAGACCCAGGTGATGATGAAAACTACCCGCTGACACCAGCCCCAGAGAATAGCAACCTTGGTGAATATGATTTAAACGGTGACGGCGACGAAGAAGAAATCGTTGACGAAATTGAAGATGCCGATCTTCGTTTTATGACCGCCTATCAGTCCAAGTACAAGGCGCTGATTAACGATTCGCTTCGCGAATGGGACCGAGTAAACGTTTGGGACACCATTAACCCTGAAGATGGCGAATATCGTGAAACAACCGATGATTACTTTTTTGCCGTCAATGATAAGCGGGTTGCTACCGGTTACGGCTCGGCGCCGTATTATGTTTACAAGTGGGAAAGTGAAGAAACGCACGACGAAACCTACGCCATTTTACGTGACTTCGCCAGCCGCGGCTTTGTTTACAAAGCCGGTGATGACCCAGATGGCGAGCGCGTCGCACTGTATCCAGAAGAAATGGAGTTCGGTGGCGTTAGCGGTGCTTACGACATCAGTGATTCCAATTTGGTTGCCGGTTACGCCTCGGTATCGTTAGTTAATGGCGCTCGCGAAGCACATGACGCGTGTATTTACGATCGCAACCTGCCGGAAATTGTTTGTGACTACGAAGCAAACTCCGGCCAAATTGGCTTCTCGGTTTATAACATTGAAGCTTTCTTGTGGCAGCTGGATAGCAACCAAAATGTGGTGTGGACGCGCTCGCTGGGTAGCCCTGTGGAATTGCCGCCTGGCGTTAATGCTCGGCTAGTGTCGCAAGCTTATGCCGCGAACGACAATGGCTACGCTGCCGGTAGTGCTGATAACTATGTGACACCGGACAACCCAAGCCTGCAATTGCTGCGCGAGTATGCGGTGATCTACACCCAATACAGCCCAAATGATGTCGGTATTCTCGATATTACCGACCGGTCAGTCTATCAGGCCAGCAGCGATAGCGCAGTGGTATCGCGCGCGACGGCACTCAACAACAATGATATTGCCATTGGCTTTGCAACCCGTTTAGTGAACGGTTTCTGGCGCACTAAGGCTTGGTATTACGACATTAATGCCGACTTCCCAGAAATGGTCGAGGTACCATCATTTTTCGATAGCTCGTCAATGACGGCCAAGTCGATCAACGATCATGATGTCATTGTTGGTGAATTTGAATGGGAGCCGCGTCCAGGCAACGTGACTCGCCGTCGTCATGGCTATCTCTATGACATTCGCTCAGACACCTTCATCGACTTAAATGACGCGGTTGGCTGTATTTCTGACTTGGATATTGTTGAAGCCAATGTGATCCGCAACGATGGTGTCATCTTGGCAACTGCAACAACGCAAATGCCACTTCTGACTGTTGAAGGCGATCCAGTGTTCGATAGCAACGGTGACCCAATCACCACCACTGTGGCGCGTGCTGTCGCGTTAAAGCCAATTGATGGCGGTGATTACGACAACTGCACCGACAAAGATGAAGCCTTCCCGAAGAATAAGCGTGAAGGGGCAAGCTTTGGTATGTGGTTGGTTGCATTGCCAATTGCTTGGTGGTTCCGTCGTCGTTATAGCGTTTCGCGATAAAGAATTAGATTTTTAATCGTAAAAAATCTTTAATAAAAAATTCATCAAATCCAGCCTGTTAGCAACTGTCAAGAACTAAACTAACAGGCTTTGCTTTGACCTTTGAATCAAACTCTATAAATCTTACTAGTGAAGCTACGGTTTCGTAATCATTGTTTGGCCAAAAGAGGAAGACAGGATGAAGCGACAGAAGCGCAATCGGTTACACAGGGCTCAGGCCCGTGGCTATCAGGCCGGCGTACTGGGACGATCAAGAGAAAATTGTCCCTATCAATCTCTCGATAGTCGGTCGAGTTGGTTATTGGGATGGCGTGAAGCCATGACTGAGCGAGCTGACGGACTTTTCCGCTAATACAATGCGCTGGTGTCAATTCTCACCAAACTAAAAAACGCCCCATAATCGGGGCGTTTTCGTTTTTCAATCGTTGGAGCTTTTGTTTAGAAACCCGAGGTATCGGTAAACAGGCCAACTTTCAAATCAGAAGCGGTGTAAATGACTTTGCCATCGACATCAACTTTACCATCGGCAAGACCCATCACCAGCTTACGGTTAATCTTGCGCTTAATATCGATGGTATAAGTCACCTTCTTCGCCGTTGGCAAGATTTGTCCGGTGAATTTCACTTCACCAACGCCTAACGCGCGACCACGGCCTTTACCGCCAGTCCAACCTAAGAAAAAGCCAACCAGCTGCCACATCGCATCCAAGCCTAAGCAACCAGGCATCACTGGGTCGCCAGGGAAGTGGCAATCGAAAAACCACAAATCGGGATTAATATCGAGTTCAGCAATGATTTGGCCTTTGCCAAATTCACCACCTTCATCAGTGATGGTGACGACGCGGTCCATCATCAGCATATTTGGAGCAGGTAACTGAGCATTGCCTGGGCCAAACATTTTACCGTGGGCGCAATCGAGCAAATCTTGCTTTTCAAATGAAGCTTGCATGATATTCCTGTTAGTACAGCAAATTAAAGTCGGCAAAGATTAGCGAACAGTTGTACGCTAAACAAGTCCGATGTCAAACATCGGGCATTATTCATCGCCTTTGAGCCAATATTTAAGTTTTTGCAGCCAACTTAGACTAGTTGATTCAAGCGGATCTGCCAGATCGAGCAAACGCAACTGCACACGGCCATAGACAGTATCGAGCGGATAGCGCTGTTGGCGATCTTCTTCGCCAATACCTGACTTCATCCCCGTGAGTATTTCAATTGCTTCAGAAACATGGCTGACGCAGCAGATCTTCAAGCGGCCATCGGTAATGGCTTGTCTCACCGCATCATCAGGATTGAACTGCAACAGGTTTGATTTTGGCATCACGATGCTGATGACTTGCTCCGGCGCCAGTTGACTTGCCACTGACCAAAAGCCTTCAACCTTCTGATTGATACCGCCAATGGACTGAACATTGCCAAATTGGTCAATGGCACCGGTCACGGCCATATGTTGATGTACTGGTATGCGACCAATGGCACTCAGCAGAGCGACTAGCTCCGCCAATGATGCCGAATCACCATCGACCTCATAGTAAGACTGCTCAAAAACGATATTAGCCGATAGGTGCAATGGGGCATCTTTGGCAAAGATTTGGCTGACATAAGCTGCCAAAATCATGGTGCCTTTAGCGTGGATATTTCCGGCCAGCTCCGCTTTGCGCTCGATATCGATAACGTCGCCATCGCCGTAGTGAACACTGGCGGTGATCCGAACCGGCTCGCCGTAACTGATGTCGCCGATATCGACCACAGTTAAGCCATTTATCTGGCCGACTTTGCTGCCGGTAACATCCAACAGCATACTGCCATCGATAAAGTCCTGATAGCTGGCTTGGGATAAGTTGGCAATGCGTTGCTGGCGTTTGACGAGGGCGGCGGCAACGTCGTTAGCAGCAATCTCGGTTTGATTGTCTGTTTTGATTTCGCGGATCAGAGCCGTGATTTTACTGCCTTCAAGGGAAAAGTAGTGGTTGTGCTCAGCGAGTTTTGAGGCGTACTGAGCCAGCGCTTGTAAGCCGCAGTCGGTGATCGTGACTTGTTGCTGTTGCAGCAGGCTAGTTAAGTAACCGAGGTAGTGAGGCGCTTGTTGATGATGAATACGGTCGCGTAATTCAACATGCAGTGGCAACACGGTCGCTAATTGCGGATAGCATTCGGCAAGTTCATAAAGTTCACTGGCGGTGCCATGGAGCGCGACCAAACCGTTAAATTGTGCGCTAGGAAGAAGCGGTGCTGGCACTTTATTGCTGCCGTGAAATTGCAATTGAATATGGCCGCTTTGCAATGTTGCAATCAGCGCATCCGCGCAGCGCGGCTCATTAAGTAACTGTGCAGCATCGATAAACACGAACCGGTTGGCTGCTTGCCAGAGCAAGCCAGGGGTGAAGTGCCAATTGTCATCACGATAACTTAGATGACCAAATAGCGTCTGATAATTGAGCAGCGAACACCACAGTGGTTCACTCGCGTGTTCCTCCGGCGGCGGCTCGCTTTGCACCAATTGACCGAGGTCACCGTCAAACGCGATGGTTTGGCCTCCACTCTTTGGTGTGTTGGGCAAATCAATTGCATCCACAAGTTGCTGCAGTGATACCCCAGGAGGCGTGCAAATTCGGCAATGGAGCCCAGTCTTTAGACTGGTTGTTAAGGTGTCGGTTAATTCGTTCTGACCATAGTGGAGCTGCTGCGGCTCACTACACGGTAGCGTAACCGCTTGATAGTTTAACGATTGGCTCATTCGGCTGCGCCTATCGGCGTACTGGCGTGCTCTTCAATCCATTGTAAAACATTGGTTTTGTGTAAACCGTAGTGGGGTTTGGTCAAGGTTGTGATCAGTAATACGTCCCGTTCGGCCAGAAACGGTTTGAAGCGCAAAAATACTTGGGCCGGACTTTCTTCAGTAGCGATTGCAACCGCTCCTTCGCCGATCATGCAAAACGGGTAGAGTTTTATCACTTGGATGACTTTGACGTAATCCGGATCGTTAGTCGGTTTATCGAGACGAAAAGTGATCAGTAGCGCGGCCATATTGTGTTGTTTCCGATGAAAGCGTTAAGACAGTATAAGACATCTTGCGATGTCCAATAATGGTTTGTAAACCAATTAGATAATTATACAAAAACTGAGATGCCGGTCGAGTTGCCGTTGGGGGATGGCGCTTGGGCCGAGCTTGACGCTTCAGAGCTGGTCGCAGCCTGCAGCAGTTGCAGCCCTAACTGCGCCTGCTGAATTTGTTGGCTTTGGCTGAGTGCCGCTTGAATCGTTTGCAAGCTGGCACTGAGTTGGTTGTTTACTGTCATTGTTGCCTTGTTAGCGCCTGAGTACAGGCGCCATTAATCATTTACATTGCCGGAACTGTATTGATTTCAGTTTCTGGCGGTTGTTCTGGTTCAGGCCTTGGTTCATAGGGCCGGATTTGCAAAATCATACCGAACATCGGGTGATCAAAGTAGTGAATTTCACTACTCCGCACGCGGCGAAATTGCGACATGTTGTAATTGAACAAGTAGGGCACCGTTGCGGCGTCAGACACTAATGTGCTGGTTGACTCTGTTGGTAGCAACACGGCATCGGTATCTTCGAGTTCTTGCGGTGATTTACGACCGGAGCGCCGTAATACCAAGTCGGTTTCAATATGGAGCCAAGTGGCAAGCCAAATGTGCAGATCCGCTTCTAATTCCCACACCGCTGGTTTGTATTCAATAGGCGTATTATTGAGGTCAACCTCTTGCCAACCATCGTTACCGGTTGTTGCAGGTAGCATGATTTCGGCTTCCGACTCAGGACTGGCTAACTGCTGCGATTCGGCGTCTTGACCGTCTGAAACTGGCGCGAGCAAGCTGCTATCATCGCCGCCTATTAATGTTTCTTCGGGTTGCTCAACTGGGTGTTCCCAGCCATCGGCGGAGTAACGACTGCCGAAGTTGTGGCCGGCGATGAGCTTAATCGCTGGCATCCGGCGCTTGCTATCAATGTCGATCCGCCAGCCAGCATGCAACATTGGTTTATACGCGCCACCATTGGCTAGTTTTTCTCGCGCCTCGGATAACTGCAGCAGATCTGCACTCAATAGGTAGGGGCCTTGGTCCCACTCTGGAATTTGGTGTGGCGTCATGGCCACAGGGAGTTGGCTTAATTCATCATAACTGCGCGGTTTTTGGCAATCGCTTAACCATTGCTCATAGGCTAATTGTTCCTCTGGCGTCCGTTCAGGCTCTAGCTCAGACTCGGCCAGTGCTGTTGTGGTGTCATCGGCAATAGGAAAGCCAAATTCGTCATAGCGAACGCCTTGCTCAACGTCATCAGCGGCGGCTTGTGGTTGCTCCAGTAGCTCAGCAACCTGTTGCTCTTCGGTCAATTCATTGGCGCTACCCAGAGGCTGTTCTGGATTAAATGGTTGCCCAATCAGAGCTAAACCTTCGTCGGCTAGCGCAGCTAAAGGTGGTGCTGGCGGCTCCGGTTGCGGGCAGTCATCAGGAGCGAGTAAAAAGGCAGAGAATAAGTCGAGTGATTTTGCGTTGACCTTGCTTGCTCGCGGCGCTTCGAAGTCTTCGTCAAGTTGAGTTGGATCTTGAATTCTGGAGAACAGAATGACTTCTACCTCAAACCAGCGGGCTTGAGCAGGCGCAATCAAGCTTGCGGCCAACACTGGCAACGTCAAATATTTCAAAGGGCTCACTGAACTAATTCTCCTTTAGTTTCAGGTGTTAACTCAGTTAATAATTCCTGAATGATTGCAATACGTTGGGCCGGTTCGGGCTCACCAGCCATCAGTTTTAACTTGTTTGGTCCTTCCATCCGGTAGTATGCCGGTTGACTCTGGATAAGGCCAATGATCTTCTCCGGTGCCACTTTGGTGTCCTGTTTGAATAACAGCTGGCCACTTTGATGGCCCAGCTCAACCTTGCTAATACCAAGTTTGGCTGCGGAAAGTTTCATGTTGGCAATGTGGAACAAGTTTTTACTGGCTTCCGGTAACAAGCCGAAACGATCAATTAGCTCGACCTGTAACTCGTGCAATGCTTCTTGATCTGGCGCTGATGCAATGCGCTTGTACAGCGACAGACGTTGGTTAACATCGTGAATGTAATCATCGGGCAATAACGCCGGTAAGCGCAGCTCAATTTCGGTCTGCTCACCGAGTAGGCTGTCGAGGCTTGGTTGCTTGCCTTGTTTAAGGGCTTCAACTGCTTGTTCGAGCATTTCCATGTAGAGACTAAAACCGATGGTTTCAATTTGACCGCTTTGATCGTCGCCAAGTAGCTCGCCGGCGCCACGGATCTCTAAGTCGTGGGTGGCTAAGGCAAAACCGGCGCCTAGATCTTCGAGTTGTTCAATGGCTTCTAAACGTTTGGCGGCATCTTTGGTCATCGCTTTAGGATGCGGCGTAAACAGGTAAGCGTAGGCTTGGTGATGACTTCGGCCAACTCGACCGCGCAACTGGTGCAACTGGGCCAACCCGTACTTATCCGCGCGATTAATAATAATGGTGTTAGCCGAGGGCACATCAATGCCGGTTTCAATAATGGTGGTACAGACCAACACATTGAAACGCTGATGATAGAAATCGGACATCACTTCTTCGAGCTCACGTTCGCGCATTTGACCATGGGCAATGGCGATCCGTGATTCGGGAACTAATTCAGCCAGCTTTTCGGCGACATGTTCGATGGTTTCAACTTCATTGTGAAGGTAATAAACCTGACCGCCCCGCAACACTTCCCGGATAATTGCTTCTTTGACCTGCAAGTCATCCATTTGCCGGACGAAGGTTTTGACCGCCAGCCGCTTGGCGGGCGGGGTGGCTATGATCGATAGATCGCGCATGCCGCTCATCGCCATGTTGAGGGTTCGCGGGATTGGTGTGGCTGTTAACGTGAGGATATCAACATCGGCACGAAGCGCTTTGATCTTGTCTTTTTGGCGCACGCCAAAGCGATGTTCTTCATCAACAATCAGCAGGCCAAGATCGGCAAACTTAACATCCGGCGACAGCAATTTGTGGGTACCAACGACAATATCGACTTTACCTTCAGTGATGTCGTTGAGAATGGCGTTGGTTTGCTTGCTTGAATTAAATCGGGACAACACTTCAACCCGCACCGGCCAGTTGGCAAATCGGTCGCGCAGGTTCTCAAAGTGCTGCTGTGCCAGCAGCGTTGTTGGTACCAATAGTGCCACTTGTTTACCGTCATTCACCGCGACGAATGCAGCGCGCATTGCGACCTCGGTTTTACCAAAGCCAACGTCACCACAAACCAGGCGATCCATGGCTTGATTGCGCGTCATATCATTGATGACATTGTCGATTGCGTTTTGCTGATCGAAGGTTTCTTCAAATGGAAAGCCGGCACAAAATTGCTGATATGCCGCTTGTTCTAAGTTAAAGCCATAACCGGGTTTGGCAGCCCGTTGGGCGTAAATATCGAGCAGTTCGGCAGCAACATCATGAACTTTTTCTGCAGCTTTACGCTTGGCTTTTTCCCATTGGTCGGTACCAAGCCGGTTTAGCGGAGCCGTGTCGGCATCACCACCTGTGTAGCGACCAATTAAATGAAGGCCGGAGACCGGCACGTAAAGCTTATCGCCACCGGCATACTCAAGCGTGACAAACTCGTTTGTCATGCCGCCAGCATCCAGTGTTTGCAAGCCGGTGTAGCGTCCAACACCATGATCTAAGTGAACCACGGGTTGGCCGATTTGCAGCTCGGCTAGATTGCGGATCACCCCTTCACTGCTAATGCCTTTTTGCTTATCGCGACGGCGTTTCTGCATCACCCGCTTACCGAGAAACTCCGATTCGGTGACAAATAGCAGTTGTTTCGCTGGCGCGGCAAAAGAATGTTCGGCAGGGCAGATGATTAAACCAAAGCGGCTGCTGGATTGAACAAATGATTCAATGCCACTGCTTTGTTCAATGCTGAGTTTTAGCGGTTTTAATAACTCGAGTAACGCTTCGCGGCGGCCTTCTGACTCGACGCTGAATAAAATCCGATGATCGGATTTGGCAATGAAACTCTCGAGCGCAGCGAGCGGGGCGTCGCTTTGGCCATCTACCCGTAGATCGGGAATGGCTTTGGTATCGAATTTAATATTGCCAGCGCGGCGGCTGGGTTTGTCCAGTAATTGCACCCGACGCTGCTGCTTCAGCGCGGTCATTAAATCAATGACCGAAAGGAACACCTCGGCAGGTTCGAGGATGGGCCGCATTGGATCATAACGGCGATCCTCATAGCGCTTGTCGACATCACTGAGAAACTGTTGTGCCGTTTGCTCAACGCCATCCCAAAGTACAAATACGGTGTTGCTTGGTAAATAGTCAAACAGGGTGCCGCATTGGTCAAAAAACAGCGGCAGATAATATTCAATACCGGCCGCAGCAATCCCGCGGCTGACTTGCTGGTAAATCGAATCCTTGTCATTGCTGATGGTAAAGCGTTCGCGGAATTGTCGGCGGAAACGCTCAATACCGGCATCGTCGAGCGGGAATTCATGCGCCGGCAGCAGGTTAAGGCCATCGAGCGTATCGCTACTGCGCTGGGTTTCGGGATCGAATAACCGTAGCGAGTCGACTTCGTCATCGAAAAAATCGATGCGCACCGGCTCATCCATGCCCATTGGGAAGACATCGAGTAAGCTGCCGCGGGCGGCGAATTCGCCATGCTCTAATACTTGTTGAACTGGGTTATAACCAGATTTTTCGAGTCGTTGGCGAAGCTGATGCATATCCAGTTTGTCGCCTGGATTAAGGATCAGCGCTGATTGGTCAATATATTCAGTCGGAGCGATTTTCAGCATTAAGGTATTGATCGGAATGATCACAATACCTTTGCTGAGCTGGCGCATGTGGTACAAGGTGGCGATGCGCTGGCTGACAATGTCCTGATGCGGTGAAAACTGATCGTAGGGCAGGGTTTCCCAATCGGGAAACAATTGCACGCCTAAACCATGGGATTTGGCAAAATACTTGAGTTCCGATTCCATCCGCAGTGCGGTGCTGGTATCCGGCGCAATCAACACAATTGGCGCGTCAGCCGCTGCAGCGGTTTCGGCAATCGCCAGTGATAGCGAGCACCCATGATAGCTGTGCCAAAAGCGTTGCTGTTGCGGATCTTGAGGAATGTCATGAATGACGTGTTGAAAGAGGCTGTTTGCGGTCATTAAATTTCGATCTTTGTTAAGTTCGTTTGGGCGGTATCGAGTAGCAACGCGTGGACTCAATGATCAACAGGCGCTGTCTAGCGATACAGCTTGATTCAAAGCTTAGCGCTATTTTAATGGCTGTCGTCTTATTATTGTTGGTTACGCCGTTGCTGCAGTTGCTTGGTCTGAATATGCAAGGTCGCCCGGATCAAGTGCTCTTGGTCTTCTTCGCGTAGCAAGCAATAGTTGACATCAATGGTATAGCGACTGTCTTGCTCGGCGACAGCATTGACTTGACCATAGGCGTACACTGCTACGGCTTCTTCTGGCAAAAAGATTTTAAGCTGGACGTGCTGGCCAGGATCATAACGCTGTGTCGACTGGAACGCCAAGCCACTTGCGCTGATCCGCTCGGTAACATAACGGTCGGCTGGATCATCTTGCAGCTGCAATACATAGCTCAAAATCACATCAATTTTTCGCGATTGGTTGGCGAGGTAATCGGCCAATTCGTCGTTGGCATCGCCGATTTTACGTAGACTGCGCAGTGAAGCCGCTTCGATATGGTTCACTTCGGAACTAATCAGAAACGGTTGCGGGATTTCTTTTGCAAAGTCGCTTTCAGTGGGAAGATTGGTGCCTTCAGGGAGGGCTTTGACATTAATATTGGTCTGATAATCGACACTGAAATAACTGGAACGATCCATGGATAGCGAGCCTTTTGCCTGTGCTTCTGTTTGTTTTCGTCGGTATTATCCAGTAACTTGCTGTCTCGGTAAAACTTTTACAACACGAATAACTCATTTTTATGTTTCGACCTGCTGCCGTTTTCATTGGACTTCGCTACGCAAAAGCGCAAAAGGGCAGTGGCTTTGTCTCTTTTATCAATTTTTTCTCCACCGCAGGGATCTTGCTCGGGGTCATGGCGCTCGTCGTCGTGGTGTCGGTGATGAATGGCTTTGAGCGCGAATTAAAACAGCGGATCCTCGGCTTAGTGCCGCAAGTCGTAGTCAGTCAGCAACAGTTCATTAGTGCCGATGACCAAGCGGCGCTGATCGAGTCGTTATCTGCCATCGACCAGGTCCGCGGCGCGGTCCCCTTTGTTGAATCGCAAGCCATCATTCAATCGAGCCAGCAAATGACTGGCGTGCAACTCATTGGTGTTGATGGCCAATATGAGCAAGCGGTATCGCCATTAACTGCGGCAATGCTCGAAGGCTCGTTGGCGACTTTGGCAGAGACTAAGTACGGCATCATTATCAGTCGCGCGCTGGCCCGAAAACTCGGTGTTGGCGTCGGTCAGCGAGTGCGCTTGTCAGTAATGGAAGGAGCTCGCCACACGCCGTTCGGGCAAATGCCCAATCAACGCAAGTTCACGGTTGTCGGTTTGTTCCAAATGGGTTCAGAGGCAGATTTGCAGTTTGCTTATGCGCGCTTGACAGATACCGCCCGCCTAATTCGGCAGCCAGCAGGAAGTGCTGAAGGGCTGCGCTTGTATCTCACCGATGCGTTCTTAGCTCCGCAGGTTGTGAGTGAGATCAACCGACATCATCAAGATTGGCAGGTGACGAGTTGGCAACAAAGCCATGGCGACTTGTTTGCCGCGGTGTCGATGGAAAAGAAAATGATGTGGTTTATGCTGCTGCTGATCATTGCCGTGGCGGCCTTTAACATCATTTCTGCTTTGTTCCTTATTGTTGCCAACAAGCAAGGCGAAGTGGCCATTTTACAAACCCTCGGCTTGAGCCCATCTCAAATTACTCAGGTGTTTATGATTCAAGGGTGCGCGCAGGGCGTGATTGGTGCGCTGATCGGCACTGTGGTCGGACTGCTACTGGTATTGAACCTCGATGCGGTACTGGCATTTACCGGCATTCAAGTGGTTGCAACGCCCGGTTATGACGCTTTTAGCCTGCCAGTTGACCTGCGCTATTCTCAAATTTTTGCCATTGCGGCAATGGCCATCGTGCTTAGCTTTGTCGCCACCCTTTATCCAGCGCGCCAAGCTGCTGCAATCGAGCCCGCGGAGGCATTGCGATATGACTGATGTACTGATGCAAGCGCGTCAGATAGGAAAATCTTATCAAGACGGCAAAGTCACGACGCCGGTGTTACATGACATCAATTTTGACTTAAAGGTTGCCGAAATGCTCGCTGTGGTGGGTAGCTCTGGCTCTGGTAAAAGTACCTTGATGCATATTCTTGGGCTGTTGGACCGACCCGACAGTGGTGAGCTAATTTGCAATGGCACCAATCTACTTGACCTCAACCGTAAGCAAGCGGCGCAATATCGCAATGCACAGCTTGGTTTTGTCTATCAATTCCATCATTTGCTCAGTGAATTCAGCGCATTAGAAAACGTCTGTATGCCGCTATTGATCGGTGGCGAGCAGCCGCAGCGCGCGAAACAACGCGCCGGCGACATTTTAGAGCGCGTCGGTTTGGCCCACCGGCTGAGCCATCGACCGGCAGAGCTCTCTGGTGGCGAGCGTCAACGGGTAGCGATTGCCAGAGCCGTGGTCAACGAGCCGAAACTGGTGTTGGCCGATGAACCTACCGGTAATTTGGACCAAACGACAGGCGCAGAGGTTTTCGCCTTGTTACTTGAGCTCAACCAGAAATTAAATACCAGCTTTGTGATTGTCACCCATGATTTGCAGCTCGCGACACAAATGGATCGGACCTTAACGCTGCAACACGGTCAGTTGATCTCATGAACATGCCGCTGTCGCTGCTAACCGCGCTGCGTTTTATGACGGCGCGCCGTTCAAGCAAGATGGTGTCGTTTATCAGCGCCTCATCCACCATCGGGATAACGGTTGGCTTGGTGGCGATCATTCTGGTGTTAAGTGCCATGAATGGCTTCGAAAACGCCCTGAAGGAGAAATTGCTAGGGGTGATCCCTGACGCCGAAATTGTCACTCTGCAACGGCCGATGACCAACTGGCAAGGGTTCCAGCAGCAATTATCTGGCATTGAGGGAATTGAGGGCGTTGCTCCTTTTATTCAGTTCAGCGCCATGATTGTCCGTGGGGAAACGCTGCGGGCCGTGCAACTGCGTGGCATCGACTCAGCATCACAGGCGCAAGTCTCCAGTTATCAGAGCTACCTAGCGCCAAGCGTTACCGAGACGCTGCAAAATGGCGAACTCATTCTTGGGGCAGGGCTTGCCACTGCGCTAAACGTTGCAGTGGGTGATTCGGTCAATGTGTTGATTGCATCGAATCAGGGAAGTCTTAAAGCGCCGAAGAGTTACCCATTTCGGGTGATTTCCATTTTCAAATTTGGCGGGCAGATCGATAGCATCAGCGGCTTTATCGGCTTAACTCAGGCACAGGCAATCAAAGCAAATGGCGATAGTGTTGATGGTCTGGAGTTAAAAGTAACGGACATATTTAGCGCCAATCGGGTTGCTTACAAGGCCGCATCACAACTGCCGGTGTATGTGTATGTCACCGACTGGATGCGAACCCATGGCCACGTTTATCAAGATATCCAAATGGTTCGTGGTGTCGTTTACATTGTCATGGCGCTGATCATTGCTGTTGCTTGTTTTAACATCGTCTCGACATTAGTGATGACGGTGCAGGATAAACGCAGCGAAATTGCGATTTTACTGACCATGGGCTCATCAGCTGCGAGCATTATTGCCACTTTTATTTGGCAGGGCGCGTTGTCTGGATTACTTGGCGTGGTCAGTGGCGTGACGCTTGGCAGCTTGCTGGCGTTGTACCTCAATGACATCATTTCGGCATTTGAAGCATTGACCGGCCGCCATTTATTATCGGCCGATATTTACTTTATCGATCACATCCCAACGGTACTGAAAGTTGAAGATGTGCTATTGGTTGCTACGGTGGCTTGGCTGATGGCAATTTTGTCGACCCTTTATCCGGCTTGGCGAGCCAGTAAAATTGAACCTGCTCAGGAGTTAGGTGGCCATTAACATGGTCTAGTAACGGACGCGGTCGGTTTTGGTCGATTCGCGTAGTTGCCGTTTTTGCCATTCTTTAACGACGCTCCAGCGCCATAACAACCGAATGCCGAAATAGCCGATTAAACCAAACACTACACCGCAAATAAGGCAGCCAGCGAGAAACGCCGGGCCAAGTTGCACCACGCTGCTTTTCAACCACTCCCAGCTCAGTTCAAAGGTAAAGCTATATTCGGTAGCACCAGTGGTCCATACCCCAACTTTATAAGCGAAGTAGAACATGGGCGGCATAGTGATTGGATTACTGATCCACACCAATGCCACCGAAAGGGGCAGGTTAACCCGCATAACGCCAGCTAAAATAGCGGCTACAATCATTTGAGAAGGGATCGGTAAAAACGCCACGAACAGACCGATGGCAAATGCACCAGCGGCGCTGCGGCGGTTAATGTGGAATAGATTTGGGTCATGCAGGAGGCTGCCCAGAATACCGAGCTTTTTATTATTCCGGAGGGACTCCGGAGCTGGCACGATGCGCTTGATAGTCTTTCTGGGCATAGCGTACAACGAACTCACTGATTAACGTCACGGACGATGTTGATAATCTACGTACTGACCGCACTGTCGGCCAATTGGTGGCCGGATGTATTGCCAAGACAGGCGATAATACTCTGTGTCGCGCTAACATGCATCTGTTTGTTGGTGCAGCGCGGGCGCAGGATAGGGTTAGCGCTCGCCGCTATGGTGGTGATGTCTGATCACGCTTTAACCTACCGCGCAGCAATTTATCAAGCAGATCAGCTATCCACTGACATTTCCTTGTCTATACAAATGGTACGCACGCTGACGCAACAAGATGCAATCGAGATTTTGGCAACAACGGACGCGCTCGATCGGCAGATGTATTTAAAACTGCGCTGGTACCGACCAACACAGCCATTAACCGCTGGCCAAACCCTCATTGCCGATATCGTGACTAAGCCGCCCCACGAGCTCGCCAATTTGGGAGGCTTCAGCTATCGCCGCTATTTGTTAGGCGAGAATATCGTCGCCACAGGCACCATCAAAACCGTAAAACAGGTTAGTTCAAGTCCGCCAAATCTCAACTGGATGAGCTCGCTGCGGTCAAAGTTGGGACTGGCGATTGCGCCTTATCAACGAGCGGACGTCCTTGCTGCGTTGGTCATCGGTGACCGATCTTCGTTATCGCACGATGTGCGCCAAGCATTTATCGATACGGGAACAGCCCACCTCATGGCCATCTCTGGTTTACACATCGGCATGGTGTTTGGCGCGTCATTATTGCTGCTCAGTGGTTTGAGTCGATTGCTATTTAGTCAATACAGCGCCACGGGTCAGCTTTACTGCGCCGTGGCTGCTTTCTTCGTTGCCGCGCTTTATGCTGCACTGAGTGGATTTGCTCTACCGACCGTCAGGGCTATTGTGTTTTTGGCGATCTGGCTTGTCGTTAAAGCTTGCCATTGGCAGATCTCGGGTTGGCGGTTGCTGTGGTTAACTGCAGCGCTGTTTATTACGGTAGCGCCGCAAACTGCCTATTCGGTTAGTTTTTGGCTTAGTTTTACCGCCGTTGCTGGGGTGTTTGTTTCCCTCAAGGTCACCCAAGCATGGCAGCTGCGCCGGATCAGCAAATTAGCAGTAATGCAGCTCGTTATCGTCGCTTCGTTAGTGCCCGTGCAAGTGGCCTTGTTCAACCAACAGAGCAGTCTAGCGCCACTCGTCAACTTGCTGGCAATCCCTTGGCTGGGTGTTGCCATTTTACCGCTAGCCTTAAGCGGCGCATTAATTAGTTTGCTGCACCCGTCGCTTGGGCACTTATTGCTGGTCGCGGCTGATTGGCAACTGCAGCTGATGGTTGCGCTGTTAATGCCACTGGCCAATTGGCAAGGTCAGTTAGTGCAGCTTGATTGGGCATCTTTGGTGCTGATGTTGGTATTGCTCGCCGTGGTACTAATGATGGTGCTGTTATCGAAACTGCCGAGCCGCCGCTGGCTGTTGGTGCTGGCAATGGTCAGCAATGTGGTGATTGTGGCAGCGGTATATCGGCACTGGCGTGTGGCGCCCACGGTTGACGTGTTGGATGTCGGTCAGGGCTTATCTGTCATTGCTCGTTATCAGGAAGTCAGCATCGTCTACGACGTTGGGGCTAGCTACCCAAGTGGCTTTAATATGGCCGATGCGGTCATTAATCCATATATTGCCTATCAGGGTATCGATCACATCAATTGGTTAATCTTGAGTCACGATGATAACGATCATGCCGGCAGTGCTGCGCATCTAAGTGCACGGCTTACCATCGAATCGGTGTTGACCTCTTTTGCGCCTGTGGCGCTGCCTCACCACGAACACTGGCAATTCCATCATTGTCACGACCATGCCTTAGCCTCCCATACGTGGCAAATCGGTCAGCTTACGATGATCAACCTGACCTCACCCGTAGCGGGCAAGACATCGGATAATGACATGTCCTGTGTGGTGAAACTGGTCATTGGCGAGGCCAGCTTGTTGTTACCAGGCGACATTAGTCGAGGCGTTGAATCGCAACTGCGCGCCGCGGATGTTGATGTTGGTCTCTTAATTGCGCCGCATCATGGCAGTAAGACCTCATCGTCACGTCAATTTATCGAATTAGTGTCACCACAAATAGCGGTATTTTCGGCTGGATTTCGTAACCGCTGGCAGTTGCCCAATGAGCTAGTCGCTGAGCGCTATCAGCAATTCGCAATCACCACTTATGCCAGCAGCGAATATGGCATGATGCGCTTTACCGCCGCAGGTGAGCATTGGCAAATGACGCCCTTTTGTCAGTTGATCTGGCCCAGCTGGTACCGCTGTCAGGTCAATGAATAGAGCGTCTAGGTTGCGATCCTAGCGCGTGCCATTACAATGTGCCGAATCATTCCAATGAAAGACCTGTCATGGCATCTCAACAGCCGAGCGATTTTCGTCGATTACTGTCCTACATCAAGCCGTTTCGTATGGGCTTTGCTATCGCCATTATTGGCATGCTTGGCTATGCCGGCGTTGATTCTCTGTTTGTTTATTCGATTAAACCATTGATTGATGATGGCCTGTCGAAACCCGGCAGCGACGTGCTCAAATACGCCCCTGTGTTTGTCATTCTGATCTTAATTTTGCGCGGTATTTGTAGCTTTATTTCCAGTTATGGTTTGGCATGGGTTGGCTCAAATGTCGTGATGGTGATGCGCCAGCAAATGTTTTCTCGCTTGGTTCATTTACCCGTCGCGTTTTATGACCAGAACAGTACTGGCGACCTGATTTCCAAGGTCACGTTTAACACCGAGCAGGTGTCTAATGCGGTGAGTAAGGCGCTGATCACTTTGGTTCAGGAAGGCGCCTTTGTGGTTGGATTGTTGGCGGTAATGTTTTGGTATAGCTGGCAATTATCGCTGATATTTTTGGTGGTTGGCCCGGTCGTGGCGCTGATTGTCCGGGTGATCAGCAAGCGCTTTCGTAAAGTCTCCAAGCAGATCCAATCAGCCATGGGCGATGTAACGAGTGCCACAGAGCAGATGCTCAACGGCCACAAAGTCATGCTGTCCTACGGCGGTCAGGATATCGAAAAACAACGTTTCGAAAAGGTCAGCAACCGGACTCGCCAACAGCTGATGAAACTGCGAACCACTGAAGCCATGTCGTCACCGATTGTGCAAGTGGTGGCATCGTTTGCCCTTGCAGGCGTGCTTTATGCCGCAACGATCCCGGGTATGGTGGAAGACTTAACCCCTGGTACTTTTACCTCCATGGTGTCAGCCATGCTGTTTTTGCTGCGACCATTGAAAAAGCTGACCAATGTCCAATCTGATTTTCAACGGGGTTTAACTGCCGCGCGCTCCATTTTCGAGATTATTGATCAGCTTGAAGAAGACGACCGTGGGCACTTTGCGCCCAAGCGCGTCAAGGGTGAAATCAAATTTACTGACGTCACTTTCGCCTATCCAACAAAAGAAACGCTCGCACTCGACAAAGTTTCGCTGGCGCTCGAAGCGGGGCAGTCGCTTGCCCTAGTGGGGCGCTCAGGTAGCGGCAAATCAACCATCACCCAATTGCTGACGCGCTTTTATGAGCCGCAGTCCGGTTCAATTGAAATTGATGGCATTGCCATCGACGAATTGACCTTAAAGGCATTACGCCGACAAATTGCGGTGGTGTCGCAACACGTGATTTTGTTTGACGACACGGTTGCCAATAACATTGCCTATGGTCTTGATGGCGAGGTGAGCCGAGAGCGCATTATTGAAGCGGCGCAAAGTGCCCATGCGATGGAGTTTATCGAGCGCTTACCCGAGGGGCTCGACACCCAGATCGGCCAGAACGGCGTGACGTTATCTGGTGGCCAGCGCCAACGTTTGGCCATTGCTCGAGCTATTTTGCGCGATGCACCAATTCTGATATTGGATGAGGCGACCTCGGCGCTCGATACTGAGTCTGAGCGCTATATTCAAGAGGCGCTAGAGTCACTGCAAGTAAACCGTACCTCGATTGTTGTTGCGCATCGCTTGTCGACAATTGAAAAATCCAACCAAATTGCCGTGATTGATGAAGGCCATGTCGTTGAAATCGGCACTCATCAAGAATTGCTTGAACGCAATGGCGCCTATGCGCAGCTCCACCGGTTGCAGTTCGACTCGGTCTCTGATTAGTGAACAACGAGTAGCGATAGTGGCAATTGAACAGGCTTGGCAAAAAAAGGTTTCTTGGACGCTAGTCCTGTCGCCGCTGACGTTGCTGTATTATTTGATCGTCCAAATTCGCCGACTGGCGTATCGCAAAGGCTGGTTAAAGCAATACAGCGTGCCGGTTCCGGTTATTGTTGTTGGCAATATCAGCGCTGGCGGAAATGGCAAAACCCCCGTCGTGCTGTGGTTGGCTGAGTTATTACAATGTCATGGTTTCAAGCCGGGCGTGGTCTCACGTGGTTATGGCGGCCAATCATCACACTACCCATTAGTGGTTGATAGCACCACAACTCCCGAACAATGCGGCGATGAACCCAAGTTAATTGGCAAACGATTGGCAATACCTGTGGTGGTCGATCCGAATCGCAGTCGGGCCGTGCAAAAAGCAGCGGAGCTCGGCGCAGACGTGGTGATCAGCGACGATGGCCTGCAGCACTATGCCATGCCACGCGCCATTGAGCTGGCGGTGATTGACGGCAGCCGGCGTCATGGCAATGGCTGGCTGTTACCGAGTGGACCGCTGCGCGAACCTGTATCAAGGCTGCAATCAGTGTTTGCGGTGATTTGCAATGGCGGCGTCGCAGGTCATGGCGAATACCAAATGCAGTTGCAGCCGATGAATCAATGGCTGGCCGTGAATCCCGAGCAACATGCGATCAGCACCGCAGCGCTTTGCGGCAAAAAAATACTGGCCATTGCTGGTATTGGTCACCCGCAGCGTTTCTTCGATTTAATCGAGTCACTTGGCATTTCGGCCGAGGTGCAGCCGTTGGTCGACCACGCGAAAATTTCACCGGCTCAGATGGCGCAATGGCAAATTCAATACGATGCCATTCTGATGACCGAAAAAGATGCGGTAAAGTGCGAGATGCTGGGCGTCAGCGATTGTTATTATCTGCCCGTCACGGCTCGTATAGATCAACAATTAGAAGATAACTTGCTTCGCGAATTGCGCGAACTGAATAAGAGAGCAACCCATGGCGTTTGATCGAAAACTACTGGATATTCTGGCGTGTCCGGTATGCAAAGGAAAACTGGATTACAAGGCAAACTCAGATGGCGAAGAATCGCTAGTTTGCCATTTTGACCGACTAGCCTATCCAATCGATGAGGGGATTCCTGTGTTACTGGAAACCGAGGCTAAAGCTATCACGAGCGACGAGTAAACCCCATGAGCTTTACAGTGATTATTCCGGCACGCTATCAGTCGAGCCGTCTACCGGGCAAACCGCTAGCCGATATTGGCGGCAAACCGATGGTATTGCACGTGGTTGAACAAGCCAAATTGTCCGGCGCTAGCCGCGTTGTTGTCGCCACTGATGATGAACGTATTGCTGAGGTGGTGCGAGCCTCGGATACCGAGTTGTGCATGACCGGTGATCATCACCAATCGGGCACCGAGCGTCTTGCGGAAGTGGTCGATAGGTTAGGGCTGGCTAGTGATGAAATCGTCGTGAATGTGCAGGGTGACGAGCCCTTGATCCCGCCTTCAAACATTCGTCAGGTCGCAGACAATTTGGCCGCCAGCAGCGCCCAAATGGCGACGTTAGCGACGCCAATTCATCGTACCGACGAATGGCTCGATCCTAACGTTGTTAAAGTGGTGCACGATGCCAGCGGCAATGCTTTGTATTTTTCCCGCAGTGCTATGCCCTATGATCGCGATGGTGTGTTGGCAGCAGAAGATGCACTAAAGGCCAAGTTCTGGCTCCGTCATATTGGCATTTATGCCTATCGCGCGGGTTTTATTCAGCAATATGTTGATTGGCAACCGTCACCACTGGAGCTGATTGAATCACTCGAACAGCTCCGAGTACTTTGGTACGGTGAGAAAATCCATGTTGGCTTAGCGCCAGAAGCGCCGCCAGTTGGTGTTGACACCCCAGAGCACTTGCAACTGATCCGTGATTTAGTTGCAAAAGTGAGTCAAACATAGCGATTCGCAGGCAATAAAAAAGCGGCTGAAATAGCCGCTTTTTTGTTCTTACAACTTCAATTAGAAGTCGCGAACGTCAGCACCAGTGTAGAGCTGACGAGGACGACCGATCTTGTTATCTGGATCGCCGTGCATTTCAATCCAGTGAGCAATCCAGCCAACTGTGCGTGACAAAGCAAAGATCACGGTGAACATGTTAGTTGGAATACCAATGGCCTTGAGGATGATGCCAGAATAGAAATCAACGTTTGGATACAGTTTCTTCTCAACGAAGTACGGATCTTCCAGAGCGATTTTTTCCAGACGCATTGCAACGTCAAGCAGTGGATCCTGAATGTTCAGGTGGTCCAACACTTCGTGGCAGGTCTCGCGCATTACTGTCGCGCGTGGGTCGTAGTTTTTGTAAACCCGGTGACCGAAGCCCATCAAGCGGAATGGGTCATTCTTATCTTTGGCTTTCGCAACATACTCATCGATGCGGTCAACTGAACCGATCTCTTCAAGCATATTCAAGCAGGCTTCGTTAGCACCGCCGTGCGCAGGGCCCCACAAAGACGCGATACCCGCAGCAATACATGCAAATGGGTTGGCGCCGGAAGAACCCGCCAAACGAACGGTAGACGTTGAGGCGTTTTGCTCGTGGTCAGCGTGAAGAATAAAGATCTTGTCCATTGCTTTGGCAATGATTGGATCTGGTTTGTAGTCGTCGCAAGGCGTTGCAAACATCATGTGCAAGAAGTTCTCAGCATAGCTCAGGCTATTTTGAGGGTACATGAACGGCTGGCCGACATTGTACTTGTAACACATGGCCGCAACGGTTGGCATTTTAGACAACAGGCGGAATGCAGCAACTTCACGGTGACGAGGGTTAGCAACGTCGAGTGAATCATGGAAAAACGCTGACATCGCGCCAACCACGCCACACATGATCGCCATTGGGTGCGCGTCACGGCGGAAGCCTTGGAAAAGGTGAACTAATTGGTCGTTCAGCATCGTGTGCTTGCTGACCATGCCAACGAATTCATTCAGCTGTTCAGGAGTAGGGCGCTCGCCATACAACAACAGGTAAGAAACTTCGAGGTAGCTCGATTTGTTAGCTAATTGATCGATCGGGTAGCCGCGATGCAATAGTACACCTTTATCACCATCAATATAGGTGATTGAAGATTTGCATGAAGCAGTTGAAACGAAGCCGGGATCGAAAGTGAAGTATCCGTTTTTTACTAGCGCCCTAATGTCAATGACATCATGGCCTGCAGTTCCGCTAAGTACTGGAAGTTCCACTTCCACGCCGTTTACGGAAAGCACAGCTGTTTTATCAGCCATAGGGTATCTCCTTGCTATTTTATTATGTGCGCGAGGCAAGGCACGTGCTCGAATAAGCGGCTTACTACTATCCAGATCCGGCCTTAAAAGTCAATTCAATTGGCCGTTTGAATTATAATGGTGCGCGCGCCTGAAAATTGAGCGCATGGGCCCAAAGTCGAGCAATAGTCTAGCCCCAAAATTGTCCATAGATATAAGACTTTGGTAGCAATTGTAATTGTTATATACGCTCAGTATACTGCTGTCGTGCAGCCTACGTAGCTGTTGTCACTTCTTTGTGCAAGGTCAACAAATTGATTTAATTTGAGGGTCGTTTCACACTCGAAGAAAGCAACGTAGTGCTTAACAACACAGATCAATAAAAAGCACATTTATAAAAATGCAGAGAGCTTAGTGAGCCTTAACGTGAATAAACAACGACCGGTCAATCTAGACCTTTCGACCATTCGCTTTCCCGCGACTGCAGTCGCATCCATTCTTCATCGCGTCAGCGGTGTCATTCTGTTTTTCGGTGTTGGAATTTTATTGTGTTTGCTGGGCATGGCGCTGGCATCAGAACAAGGTTTCGCCGATGTAGCAGGTTTTGCTAACAATCCTTTCGGAATCTTCATTCTGTGGGGGATTTTAACCGCATTAGCCTATCACTTGGTCGGTGGCATTCGTCACTTGATTATGGATATGGGTTTTTGGGAAGAGCTTGACTCAGGTACCAGTAGTGCCAACGTTAGCTTTGCCATTACCGCGGTGTTGTCAGTATTAGCGGGAGTGTGGTTATGGTAATGCAAGCAGCTACGCTTGGACGCAACGGCGTTCAGGATTTTATTCTATTGCGTTGTTCTGCTGTGATTTTGGCAGCATATGCAATTTTTGTTGTTGGATTTTTCGTCCTTACCCCAGAGCTATCGTATCAGTCTGTGACTAGCTTCTTTGCTCATCTAGGCACCAAGGTATTTTCGCTAATCGCGTTAATCGCGTTTTTAGCCCACGCTTGGATTGGCTTGTGGCAGGTACTGACCGATTACGTCAAACCCGCAGGTTTGCGCGGTACGTTACAGTTTGTTTTGAATGTCGTGATTTTAGCCTACGTTGGCACCGGCATTTTTGTGTTGTGGGGTGTTTAAGTGGCAATTCCAACTTATGAATTCGATGCAGTAGTCATCGGCGCCGGTGGCGCGGGTATGCGCGCTGCATTGCAGATTTCTCAATCAGGGCAGACTTGTGCGCTGCTATCAAAAGTATTTCCAACTCGTTCCCATACCGTTTCTGCTCAAGGTGGTATTACCGTCGCGCTGGGCAATGCCCACGAAGATAACTGGGAATGGCACATGTATGACACCGTCAAAGGTTCGGATTATATCGGCGACCAAGACGCGATTGAGTACATGTGTAAAACCGGTCCCGAAGCCATCACTGAGCTTGAAAACATGGGCTTGCCGTTTTCTCGTTTTGAAAACGGTCGCGTTTATCAGCGCCCATTCGGTGGCCAGTCAAAAGAATTTGGCGGCGAGCAAGCGGCTCGTACCGCAGCAGCGGCTGACCGGACTGGTCACGCACTGTTGCACTGCTTATATCAGCAGAACGTAAAGAACAAAACCAATGTCTTTTCTGAGTGGTATGCACTCGACTTGGTGAAAAACCAAGACGGCGTGGTGTGTGGCTGTACCGCCATTTGCCTGGAAACCGGTGAAGTCGTTTACTTCAAAACCAAAGCGGTCGTGTTGGCAACAGGTGGTGCAGGGCGTATTTATGCATCAACCACCAATGCCCACATTAATACCGGTGACGGTGTTGGCATGGCATTACGTGCTGGCGTGCCAGTCCAAGACATGGAAATGTGGCAGTTCCACCCAACCGGTATTGCCGGCGCCGGCGTGCTGGTGACCGAGGGTTGCCGCGGTGAAGGTGGCTACCTGCTGAATAAAGACGGCGAGCGCTTTATGGAGCGTTACGCACCCAATGCCAAAGACTTGGCCGGTCGAGATGTTGTTGCTCGCTCAATCATGACTGAGATTCGTGAAGGCCGTGGCTGTGATGGCCCTTGGGGTCCACACGCGAAGTTGAAACTCGACCACTTGGGTAAAGACGTACTTGAATCGCGTCTACCGGGTATCTGTGAGTTGTCTCGTACCTTCGCCCACGTCGATCCGGTTCATGAGCCAATTCCTGTCATCCCAACCTGTCACTACATGATGGGTGGTGTGCCAACTAACGTAAACGGTCAGGTTCTTGGTCGTGATGCCAACGGCAACGATACCATCGTCGAAGGCCTATTCGCAGTTGGCGAAATTGCATGTGTATCCGTTCATGGTGCCAATCGCTTGGGCGGTAACTCGCTGCTTGATTTGGTGGTATTTGGTCGTGCTGCCGGTAAATACCTTGGCGAAGCACTGACCAATGTCGAAGCGCGTGAAGCATCTGACTCTGACGTGGAAGCCAGCTTGACTCGCATTAACCGCTGGAACAACACCCAACAAGGTGAAGATCCAGTGCAAATCCGCAAGGATTTGCAACAGTGCATGCAGCTGAACTTCTCGGTATTCCGCGAAGGCGAAGCGATGGCAGAAGGCCTCAAAGAGTTGAAAGAAATTCGCGAGCGATTGAAAGTTGCGCGTCTTGATGACACTTCTGCTGCATTCAATACTCAGCGTATCGAGTGTCTTGAACTTGAAAACTTGATGGAAACTGCGGTGGCAACCGCCGAAGCAGCCAATTTCCGTACCGAAAGCCGTGGCGCTCACTCGCGTGAAGATTTCACCGAACGAGATGATGACAATTGGTTGTGTCACAGCCTGTATATGCCGGAAACGCAAAAAATGGAAAAACGCGACGTTAACATGGCGCCGAAATTCCGTGATGCGTTCCCACCAAAAGTTCGTTCTTACTAAGGGGGCCTGACGATGAAACTGACTTTTTCAATTTATCGCTACAACCCAGATGTAGACAACAAGCCAAAAATGCAGGACTACTCGCTGGAAGTTCCAGAAGGTAGTGACATCATGGTGTTGGATGCCTTAATCCAACTCAAGGAACAAGATCCAACGTTGTCGTTCCGCCGCTCTTGTCGTGAAGGTGTTTGTGGCTCTGATGGCCTGAACATGAACGGCAAAAACGGCTTGGCTTGTATCACGCCTTTGTCTGATTTGACTAAGAAAGGCGGCAAGATCGTCATTCGACCTTTGCCTGGTTTGCCGGTAGTTCGTGATCTGGTGGTCGATATGAGCCAGTTCTACAAGCAATACGAGCGTATCAAGCCATACTTGATCACCGACGGCGCGCAGCCGCCAGCAGGCGAATATAAGCAGAGCCCAGAACAACGTGCCAAACTAGATGGCTTGTACGAGTGTATCTTGTGTGCTTGTTGTTCAACGGCATGCCCAAGCTTCTGGTGGAATCCGGATAAATTTGTTGGTCCGTCTGGCTTATTGCAAGCCTATCGGTTCTTGGCAGACAGTCGCGATACCGCAACCGAAGAACGTTTGGCCGATTTGGACGACGCCTTTAGCGTGTTCCGATGCCACGGCATTATGAACTGCGTCAACGTCTGTCCAAAAGGTTTGAACCCGACCAAAGCAATTGGTCATATCAAGTCAATGTTGTTACAGCGCTCAGTTTAAGAGTGCACAATGGGCTGTCAGTAGTGCTTGGGCTGACAGCCTGATATAACTTAGCTCTACGTGAAACTAAACCAATAAAGGTGTTGCGACTCCAGTCGCAAAGGGAAGCAATAACAAATGCACGAAGGTTCCTTACAAGCCTGGCTTGATTCCTCTCATTTATCTGGAGGAAACGCGGCTTATATCGAAGACCTGTATGAACTCTACTTAGAGGATCCCGGGTCGATCGATGACAAATGGCGGGAGCTGTTCGATGAACTGCCGGTAGTCTCCGAAGGCGAACTTGAACAGCCTCATTCTCGTATCCGCACTTATTTCCAGCGACTCGCAACCGAATCTCATCGCTATGCTGGAACAACCGCGTCAGACCCTCAAACCGACGCAAAGCAAGTTAAAGTCCTTCAGTTAATTAACGCCCACCGTTTTCGTGGTCATCAACACGCTAATTTGGATCCACTCGATTTGTGGAAACAACCTCGCGTGCCTGAACTTGACCCCGCATTCCATGGGTTAGAAGGTGAAGACTTCGAACATGAATTCAATGTCGGCTCTTATGCAGCCGGCGGCGATACCATGAAACTTGCCAACTTGGTTGATGCATTAAAGAAAACCTACTGCGGCAATATCGGTGCCGAGTACATGCACTTAACCGAGACCGAAGAGAAGCGTTGGATTCAAAGTCGTCTTGAGCCTATTCAAGCAAAAGGCACTTTTAGCCATGAAGACAAGGTCCGCTTTCTCGAAGGTTTGACCGCTGCAGAAGGCCTCGAAAAGTATCTCGGTGCCAAGTTCCCTGGTGCGAAACGCTTTTCGCTCGAAGGTGGTGATGCCCTCATCCCCATGCTGAAAGAGCTGATCCGCCGCGGCGGTGAACAAGGCGCCAAGGAAATGGTAGTCGGCATGGCTCACCGTGGACGTCTCAACGTGTTGATCAACGTCCTTGGTAAACGTCCTTCTGAACTGTTTGACGAATTTGCCGGTAAGCACGGCGAAGGTTGGGGCTCAGGCGATGTGAAATATCACATGGGCTTTAGCTCTGACTTCCAGACCCCGGGTGGCAATGTTCACCTCGCGTTGGCATTTAACCCGTCGCATTTGGAAATCGTCAACCCAGTGGTCATGGGTTCGGTTCGTGCTCGTCAAGAGCGCATCGGCTCAGCTGATGGCAAAGCTGTCATTCCAATTACCATTCATGGCGACTCAGCCATTGCCGGTCAGGGCGTTGTTCAAGAAACCTTTAACATGTCCCAAGCGCGGGCATTTAAGGTTGGCGGTACCATTCGTATCGTGGTTAATAATCAGGTTGGTTTCACCACCTCAAACCCAGAAGATACGCGCTCGACTCAGTACTGTACTGATATTGCCAAAATGGTTCAGGCGCCAATTTTCCACGTCAACGCTGATGACGTTGAATCCGTCATTCTGGTCAGCCAATTAGCCCTTGATTTCCGCAACACCTTCAATCGTGACGTTGTCATTGATCTAATTTGTTATCGCCGCCATGGCCATAACGAAGCCGACGAGCCGAACGCGACTCAGCCGGTGATGTATCAAAAAATCAAACAACATCCAACGCCACGTAAGCACTACGCTGATCATTTGATGTCGATTGGCCAGCTGCAACAGGCTGATGTCTCTCGCATTAATAACGAATATCGCGAAGCCTTGGATCACGGCGATTGCGTGGTTAAAGAATGGCGCCCAATGAAAGCTCATTCGGTCGACTGGACACCATTCGTTGGCGTCGATTGGACTGCCGATTATGACTCGAGCTTCTCCAAGTCACGACTGCTGGCTTTAGGTCAGTCGCTAACTAAGCGTCCAGAAGATTGGAAACTGCAATCGCGGGTTAAAAAGATCTGTGATGATCGCGATGAGATGACTGCTGGCAATAAAGCAGTGGATTGGGGTTATGCCGAAAACCTAGCTTATGCGACGTTGCTCGACGAAGGTTATCGCATTCGTCTAACCGGCCAAGATTCGGGCCGCGGTACGTTCTTCCACCGTCATGCTGTGTTGCACAATCAGCTTGATAATCGCGGCTTTATTCCGCTGCAAAATATTGGTGAAAACCAAGGCCCATTTGATGTGTGGGACTCGGTGCTGTCCGAAGAAGCGGTACTGGCGTTTGAATATGGTTACACCACCGCAGAGCCAAGTGGCTTAACTATTTGGGAAGCGCAATTTGGTGATTTCGCCAACGGTGCCCAAGTGGTGATTGATCAATTCCTCAGCTCAGGTGAGCAAAAGTGGGGGCGTCTGTGTGGTTTGACCATGCTCCTGCCTCACGGCTACGAAGGGCAGGGACCAGAGCACTCATCGGCTCGCTTGGAGCGTTACTTGCAACTTTGTGCTGACCACAATATGCAAGTGGTGATCCCATCGACGCCAGCGCAAATCTTCCACATGCTGCGCCGTCAGGTGCTGCGCCCAATGCGTCGTCCACTGGTGGTGATGTCGCCGAAGTCGCTGCTGCGTCATCCGCTCTGTACATCAACACTCGACGAGCTAGCGGAAGGTACCTTCCAAAACGTGATTGGCGAAATCGACAACTTAGATCCGGCAACGGTAGATCGCGTGGTGTTCTGCTCAGGCAAGGTCTACTACGATTTGCTGGAAAATCGCCGCAAACAAGAAATTACCAATGTCGCAATTGTGCGGATTGAGCAACTGTACCCATTCCCAACTGAACAAATGTTGGAATTGCTTAAACCGTATGAGCACGTACGCGACTGGGTGTGGTGTCAGGAAGAGCCGCAAAACCAAGGTGCTTGGTACTGTAGCCAACACCATTTCTGGAGTGTTATTCCAGAAGGCTCAAAACTGACTTACGCAGGCCGCGAAGCCTCTGCAGCACCAGCTGTGGGTTACATGTCGGTCCATTTGAAACAACAAAAAGCATTGATTGAAGCCGCATTGAACGTGGCGAGCAACTAATTGGTCGAAGGAAAATAGAATGACAATCGAGATCAAAGTCCCGGTTTTACCAGAATCAGTTGCGGACGCGACCATCGCCACTTGGCACAAACAGCCAGGTGATCAGGTTGCTCGTGATGAAGTATTGGTAGACATTGAAACCGATAAAGTAGTGCTGGAAGTGCCAGCGCCAGAAGACGGTGTGTTGCAGGAAATCCTCGAAGCTGAGGGTGAAACTGTTCTCGCTGAACAAATCATCGGTAAGTTCGTTGCCGGTGCTGCCGCAGCGCCAAAAGAAGAGCCAGTGAAAGCGCCTGAGCCCGAAGCCGCAGCGCCTGCAGCTAGCTCAAATGACAAAGCTGACGTAGTGACGCCATCAGGCCGCCGCGCCGCTGGTGAAACTGGTGTTGATGCTGCCGGTGTTGCCGGATCTGGCAAAGATGGTCGCATCCATGGCTCGGATGTCAAAGCGGCAGCGAGCGCGCCAGCAGCAGCTTCAGCCGAGCCTTTGGTGAATCCTGGCCGCAGCCAGAAACGCGTGCCGATGACCCGTCTGCGTAAACGCATTGCTGAGCGCCTACTTGACGCCACTAACAGCACTGCGATGTTGACCACGTTCAACGAAGTCAACATGAAGCCAATCATGGACATCCGTAAGCAATACAAAGATGTCTTTGAGAAAAAACACGACATTCGTTTGGGCTTTATGGGCTTCTACGTCAAGGCGGTATGTGAAGCACTGAAACGCTTCCCAGCAGTCAATGCGTCGCTTGATGGTGATGACATTGTTTATCACAACTACTTTGACGTCAGCATTGCAGTATCAACGCCACGCGGTTTGGTGACCCCAGTACTACGTGACTGCAACTTGATGACCGTTGCCGAAATCGAGAAAGGCATTCGCGAACTGGCAATTAAAGGTCGCGACGGCAAGTTGACCGTTGAAGAGATGTCCGGTGGTAACTTCACCATCACCAATGGTGGTGTGTTTGGTTCGCTGATGTCGACGCCAATTATTAACCCGCCACAAAGTGCAATCTTGGGCATGCATAAAATCCAAGATCGACCAATGGCGGTGGATGGCAAGGTAGAAATCCTGCCAATGATGTACCTCGCTTTATCGTATGACCATCGCATTATTGACGGTAAGGAATCAGTCAGCTTCTTGGTAACTATCAAGGAAATGCTGGAAGATCCAACACGTCTGCTTTTGGAAGTATGATCGAACGCCCCTGTGTAGCGAAACGCAATATCACAGGGGCACTTACCTCAAAATACGCCAACAACGAAGTTGAGCGTGAATTAAACAAAGACGGAAAGTCATAATGAACCTACACGAGTATCAGGCTAAACAATTGTTTGCCGAATACGGCCTTCCTGTGTCTGAAGGATACGCGGTTGATACACCGCAAGCGGCTGTTGAAGCGGCTGATCGCATCGGCGATAACAAATGGGTTGTGAAATGTCAGGTTCACGCAGGCGGCCGCGGTAAAGCGGGCGGCGTGAAGTTGGCATCAAACAAAGAAGAGATCCGCGAGTTTGCTCAAAACTGGTTGGGCAAAAACTTGGTGACGTACCAAACAGATGCTAATGGCCAGCCGGTTAGCAAAATCTTAGTCGAATCTTGCACCGATATTGCCGATGAGCTGTATCTGGGTGCTGTCGTCGACCGCGCTACACGTCGCATCGTGTTCATGGCGTCAACCGAAGGTGGCGTCGAGATTGAGAAGGTCGCCGAAGAAACACCCGAAAAGATCCTTAAAGCGGAAATCGATCCATTGGTTGGTGCAAACCCATACCAAGCCCGCGATCTAGCATTCCAGCTTGGCCTTGAAGGCAATCAAATCAAGCAATTCACCAAGATCTTCCTCGGTCTGGCGAAAATGTTTGAAGACTATGATTTCGCCCTGCTCGAAATCAACCCATTGGTCATCACGGACAAAGGCGATCTGCACTGCTTAGATGGCAAAATCAACATCGACTCAAACGCGATGTATCGCCAAAAGCGTTTGCAAGAATTCCACGATCCTTCGCAAGAAGATGAGCGTGAAGCCCATGCGGCTCAGTGGGAACTGAACTACGTCGCCCTTGACGGCAACATCGGCTGCATGGTCAACGGCGCTGGTTTGGCAATGGGTACCATGGACATTGTTAAGTTACACGGTGGTGCTCCTGCAAACTTCTTGGATGTTGGTGGCGGCGCAACGAAAGAGCGTGTGGCTGAAGCATTTAAGATCATTCTGTCTGACGATGCGGTATCAGCCGTATTGGTTAACATTTTCGGTGGTATTGTTCGCTGTGACATGATTGCCGAAGGCATCATCGGTGCAGTTAACGAAGTAGGGGTAAAAGTTCCTGTTGTTGTTCGCCTTGAAGGTAACAACGCCGAGCTTGGCGCCAAGACTCTGGCCGAATCTGGCCTGAACATTATCGCTGCAACAAGCCTGACGGACGCAGCTAAGAAAGTTGTTGAAGCCGCCGGAGGTGCAGCATGAGCGTTTTAATCGACAAAAATACCAAAGTCATTTGTCAGGGCTTCACCGGTGGTCAGGGTACTTTCCACTCTGAGCAAGCGATTGAATACGGTACACAAATGGTTGGCGGTGTATCGCCAGGCAAGGGTGGTCAAACTCACCTTGGTTTGCCAGTGTTTAACACTGTTAAAGAAGCAGTTAAAGCCACTGGTGCCACTGCATCTGTGATTTACGTTCCAGCGCCGTTCTGTAAAGATGCGATTCTTGAAGCGGCTGATGCCGGCATTGAGTTGATCGTTACCATTACCGAAGGTATTCCAACACTGGATATGTTGGTGGTTAAAGAGTACTTGACGCAAAAAGGCGTTCGTATGATTGGCCCGAACTGCCCAGGTGTGATCACGCCGGGTGAATGTAAGATTGGCATTATGCCAGGCCACATTCACAAACCAGGTAAAGTTGGTATTGTTTCACGCTCAGGTACGTTGACGTACGAAGCGGTTAAGCAAACCACTGATGAAGGTTTTGGCCAGTCCACTTGTGTTGGTATTGGTGGCGACCCAATCCCAGGTTCTAACTTCATTGATATTTTGAAGTTGTTCCAAGACGACCCACAAACTGAAGCCATCGTCATGATCGGTGAAATTGGTGGCTCAGCAGAAGAAGAAGCGGCTGAATACATTAAAGAAAATGTAACCAAGCCGGTTGTTTCTTACATTGCTGGCGTTACGGCTCCTCCGGGCAAACGCATGGGCCACGCCGGTGCGATTATCGCAGGCGGTAAAGGCACAGCAGCAGAGAAGTTTGCCGCATTGCAAGCTGCTGGCGTGACCACGGTAGATAGCCTTGCTGATATCGGCAAAGCACTGCGTGAAAAAACTGGTTGGTAAGTTCAAGCTAGCAACCCATAAAAAAACCGGTCATTTGACCGGTTTTTTTGTGCCTCTCGATCCGATTTCGATTAGTCACAGTCTGGTAGTGGCAGGGGGCCTTGTGTGACAGGTTGATTACTGTCAAGTTCGATGGCAAATGCTTGTTGCCCGAGCCCTTGAATATTGGCCGACACGAAGTCGCCATCCTGCAAATAACCCAGTCGCTCTCTGCCGACAAACTGATCTTCTAGAAACTCCTTTCGGGCGTTATCAATAGAAAATCCGCCTTCAAAAAATAGCCCGATCTTTTGCCAAATTGAAGGCGCTTGGATCGCTGTTCCGCCAGCGGTGCCCGTTAGTAAAATCGAGCCAGCAGGAACAATGCCATCGGTCGGCAATACCCAATGAGCGTTGCCGTGGCGATCGCGCATACATTGGTTTTTCCCTTCTTGGTAGCGCGTTGCCATCACTTGAATGATTTGATACGGATCGAAACGCATCTGCATCAAACTCGCGTCTTGCTCAAGAATGTATTCGCCGCTTTTGGCTTTGGTTACGCCGAGGGAAATATTGGCATCGATTTGCCAATTGCCTTGCTCATCGGCGAATCCTTCCCGACCTAATCGTAACCAAGGGCCAAGCGGCATGAAACCCGGATCACTTTTACCTTGGGTGTAACCCGAATCTGGGTTGAGGATTATTGGCACCCGATCACTTAAATCATTAGCCAGCGCAAATGCGACGCTCGGGTAGAGCTGTTGGGGACGGGGAGGGGCGTTTAAATCAATGTCTTCAAGCAGCACCATCGCCAATTCAACTTCATAGTCGAGTAATACATCAGTTGCCGCGCCAGTTCGCACCGACTGATATGGGCCGGTTGGTAACACCGGCTTGGCGAACAATAGCAATGGTCCGCTACCACTGTAGTCGCCGGTCTCCTCGAGGTGTTCGCGGTAGTTAAAGCCAACGCCGATCACTAAGCGCTGCCGTTCGTCGAGCTGTTGTTGGCTATAAGCGATTGGCGGCAAAATACGAGAACTGCGCGCGTCGGCCAAGATGGGTTCAACGATTAAGTCGTCGAATTGCGGATCGGTCAGCAAGGCATCGGCAATTAATTGGGGTTCAACGGTGACCGATTGCGGCTGACAAAAACGCGGATCACGATTGCCAAGGTTGGCTATTGCAACCGGTATGCCTTGATGCATTTCCACTACCGCGCCGAAGCAAGCTTGGCCAGCAAACGGTTCCTGCTCGCTAACAAACCGCGCTAATTTAATCGCGGCAACCGATTCAAAACTAACAACTGCCAATACCAGCGCAGCAAAATTGACACGAGCACTCAACATGTCTCCCCCTTTTTCAACCTTGGTTGTATGGCGTTAACCATAGACCAACGATTTGAATTAAAGCTGAACGAACATTGAGTTCACGCGGATGTTAGCGTTTTAATTCGTAAACGGATCCGATTGCTGATTTTTCGCCGCCAATTCGGAGTAGCCACAAGTAGCCGCAGACGCCAGCGATCAGCGAAGCAAACAAGATCCCTAGTTTGGCGTGAACAACCATGTCCGGTTGATGACTAAAGGCTAATTCAGCAATGAATATCGACATGGTAAAGCCAATACTGCCAAGCATTGATGCACCTATGATGTGACGCATTGTGGTATCCGTTGGCAGCACGCTCCAACCTAGCCGTATGGCCAACCAAGATGCACCGGCGATGCCAATGAACTTGCCGAAAATTAAGCCGGTGATCACGCCAAGGGTGACTGGATGGCTGATAATTTCAGAGGTATTTGCAAAGTCGATCGTCACCCCAGCGTTAAATAGCGCAAATATAGGTAGCACCATAAAGGCCACCGGTTTATGCAGCGAATGCACCAAGCGCTGAAGTGGCGGTTGCACACCCTGAACACCACTTTCTAGCGTGTGAACGATGCCGTTCATCGTTGGGTTTTTGAGGATGTCGGCACTATGTGTATAACTATGTTCAAATTTCTGCAGTAGTTGTTTCACTCGGAATGTGAATAGCTCGGGGTCGAACTTGGGTTTGGCCGGTATCGCAAATGCGGTAATCACACCAGCTAGTGTCGCGTGCACGCCAGATTTCAACAGCACCAGCCACAGTAACGAGCCAACAACAAAGTAAACAGCAGCGGTGCGAATACCAACAATGTTTAGCAGCACTAAAATGCCGGTCATGAAACCCGCTGCGATAAGGAATTGCCAAACCAATTGATCGGTGTAAAACAGTGCGATGACAACGACAGCACCGAGATCATCAACAATGGCCAAGGCGACCAAAAAGGTGATCAGCGCTTTGGGCACGCGGCTAGCGAGTAGGGCGATGACGCCAAGCGCAAACGCGATATCGGTGGCCATCGGAATGCCCCAGCCACGCAAGGTATCGCCGGAGCCGTAATTGAGCGCAACATAACACAGCGCCGGTACAATCATGCCACCAACGGCCGCAACAATTGGCAGCAATGCTTTGCGCACCTCAGCCAATTCGCCGACCAAAATTTCGCGCTTAAGCTCCAACCCAACCAAAAAGAAAAACAAGGTCATTAGGCCGTCGTTGACCCAATGGTGGAGCGTTTTCTCAATATGCCAAGGGCCAAACTGAAGGCCGAAATCAGTGTGGAGCAAATTTTGATACCAGCCAGCCAAGGGGGTATTGGCTAATAGCAACGCTACTGCAGCGGTAGTCATCAGCAGTAAACCACCGGTTGTTGTGCGATTTACGAAGCGCTCAAACGGCGTCAGAATTTTATTAAACTTATGTTCCCAAGTTTCGGGCTTGGTATGGTCATGGCTTAAAAATTCTTCGCGTTCCGAATTGCTCACAGCACATTCTCCTGCACCATCAGTTAATTAGGATTTAAGTTTAACGACTGATTTAATGAACAGCCGGTTCAATCACAGCAGTGCCGTTATCACTGATCAGCCATTGAAACGAGCCCCAATACCAGCGGCCATCTTTACCACTTGGTGCCGTACACGTGTACTTATGACGACCCCGTTTTAGCGGTTGTTCTGCACTAATTAATAGCTCATTAGCCGTCAACGTGGTGGAAATCGGCGCGCCGCTGCTGTTAAAACAACTCGTTCGTTTGAGCACATGCTCAAAGCCAGCATGCGATTTAACGCGAACTTTCAGTGGATTAGCGGCGCTATCAAGGATAATTGGGTTAGGGTGCTCAGGTAGAAAATCGCCAGGAAACGGCAGGCTCAATAGTTTGACACTAAGTGTGTTAAGCGCCGCATACTGACTCGATACGGGGATCCGTGGCAATGCCGCAAAGTCACTCAAATAGCCAGCAGCGCCAGTACTTTGATTAAAACCTGTGTATCCGAGTTCAGTAACAATTGCGGCTAACGCTGTGTTGTATTCACCATACGGATAGGCAAACAATTGACTCGACCAGCCTAACTGAGCTTCGAGTAAATTTTGCGCAGTGGTGATTTCTTTAATCGCCTCAGCGCGCCATTGCTCATAAGAATAACCATGTTCAGCAGTCACAATCATATGACTGTGCTGGTGTGAATGATTCGCTGGCACCATCAATCCTGAATCGGTCATTTCCTTTAAGTCTTGCCAAGAACACTGAGAGCTGTATTGGCGCTCAATCATTTCAGTGCTAATGAACAAAGTGAACGGCAGTTTTCGTTTTTTCAGGATCGGCCAAGCTTGCTCACAGACCGAAACATTGGCGTCGTCAAACGTAATGGCGACGACTTTGTCCGACGAGAAGCTTTGCTGCTGACGTAACTTGCTCACAATCGTTGGTAATGGCAGCACCTCAAAATCGTTTTCGGCTAGCCAGTCTAAATGCTGTTCAAATTCCGCAGGAGTTACGCTTGTCGACGGCGGCGTCGTTTCGCTAACGTGATGGTATTGGAGGATAACCGCGGAATGACCAACATCGGCAGAAGCGGTCAGCGGCACTAGGTAAGTTGCCAAGACGAGAATGAAGAAACGGCGAATCATAGGCACAATCAGAGTAAGTCAGAGAAGTCCTATGGCCGAATATACGCGAGTTTGTAGATTGCACAACCAGAGATGCGCACAATGTATATTGCGTGGTTCGATATATAATTCAGATGGTTACGGTCTTTGTTTGTCGATATTGATACCGTAGCGTTCCTTAAATATCCGCTTATGCCGGTAGTAAGTCTCTCTTGGTAGCAAATATTTGGTCGTGTGGCCGATACGCCACGTGATGTAGGTAGAGCGAAGCCCAGAGGGGAGGCGAAGGATAAAGAGCTGCTCTGCTGGCTCTAGAATGATGTCAGATTCGTACATGCCCTATCGACTGATACCGTTGTCAGGTTTGTGCCGAAATCATGCCTACGGTGAACGGGTATCGCAATGTGGAGTGCCGAGCGCTCTTTAGGAGCGAGAAACGGAACTATTGCGAGAACCCGTAGTGTTTAAACCCAAACCTTAACCCCCGAATTATCGTGTTTACTTCCCCTTTAATCACTCTGTTATCTTCCATTAGTTTTTATTCCCTTGCCCAAAATTACTCCTTCCAAAACCCAAAATCTAGCTGTATGTTGACCAAAGTGAACCAAGGGGCAACTTATGGCAGAGAACAGAACAGAGCGGATCACCATCAAGGTGACGCCAACCATGTATAAACGACTAGAGAAATTAGCTGATGAACTCGGTCAAACTCCTTCAACGCTCGCATCGGTGTATCTAGGTGAAATCGTCAGAACAAAAGAAATCCAGCGCGAGGCTGGCGAAGCGGCTGTAAACCGTATGGGCGAAGCGGTTGAGCGCACGCTGGGACCGGTGATCGCAGCATTGCAACAAGCAATGGTTGAACAGGAATCAGAACAACAAGAAATCGAAAAGTAGAAAGTAGGGGGCTTAGCTCGCCAAAGCTAGTTCCCTAAAACGAGGAAAGGCCGGACTCGCCAAAGCCCGACCCTTCATGCTGGTAAGTGCGCCAACACCGACCAGCGTTTGTTAATCCCCGAGAAGGAAATAACAGGAATATGTTACCTGCGTACTCTGGCGCTGTTACGCCATCCGCGCATCAAGGATACATGTCGCATGAAAATAAATCATGCGAAAAGTCGTCTTTAGATGCCTTCATAAGCAACTTAGAGCTGAAAAATGCTCAAAAATCACCCTCAGCCACCGAAGCTTCTGCTGGGCTTGTCTCTTCTTCAACAAGTGGAACGTCCACTGACAGAATAAAAATAGACCCCAAGGAATCCCGAGTTCGCAAAATGCGTTACTCGGTTTTAACCAGTTCAAGACTCCAAATCGAAGATCTAAACCAAGGTGGCTTTCGTCATCGCATTGCCATGCTCACGCTGACTTATCGTGACTTGGATGGTTGGAATCCTCGGCACGTAAGCGACTTGATGCGCCATATCCGTCAATGGTGTAAGCGGCGAAACATCGAGTTCCGGTATGTCTGGGTTGCTGAGCTGCAAAAGCGCGGTGCGTTGCATTATCACATCTTAATCTGGTTGCCTCGCGGCATCTGTCTACCAAAGCCTGACAAACAAGGTTGGTGGCCACACGGCTTCACCAAAATCGAATGGGCTAAAAACGCGCTCGGTTACATCGCTAAGTACGCATCCAAAGGCGAAGAAAACGCCCATGGCTTCCCAAAAGGCTGTCGCATCCATGGTTGCGGCGGTCTGTACGCGAAATCACGCAATGAGCGTTGTTGGTGGTCAATGCCGTCTTGGGTTCGAGAAACAACAACCATCGAGGACAGTCCTCGACGGGCTAAAGGTGGAGGTATTTTGCTGAAAAGCACAGGTGAAATACTCGTATCCCCGTGGCGAGTGGAGTTTACGGCCATGGGTATCTTCGCAGTGAAACGAAATCTTGAACAAGAAACCAAAGGAATGACCAATGACCAAATCTGAAATCGATAAAATCATGCCTGGTTATCAGGCTTACCTAAGCATTCAACACAACATCGAAGCGCTGAGGCATTACGGTGATCTGTTGACTATGGAAGATCCAACGGGTGCGTTGTTGATTACGTTGACCGATAAGATGCTTGCAGATTTACCCGTATTGCTTTTTAACTCCGTGATTAATGTCGAGCAAGAAGCGTAGCACTATATCTAATGGTGCTATGTGGTCCCAAATTTGGGACTTTTTATGCTGCTACGCGGTTCGAAGTTTCGAGCTTTTTGAAAGTTGTTTGCTACTACGTAGTCCGAAGAACCGGACTTTATCATGCTGCTACGCGGTCAAATATTTTTGACTCCGGTGAGTAACTCGGTGCCACAGCGTTTGGCTGGGGCACCGATAGCGAACCGATGTTCAGTAGGATTAATGGCGCCGGCGATAAGCGACGATTTATAATCTTCGCGTTCGCTGGCTTCTGTATGCCAATAAGATCGAATGAGTGCCAAACGGCCAATCGTAAGCGCCCTGAGTAGTTACAGCCTTGACTGCGCACAATGTATATTATGTTAAATGATATTATCGAGTGGCGCGTCAATTTGCGCGTCTTGTCACCAATATTCTCAGTGAGAATCAGACTGGTCGCGCCAGTCTGATTTAGCTTCCCTATTCTGAACTAGATGAGAGTTGAGACCATGCTAGAATTTTAGGTGTTAACGGACTATTGATATGCGTTTAAAGAAACAATATTCACATAGTTCGATTACCTGCACGAAGAGACCAACAATGCTTCCGAAAGAGATTGCAAGCCAGATTGTTTGGCCAGATGGATTGTCGAGTGAGCTAAAACAGCAATTATGTGCTGTGGGTCAACTTGTCAAAGATATTAAGCCGAAGCCTGACTCGTCTTACGAGCCAGCCTCCGGGATTTGGTATGTACTTGATGGGGTTATCACTCTTTATATGCAGATCCCAAGTCTTTCGACAGTCAACAGCGTTGTTCTGGGTCGGGGCGATTGGTTTGGTCACTTTGACGAAACTGAAGAAAACAACCCGTTTATACAGGTTGTACAGGTTATCCCTCTCATCGCCGTTTTCATGCCATCCGAACAAATCATGCGCCTCGCACAAACCAACCATGAAGTATACAAATGGTATTATCTTCAAGGTCTTATAATGAAGCCAAAATGGTTGCAAGCACAGGTAATACGGAGCGGTAGTGTGATGGAGAGAATCATATACATCCTTTTAGATATCGCGGCTAGACAAGGCAGTTCGGTAAAAGCTACATACCCTATTCCTCTCTCTCAAAATCAACTTAGCTTACTAACTGACATCTCGCGCCAACGTGTAAATGAGGCTTTAAAGGCTTTAGAAAGAGCGCAAGCGATCGAAGTACACCGAGGCCAAATTTTGTTGACGGATATTTCAAAACTGGCAACACGTTTGCAGGGCTACGACCTAGCATTTCACAACCCTCTAGAAATAATGGACACCCGCCAAGAAAACTAAATCTTCCCTTTTGTTATCACAAAGAACTGTCCCAACGTCTCAAATCGATATTTTTTAAAAAGGTTATTTTTTATACAAATGTCCGGTTCGTGACAGATATTGATTTCTGACTACGCATAATCCGCACAGTTCAATTAGACAAAGAGAGCGGAGCGAGCAGTGGTTAGGGCTGACATATTGGTAATAGGTAATATTTCCGGTTCACAACCGGAACTTAGATTTCTGGGTAATCAAGTGGCATCAGGTGCAGTGGTCGAAACTGATTGTGCAGAGGAAGGCCTTCACCTTTTGGAAGCAGGGTTTGAGCCCGAACTGGTGATCTGTGATGTGTGTGTGAAGGGGATGGGATGCCTCGATATAATCAAAAGAATCGGTCAGTTAAACTTTTCAACAGTCATCGCGTTTGATAACCAAATTTGCGAAAAAGTCTTGGAGGTACTTCGAGATAGAGCTCTGATATTCGGGCTAAAGTCTGTTGTGGCATTACCCTACCCCCTAACTAAAGACACTTTAACTTCACTTATCGAGAGTGCATCAAAAGATAATGCTGCAAATAGCAAATCTAGACCAATTTGCTTTAAGGCTACTGAATCGGGCGTTGCAGAAGCCTTAGCAGCTAATCAGTTAGAGGCCTTTTTTCAACCGCACGTTGATACCCAAACCAGTGAGCTTATTGGCGCTGAAGCTTTAATCCGATGGAATCATCCGGAACATGGAGTGTTAAATCCAGGGCAGTTTTTAGAGTGTGTTGCAGGAACTGAAGTTATGCATCAAATAACGCTAGAGATGATTCAGCAGGCTATTTCAGCTGCGGTAAGTTGGCGTTGTATGGGTTTGAATCTTCGCGTATCGGTCAACGTAGACGTTAGTGATATCGCAAAATCAAACTTTGCCGAAATGGTCTCTGGAATGTTGAACAAGGGGGAGCTTGCCCCCTCTATGTTAATGCTAGAGCTTACTGAGCGGGAGTTAAGACATGACATCATCGCCGTATTCGAGGGAATGACGAGAACTCGGAAGCTTGATATTGGATTGTCAATCGATGATTTTGGAACCGGTCATTCATCACTTGAGCAATTGATAATGGGCCCGTTTACCCAAATCAAAATTGATCGAAAGTTCGTCGCTCATATGCTGGCTTGCAGAAAGCACTCGGCCGCAGTCAAAAACACAGTTTCCCTTGCCCGAGAACTTGACTTAGAGCTAGTGGTTGAGGGAGTCGAGAATACGGCTCAAGTCCGCTCGCTCAAGCAAATGGGTTGCTCCATTATGCAAGGTTATTACTGGTCAAAGCCCTTATCAAACGCACAATTCTCTCGTTGGAGTACCATGTTCAGAGACAGTAACTTGAAAGTTGCAGGAGTTGCGTAATGAAACGCTTTGAAATGAAAGCGGCGGGCACTTTTCTCTCCGGTATTCCTGCTTGTATGGTAATTCTTTCTATTGGAGTCGTACTGACTACTTGGGCTCGTTGGTACAACAATAGTTTAGAAAGACGCGCTTTGTTAGATGACTTTCAGCATGTCGCCTATAGTCGAGCAATTTCACTGCATCGCGAAATAAGCCGGCACATTGAAACTCTGCGTACATTGGCAGCTATATATGAAACACAACCCAACGTCAGCTGGGAACAGTTCCAACAAGTGTCGGCCCCAATACTCGAAAGTTACGTGCACACCCAAGCACTTCAATGGCTTCCAAAAGTTGCTCACTCTGAGCGCAAACTTTATGAGCAAGCGATGAAAAAGCGCTTTCCAGAATTTCGGTTCACGCATCAACAAAACAACAAGATGGTAAATGCCGCCAAAAGAGAAGTGTATTACCCTATTTACTATCTAAATCCGTTAAAGGGCAATAATGAGGCTTTAGGTTACGATGTCGCTTCTAGTAGCGTACGGAGAGCTGGTTTGATTGAAGCCGCCTCCTCGGGAACGCCACAGTTAATAGCTGGCCTGAAACTGGTTCAACAAAAAGACGATGCTCCGCTTTTTTTTGCAGTAGTACCGATCTATAAGCAGCCATCATCCACCCCGAAGGAACGCCTCCATAACTTAAAAGGGTTTGTACTTGGTGTATTTAAGCTCCGAGAGTTGTTTGATGCTTCGGCATTATCTAAGCGCCCTTTGGGAATTAAAATGACGCTGATTGACGAAAGTGATCCATCTCAACAACGCGTACTTTATGTACACGAGTCGAGAACGAGTACACCGATCGTTGAAGGCATAGAAATTCGCCAACCTATGCCTCATTTCTGGGGTAAAACTTGGAGCATTTTGGCTACTCCCACAACATCATTCATGAACCATCACAGTAGTTTTTCGACTTGGGTAATTGCCTTGGTAGGAGGGGGAAGCTCATTTCTTTTAGCTTTCTTTACTCGCTCAATACTCTCTAGGGTGAATCAGATTCAAGCGCTAAATCGACAACTTGAAACTTTAGCCCAGGAAGATGGGCTAACAGGGTTAGCGAACAGAAGGCGCTTTGATGAAGTACTTAGCATGGAACTGTCCCGATCGCATAGGCAAAAAACAAGTCTAAGCCTCGCCCTAATCGATATTGATTACTTTAAGCAATACAACGATGTTTATGGACATATACAAGGGGATCACTGCTTGCAAAGTTTTTCTGAATGCCTGCGGAAAGCCATCAGAAGGCCCACTGACCTAGCGGTTCGCTATGGTGGAGAAGAGTTTGCCTTATTATTACCTGACACGGATTCCCCTGAGGGCGTCATTTTAAAGCTACAACAGTTACTCAAAAGAGCGGGGATTCCGCATGAGGCATCGAATGTAGCAAGCTTTTTGACAGCAAGTATCGGAGTGGTAACAGTAACAAGTGGTATAGCTAGCATTTCTCCAAGTGAGCTAATTGAGCATGCCGACCAAGCTCTTTATCGCGCAAAGAATGCCGGACGAAATACTGTGGAATACATACGAATCAGTCATGAAAAAGAGGAAGGCACAAGAGCTTTATTGCGTGCTATATCATAGAACAATAGCCTTGGATCCAGTGTACATAAGAGTAACGATAAGCAAGATGACTTTCAGAATGCCAAATCATCCGGCTAGATGTATAGCTGAAAAGAATTTAGCTCAAATCTAAACTGCCAGCCACCGCATCAGAATCGGATATATGTCAGCTCAAGTCTGAGCGCACGTTATCATTTTGTAGATACGTGGATTCCACTTACGTTTTGGGGCAACAAATGAGTTTGAATGGAGTTAGCCCATTCTGAACTAGCCGAGAATGGGCGCTTCTAGCCATTCTGAAGTATGGCTGCAACCTTTTGATTTACATCGAGCGCTGTTCTGACTCTCAGTGCGAAAATCCATTCCAATATTTGGAGATTCTACGTAGAACTCAGAACGGCCTTCCGTTCTGAGTTACGTCACCGACTTTTGGATTAAGGAGAATACTCAATCAGTGCATCCTCCTTATCCCAATGTTTAGATTTGATTAGAATTTGTAGAGCACACCGACGGAAAACAGATCAACGTCTTCGTCGATATCATACCACTCCCACTCACCGACAATACTTAACTGGTCAGTAAACGTGTATTCAGCGCCGAGGCCATATAGAGGGTCGTTGCCATCGTCATCGATACCGGAAGCAGCTCCTCCTCCTTCGACATCCCACATGATCATGCCGAACTTACCAAACAGGGCAAACTGATCGTTGAGTGGCAGCGTGCCCTTTGCAGCGACTGACCAACCATCAATTTCGGCGCTGATTTTCGAACCGTCTATGGCGCCATCAACCTCTCCAAAATCAACCCAAGCAGCCTCAAAAGCGAGGTTCGAATTCAACGCCCAACCGCCCACGATTTTCCAGCCGATGTCCTCGTCGTCGCAATTATCAATACCACTGCACGCATCGATGGTAGTTTGTCCGATACTTGCACCCGCATAGAAGCCATTCTGAGCAAAAGCACTACCAGTCATGCCCAACATTAATAAAATTGCGCCATTAAGTTTCAATTTTTTCATTACCTTTTCCTCGTTGAGCTAACAAAGGATAAATATTATGCCCAAGTACTTTTATCCTTAGTTGGCCGGTTATAGCATTCCCATGCTTTTGTAAAATCGGTTTCCGGTATATGCGTGCCCGATTTAAGTTCCTAGGATTTTATGATTAATTTCAGGTAGGTACTATGACTAGCGTAGTTGAAGTTTCACAATTCGGGCGATTTTTAAGCGAATAGCTAAGCTCAACGGCATCGTCAGTACCATGGCTATGAAGTAGACTAATATCGCGCATCAAACTGTGTACAACTGGCGAGCCTTCCATTCTGAACCACGCGCCCTATTCTGAATTAGCTGAGTATTTCGTCGAAGGTCGATTCAGAACTTATTTCAATCGTTCATTCCACTTGCCGCCATTGTGCCTTTCGCAATTTTCTTCCGTGTCATAGGTTATGTGTTGATTGACGTTCTTGAGTTTCAATCCGATTTGCGACAGCGCTGCATCAATTTGCTCGGCCACTTGGTCTTTAACTGGCAGCGATAAAAAGCGCTGAAGGCGTTCATTGCTATCAAAGATCAAAACCACCTTTAAGCTCTTAGGGAATTGCGAATAGTTCACCAAATGCGTAAGCCATTGAAAGCCTGCAACGTGTGTCAGCATATGGTCACAAACGTCAGTGAGCACAACCCGAAGTTGGTTTTCTAACTTTTTATCCGTCTTACGCATGGGATTCTGATCCGCCTTTTTCTAACCGCGTTCTCGCCACACTCGGAATTGTTTGCCTTTGAGTTTGCCGTTGCTCAGTTTGTTAAAGGCTGCTTTTGCTTCGGAGCGTTTCACGGCGACGTAAGCAACAAAGGTGAATACATCAATTTTGCCAATGTCGTTACCATCAATTCCCTTGTCGCCGGTTAATGCGCCGACAATGTCACCTGGTCGAATCTTTTGTTTTTTACCGCCGTCAATGCACAGCGTCACCATGGGGGGCTTCATTGGTGATTGGTATACCGAAGCGTCATCTGGCAGCGGAATTGGAAAGGTACTGATGTTGATGTAGTCCTCGACCATGGCCAACTTATAGCCTTCTTTGTCGTTAAACAGCGTTAACGCCAGCCCTTTGCTGCCTGCGCGACCGGTGCGGCCAACACGATGGACGTGCACTTCAGGGTCGTGGGCAACATGGTAATTAACCACCGCGTCTAGTGAGTCAATGTCTAGGCCTCGCGCGGCAACATCTGTTGCAACCAAAATGGAAGTGCTTCTATTGCTGAAACGCACCAAGGTTTTGTCACGTTGTTTTTGCTCTAGATCGCCATGGAGAGCAGCGGCGCTAAAACCGTCGTCACAGAGACAATCGGCAACGTCTTGGGTTTCTTGTTTGGTATTGCAAAACACCACGGCAGATTCGGGTTGATGGCTCAGTAGCAATTGACGCAGTGCTTGGTAGCGACTTTCGGGATCGGACACTTTGTAGAAATGCTGGGCAATGCTGCTGCTATCGTGCGCCTGCTCGACCTTAACCATGATGGGGTCGCGTAATACCCGCTCGGCAATCGATTTGATTTTGGGTGGAAACGTTGCGCTAAACAGCAACGATTGCCGCGTGGCTGGCGCGTGCTGAATGATGGCGTCAATGGCATCTTGAAAGCCCATTTCTAACATGCGGTCGGCTTCATCCAGCACCAATATGTTGAGTTCGCTCAGATCAAGGCGCCCTTTTGATAAGTGGTCATGCACCCTGCCCGGCGTGCCAACAACAATGTGGGCGCCATGTTCTAATGAGCCGATCTGCGGCCCCATCGGTACGCCGCCGCACAGCGTTAGCACTTTGATGTTGTGTATTTGTCTGGCCAAACGGCGGACTTCTTTGGCGACTTGGTCGGCCAGCTCTCGGGTTGGGCACAAGATGAGCGATTGCACTCGAAATCGTTTGACGTTGAGCCGCTCCAATACACCCAATGAAAAGGCGGCGGTTTTACCAGAGCCGGTCTTGGCTTGGGCAATCACATCTTTGCCCTCAATGATTGGTGGCAGGCTTTGGGCTTGAATTGGTGTCATCGATTGGTAGCCCAAGGATTCAAGGTTATCGGTCAAAGCCGGTTTCAGGTTTAATTGATTGAAGTGAAGATTGCTCAAGGAAGTCGCTCTAGTTGAGGGTGAAGGCTGCTGTGTATAATCGTCGCCAGATGACGCACATCATAACAATTACCAAGGAACATTTTGCGGTTAACTAGCTTTAAATATAAAACGCGCAAAGGGCCAGATTACCGCCACGGCGATCAAGTGACGTTTATTGATATTCGCAATACGTTCGGCATCGGCAATATTCGCATTGGTCGTTGGGTCAATGATGATGAAAAAGCGTTGGCTGCCAATCTGATTTTCGATTCACTGGCGGATCTGGCTTACATTCTGGCGTTACCGCCAAAGGCCATTGGCTTGCGCGGCAATTTAAATTTAGCGTTTGGTAGTGGCGGCCGCAAAGGCGTTCAGGCGCATTACGCGCCCAATCAGCGAGAGTTGGCTTTAGCCAAAAATGCAGGCGCAGGCGCTTTAGCTCATGAATTTTGGCATGCATTTGATCATTATATTGCTGAAAAAGCGTTTGATATTGGCGACCGTTCTGGGCCGCAGCGCAGTATCATCTTCGCCAGCGATTGCTGGCTGCAAAGTACTGAACTCATCCCTCACCCATTGAACGACAAGCTGCTAAAGATTTTTGACGCCGCCTTGCTTAGCGCGGACGGTCAGGATAAGCATGATTATGTATCGCGCAGCGTTAAGGCAGACCGTGCAGCTAACGTTCGTTACTTTTCGCAACCAACTGAAATGATGGCGCGTGCATTTGAAGCGGTTGTGGAATCCTGTAGCGGTATCGATAACAGTTACTTGGTTGCTGGCACCGCGAATACGGAGCACCAGGATTTATATCCCGATCTGGCTCATCGGCAGATCATTTATGAGGCGTTACTCGCCTACTTTCGACCACTTGGTGAAGCATTGAATCGCTGAGCCTACACCTTTGTTATTTGGCTCTCGTTTTTCCGTTTGATTTTGCCTACGTGGGTAGCAATAAAACCCTTAAATGCCTGTGGTATTGAGCATTGATGCTGTTTTGCTCGCATAGCAAAGCCGCGAATTACACCACTCTTATACAGGACAAACGATGAATATAGTGAAGTTTGGCGTTCTCCCCATGCTAGCCGCATCCTTACTCTGCGGTTGCTCGATTCCGCCTGCAACCGAGCCAGCAACCGACACTGTCGATTATTTTGCTAGCAACGGTTACGGCGAAGGTGTCGCAGTAGTGCAACACCCTGCGGGCGAATACCGCAACGGTGTTACCTATGTGGCCTATCAAGGCAGCAACGAAGATCCGTATGTTGCGGCGTACAATCACGAGACTAAAGCGTGGCTTGGGCCGTTTAAAGCGGGCACCAGTATTCTAGGAAAAGATCCATCGAAGAAAATTGATAGTCACGGCAAGCCAACATTACTTATCGACGATGCCGGATACATTCATGTGTTTTATGGCGGTCATGGCGGTGTCGATGCCTTGCATGGCGACAACCAATTTGGCAATGCCCATTCCGGTGAGAACAAACACGCAGTCTCAACACGGCCTTACGATGTCACTAGTTGGCAGGATTTAGATAACGTGTCGCCATTTGGCACCTACAACCAAGCGATCAAAATGGACAATGGCGACATCTATTTGTTTTATCGCCATGGCGCCCACCGCAGTGACTGGGTCTATCAAAAATCGACGGACAACGGTCGCAGCTTTGATGCGCCGGTTTCTTTTTTGAAACACAAGCGACGCCATGATATGCCAAGTGTCGATAGTTGGTACGCCTACGTCTCTAAAGGCGTCGGTGATGACATTGTGGTTGGTTTTGATTACCACTTTTGTTGGGACAAAGATGCCCCAAGAAACAATCGCGGCGGACACTCAACTGAACGTCGTAATTTGTACTTCATGGTGTTGAATACCCAAACAGGTGATTGGCGCAATGTTGAAGGTAAAACACTGACTGTGCCGCTGACCAAAGAGTATGCCGATCAGCACACCCTAGCGATTGATACCGGCGATTTGTGGACCTTTAATGGCTCAACTAAAGTCGATGCCAATGGCAATCCACATATTGCCGCTTACATTGGAAAAGACATTGGCTGGCAGATTGGCGGGCCGAAGAATGCCAGCTATTTCCGCTGGGACGGCAGTAAATGGGACGGAAACTTTAACAGCGGTCTTCCTATCGCCCGCGGCGATTTTTTAGCTGAGGGTAACGAAGTGCGCTTCTTACTCAGTGGCATCGACAACGCTGCCGATGAAACCATCGTCCGATGGTGGCAAAGCTCCGATGGCGGCAATCAATTTGTGGCAGGAGCCGAGCTTCTGCGATTCAACGACGACTATGTCATCAGCGCGGAAGAAGACAACAGCAGTCGGCCAAAGTCGTTGAGCAACCTGGATAGCCCTGGCTCGGCTGCAAGTTCGTTCATTCGCAATGCGCATCCGGATGCCCGAATCATTATTGCCGAGAAAATCGACGGTACGGATATGCGTCGGATGTATCTGGTTGGTGATAATGGCCCAGTGGTTCGTTCGATAAATTAAATTATATATCTTCGCCAACACGCTGAATGGAACTCTGTGTTGGCATTAATTAACTGCTGGTGAATATGAGTTGATTCATATTTTTAAGGTTGCTGTTTTGGATTTATATTGTTGTTTTTTTATTGTTGGTGTTTTGTTACTTGTTTTTACTGAATGTTAATATTTATTTTTAAGTCGTTTTATTAATGTTTTTATTTTATTGGTTTCGGCTTTTTATTTTGTGATTCCCTCCACGTAACGATTGGCCAATCAATATCTGCTCTGTTACCGCTATCACCATTCCAATAAACTAATCCAGCTGAAAATTGAGGCTTTGCCACCATCGATTTGGCACACTACTACAGCTATCGCATTGGGCTAAGCTGCGTTTCTGATGAGAAGCGGCTTGTGATGGAACTGTGTTTTGATGTTGTAAAACAATATGTTGAAAGATGATTGCATGCTAATTTTTTTGATTTGAACGAATCACGTCAAATGTCCATTTGATTATCGCTGACTGGCGATGGATTATTTAAGACTGAAAGAACCTGTTTGCGAGTCTTAAATAGCAGATAGATTATCTTTAATTGTCACGCGTGCGCTTTGGTTTGGTCAATTTAAGTCAGTTTGTTGATTTGTTTATTAAGCGGTGCCTGTATTATTTTTTTTTGGTTAATCCAACTTTAAATTTAATTTGAACTTTTTCATTTAATAAGCGCCCTAATGAACAAGGGTATATATTCAGTATTAAATTTGTAGATTTGAAATTTAGGCCGGATATTCGGGACTAAATGATGTTTCTGAGGTATCACAAGTGAACACATTATCTAAGCTGCGTAAAATAGACATTGAGCGACAAGCGGTCGTGTCCTGTGAATACAAAGGATTTAGCATTTCACTAGCGAAGCGACCCGAGGATCATAAGATCATGGTCAAAGTTTACCTGCGCGGCAGTGGCAGCTCGGCAGCATCTATCTTTGTCGCTGAACTACTGTGCGATGGAATTTGCTATGCCAAGGACTTTGCCTCGCTTGCAGTCAATGCCTTGCTGGAACATATGGATATGGCACCAAAGTCAGCGATCATGAGTCTAACGAGGTGGGCCGATGCATTCGACGGCTGGAACAAATTATCAGCCCAGCGATTGCTCGAACTCTGCCGCTCACAAAGCGACGGCAACCGCCAACACACCCTTGCAGAGCAATTAAAAGATGAAGTGAGCCGCTTACAAGACCGCCAAACCGAAACCTGCCCTATTCTCGACGCTGAGCACGAATTACGTGAGATGTTAAAGGCAGAGTTGGATGAAGCGTCAATCACGACCATTATCCATGCCGTTGGCCGAGAAATGTCGCTGTTGTCCGATGAACTGATCGCTAAACGAGATGAAATAGAGGCGCTTTCTCAAGGGCTCAATGCTGGCTATGACGGTTATGTCATGGCAATTATTCAAGATGCCCACACAGAGTATGAAGAGCTCAGCGCCAAAGCAGAAGAAAAGTTAACCAAAGCGACATTGATTCAACAAACCATTACCAGCCGAGTGCAACAACTCAGGTAACGATTTACTTTAGAGCCTGTTGATCTTTGCTGTGTGTTTTTGCAGCAATTTATTGGTGATTTAGGCAAGGAAGCGGTTATGAAATTGACTGGCCGTCAATGAATAATCGCTGACGCTGAATAAATTGCCAATAAACGCTGCCCGAAGGGTTCGTCAAAATGCTCATTTCGCTGCGTCACTCGCTATACGGCATAGCTCGTTTCTTGCTCAAAAGAGCATTTTGAACGAACAACAGTTTGTTTGGAACAAACTATCGCGATAGCCGCATAGCGGTAAAGCTCATGGACGAGCTTTACAAAATTCATACACCAAAGATCAACAGGCTCTAGTATGTGAAAAAGCCAAACCAAGCGGGATGAATTGCCCTACTCGGTTTGGCTTTATGGTGCCTTCGATAGCGACAGTTAGCCGTTTTAGAACTTGCTCGGCGCAGGCGGCACCGTTAGTACTTTGGGTGGGTTGTCATTTAGTTCCTTAAGCAACTCTGCGACGGCTCGTTCAATCGACGGATCATTGCCTTTAAAGATTAACTCTGGGCGATCAATCACTTCGATGTCTGGCGTAACGCCTTCGTTCTCAATAATCCAGTTGCCGTCGTTATCTAAAATACGGAATGTTGCAGCAATGACTTGGCCACCATCGACAAGCTTTGGATTCCCTGAAATACCAATCAAACCGCCCCAGGTACGGGTGCCAATCAGTTTGCCCAAACCAGCCTGACGGAAGTAATACGGCAGCGCATCACCACCCGAGCTGGAATAGCCGTTGATCAACATGGCCTTAGGACCATCGTGGGCAAACTGCGGCGTTTTGGTTGGTTCGACGCCGCGGCGTTTCCAGTAATTCAGCGGTTTACGTGCCAACCAAGTGATCATGTGTTCCGGAATGAAGCCTCCACCGTTGTAGCGATCATCAATGATCAACGCTTCCTTATTGGTTTGCGGCATAAAGGTTTTGAATAACTCTCGGTTACCTTCAAAGCGGGTGTTGGGTAGGTGAACATAACCGATACGGCCATTCGACAACTTATCGACATAAGCCATCCGCGATTTCACCCAATTTAAGTAGCGCAGGCCTAGTTCGCTCGCGACCGGCTTGACGGTCACTTTCCAGGTCTTTTTACTGTTGACCGATTTGCTCAGCAATAGCTCAATGGTTTGTCCTTGGGTGTTTTCAAGCAGTTCATAGAAATTGCTAACACTGTCGGTTCGCTGCCCCTGCACGGCAATAATGAAGTCGCCGGCAGATGCGTTAACGCCCGGCTCTGCCAGTGGCGCACGGAAGTTTTCATGCCAGTGCTCACCTTCATAAATGGACGCGATTTGGGCAAAACCACTTTTATGACGGACGATCTCTGCGCCAAGCAAGCCATGCTTTTGCCGCTCTGCGGTCGGCATATCGCCGGATTGGACGTAAATATGGCCGGCGTTAATTTCGCCTGCAATTTCGCTGAACACATAATCCAAGTCAGAGCGGTGAGCAACGGCATCGGCCATCGGTTGATAACGCTTGAGAATGGCATCCCAATCCTGACCATGGTGGTTTTCATCGTAGAACCAGTCGCGCAGTGTGCGCCAGCCTTCAACGTACATTTGTTGCCACTCAACTGCCGGATCAATTTTTAGCGTCATGTACTCAAGATTGAGCGCGTGCTTGCTTAAATCCTGCTTTTCTTTTGGCTCGATGATGCTGTATTTGTCACCATGCTGCACCAACACATGCTCGGCATTGTTTGACACACTGTAGCGATCAATTTTTTCAGCAACGGTTTTCACTTCGCCGTCACGACCAGCGCCAATGAGCTGCAATTCTTTACCCGAAAGCGCCAGTACCCCGCCTTTAACGCCCTGAAGCGAGCGATAGTTGCCGGCTTTGCCGTTCAGTACTTCAACGCGTTGCATGAAGTTTTTCGGATCGAGCTGGTTGGACACCTCGTCCTTGTCACTATCTGCATCATCATCAAAGCTGACTTCATCGCTGGCAAACCGATTGAGTGCAGCCACTTCATCGTTCACCGCAACACCGTAAATGCGCGTTGCCTCGTTAAACAAGTAATCAAATTCGAAGCTCGAGAATGTCAGGTTAAAGTCGCGCTCCGAGGTGAAATACAGGTACTGGCCATCGGGTGAAAATGTTGGCTGTTGCTCTGATGTCATGTCGTCTGTGAGGCGCGTGACTTTGCGGCTTTTTAGGTTGTAATGCCACAACGAGCTATAGCGGTTGGGGTTGTTTTTGACGAACACAAGATCGTTGCTATTGGGCGACCAGACATAGCTCGTTAAGCCGCGCTCATCATATTTGGCGACATCAATTTTGGTCTGTTTGCCATTGCGAACATTGACCACCCACAAGGTGTGATTCTTATCGGCATAAAGCAGCTTTTTGTTGTCAGCAGACCATACCGGGGTGAATTTCCAAATGGTGCCGTTGCTGGTTAACTGCCGCGTTTTATTGTCATCAGCGCGATCTTTTATATAAATTTCGTATTCGCCGCTGGCATCGCTTAAATAGGCAATGTAACGACCGTTTGGCGACCAACTAGCATCGATTTCACGAGCACTTGCAGTCAACGATAAGTTGCGTGTGGCGCCGTCTTTTTTAGGCACCGAGAAAAGTTCGCCACGGGCGGTAAACAATGCCCGATTGCCGCCATTATCGATACTCATTGAATCGATAAATTTGCTGACGTTTTTGTTGTATGGTTGCGCGTATTGGCGCACGCCGGGAATATTAATGGTTAGTTTTCTGGCTTGTTTGGTCGCCGGATCAAAACGATACAAATAGCCGCCGTTTTCATACACGATTGCCTCTGGGCCGGCTGACGGCCACAGCACATCAAAGTCGGTATGATCGGTCAGCTTAATTGGTGCGCCGCCTTGCTGATACTGATATAAGTTCAAGGTGTAGTCGCGGTCGGAAACAAAATAGATGGTATCGCCGACAACGGTTGGTTGCTGATCGGTGGCTCGATGGTTGGTCAGTTGCTCCGATGTATTGTTGTTTAAATCATACACCCAGACATCCTGCGCACGGCCTCCGCGGCTGCGCTTCCAAGTACGAAACTCGCGATCGATTGGCGTGTAAACATACTTGCTGCCATCGCTGTTAAACATCCCGCCGCCAGTTTCGGGCACGGCTAGCGGCTGTTCTAAACCACCTTCAACCGAGACGGTATACGGCCGCCCCATGCGCTCACCCCACGGCAGGCGATTCGCGCGAAACAGCACTTTTTTGCCATCTGGGGTCCAATCCAATACGCGATAGTCAAAGCCACCGCGTGGCGGCATTGGCCCAACATCGTTATAGAAAGTCAGCTGTTTCAGCCCTGAGCCATCGCTATTCATCACGTAAACTTGGCGGCTACCGTTGTATTCGGCTGAAAAGGCAATCTTGCTGCCATCGGGTGAGAACTTTGGAAATGCCTCATAACCAATGTGATCGGTGAGGCGCTGACTGGAGCCAGTGGTGTGATCGGCAATGTAAATATCGCCAGCATAAACAAACGTCACTTTATTTTTATGGATGTCGGCAAAACGAAGTAGCCGCGTATCGTCTGTTGTATATGCTTGAGTAAACGCTGATGCCAGCACGGTCATTGCAGCAGCTATGTTTTTAATTTTCATGTTATTCCCTGCTTATGTCGGTTGCCATAGTGTATGCCACTTTGAGCTGTGATGGATGACTTGCCAGCGCAATAAAGTTTTACAAAACGTTAGCGTCAATCGGCCGTTTAGGTCGGCGAGTCGTTTTGTCTTGGCGATCTCACATTCTGACGATTCAAGCTTGTCGCTGGCGGTGAAAACAGGTACAACATTGGAACCAATGAAAACGTTATCATTTGTAGGGGATCGTTTTGGTTCAGATGGATAAATTACAGCTCAGCGAGAAAGTCGGTTATGGCCTGGGCGATGCGGCCTTCAACTTTGTGTGGATGACGTTCATCTATTTCCAGATTTATTTTTATACCGATGTGTTTGGCATCTCGGCTGCAGCAATCGGCACCATGCTGTTACTCACCCGCGTCTGGGACACTATTAATGATCCGATTATGGGCATCATTGCGGATCGCACTGAAACGCGTTGGGGTAAGTTTCGCCCTTACTTGTTGTTTGGTGCGGTGCCGTTGGCCATTGTTGCAACCCTCGCCTTCACCACCCCGGACCTCAGTGCCGATGGCAGGTTGATGTATGCCTACGGGACTTACTTTCTGGTCGGTATGATTTACACCGCGATCAATATTCCCTATTCATCGTTAATGAGCGCCATGACAAATGATCCGAAGGAGCGAGCATCGTTATCATCGTGGCGTTTTATGGGCGCCTATGGCGCAGGAATATTGGTACTCCACTTTACGTTTGATTTAGTCGAGCGCTTGGGCGGCGGCGATCAAGCTCTCGGCTTTCAGCGCACCATGGCGGTATACGGTGTAGTGTTGGCCGGTTTGTTACTGTTGTCGTTCGCGCTGACCAAGGAGCGGATTCGTCCGGTCAAAAGTAAGCACAACATTAAGGTTGAGATCAGCAAACTGCTGCAAAGCCCTCCATTTATTTTGTTGTTTATTGTGGGCATTTTTTCACTTGGTTTTGTCGCCATACGAAACGGCATCACCATGCATTACTTCAAATACTTTTTAGAAGATGAAAGTGCAGCGAAATGGTTCTTAGTTGGTGGCTCGATTGCTAATTTAGTTGGCGCGGGCGCCACCCAATGGTTCATTCGTTGGGCCGACAAAAAATACATCTACATGGTGTTGATGGTGTGCAACGCGGTCATGATGGCTGCCATTTACCTTTGCGGGAATAGCAACCTTACTGGCATTTATTTACTCCATTTTGTCAGCTCGTTTCTATCCGGACCTACTGTTCCTATCGTGTTTGCGATGTATGCCGATATTGTGGACTATCAAGAAGTTAAAACCGGCAGCCGCGCATCAGGCTTGGTTTTTGCCGGCGCTTCCTTCGGTCAGAAGATGGGCTGGACAATCGGTGGCGCAGCGACCGGATTCTTGCTGGCTGGTTTCGGTTTCGAGGCAAATACCGCACTATCTTCAGATACGGTGCATGGCATTCAAATGATGTTTACCTTGATCCCTGGCGGCATTGCGTTGCTTGGCGCTATTTCCATGTACTGGTACCAACTGACAGATAAAGAAATGAACCAAATCCAAACAGCGCTTGGCCGTAATTAAAAAAAGGTATAAGTGGTCAAAAATTAACCTTGATAAAAATGTGATCTAGATCAACAATTGGGCCGTTCACCTCAATTGAGTGCCATCACTCAACTGAGGTGTTTGCAGTACTTTTTGTTCGTTGCATTGTTATTCTGCGGAGGTTGATCATGAAACCACTAATTGCCCTTACTGGCGCATTGGTTGTTATCGCTAGTCCAGCATTTGGCTCAACATCGATGAAATTTGTTGCAGCCAATCAAAATATTGAAAGCCAAGTTTGCGTCATTGCGGCGCAGCAAGGCGTTGAGGCCGCCAAGCAGGCTGGCGCTGAGTTGGGTTTAAGTACCCACGATGTTCGTAACCTGGTGTGTAATGGTCGTCAGCTGACCAGTTTTTCTCGTAAATATCAGCGCCTACAGGCGGTGGACACCAAGCCAACCGCTAGCTCAGATTCTTAACCAGTTTTCCATTTACTAAAGCAAAGCCGGCAGAAATGCCGGCTTTTTTACGAGTGCTTTTAGTCGGTGCGCCATTAAGGTTTCAGGTGGCGCTCAAAGAAATTCATGATGGTGTGATTGAGGTGCACTTTCGTGGCCTTGCCACGCATGGAATGCTTAGCTCCCGGATAAGTCATCATGTCGAATGACTTATTCTGTTGCTGCAATTCGCTAAACACCTTGGTGGCATTGGTGAACAACACGTTATCATCGGCCATACCGTGATAAATCAGTATCGGCTTGGTTAAGTCTTTAACGTAAGGAAACACCGCTGATGCTTGATAACCGGCGGCATTAGTTTGCGGATGCCCCAAATAGCGCTCGGTGTAATGCGTGTCATACAGCAGCCAGTCAGTGACTGGCGCGCCGGAGACGCCTGCGGCAAATTGATCGCCGGCTTTGAACATCAACATTTGCGCCATGTAACCACCATAACTGTGGCCAAACACGCCAATTTTACTGCCATCAACAAAATCTAACGACTTGAGAAATTCGACGCCTTTGAGTTGATCGGCAACCTCCACTACGCCCAAATGTTTATAAATTGGTGACTCGAACGCCTTACCGCGGTGGTAGCTGCCCCGATTATCGAGCGAGAACACGACATAGCCCTGCTCTACCCAATACTGGGTCAGGAACTGATTGCGGCTCCAACTATTGGTTACTTGTTGGCCAACTTTAGGGCCGCCGTATACATACAGAATGACTGGCAGCTTCTCGCCTGTTTTAATTTTGGCGGGTTTGTACAGTTCATAAAGTAAGGTTTGGCCATCATCTGCGGTTAGCTCGCCATATCCGGGCGTCACCATACCGGCGCGGTATGGGCTGTAAGGGTGGGATTCATCCACTTGGTTTTGCTCTAACCAAGTGAGGTGTTTGCCGTTGTGGTCATGAACGCTAACTTGCGGCAAGGTGTTGTTCGATGAGAAGTAATCGACATAGGTGCCGCCTTTTTTGGCAAACGTCACCTTGTGCATGCCTGCTCGGCTTGACACCTTTTCAATGGTGCCGCCTGCCAATGGCACACGGTACAAGTGCTGTTCGCGCGGGGTATCTTTGCGGCCACTGAAATACACCAAGCCAGCTTTTTCATCAACGCGCTTGAGCTGATTAACGACCCAATCGCCGTTGGTAAGTTGGCGGATCAACTGGCCTTTAGTGTTGAACAGATATAAGTGCTTAAAGCCGTCGCGCTCAGACGCCCAGATGAAGTGCTCTTTGTCTTGCAAAAAGTGCAAGTCGCTGTGCAAATTCACCCAAGAATCGGAGGTTTCGGTGATCAGCGTCTGCTGTTGTTTCGAGTCCAATTCATAACTGCGCAATTGCAGATTCTGCTGATCGCGACTTTGATACTGATAAGACAATGCGGTGCTATCGGCAAACCATTTGACGCGGGGTAAATAGAAGTCTTTGTTGTCGCCGAGATCAACCCAAGCGCGCTCGCCCGTCGCAATCTCGGTGATGGCCAGTTCGACCTGCGCATTGGCGGTACCCGCCGCTGGATAGCGTTGTTCGAATAGCTTGATTTGATCGGCATAAATTTCGTTACGGACTTGGATTTCAACACTACTCTCGTCGGTGCTGGTATAAGCAATGTGGCGTTCATCCGGCGACCACCAGTAGCCCGTCATACGCTCCATTTCTTCTTGTGCAACAAATTCCGCCATACCAAATTTGATGGCACCGCCACCTTGTTTAGTAATAGCAATTTCTTTACCGCTGGCAATCTCTTTGACATAGAGATTTTGCTCGCGGATGTAAGACACATAGTTGCCTTTCGGGGAAAACTTTACGTCAGTCTCGAATTCTGGCGTTTGGGTCAGCTGGCGCCCTTCGCCCGATTGCACCACATAGTGGTAGACATCGCCACCCAGTGGAAACAGCAGTGCTGAGCTATCCGCAGCCCAGTGGTATTCCATGATGCCTTTGCCATAAATGCGTTGGCGTTCGCGGCGTGCTTTTTCTTCATCTGACAGCTGCTCTGGTCCTTGGTGGAATTTATCAGAGTTAACCAACATCCGCGTCTCACCGCTTGCAATGTGGTATTCCCACAAATCGTAGTGGTTGTAATCGGATTCTCTACCTTGCAGAAAAGTCACTCTGGAGCCATCGGGCGCGACTTTAACGCCTCTGACGCTTTTACCTAACAGCGTTGGGCTGGAGAAGATACGTTCGATAGTTAGTTGTTGGGCAGTTGCAGTGGTGGCAACTAGAGATGGAAGGACAAGCGCGAGGCGCAACCAGTTTTTCATAGCTGATGTCGTGTCGTTAAAGGTGAATATCGAGCCACACCTTACCGAGTTGTGATGATAACTCAAGCGACAAGCGCGAAATTGTATACAATTTTATTGTGATACCCGATCAGACTATTTACCGCGGGCCTTTTGTAAAGTTTGTGTAAAGCTGCCGCCGTTGACTTGACGATCTGGGGCATTGGTCGTAGCGTTAAATGAACGTTTTTGTAGTTTTATGATTGGTTTAGCCGCAATAAAACGGGATTACCGCAATGTCTAAACAGTTACTCGCTGCCATCATGATCGCCTTACCTTGCTCTGTGTCGGCGGCTGATGTGCTCAAAGCAGACCGGCTCTATAAAGAGAGCAATTATCCACAAGCAATCGTTGAATATGAAAAAGCGGCCGACCTGGGACTTGCCCATGCCTATTATCAGTTGGCGGTGATGCACAATTTTGGCAAAGGCACCGAGCAGGATAGCCTCAATGCATTGATCTACTTCTCGATGGCGGCCGATCAAAATTATCACGATGCAGCCAAAATGGTCGATAAGATGCTGGCCAAACTGCCTGCTGACAACCGGGCTGAAATTAATGCGGTGCTGGCTAAGGTCAAAGCTCAGCTTCAGCAAAACAATAACGCCACCACATACAACCCCGCGATTAATCCACAACACATTGGTAAGCGCGTCACCTTTGGCGGTAAACAAGAATTACAACAGCGGTTCCACCCTGATGACTGGGAAACCGATAGCTTGTATGAGTTCTTAGAAGAAAGCGCAGAATACAGCGGTGAATCGGCATTTATGATGTCGACGCCGAGTAAACCCTTTCTGATCGTCGACAATGACATTAGCGCAGATGGCACCGTCAGAAACCTATCGGAGATTCAGCGCTTTGGCTGGACCAAGACTTTGGTGGACAACTATGCCCTGTTCCCCGGTGATAAACCGGAGTTTGAAGGCGAGCCGGTAGAGTTTGTTAATCGCGCCTATTTGGGATCAGCGGCATTTAATCGTGATGGTCTCAGAGCCGATAACGAAAAACTGTACGAGAGCATTCGTCGTCACGTCTACAAATTAAAGGACGGCACGACACTCAACGAGCGCTATGAGTATGCCATTGCCCTGCTGAATTTCAGTTGGATCAGTCGCGAGGAAGGTGAAGTTGAACAGCGTTTGCTGGCGTTGGCAAAGGAAGGACATCCGTCAGCAATGTACGAATATGGCATGAAGCTATACCGCGAACAAAAAGACATTGAAGTGGCGGTCCATTGGATCACTCAGGCCAGTAAGTATGGTTTAGCGCGCGCCGAGTATCGTTTAGGCAAATTATTGCAAACCAGTCCTTGGGTCATTCATGACGATAGAAAAGCGCTATTCTGGTATCAATCAGCCATGGACAAAGATCACCTTGCTGCGACGCTCCGTGCCATTGATATTAAGTTGAATTCCAGCGACGCGTCACTGCGCGATCTTGATGGTGCTATTGCTTATCTCGAGCAAATTAAAGAAAGCCATAACCGCCATCCGGAATATTTCTACTTACTTGCGGTTTCCCACATTAATCGTGAAGGGCGGGACTTTACCCAGGTGGTGAAGAATATGCGTCAGGCGATTAGTGAAGGTCAGCGGAAAAACTGGGATGTCAGTGCTTGGCAATATCACCTCGACCAGTTAACCGAAGGCAACGTTTATATTATTGAAGAAAGTTAGCCATAAAATTGGGCACCGGTTGGTGCCCATTTTTTTGCCACGCTGTTTTTGTGATTAGTCGCGGAAATTATTGAACTGCAGCGGCTGGTCAGTTTCTGAGCCTTTCAATAAGGCAATCACTTGTTGTAAGTCATCGCGCTTCTTACCGGTGACACGCAGCTTGTCACCCTGAATGCTGGCTTGAACTTTGATCTTGCTGTCTTTGATTTGTTTGATCAGCTTCTTGGCACATGCCTGCTCGAGGCCTTGTTTGAACTTAATTGGCTGAATGAACATTTTGCCGGTGCGATCAAGTTTGCCGAGCTCCATCGAGTTGGGGTCAACATTGCGCTTGGCGAGATTCTTCCTCAGGATGTCTTCGAGCTGCTGCAGTTGGAAATCTGATTCGGTTTTTAATGTCACCACCATATCAGCCAGATTAAAGCTTGCATCAACACCACGAAAATCAAAGCGAGTGTCTAGTTCGCGAGTTGAATTACCAACTGCGTTATTGAGTTCTACTTCATCGACTTCAGAAACAATGTCGAACGAGGGCATATTTTACTCCGTATGTGTCATTAAAAATGGCCAGTGCGCGTTCAGCTGCTGACCGTTTGCTAATTCTACCTCAAGGGTCAGCTGCCAGACCATATCTGGGCGTGTGCACGCGATGATTAATAGCTCCCCAGTTACGCCTGATAGCTGCTGTTGTGGCGTTAACTCAATTGGGATCTGACCCATGTACATGTTTTTACCTTCCAAGCGTGCTTTAGTGCGCTGCACTTGCCAATGCTCGGGCCAGACGATTTTAAAACTGATGGGTTGTTCAATCTTTAACGGTTGACTCAGAACTATTTGCACTTCGCTTTGATCTGGCGCAAAACATTGTTCATTTGCGTTTAGGCAGTATTGATTTTGCGTCGACGCAGACTCTTGTGTACACGCACATAACAAAAGCATGCACAAAAGCAAGCTGACTAATCTGTTGATATGGGGGGGCTGCTGACGGTGATTCATGGCATTCGCAAATTTGAATTGCTCCGTTGGTTCGCTATCTTTTTATTGAGTTCTAACGTAGAATCGCGACGCTTTTACTGAAAGGTAACAAAATCTTTCAGTTTTTGGCGTTGGTTGATTGTACGTTACCAGATGTACTCGTATAAATCCTTCTATCGTCAGGCGGTTAGCCGCTATATATAACCCTAACTAATAACGAATCACAGCAGCGGAAGCAGAGCTATGAGTGAGACACAGGCAACAGCCGTAGATTATAACTACAAGGTCGTTCGCCAATTTACAGTCATGACTGTAATTTGGGGCATTGTAGGTATGGCCGTCGGCGTATTAATTGCAGCACAGCTGTATTGGCCAGCACTGAACTTTGATGTGCCATGGCTAACTTACAGTCGAATCAGACCCCTACACACCAACGCGGTAATTTTTGCATTCGGTGGATGCGCATTATTCGCAACTTCTTATTACGTGGTACAACGTACCTGTCAGGCCAAGCTGTTCGGCGGCTGGCTAATCCCCTTCACCTTCTGGGGCTGGCAATTGGTGATCCTTAGTGCCGCGATTACCCTACCTCTGGGTATTTCTACGGCTAAGGAATATGCCGAGCTGGAATGGCCAATCGATATTTTGATTGCGCTGGTCTGGGTCTCTTACGGCATCGTTTTCTTCGGTACCATCATTAAGCGTCAAACGTCTCACATCTACGTTGCCAACTGGTTCTACGGTGCCTTTATTATCACCGTTGCTGTGTTGCACATTGTTAACTCAATGGCGATCCCAGTGTCGCTGTGGAAGTCTTACTCGATCTACCCTGGCGCCGTTGATGCCATGGTCCAGTGGTGGTACGGCCACAACGCCGTAGGCTTCTTCCTCACTGCTGGTTTCCTTGGCATGATGTACTACTTCGTGCCAAAACAAGCGGGTCGTCCGGTTTATTCGTACCGCTTGTCGATTATTCACTTCTGGGCATTGGTTTCGATCTACATTTGGGCCGGTCCGCACCACTTGCACTACACCGCACTGCCAGACTGGACTCAGTCATTGGGTATGGTGATGTCGCTGATTTTGTTCGCACCAAGCTGGGGTGGCATGATCAACGGTATTATGACCCTCTCCGGTGCGTGGCATAAATTGCGTCACGATCCTGTATTGCGCTTCTTGATTGTATCGCTGTCGTTCTACGGCATGTCGACTTTCGAAGGCCCAATGATGTCAATCAAGACCGTCAACGCCTTGTCTCACTACACCGACTGGACTGTTGGCCACGTGCACTCTGGTGCGTTGGGTTGGGTTGCCATGGTATCGATCGGTGCAATGTATCACCTGATCCCAGTGCTGTTCGGCCACAAGCGCATGTACAGTGTGCAACTGATCAACACGCACTTCTGGCTTGCCACTATCGGCGTTGTCTTGTACATCGTTGCCATGTGGATTGCCGGTGTCATGCAAGGTCTGATGTGGAGCGCGGTGAACGCCGACGGTACCCTGACCTACTCCTTTGTTGAAGCGCTAGAAGCAACAAAACCTTACTACTTGGTTCGCTTTATTGGTGGTGTGTTCTTCGTCGCCGGTATGTTGCTAATGGCATACAACATGTTCAAAACCATCTTCGCGCCGAAAGGCACGCTGGATGACGTTCATGAAGAGCCAGAGATGGCTGCGCAACCAGCGTAAGGAGTACGAAGATGAAATTTAATCACGAGTTTTTGGAAAAAAACATTGGCCTGATGGCGGTCTTTATTGTGATCGCCATTTCTTGGGGCGGCTTGGCGCAAATCACGCCATTGCTGTTCTCCAAGGAAGTTGTGACGCCAGTGGAAGGTTTGAAGCCTTACACTGCGCTGCAAATGGAAGGCCGTGATGTCTATATCCGCGAAGGCTGTAACTCATGCCACAGCCAAATGATCCGTCCATTCCGTGCAGAGACCGAGCGCTATGGTCACTACTCTGTCGCTGGCGAGAGCGTTTGGGAACACCCATTCCTATGGGGCTCTAAGCGCACTGGTCCTGATCTTGCCCGTGTTGGTGGTCGTTATAGTGATGAGTGGCATCGCATTCACTTGATCGATCCTCGCGCAGTGGTACCAGAATCTAATATGCCTGGTTTCCCATGGTTGAGTGATGCAGAGCTCGATGGCAAAGAGACAGCGAAGAAAATGGCTGTGTTCAAAAACATGTTCGGCGTGCCTTATACGGACGAAGACATTGCCAACGCTGAAGCTGAGGTTGCCGGTAAGACTGAGATGGATGCATTAATCGCCTATTTACAGTCTTTGGGTACCGCCCTCAAGTGAGGTGACTTATGAGTTACGGTGATTTCCAAGGCATTATCACATTAGTTTTGATGGTTATTTTCATCGGCATCGTGCTGTGGGCGTATAGCTCACGGCGCAAAAAAGCCTTTGATGAAGCCGCAAATCTAGTGTTTGCCGACGAACAAACGGAACAAAAACAAACAAATAATAAGCGGGAGCCAGGCACACATGACTAGTTTCTGGAGCGTTGTTGTAACGCTGATTACATTAGGAAGTATCGGCGCATTTGCCTATCTGTTATGGGTGTGTGCGACAGACCGCATGGGTAAGCCAGAAGGCGAATCCATGGGCCATGAGTTTGATGGCATCGAAGAGTTGAACAATGATCTGCCGAAATGGTGGACCTACATGTTCGTAGTGACCATCCTGTTTGGATTGGGCTATTTGGCACTCTACCCCGGCCTTGGCAACTATTCGGGCTTTTTGAACTGGACCAGCGCCAATAAGCAGGTTACGTCGTTGGAAGAATCGCGCGCAGCATCGGCTGATTCCCAGGGCATTGTTCAATATGACCAAGAAGTGGTTGCAGCGAACGAGCGTTTTGCGCCTATCTTTGAAGCATTTGCCGCTACGCCAATCGTTGAATTGGCCTATGACGAAGATGCGATGAAAGTCGGTAAGCGCCTGTTCTTGCAGAACTGTTCGCAGTGTCACGGCTCAGATGCTAAAGGTGCCACGGGCTTCCCTAACCTGACCGATGACAAATGGAACTGGGGCGGCGAGCCAGAGCAAATCGTTGAGACCATTCTCCATGGCCGCGTTGCAGCAATGGCCGCTTGGGGCGATGTGCTGGGCGATGAAGGTGTTGATGCTGTTGTTGAGTACGTGCTGTCACTCTCAGGTCGTCGTGGTCTGGATGTTAAATTGGTTGAGCAAGGTAAAGCCAAGTTTGGTCTGTGTGCGGCCTGTCATGGCGCAGACGGCACTGGTAACGAAATGTTTGGTGCACCGAATTTGACTGATCAAACATGGTTATATGGCGGTTCGCGCCTAGCGATTGAGGAATCAGTTCGCAATGGTCGCGCTGGCGTGATGCCTGCTTGGAAAGAGATCCTAGGTGAAGATAAGGTTCATGTCTTGTCTGCCTATGTCTACCAGCTGGCAAACCCACACCAATAATTAACCGTATAAATGATGAACGCCCCTAAATTGGGGCGTTTTTTTTGTCAGAAAATGCGTAAACTACGCCCTGAAGCAAACATACTAAAAAAATCTGGAGAGACATTTTCCGTGCAATCTAAACGTTGGTATCAGCAGTTTTGGCCATGGTTTCTGTTGGCGTTTCCGCTTTCAGCAGTGATCGCAAGCTTTGTCACTTTGTTTATCTTTCTTGGCGCTCAACCGGACATGGTGGTCGATGACTATTACAAGAAAGGTAAAGCGATTAACTTTCAAAAAGAAAAACAAAGCAAAGCGTTAGAGCTTGGATTAGCGGCGCAAGTAAGCTTTACCGAAGGTCAGGTTGTCATTGAATTTACTGGCGGTGGCGAATCATTGGATGGCAGCGCGCTGAATCTCGATTTTTACCATACGACGCAAGCGAAACGTGACTTTTCAGTGCTGGCTGCGAAAAATGGCAAAGGCCAATACGTAGCGGCGCTGCCGGAAGACATCGTCCACAAATGGCAGTTGTCAATTATGCCATTTGACCAGTCTTGGCGCTTGCGCCGCACGATCACTTTACCGCACCCTGGCGCACTTGAATTCGATCCATACAGTCACTGATTTGAGCTAGTAGCCGATGTCACAAGGTTCTTGTTTCCATTGTCACGAGCCCATTCCCGATGGACTCGAACTGACGGTCGAAATCCTCAACAAACCGCGCTCTATGTGTTGTCTTGGCTGTCATGCCGTGGCTGAGTCGATTGTCGAAGCTGGGTTAACGGATTACTACAAGCATCGCACCGATGTCGCCGGAAAAATTGAGGGCGACCTAGTGCCTGATGCCCTCAAATTGCAATTCGAACGCCTCGATATGGCGGAAATTCAGGACGAATTTTGTACCACCGAGGGTAATTCCAAAGAAGCGTTGTTGTCGCTAGATGGCGTGCGTTGTGCTGCGTGCGCATGGTTGATTGAAAAACACTTGTCTAGGCAAGCTGGCGTTGTTCGAGCGACTGTCAATTCATCGACCCATCGCCTGTTGTTACGCTGGGATCCAGCCCAAGCTGCGCTGAGCAAACTGTTAAAGTCGCTCGCTGAGCTTGGTTATCAGGCGCTGCCATACGACAAAGAAGTTGAAGACAAAAGTTATCAGGATAAAAAGCAGAGCTTTTTAATCCGCATTGGTGTGTCGGCATTGGCCAGCATGCAAGTAATGATGTTCGCTGTGGCACTTTATTTCGGCGTGTTCGACATGGAGCCCCATCAGCAAAGCTACCTTCGCTGGGTATCGCTGCTGATGGCAACGCCAGTGATTTGTTACGCTGCCTGGCCATTTTACCTTTCCGCTATTACTAGCATTAAAGCCCGCCATCCGAACATGGATGTGCCAGTTTCAATCGCATTGATTTTGGCGTTTATTGCCAGCAGCTATGCCACGATTTACCAAACTGGTGAGGTTTATTTCGAATCCATTTCGATGTTCACCTTCTTTTTATTGCTGGGCCGTTACGCTGAGCTTGTTGCCCGTCATCGCGGCAATGCCAGAAGCGCCAATGCCGTAAAATTGCTGCCGGCAGTGGTCCATCGGCTCACTGAATACGGCGTCGAAACGGTGCCGGTTAAGCAGATTTTGGCAGGCCAGCGATTGTTGCTGAAACCCGGTGAAACGCTGGCCGTTGATGGCGTGATTGTAAAAGGTGCCAGTCATGTTGATTTATCGGTATTAACCGGCGAGCACGAGCCAATTGCTAAAACCGTCGGCGATACCGTGTTTGCTGGCGTGATTAATCAGGAGCAACCGCTTGAAATTGAAGTCACAGAAGTCAAAGACACCATGGTGGCCTCCATTGTTCGAATGCAAGAACAAGCACTGGCGAGTCGCGCCAAGCCGGTTCAATTTGCCGACAAAGTTGCCCGCTATTTTGTCATTGCGCTGCTGATTGTGGCCAGTGCCACGGCAACTTTCTGGTATTTCAATCGGCCAGAAGACGCTCTTTGGATCACCCTCGCAGTGCTCGTTGCCACCTGCCCCTGTGCCTTGTCACTGGCAACACCAACGGCCATTACCGCAGGGATCAGCCGCCTCGGTGCCAGTGGCGTGATTGCCAAAACAGCGGACTTACTCGATCAGCTAGCATCAATCGACCGAATTGCCTTTGATAAGACTGGCACGTTAACCCATGGCACCTTATCGGTGAATGATGTAGCGTGCTACAGCGATGATATAGACACGCAGCAAGCTTTGGCACTCGCGGCAAGCCTCGAAGCCGGCGCCAATCACCCTCTGGCTGATGCAATCGTCAATGCCGCAGCTGCCAATCAGTCGCGAGTTCTTGTCGCGAACAATATTCAGCTGATGTCAGGGTTTGGCGTCTGTGGCGAAGTCAATGGCCAACGTTTCTATCTCGGTAGTCCGCAGTATATTGAGCAACAACATGCTGGCGCGGCACCATCACATCGGGTACTGCTTGCCAACGAACAGCAGGTATTGGCGGGTTTTGATTTTATCGATCCGCCGCGCTCGGACGCCGCACAACTCATCAAACAGCTGCAACAACTTGGTGTCTCGACGGCGGTGGTCAGTGGCGATCAACAAACACATACAGCAACGCTGGCTGACAAGTTGGCGATTAGTGATGCGGTCGGCAATTGCACCCCAGAAGATAAGCTAGCTTGGGTACAGCAAAAACAAGCCAATGGCGAGGCGGTATTGATGGTTGGTGATGGTATTAATGATGGCCCCGTGTTGTCACAAGCTAACGCGTCGATTGCCATCTCAACCGGAACCGACATTGCTAAACGCAGTGCCGACGCGGTCTTACTTGGCTCGAAGTTAATACCCATTGCCACGGCGATTCGCGTTGGTCAGCAAACTAAACGGATCATCCGTCAAAACCTGGCATGGGCGCTCGGTTACAACTTGGTGGTGTTACCCTTGGCTGTCTCGGGCATGTTGCCGCCTTATATTGCTGTGATTGGGATGTCGGCATCGAGTCTCATTGTGGTGGTCAATGCCATGCGTATCGAACGGTTGAAGAGTTAACTATGGCAATAATTTATGTTCTGATCCCTATCGCCATTCTATTTATATGTGTCGCTATAGGCGTGTTCGTATGGGCGGTGAAGTCCAATCAATTTGATGATTTGGAGCGTCACGGAACCAGCGTGTTGTTTGATGACGACGAACCTGACGACAAAGGTCAGGCGAAGTAATGATCGATTGGGCGTTTGTTGCCAGTCTATTCATGATCGGTCTATTTGGCTCGGGCCATTGTTTGGGGATGTGCGGAGGTCTGTCTGTTGCACTTGGCATGGGCATCAAAGGAAGTCGCGCCGACAAGGTTCGTTTATTGGTGGTAGCGCAACTTGGCCGGATCAGCAGTTATTGCTTGATTGGCGGCCTATTCGGCTGGTCAATCAGCCAATTGCAGCTGTTATTTGGCGCAAGAGATGTGTTGCTGGTGTTTCGGATCGCAGCCAATTTGATGCTCATTTTGATGGCCTTATATATTGCTCGATGGTGGTTTGGTTTGGCCCACCTGGAAAAGGTTGCCGCGCCACTTTGGCAACGAATCAAACCCATTCAGCAAGCCTTTCTCCCGATTAAAAGTACTTATGGCGCGCTCATTGTTGGCGCGTGTTGGGGTTGGTTACCTTGTGGCTTAGTCTATTCAGCGACGGTGACAGCCATGGCTAAAGGTGATGCCTTGAGCAGTGCTTTGGCGATGTTGGCGTTTGGTCTAGGGACAACACCAGCGGTTATGCTGATCAGCTCTGGCGGCTCAACATTGTCGAAATGGATTCAAAATCCTTGGTGTCGCAGGGCTGTGGCAACGGCGTTGATCATTTTTGCCACCGCACAACTCGTTGAACTGTTGATCAGTCATTGACTACGATGTGAGAAAACGTGTTAAAATGCTGGAGTTAGGCCGTCAAAAATTTTTTGGAAACTCTTTATGACTTCAACAAAGCGCCCTTTTACTGGCGGATGCGGAGCAATTCACTGTCAGAACTGTAGTATCAGTCAATTGTGCATTCCATTTTCGCTTAATTCCAATGAGTTAGATCAACTCGATGACATTATTGAGCGAAAAAAACCAATCCATAAAGGGGACGAGCTGTTCAAAGCTGGTGATAACCTCAAAAGCCTTTACGCCATTCGTTCTGGCTCGGTGAAATCCTATACCATCACTGAGAATGGCGAAGAACAAATTACAGGTTTCCATTTGGCCGGTGACTTAGTTGGCTTTGATGCCATCTCTCGTGATCACCACCCAAGCTTCGCTGAAGCGCTGGAAACTTCGATGGTCTGCGAAATCCCATTCGATACCCTAGACGACTTGTGCGGCAAAATGCCAAAACTGCGTCAGCAAATCATGCGCCTGATGAGTACTGAAATCGGCTCTGATCAAAACATGTTGCTGCTACTCAGTAAAAAGAGTGCTGAAGAGCGTTTGGCGTCATTTATTTATGAGTTGTCGCGTCGCTTTGGTGAGCGTGGTTTCTCTTCTCGTGAGTTCCGCTTGACCATGACTCGCGGTGATATTGGTAATTACCTTGGCCTAACCGTTGAAACCATCAGCCGCCTACTTGGCCGTTTCCAGAAAAGCGGCATGATTGCCGTTCAAGGCAAATACATTACCGTACTTGATAACGAAAGTTTGGCTTTGGCTGCCGGTCGCCAGCCAGCTGATCAGGCTCAAGTTGGCTAACCGTTCGCTAACTGTTTAGCAGCTCACAAAGGCGCGATCTTGTTCGCGCCTTTTTTGATCCCTCTCAACAACCAGCCCTGCCGCCGAGGCCAATTATTGCTATGGTTAAATTGATCTGATCCCTGTTTCTCAGGAGTTTAGCCATGAACAATTATAAGAAATTTTTGGTTGTCATCGATCCTTCCTCCGATAAACAACCTGCGCTATCCAGAGCTTTTCATCTTGCCGATAAAACCGGCGCTTCGGTCCATGTGTTTCTGTCGATCTATGATTTTTCGTATGAAATGACAACCATGCTGTCTGTGCAAGAGCGTGAAGCCATGCGTGAAACTGTGATTGCTTCACAGCGCGAATGGCTAACTGACGTTTTAGCCCAGTACCCAACTGAGGTTAAAACCGAAGTTCATGTCATTTGGCACAACCGGCCATTTGAGGCAGTGATTCACCATGCCATGCGCTGTGGTATTGATTTAATCATTAAAGCAACTCGCTCCCATGACACCTTAAAGTCCGTGATTTTCACCCCAACCGATTGGCATTTGTTACGTAAGTCGCCGGTTCCGGTGTTGCTGGTGAAAGAGCATGACTGGCCTGAAAACGGCAAAGTCATTGCAGCGGTCGATGCTGGTAATGATGACGATTCCCACGCAGGCCTTAATCAAGCAATCATTAGCCAATCTGTCAAACTATGCGAGTTGGTGGGCGCTGAAACCTATTTGGTGAATTCTTATCCGGGCGCACCGCTGAACATTTCGGTGGAGATCCCAGATTTTGACCCCGAATCGTACAACAACGCGGTCAAGAAGCACCATCAAGCAGAAGTGAAGAAATTAGCTGAAGGCTTTGCCATTGATGATCACCATTGGCACGTCGGTGAAGGTCTGCCCGAGGATGTGATTCCAGCATACGCGCGGCAACTCGATGCTGAGCTTGTTGTGATGGGCACGGTCGGCCGAACCGGTATATCGGCTGCTTTGATTGGCAACACGGCTGAGCATGTGATTGATCAGCTCAACTGCGATGTCCTGGCAATCAAGCCCGAAGGCTTTGAAAGTCCGGTGAAACTCGACTAATCCAGTCATCTCAATGGGGTCATGAGTTTACTTGGTATCGGCGATCCGTATAATACCGTCGATTTTTCCATCAGGTAGGCCACATGACCCCTAAATCAAAATACAACGCCAACAAGCTTGAAAAGCGCTTGTGTCGCAACGTTGGTAAAGCCATTGAAGATTTCAATATGATCGAAGATGGCGACCGAGTTATGGTCTGCTTGTCAGGTGGCAAAGACAGCTATGCCCTGCTCGATATTTTGCTGAAACTGCGCTCTCGAGCACCGATCCACTTCGATATTTTCGCCGTTAACCTGGATCAAAAACAGCCGGGCTTCCCAGAACATATCTTGCCGCAGTATTTAGACTCGCTTGATATTGAATACAAGATTGTCGAAGAAGATACCTACAGCATTGTCAAAGATAAAATTCCTGAAGGCAAAACGACTTGCTCGCTCTGTTCGCGTTTACGTCGTGGCATTTTGTACCGCACTGCAAAAGAAATGGGCGCGACCAAAATTGCGTTGGGGCATCATCGCGATGACATGCTCGAAACCTTATTTTTGAATATGTTCTACGGTGGCCGATTAAAATCGATGCCAGCAAAGCTGGTTTCAGATGACGGCCAACACACAGTGATCAGGCCATTGGCCTACTGCAAGGAAGCTGATTTGATCCGCTACGGTGACGTTCAGGAATTTCCCATTATTCCTTGTAACCTCTGCGGCTCGCAGGACAACCTGCAGCGCCAAGCGGTTAAGGCCATGCTGCATGAGTGGGACCGGCGCTACCCTGGCCGCTCAGAAACCATCTTCAAGGCCATGCAGAATGTGGTGCCAAGCCATCTTGCAGATCGCCAGCTGTTTGATTTTCTATCAATGCAACCAACCGGCGAAGCCAATGCCGACGGTGACACTGCGTTTGATCAGCCAAGCTTCAGCGAGCCAAAACCTGAGTTTGCAAGTGACGTTCAAATCGTCGAATTAAAATAAAACAATGTGGCGGCTAATCGGCCGCCATCGTCAGCCGGACGTGTTCGACGTCGGCTGTTAACTCAATGTGCTCGGGTAGCCGTTCGCGCGGATATTCGATACGTTGGCCATCGCTTAATTGCAATACCACGCCATTCCAATCCGGCATAAAATAACGCACCGAGCCGGCATAGTTTTCCATCAAGCTATAAACTTGTTCAGCAACTTGTTGCAGCTCTTCACCAGAAAAACTGCGCTTATATAAACGCCCGACGGCGGCAACTTGCAGTTTGCACGTTTGCGGCGCTTGAAAGACCAAAGCGCCACGTCCATCTTTGATTCGCTTATCAAATGGTACAAAGAATTCGCCCGTCGCTGCGTTAGCAACTAACGGGTAACGCGTCTGTCCGACATGTATTTCTGCGTTCACTACACAAGATTGATCAGGCTGCGCTGGGTTGTTGAGAAAGAACGCCGGCTTCACTCGGTTGTACTTGGTTGAGTTGGCACTTTTGAGGTAATCGTAAAAACCTGCATATTCAAGACGTAACGGCTCGGCGTGGCAAGTCCAGGCACTCAGGCCAAGCGCAATACAAGTGGCGATAGCGCGACGAATGGCAATTTTCATCCGGTGACCTCAACAAATAATGTCCAAACAATTCGCGCAGCAATCAGTATCAGTAAACTGCTCATGATGACGTTGACCAGCTGGTAGCTGTCTTGCATCCGTTGCTGCAATTTCGGGTGGCCAACGATGCAGGACAATAACGCAAACCAAGCAAACGTTGCGAACACCAAATAAACGCCGTAACCGGCCTTATCCAGCATTGGCGTGGTATCAGACACCACGGCGGTAAACAGGGCAATAAAAAATAATGTCGCTTTTGGGTTTAAGCCATTGGTGATCAAGCCATTGATAAAGGGCCTTGCCGTCGCCTTGCGATCGACCGAATCACCAAAATCAGCATCACCAGACGCCGCTCGGCTAAGTAACCCATTGATGCCAATATAACCAAGATACAAGGCTGCCAGCATCATCATCACCTGCTGCAACCATGGATAATGATGCAACAAGTAACCAACGCCCGCGACCGAATACAGCACGTGAACAATGATCCCGCAACCAATGCCGGCGGCGGTCAGCACGCCCGCGCGACGACCAAATTTAATCGCGTTGTTGAGCACAATCGCAGTATCTGGCCCTGGACTCATCACTGCCAACAAATGGATCCCAGCAATGGTGACAAATTCACTCCAAACCATAACAACTAACCTAAAGAAAAGACGCGCTATTGTTTCATTAAATCAGCGACGTAGGTAGTGACAATTTCCGATGCTGGTCCGTAATGGCACTCACTAAAGTTATGATTGACGCTTGAAGGCTCAAGATTTAACTCCACCGTATGGGCACCAAACTGCGCTGCTTGTTGGACAAAGCCGGCTGCCGGATAAACATTGCCAGAGGTACCAATCGAAATGAACAGATCGCATTGAGCGAGCGCATCATAAATGGCATCCATTTGTTTTGGCATTTCGCCAAACCAGACAATATCAGGGCGCAAGCTGCCTTTATGCTGGCATTGCGGGCAGACATCGTTCTCGGTTGTCGATTCGGTAGTCCGAAATTCATGGCCACAGTGCTGGCAGACAATCGCCAATAGTTCGCCATGCATGTGGATCACTTGCTGGCTGTTAGCCCGCTCATGCAAATTATCGACGTTTTGCGTTACCAACATGAATTCACTGGCCCATTGTTCTAATTCAGCAAGCGCATAATGAGCGGCATTGGGGGCAATTTCGGGGTTCAGCAACTGCGCGCGGCGTTCATTATAAAAACGATGCACTAATGCCGGGTTGCGGCTAAAGCCTTCGGGAGTGGCGACATCTTCAATCGAATGACCTTCCCACAAACCATCAGCGCCGCGAAAGGTTCGAATACCGGACTCAGCAGAGATCCCAGCACCGGTTAAAACAACTATTTTCATGGTGTTTCCTATTCAACTGGCATGGCCAATAACGTTAGCCAGACTTGAATGCTGCGACAAGAAAGGCCATAAAGAACATCTGTTCTATTAATTCGAATATACAATGGCAAATCAAGTTCCTGATGCGCAATGCCGTATCTTAATCACTGGCTTTGGTGCTATCGGCCGAACCATGTGCCAGCAGGCGCCAAATGCACAGCTGATTAGTCTTAGTCGGGCTGACGACTCGGTCGCCAAACAGCATATCCAAGCCGATTTATTGGATCCACAAACCCTGCAAAACCTGCCTGATATTGATTATGTGATTTTTACGGCAACGCCTGATTGTCGTACAGAGACTGCCTATAAAGACACTTATAACAAAGCATTAGCTAACTTACTGGATGCATTGTCTAGACAACAAATAAAGCGTTTTTTGTTTGTTTCAAGTACCAGTGTTTACGGTCAGAATGGTGGTGAAGTGGTCAATGAACAAAGTGCAACCGACGCGGCTAGCTTTAGCGGCCAAATTATTCGCCGAGGCGAGCAATTATTGCGCGAGCACGCCGTTCACTCCACTATCGTTCGCTTTGGCGGTATTTATGGTAATGGCCGTTCGATGATGATTCGCCACGTTAAGGCCGGCGTTGAGGTAGCCAACCAGCCTGCACCATTAACCAACCGAATTCATGAGGAAGATTGCGCAGGTTTGCTGCTGCACTTGATTGCGCTCGATTGGCGCGGGGAGTCGTTAGCGCCCTGCTATGTTGCCGTCGATGACGATGGTGCTGACAAGGCGACAGTTTATCAATTTATTGCGGAGCAACTGAATCAACCGGATTTGGTGAACTTGTTGCCACAGACTCCATCTAATCTTGGTAAGCGTTGCGATAACAGCAAGATGCGCGCAACCGGTTATCAGCTGAAATACCCGGATTATCGCTCAGGCTACCAACAGATGCTTAAACAGATGGCGCAGGAGTAACCCTATTGATGTTAACTAGAATTTCTGAGTTTTTTGATCGCCTAACCCAAACCCAGAGCGCCGAAGCGGCTGCCATCGATCAAGAATTAGCAATCGCCGCTTTGTTGATCGAAATGGCTAATAGTGACGGCACCAGCAGTGATCGAGAGTTATCCGTGATTAGCCAGTTACTGACTAAGTTATTTGGCGTGGCGAAGTCGGATGTGGATGAGTTGATTGCCCGCGCCAAGCAATCAAGTGATGATGCGGTGGGATTGTATCGCTATACATCTGTGGTGAAAGAAGCGCCGATTGAGCTTCGTAATCAAGTGGTATTGGCACTGTGGAAAGTGTCGTATGCAGATGGCGTACTTGATCCACACGAAGAAGCGACGATAAGAAAAGTGGCTGACCTGCTTTATGTCAGCCACAGTGATTTTGTTCGAAACAAGTTAGAAGCCCAAACGATCATGGGCATCGCTTAACGCCACTTATTCTTTGCCAAAGACTTGGTTTTCTTGTTCCTGCACGCGAATGAAGGTAGTGCGCTTGGACAGCTCTTTGAGCTGACGGGCGCCAACATAAGTACAAGCTGAGCGAATACCGCCGAGGAAGTCGAGCACCGTGGCATTGACTGGGCCGCGGTAAGGTACTTCCACAGTTTTACCTTCAGAGGCTCGATATTCAGCAACCCCGCCCGCATGCTTGCCCATGGCGGTGGCGCTACTCATACCGTAGAAACGTTTGTACTGTTTACCGTCACGTTCGATCAGATCACCTGCCGCTTCATCGTGACCGGCGAGCATACCACCCAACATAATGAAGTCAGCACCGCCACCAAACGCTTTAGACAGATCGCCAGCAATCGCACAGCCGCCGTCAGAGATAATCTGCCCACCAAGGCCATGTGCAGCATCAGCACATTCAATCACCGCCGACAATTGCGGGTAGCCAACACCTGTCTTGACCCGCGTGGTACAAACAGAGCCAGGACCAATACCGACCTTGATGACATCGGCACCCGCTAAGATCAACTCTTCAACCATTTCACCGGTAACCACGTTACCCGCAATCAGCGTGGTCTCTGGATATTGCTGGCGAACGCTACGAACAAAATTAACGAATGCTTCGGAGTAGCCGTTGGCGACATCCACGCAAATAAATTGCAGCTCAGGGTGCGCTGACATCAGCGTATTGAGCTTGGCCATATCTTGTTGCGATGTGCCCGTGCTGACCATAATGTGATTAAAAATGGATTCATCTTGCTGAGCGAGAAACTCGCTCCACTGCTCGATTGAGTAGTGCTTGTGGACCGCGGTGATCATCTTGTGTTCGGCGAGCGCTACGGCCATCTCAAATGAGCCGACAGTGTCCATGTTGGCGGCGATAATCGGAACACCAGTCCAGGTCTTTCCGCTATTCACAAAGGTGAAAGTACGATTGAGTTCGACTTGCGAGCGAGAGCTAAGCGTGGAACGTTTGGGGCGGATAAGTACATCTTTAAAGCCCAACTTGATATCCGATTCGATCCGCATGTGCAAAAACCTCTGAATGATTAATTAACTTGCCTGATATGGGGCTGATAATTGATAGACCCAAGGGCAACGACAGCTATTAAGTGTATGGGAATTTAATGAAACTGCTCGTTCGGGTTTTGATGCCGAACATTAAATTGCCGGTTAGCACCGCTTTCCTACCATTCTCGATACGCTTTGTTAGTATTGCTGCTACAACAATTACATTTAGGTGTTTCATGGCGGATTGCTATACAAACGGATTAATGCCCTTGGCCGAAGGGTTACGCGTGTTACTCGATAAAGTCAGCTCGATAATGGATCATGAGCAGGTGTCATTGTCGCAAGCTGCAGGTCGGGTGGTTGCAGAAGCGATCAGTTGCCCGATTAATGTGCCGCCAGCAAACAACTCTGCAATGGACGGTTATGGCGCGCGCTCGGCAGATTGCATTGGCGAGGTGACGTTAACGTGCATCGGTCAGGCGCTTGCCGGACAACCCTACTCCGGCACAGTCGCGGCAGGCCAGTGCGTTTGGATCATGACAGGCGCGGTGATCCCTGCTGGCGTAGATGCCGTGATCATGCAAGAAGATGTCACCCGCGAAGAGCAACAAGTGTCGCTTAGCGCGGCGGTCAAACAAGGTCAAAATATTCGTTTGGCCGGCGAAGATCTGCAAGCTGGGCAATTGTTATTTGAGCCAGGCCATCGCATCAAACCTGCAGATATTGGCTTGCTGGCATCACTTGGGGTCGCCACTGTCGCGGTCAAGCGCAAGCCGAAAGTGGCATTGCTTTCAAATGGTGACGAACTCGTTGAGCCAGGCCAACCGTTGGCTGCAGGCCAAATCTACGAGAGCAATCGATACGCCCTTGCCGCGATGCTCAAGCGTTTATCGCTGGAAGTGGACGAGTTTGGCATTATTGCCGATGAGCCAGAAGCCATCCGCGAGGCGTTCACTCAAGCCAGCCAATACGATGCCGTGATCAGCAGCGGCGGCGTCAGCGTTGGCGATGCCGATTACATCAAAGATATTCTTAGCGAAATGGGCCAAATTGATTTTTGGAAGCTAGCGATTAAGCCGGGTAAACCGTTCGCTTACGGACGCCTTGGTAAGGCTCATTACTTTGGCTTACCGGGCAATCCTGTCTCGGCCATGGTGACTTGCCATCAACTGGCTGTGCCGGCATTACGCCAATTAGCTGGCGAGTTCGCAGAGCCGCCGCTGACGGTCATTGCGACGACGACCGAGGCAATTCGTAAGCGCCCTGGCCGGCTCGACTTTCAACGGGGAATCGTCCAGCGCGGTGATGACGGTCGCTTGGTTGTGAGCACCACTGGGCGGCAAGGTTCTGGCATTATGTCGTCGATTAGCAATGCCAATTGTTTTTTGGTGCTGGAGCTTGAGCGCGGCAATATTGATGCTGGCGAGCAAGTTGAGGTGTTATTGTTTGACGCGTTGCTGGGTTAATCCCAGCTCGCGGCAGCATCGGTATCGCAGGCTCTGGCATCAAGCCAACGATCGCCATCTTTAGTGGTTTCTTTTTTCCAAAATGGCGCTTGTGTTTTTAACTTATCCATCAAAAACCGAGCGCCTTCAAAAGCCGCATCGCGGTGGGCTGAACTCACCCCAACGAATACAATCGGATCGCCGGGAACCAAGGCCCCAACCCGATGAAACACGCTGATCCGAAGCAATGGCCAACGTGCGGCCGCTTGCTCGATTAAGCCTGTTAAGCTTTTTTCCGTCATCGCTGGGTAATGTTCAAGGACCAAGCCCGTCACCTCTTCATTGAGATTCTGTTGCCGAACCTGACCGATAAAGTTGACCACAGCACCCGCGTTGTGATCAGCACTTAACCAGCTCAGATGCTCAGCCACATCAATCCAATGTTCATTCACTGCTAATCGGATTTGGCTCACGGTTAGCCTCCGGTTACCGGCGGAAACAACGCCACTTCATCACCAACAGCAACCATCGCCTCGTCCCCCGCCATTTGCTGATTGACCGCAACCAGCAAGGCACCATTACGTTCGGCAGTGGCAATGACTGGATATTGCTTTGCTAAGCCTTGTTTTAAGGTTGCGACGTCACAAGGTAAATCAATGGCTAGGGATATTTGCCCTCGGCCTAATTGTTCGCGCAGGCTGGCGAACACTAATATGGATAATGTCATGCTTGCCAACGCCCCGTTTTGCCGCCCTCTTTAAGCAACACGCGGATGCCGTCAATGCGCATTGCCGGATCGGCGGCTTTACACATGTCAAACAAGGTCAGCGCCGCGACTGAACACGCCGTTAGCGCCTCCATTTCGACGCCAGTTTTGCCAGCCAACTTACACAATGATTCGATTCGAATACGGCCCTTGTCGGCCTCAATTTGGAAGTCGACCGCCACCTTTGATAGCGCCAGCGGGTGGCATAACGGAATCAATTGGGCGGTTTGTTTGGCCGCCTGAATACCAGCGATGCGAGCCGTTGCCAGCACATCACCTTTGGCATTGGTTTGATCTGCAATTGCCGTCAACGCAGCAGCAGACATGTAAATATAACCTTCGGCAATGGCGCTACGTTGGCTGACTTGCTTATCGGAGACATCCACCATATTGGCTTCTCCGGCGGCATTAATGTGGCTTAGCGGGCTGCTCATATTATTTAACCGGAGCGACGTGAGGCGCGAAGTTACAAGGGCGATGACGGCTATCAAGCTGCTCTTGCAAAATACCGGTCCAAGCGGTTTTGCACGCGTTGGTTGAGCCCGGCATACAGAAAATCGCGGTGCCGTTAGCGAAACCAGCAAAGGCGCGAGATTGCACAGTCGAAGTACCGATTTCGCCAAACGAGATATGGCGGAACAGCTCACCAAAGCCTTCGATTTGACGATCGAACAGCGGCTCAAATGCCTCTGGCGTGGTATCGCGGGCGGTAAAACCAGTACCACCGGTTGACAGCACGACCTGAATGTTAGGGTCTGCGATCCATTGCGATAATTGCGCGCGAAGCTGGTATTTGTCATCGATGCAGATGGCTTTGGCAACAACCTCATGGCCACTGGCTTTGGCCTGCTCGACCAAATAGTTACCTGAGGTGTCTGTTGATTCGTCGCGAGTATCGGAAACCGTTAATACCGCAATATGAAGTGGGGTAAGCGTATCACTAGCAAGATGTGCCATGACTATTCCTTGTGTTTTTATAAGTTGTTGTTGGCTAGAAAACTGTGCCACTGCTGTGGCGTATTAATGTTATCCAACACCGATTCATTTGGCGCTGCGACGCGGCAGCATTGTTGACTGGCAAGCCAGTTGCGAATGGACCAGTGTTTGTGGTTATCACTGCGCAGACAAGCCCTAACGCTCGCCAAACAGTCATCGCCTGAGGCAATGTACAGTGGTAGTACAGAAGCCGCAAAATGAACACAAGTATGTGCCATTTCACCCTGATCAATCAATTGCCTGAGTGTTGCTACGTCCAGTTGTGGCATATCAATCGGTACCACTAACCAACGAGCACCTGGATGTGCAGTTAATACCGCTTCGATGCCGCCGAGCGGCCCTTGGTCGGCAAACTGATCGGGCACCTCATCACCACTGATGACAATGTCGCTAACACCGGCTGCGGCCAATTGTTGTGTCATGTACTGAACCAGCGTCAGCTCACCTATTTTAAGCGCGCCTTTGGCTGTACCCATACGAGATGACTTACCGCCATTGAGTAGCAAACCGCGAAGTGGGAGTTGCACTATGATCTCACCAGCAAAATAATTTGGCCCAGATTATTAGTAATCGATGCCAATGCCAACCACCATTCGATAATCATCTTTTTCGGGGATCACGCCATCGGCGTCAGCGCGGGGGTTGTCAGTTCGATCCCAGACCACGGAAACATCGAAATCAATGTACTTGGTAATTTCTGTGGAAATAGTCGAGACCAGATGGTGGGTGTAGCGACCAGACACCTCGTTGACAATCATCAACTGCATGCTGGTTTTCCAGTCGATCCAGTGGGTTAATTCGGTGTCATAGACAGTTGAAGCGGTCAGCGCGGGCGTACGCTCATCATCTTGTTGGCCCACTTCGACCGAATCAAAACGCGTGATTTGATAGCCAAGTGTGGTCGAAATGTCCCAGTCGGTGGTGTCATTCTCAATCAGCCGATAACCAAAGCCGCTACCGACGGTTGTTCTGCGCTCAATGTTCTGGAATTTATCGATGAACAGTTCACCTTGGAATGTTCGCCAAAAGAATTTTCGGCTGACAAAACGGTCATAAACACCTTTTAAACGGTGGTTATTGGCCGTTTGCGAATCGTCTTTGACCGACATGTAGCCGAGATAATCAATCGTTGCTCGGGTATTGGCGGTCTGGCGTTTTATATCGGCGCTTGCATTAAATTCGCTCTCGTCGTTATTGCCCTGTCTTACTGAATAACCCAAGGATACTTTGGCGGACCACTGCGAAAATGCGCGCTCTTCACGCGGCGCTATCGATACCACATCGAAAGCGTCATAAATTCGTTGGCTGTCCGAACTGGCGATCACCACTTTATCGCCGATGCGATCAAGTTGGCCAATGACCTTGCCGTCAGTCTCAGTGAAGATGCCAAATTCACCGCTGGCGTGGATGGTGACAATATCGCCCCATTTGATACTCAGCACGCCCAGCTTATCGCTGTCGAAATGCAGGCGATCTTGATACATGGAAATAACATCGCCTTTGACCCATTCGCCGGAAACTAACTGAACCCAGGTTGAGTTGACGCTTTTGGGCGGCGGTGGCGTCCAATTGTTGGCGCTGGATGCAGCCGACAATGTGATGTAGCCAACTACGACTAGGGCTTGCCAGTATGCGGTAGTGACTGTGTGTTTCGATAACCTCATTCAGTACGCCGTTAATTTGCTAAAAATCAATCTGATGCAATGACCATGGGAATAGTAAACAGTATATGAAACAAGTTATTTTACCGAGTAAAAAATGAATGATGAGTATTACAGCAAAATGACTCACCTCAAGCTCAAAACAGACAACTTAACGCACCAATTCAATTAGTTAGTCGATCAATAAGAATAATTAATGGAAAAAACGTGAGCAATCTCACGAGATTCTGCTAACTTATCAAAGGTCTCAAGGCGTCTTTGGTAGTCAGTTAAATACCCGATTCGTTGACGAACAATGACGCACGCAGTTGCATTGCGCATTAGCACACTCTAAGACATGGAGCTTACTCATGGAGTCTTTAGGAGTTTTGGATTCGGAATCTCGTGGTTGCCCGAGAGTTTCGTTAGCACAAGGAATTGTTCAAGCCCGCCTCCCCATGCCAAACAATTGGAACTGGTTCACTAATGTCAGCTCGGTTGACGTTATTAATGTTTCTCGAACTGGTCTTGGCGTTGCCAGCAGAATTCCCCTATCTGGTTGTATTGAATTAATTTTTAAGTTTAAGAACGAGTCAGTTTTGACACTTAAATGCATCGTCAAGCATCAACAAGTAACGCTCGATGGTGCTTACATGGGCATCGAAATTGTTGAACGCGATGACGCCTCACCGTCCTTATTTGAGCGCTGCATATCGCATGATGTTCATCCAGAGCTGGCGCTGATCACTCACTAATTACCTTGTTTAAAACCCTTAGCGCTGGTTAAGGGTTTTATTTTCCCACCACATGAAAACGTTTTCTGGGGCAGTTAACTGAGATTGTGAAAACGTTTTCTCTTCTACTCTGGGTTTCCTGCCGCTTTTCGCACGCACAAAAAAGCCCGCATCAGCGGGCTTCGTTAAATATGTAGCGGCAATCAGTGCTGTTTGGCCATCTCAATTAACTGTGCAACGGCAGCTTTGGGTTGGTTGTTGCGATCAAACAGCAAGGGGTAATCGGTGCGGCCCTGCATTGGCCAATAGTTACGCCATGATTGACCATCGTTAACGCCCCAGAAGGTAATTCGACTAATTGATTCTTTGTGGCGTAAGAACATGGCAAATAGCTCGATGTAATAATCATTGAGCTGCTTGAGCTCTGCGTCGGGCATACCATCGAAAAATGGATTTAATTTTTCCTGCAAAGCCAAGTCGATGCTGACATCTGCGCCCTGCTCCTGTTCTTCAGGAAAAGGTAATACTGAAATATCCAATTCAGTGAACATGACTTGCACGCCCAGCGCTGCAAACGCTTTGATTGATTCTTCGAGCTCGTTTAAATCAGGATAACCCAAGCCATAGTGTCCTTGGATGCCGACACCATCAATGCGAATGCCGCGGCGCTGCAGATCTTTGACCATGTTGACTACAGCTTGGCGCTTGGCGGGCTTAAACAAGTTGTAATCGTTGTAGTAAAGCTCAGCGTGAGGAGCAACTTGATCCGCTAATTTAAACGTCTCTGCAACATAGTCCTCGCCAAGCGTCTGATACCACTTTGAATCGCGCCAAGTTCCGTCATCATTAAATACTTCATTGGCCACATCCCACCCTTGCACGCGTGTGCCAAAGTGCTCGCCAATTGTTTTCATATGGGTTTCTAAACGTTGCATGACAACCTGCCTAGACGCAAGTTGACCAGCATCGTCGGTAAATACCCAATCGGGGGTTTGCTGATGCCAAAGCATGGTATGGCCTACCACAAAGATGTCATTCGCTTCGGCCAAGGCAATCATCTTATCGGCTACGTCGAAGGTAAACTTTCCTTCTTCTGGTTGTAGCGACTCCCACTTCATTTCGTTTTCTGCGGTAATGGTGTTGAAATGTTTGATCACGACATCAATTGCAGCAGGCTCCTCGCCCAAGGCCTGGGGCTTATTCAAGGCGCCACCGATCATAAAGTGCTGTTGATAAGCATCTTTGAGGCCGACTGGATTGACGCTCGGTTGAATCGATTCGGAACAGCCCGACAGGGCCATAACAACACTGATTGCGCTGGTTGCAGCAAGTTTCATACGCACGAGTCTCCCTAAACAATATGCGCGTTATCTAATTATGTGAACGATGTGGGTGGCTTTAGATAACGATGAGTCATTAACCTATCAAGTTGTAGTCATAATGACTATATAAAATTTATAGGTAGTAAGACTGTTAAAAAAATATGTGAACTAACGCAAGTCAATGGCAACGGCGGAGAGTTTGGATGAGCTAAAGCGAACGGATAGAACGGCAGCGGATCGAGCGACCCGCTGCACTAGGACCTAGCGTTTGACCTGCCAGTTAAGAGTTTGACCGGCGAAAAATGGAACCATGTCATCGGCACCAACTTTGACCGACTCTGGCATTTGCCAAGGCTCACGGATCAGCGTCACGGTTTTCTCGTTCACCGGCAAACCATAGAATTTAGGGCCGTGCAGGCTGGCAAAACCTTCGAGCTTATCTAAACAGCCGATGTCATCAAAAATGTGGGCATACAACTCAAGTGCGGCTGGAGCACTGTAGCAACCGGCACAACCACAGCTACTTTCTTTTGCATGCTTGAGATGAGGTGCAGAATCGGTGCCCAAAAAGAACTTCTCTGAGCCCGTTGCTACTGCCTTCTGCAGTGCTTGCTGGTGAGTGTTGCGTTTTAACACAGGCAAGCAGTAATTGTGCGGTTTAACACCACCAACTAATAAATCGTTGCGGTTGTACATTAAATGCTGTGGCGTGATGGTTGCAGCAACATTGGCCGACGTTGCTGCAACAAACTCAGCAGCATCGGCTGTTGTAATGTGCTCGAAGACAATTTTCAGATTTGGATTTTCAGCAACAATTTTGCTCATGTGGCGATCAATAAACTCTTTCTCGCGATCGAACACATCAATATGAGATTCGGTCACCTCGCCGTGTACTAACAGCAAAATGCCCTGCTCTTCCATGGCCGCAAAGGTTTCTTGCAGGCGACCTAAATCGGTCACGCCATGGGCTGAATTAGTTGTGGCATTCGCAGGATACAACTTACACGCTTTGACCACGCCGGTTTGTTTTGCCTCGACAATCATTTCTGGGGTGGTGTTGTCGGTTAAGTACAGCGTCATTAAGGGTTCAAAGGCATTACCGGCAGGAACGCATGACTTGATGCGCTGATAGTAACTAACTGCGTCCTGTGCTGACACCACAGGCGGTTGCAGGTTAGGCATGGCAATGGCACGGCCAAACACGGCGGCGGTGGCCGGAACCGCTGTTTGCATAATCGCGTTGTCACGCAGGTGGATGTGCCAATCATCAGGTTGGCGGATGGTCAGAGTTTGAGTCACGTATCGAAGTTCCTGTTATCAAGAAAAACATGGAAGTGTTTGATGGCCGATAGTTTATATCAAACCGATCGCATTGGCAGCTTTGCCGACCACGCGATGAAAAAGTAATAGTTCGTGATACTAATGTGATAAACATGTGATTCGGTCGGGATTTTCCTTTTATAGCTTTAAAGCTAACCCAAACGGCAACAATGAATGAAAGGAAAACACCATGTTGAAATCAACCTCAACAATCGCTGCGCTGATGATGTCCGCTACCCCTTTGCTGGCATCTGCCCAAGTTATCGACGTTAAAATCACCAACCTCACCCAAGGCATTTACTTCACACCAATCCTCGCCACTGCCCATAGCCCCGAATACAGCCTGTTCCAAGCCGGTCAAATGGCCAGCCCTGAATTGCAGGCAATGGCCGAAGGCGGTGACATTTCTGGCTTGGTGGCAATTGCTGATTCGATTGGCGCTAGTTCACGCGCTAACCCAGCCGAAGGCTTACTAGCGCCAGCGAGCTACACCATGGTGAGCGACTGGGATACTGGCGACAACAGCACGCTGACCGTTGTCGCGATGTTACTACCGACCAATGACGGTTTTGTTGGCCTTAATAGTTGGACTATTCCCGAACAAGCTGGCACCTACACGGTGTATTTAAATGGCTACGATGCAGGGACTGAGGCCAATGATGAAATCGTCAATGGCGGCGGCATGCCAGGCGCGCCTGGGATCCCAGCCAATCCTGCGGGGAATGGTGGCATGGGCGCAACCGGTGTGATCGCAGAAGAAGTGAACAGCATGATTCATATCCACCCAGGTAACGTCGGCGACAGCGATCCAGAGGGTGGTATCAGTGACCTCGATAGTCGTATCCATCGCTGGCTGAACCCAGTTGCGAAATTAACCGTGACCGTTAAATAATCGGAGGCGACGATGAAAACTTATCTATTCAGTAGCCTTGCTGTTGCCTCAGCGCTGGCGCTAACGGCCTGCGGTGGTAGTAGCAATAACTCGAGCACCAGTCAGGGTGCAGGCATGACCACTGTGTATGAGTATCAAATCACGGTGGAAAATCTAACCGCAGGGCAACCCTTTTCGCCGTTGGCAGTGGTGTTACACGGCAGCGACCAAATGTTGTGGCAAATCGGCGAACCGGCATCTGATGGCATTGAGCTGATGGCCGAAAGTGGCGACAACAGTATGTTACTCAGCGCGGTATCGGGATTACCCGCCACCGCTGGTACTGGCATTATTATGCCCGGCAGCAGCGAAATGGTGATGATTAGCACCGAAGACATGAGCCTGATGCGACTTTCCGCCACCACCATGCTGGTCAATACCAACGATGCCTTTGCAGGGATTAACGCGGTCGACCTGAGTGGCTTAGCTGCCAATGAAAGTATGAGTTGGTACCTCAATACCTATGATGCAGGCACTGAATTCAATAGCGAAACGGCCGAATCTATCCCCGGACCTGCCGGCGGTGGTGAAGGTTTTTCTGCAATTCGTGACGATGTCATGAATAAAATCAGCCGACACTCCGGTCTGGTTACTCAAGCAGATGATTCTATGTCGGCATTGGCGCCATGGCATCGCTTCGATTCCATGGTTGGCAAAGTCACGGTCACCCGAATGAACTGATGCCGCACTGTGCCATGCGACATGATGCGCATGGCACCATCGTCTGCTTAGCGACCATAGCAACAGGGAGCAGCGGCGATGAACGCTCGAATTTTGGTAATAGAAGATGATCACGACATCAATCAACTGATTAGCATGAATCTGCAAGACTTGAATCATCAGGTTGATAGTTGTTCGGATGGCTCTAGCGGCTGGCGCCGCACTCAGCAAGACGCATACGATTTAATAGTTCTGGATTTGATGTTGCCAGAAAAGGATGGCTTGGAAATCTGTCGCGATTTACGCGCGCAGCAAAATGCCACGCCAATCTTGATGGTGACCGCTCGCGACTCCGAAGCGGACCGTGTGGTTGGTTTAGAAATGGGCGCCGATGATTATCTCACCAAACCATTTAGCGTTCGCGAGTTGCAGGCCCGCGTCAAAGCCATGTTACGACGAATGGCAATGAATCAGGCAGCGCAACAAACACCGGCAACAGCCAAATTAACCTTTGGCAAGTTAACGATTGATAGTGCCAAACGCATTGTCTGTTGTGACGGCAAGGTCATTGAATTGACCTCAACCGAGTTTGATTTGTTGTACCACATGGCCAGCAGCCCAGGGATGGTATTTAGCCGAACCCAGTTGCTCGACCAAATCTGGGGTTACAAACACTCAGGTTATGAACACACAGTGAACTCACACATTAACCGCCTTAGGACCAAACTTGAGGCCAATCCGTCGGCACCGGAGTACGTGATCACGGTGTGGGGCGTGGGCTACAAATTCAATGATGAGTAAATTTCTATCTTCCTTTTACAGTAAGCTTGCGATTGCTGTACTGATCTGCTTTGTCGTCATCGGCGCGCTGTTGTTATTGCTGGCCCACAATGTGTCAGGCCGCTATCAACAAGAAGTGGAACAAAAGCTGCACGCTCAGTTGGCCGAGCATCTGGTGCACGACAGCGAGTTATTTGTTCATGGTGATTTAAACCAAAAAGCGATCAAGCAGGCTTTTCATACCATGATGATCCTCGGGCCGCGATTCGAATTTTACATTATCGATCCAACCGGCAAGGTGCTGACCTATTCGGCTGAGCCGGGCAAAGTAAAGCGTGAGTTCATTAACCTCAGCCAAGTCGATCAATTTATCAAACAGCAGGCACCGATGCCGATCCTTGGTGATGATCCACGTAATCCGCTCAAGCAAAAAATCTTCTCAGCAGCGCCAATTTATGAGGGCGACGAGCTCAAAGGTTACCTCTACATTATTATTGGCGGCGAAATTTACGACAACATTGCCGATGTTATCCGCAATAGCCAAATCATGACGCTCGGCGTGTGGGGAATTGCACTGACGTTAACCTTTAGTTTGCTTTTAGTCTTAGTGATATTTGCCCTACTCACTCGCCCACTACGACGGTTAGCCAATGACATGATGTCACTGCAACAGCATGGCTTTGAGCGTGGCATGACGGCAGTCAATAAATGGCAACAAGATTCTAATGATGAAATCCAAAAACTAGGCGCGGCGTTTAATACCATGGCGGCAACGCTTGACCGGCAATATCGTAAAGTACAAAGTACCGATCAATTGCGGCGAGAGATGGTGTCTTATGTATCGCACGATTTGCGCACGCCGCTGGCGGCGTTACAGGGCTATCTCGAAACTTGGCAGCTTAAACGCGAGCAATTAACCGATGAGCAAAGCCAGCAATTGATTCAAATAGCCTTGGACAACGCCCGCAAAACCAGTCAGTTAGTCGAGCAGCTTTTTGAACTAGCCCACCTTGACGGCGACAACGTGACATTGAATTTAGAGCCGGTAGCCATTGCCGAGCTGATACAGGATGTCATTCAAAAGTTACATTTGCAGGCGCTTGAGAAACAAGTGACGATTAGCGTTTCGCCGCAAGATCCATCACTAATGGTGACCGCCGACATTCAACGCTTAGAACGGGTGTTCACCAATTTGATTGATAATGCGATCCGCCATTGCAGCAGTGGCGATACCATATCAGTCGAGTTAAGCGCCAATGGCGATAAGCTTGAAGTGGCAGTGATTGATACCGGCTGCGGCATCCCTAAGAGCGAATTAGCCCATATTTTTGAGCCGCACTTTAGGGCGAGCAATAGTGCGAATGGTAAGCGCATCCATAGTGGTTTGGGTCTGGCCATCACCAAGCGGATCCTGCAACTTCACCAAGCTAGTATTGAGGTCAGCTCAGAACAACACGTCGGCTCACAATTTCGTTTTTCACTGCTAGCTTCGGCCAGCTAATGGCATTTTCCGGCTAATCAGGGTATAAGCACTGCCGTGTTGCTGAAATACTCAGCAATACCAATCAAACAAAAACTAACCTCACCCTGAATTTGCAAGGAGCTTATTTGTGAGCCAATTTGATAACGTCTCTATCATCAAAAAAGCCAATATCTATTTCGACGGTAAAGTATCCAGTCGTACCGTGTTATTTGCCGACGGCAGTAAAAAGACTTTGGGTCTAATGGCTCCAGGTGAGTACACCTTTGGTACTGAAGCTGCTGAGCTGATGGAAATTCTTGCGGGTTCAGTGCAGGTTAAGTTACCTGGCGCAGACTCATGGCAAACCGTGGCCGCTGGCGAGTCGTTTAACGTACCTGCGAATTCATCATTTGATATTCAGGTTGAAACATTAACCGATTACTGTTGTTCGTACCTGTAACCGTTATGGCCAAATCGTCTGAGGCTTGCGATAAGCAGGCCTCGACTTACTCCCACCATTAGAGTACGAAGATGAAAGCAATCATATTTGACATGGATGGTGTCATCATCGATTCCGAGCCGTTTTGGCAGCAAGCAGAAGTTGAGGTGTTTAATCGCTACGGGGTGCCCGTCACCACTGATATGGCGCTGCAAACCATGGGCTTACGTATCGATCTGGTGGTCGAACATTGGTTCAAGCACTACCCGTGCGCAACCCCCAAGCAGGTGCTGGTGAACGAAATGCTGGATCGTGTCAATCAACTGGTTCGCGACCAAGGCCAAGCTCTGCCCGGCTTCTTGCCCTTGTTAGAGCGCATAAAAGCACAGGGAATTGCTGTTGGCCTCGCCACAAGTTCGCCATTGAGCATGGCGGACAACGTGATTCAGCGACTTGCCATTGACGGCCAGTTTGATGCCATTAACAGCGCGGAAAAACTACCGTATGGCAAACCTCACCCACAAGTCTATTTAGATTGCGCTGCTGCCTTAGGTGTTGATCCGTTGGACTGTTTGGCTATTGAAGATTCTGTCACCGGCCTGACCGCAGCTAAAGCGGCACGGATGAAAGCCATTGCGGTGCCTCCGCCAGAAAGTTTCGACAAAGCTGGCTACGGCATCGCCGACATCAAATTAGCGAGCCTGACGCAAGTCGATGCAGCGCAGCTTAACCAGTTGGGTTTTGCCGTTTAATGGTGGATACAAAACAACCCGTCGTTGTCATCACCGGCGCAGCCAAACGGATAGGCAAAGCAATTGCTGAGCAGTTTCATCAAGCTCAGTATCATGTCATCGTCCATTACCACCAGTCAGAGGCGGCCGCAGCGAATTTAGTACAGCGGTTCAATGAACAACGGCCAGATAGTGCTAGTTTGGTCGCTGGTGATTTATCATCGACGGCCACCTACCAGCGCATAGCGGACCATATCGCGCAACAGTTCGGTCGTTTGGATGTGCTGATTAACAACGCCTCGAACTTTTATCCGACCCAATTTGGCGATTGCAGCGCCGATCATTTCAACGATCTTATGGCGATCAACGCCCAAGCTCCATTGCTGCTAAGTCAACAGCTGACGCCATTGCTAAGCGAAAGTAATGGCGTCATTATCAACCTCGTCGATATTCACGCTGACAAGCCCTATCGTGATCATGCCACTTACTGCATGGCAAAGGCGGCATTAAAGAGTTTAACCAAAAGTTTAGCGCTGGAGCTGGCCCCGAATATTCGCGTTAATGGGGTATCGCCTGGCGCTATTTTATGGCCTGAACAAATGTCCCCTGCTGAGCAACAGAATCGGCTCGCACAACTGCCGCTCCAACAACACGGTTGTCCCAAGGACGTTGCTGATGCGGTATTCTTTCTTGCTTCGGCCCGATACATCACCGGTCAGATTGTGGCAGTGGATGGCGGTGCCAGTTTGGTCTAAGTTGTAGTTATTAGTGACTGCTGGAGTGCGATACGGCACTGACCAAAATGGAACTGACCAAACGCCATATCAGTTGCCCAACCTGCGGCTACTCGTTTGATATTGAGCTAGACCACTCGCGTGGTGATCAAGACTATTACGATGACTGTCCGAATTGCTGTTCAAGTTATCGTGTTCGGCTGATCTATGATGAACTTCAGCAGAAAACACGCGTCAACATTGATGCCGACGACGAGCAGTATTATTGAGTGTGTTGCGCCATTACCCGCTCAACCGTATCCACCACGGCGTGGGTCTGGCTGTCGACTTCAATATTCAACAAACTGCCGATTGGTTTATCGCCAATCGTAGTAATGGCACGGGTTTCGGGAATTAAATGGAGACTGAATCGGCCTTGCTCAACCTGTTCACCGATGGTCAAACTAATGCCATCCACGGCGATATAGCCTTTGCTTAAAATGTATTTGCTGTGACTCTCTGGTACTTGCAGTTGTAAGGCTAAATTGCCCTCTACCTCATTTCGCTCAAGTAACTCGGCTTGACAATGAATATGACCTGACAGCAAGTGACCACCAATTTCATCGCCAAATTTTGCCGCTCGCTCTAGGTTCACCGGATCACCAGCTTGCAAGCTCGCTAAGTTTGTCAGTCGCAGCGTTTCATCAATGACATCAAATCGGACCGTTCGCTGGTGATACGACACCACGGTTAAACAGACGCCGTTGATGGCAATACTTGCCCCAGCAACTAAACCTTCAAGCATCGCTGCTTGCGGCCATTCAATTTCAAGTTGCATCACTTGCGCGACGACATCAGCACGGATCACCGTTCCTTTTGTTTGCACAATTCCCGTAAACATAACCGCCCCATCTGATAAACTTGGCGCAAGCTTACCATATTCACCTGACCTTCCCGCAGGTCCGTTTCGTTTGGATTCAACGCAGTATGCAATCGAGCAAAATCTATTCTCGGCGCGCCGAAGTCAGTCACTTGGTGCGACTGGCCGCTCCCATTGTTGCGGCGCAAGTCGCCGCCACCTTGATGGGCTTTATTGATGCCATGATGGCAGGCCAAGTCAGCGCAACTGATCTTGCCGCAGTTGCTATTGCCAATAGCATTTGGTTTCCGGCCATTCTATTGGTGATGGGCGTATTAATGGCGCTGCCGCCAATCATCTCGCGTCATTTGGGCGCGCAGCAGGCTGACAAAGTGCCAGACGATATGTGGCAATCCGGCTGGCTGGCGCTGATTTGCGCCCTTGGCGCCATGTTACTGGTGCAACTCGCTCCTGCCATATTGGCGCAAATGACGGTTGAAGCTGATTTGGAGCGGCTGGTCTACGGCTATTTGGATGCGGTTATTTGGGGCGCGCCTGGTTTTGCCGGCTATCTGGTGTTACGCAACACTTCCGAAGGTCTGTCATTCACGAAACCGAGCATGTGGATTGGCGTGCTAGGATTATTGCTCAATATTCCCCTGAATTACGCCTTTATTTATGGCGCTTGGGGCGCGCCGGCCATGGGCGGTGCTGGCTGTGGTGTTGCCACGGCGATTGTCCAATGGCTGATGTTTGGCGGTATGTTGCTGTGCGTACGCTACCATCATTTCTATCGCCCGTATCACTTGTTGTCGGCTATTCAAGGCCCCAATTGGTCAGCCATTTTGACGCTATTCAAAATTGGTTTTCCGATGGCCTTGGCATTTTTCTTTGAAGTTACCTTGTTTGCCATTGTCGCGGTGTTGCTAGCGCCGTTAGGCGCAACGATTGTCGCCGGCCATCAAGTGGCACTGAACTTCAGTTCGATAATTTTCATGTTGCCGATGTCATTGGGCATGGCGATATCGATTCGCATGGGCTATCGCTTAGGCCAACGCGATCCAACGGGTTGCTTCTTTTCGTACAAAACAGGGCTGAGTCTTGGTCTGGCGATGGTTGCCTGCACCGCTTCGTTTACCCTGCTACTTCGTCATGTGATTGCCGATGTGTACACCAACGATGCGGCAGTGATTGAGCTGGCCAGCCAACTGCTTATCTTAGCGTCGGTTTATCAATTATCCGATACCATACAAGTGATTGGTGTCAGTGCATTGCGGGCCTTTAAGGACTCAAAAGGCATTTTGTACATCACCCTCTTTGCGTATTGGTGTTGTGGTTTAGTGGTTGGAGTTATTTTGGCAATGACTGATTTTGTGGTACCGGCGATGGGGCCCTTTGGCTTCTGGATAGGCTTTTGCGTTGGCCTAACCACTGCCGCAATCTTGTTATCGCTGCGGCTCGGTTATTGTCGTCGCAAACTGTTTGCTGATCCCTCATGGCAGCTGGGCTGAACAAAGTACTCAGCAAAATCACAGCGCTGCTGGCTTTGATTGGCGCAGCGTGGTGGATTGTCATCAGTATGCTTAGGGCATCTGATAGCAGTTATTTACTACAAAATTACCCGCAGCGGTTAGCACGGGTTGTTGCCATTGAAACGGGCGTCGATGGTAACAATGATTCATCGGCTTATGACGAGCCTGAGCGCAACCTCATTGCCCTTTCGAGCCGCGAAACAGCGTCAGCAATGCAGGCTTATCAGCTTTCTGTTCGCCAGTGGTGGCAGTTGAAATCCTGCGATTTGAATGATCGATTGGCAAAACGTAATAGCAATCTTGGGCGTGTGCAATCACCGTCCATTCGGCTCAGTTATGAAGTCGATATGCTGTTGGCGCTGGCGCATTGTCGCAAGCAGGCTAACGAGCAAGAAACCATCGCATTAATTGATGAGTTACTGGCACACAAGCGCCAGCAAGTGGTGCTATTGTGGCAGCACATGTGGCTGTCCGAGCCAGCGTTGAGTAAATTAATCACCCCTTCACACACCGGCATTCCTCTTGATCAGCAGCGCCTAACCAGTGAGTTGGCGGCGATTGAGCAAGCCCTCCGGTACTTACTGCAAGCGTCCGCCGTCATTGGCCAGCTTGGCAAGGAGCACGACAGCGCTAACAAGGCTCTGACGCCAACATGGTCAGCGACGCTATTGGAGCAGCACTTAGCGGTGTTATTCCATTCCGAATTAGTGCCGCAGGTACTCACCAGTCAACATCAAGCAATTGCCAGCCTAAATGCCGCTAGTGCCCTGCTAGCGGCCAATGAATCACTATGTCATGCACAACAGCACAAGCGGCTCAGCGATCGGACCAAATCATTCTTCGGCCAATACTACTTAGCAAAAGTGCAGCCGTTACTCAGCGACATCAAGCGCGCAGGTGATCGCCTGATACCGTTGATCAGGCAACTAATATCTAGCACACCGCCGATTTATCAGCAGCGCTTTGGCCAAGTGAATCAACATCTGCAATTTACCGAAACAGTGCGCAGTCACAGCCAACATTGGCAACGGCTATTCGCCAACTGTGGCATTCAATCGGCGCAACAATTGAATTCCCGTTGATTGTCACCAGCGGATTTAGTTAGCATGCGGCTAACTATCCAACGCAAAGGAAATTCGCGTGAAACTTGTTTTAAAGAGTCTGATTGGCTTGTGGGTCATTATCATGGTGACTGGCCTTTTTTTGCCGAATAACTATCGCATTGAGCGCTTCACCATCGTCGATGCCGATCAAACAACCTTACATGCTTACGTTCAGGATTTAGAGCAGTGGCAAGAGTGGTCGCCATGGATTGAAGCCGACCCGACCATCAAAGTCACCTTAGGGAACATTACCTCGGGCCCTGGCGCATTCCAGAGCTGGCAAGGTGAAAGTGGTGATGGCGAGCTACTGTTTACCCAAGTGAATGAACAACAGGGTGTTAGCTATGACATCTGGTTCAATCAGAAAGCCGATAAGGCGCAAGGTGCGATTGCTTATGAGCCGCTTGATGCGGGCCAAATCAAAGTAATTTGGACCATGGAAGGTGAAGTAACGACGCCGATTTTTGGCCCTTACCTCGCGCTGTTTATGGACGGGATGGTGGGACCATCATTTGATTTGGGTTTGTACAAACTTAAATCTTTGGTTGAAACCGGCACCATCCACTGAGCAAGAAAAACAAGACGCTGCTGCAACAATCGCGGCAGCATACTTGATTTCACGTCAATGCATTAAGAGCTGGCAATCATCTTTTGCTGTAGCTGTTGAATTTGATCTCGCACTGCCGCTGCTTTCTCAAACTCCAACGCTTTGGCGTGTTCAAACATCTGCCCTTCGAGCTTAGTGATCTCCGCCATGATTGCCTCTGGGCTCATCAGTGCATTGTAATCAGCACCCGGCTCAGCGGCTCTCGCCAATTTCTTATGCTTCGATTTTTGATAAGGCTGGCCGATATCCATAATATCGGTGACACTCTTTTGCAGTGCCTGCGGAACAATGCCATTGGCTTCGTTGTGGGCTATTTGTTTAGCCCGACGGCGCTCAGTTTCGTCAATCGCTTGTTTCATCGCCGCGGTGACTCTATCGGCATATAGAATCGCCTTGCCGTTCAAGTTACGGGCTGCCCGGCCAATGGTCTGAATGAGTGAACGAGTGGAGCGTAAAAAGCCCTCTTTATCGGCATCGAGAATGGCAACCAATGACACTTCTGGCATGTCCAAACCTTCCCGTAGCAGGTTAATCCCAACCAAGACATCAAACTCACCGAGACGCAAATCACGAATAATTTCCATCCGTTCAACAGCATCGATATCCGAGTGTAAATAGCGCACGCGGTAGCCATGTTCGGTTAGGTATTCGCTAAGGTCTTCGGCCATCCGCTTGGTCAAGGTGGTCACCAAAACCCGTTCTTGGCGATCAATCCGCAGTTGCACTTCTGACATCAAATCGTCTACCTGAGTGGCAACCGGTCGGATTTCGATTTCCGGATCGACCAACCCTGTTGGCCGTACGACCTGCTCCACCACTTCGCCTTCGGATTTATCGAGCTCGTATTGACCCGGCGTTGCTGACACATAAATGGTCTGCGGCGAGATACTTTCAAACTCTTCAAATTTAAGCGGTCGATTATCAAGTGCCGATGGCAGTCGGAAGCCGTACGTCACCAAGTTTTCTTTACGGGCTCGGTCACCTTTGTACATGGCACCAACTTGAGAGACGGTGACATGGGATTCATCAATGATCAGCAAGGCATTATCCGGCAGATAATCCATCAGCGTTGGTGGCGGCTCGCCTGGTGCCCGCCCCGAGAGATAGCGCGAGTAGTTCTCGATGCCAGAGCAGTAACCGAGCTCTTGCATCATCTCAATATCATATTGGGTGCGCTGACTAAGACGCTGCTCTTCAACTAATTTGCTGGCAGACAGCAGCTCTTCCTTGCGCGATTTCAGCTCAATTTTGATGTCTTCAATGGCTTGTAAAATACGTTCTCGAGGCGTCACGTAATGGGTTTTGGGGTACACCGTAAAACGTGCTAAATCACGCTCAACTGCACCGGTCAGGGGATCAAACTCGCTCAGTCGCTCGATTTCATCGTCGAACAACTCCACCCGAATAGCATAGGTGTCGGATTCCGCTGGGAATATATCGATAACTTCACCACGGACACGATAACAACCGCGTTGGAAGTCAATGTCGTTGCGAGTGTATTGCAATTCGGCGAGACGGCGCAAAATAGCGCGCTGATCGATAATATCGCCCCGTCTTAGGTGCAGCATCATCTTCAAATAGGCATCGGGATCGCCAAGGCCGTAAATAGCTGACACTGACGCCACTAGAATAACATCTGGCCGCTCAAGTAATGCCTTAGTCGCCGATAACCGCATTTGCTCAATGTGCTCATTAATCGATGCATCTTTGTCGATAAAAGTATCGGTCGATGGCACATAAGCTTCCGGTTGGTAATAGTCGTAATACGACACAAAATACTCGACCGCATTGTTGGGAAAGAACTCTTTCATCTCACCATACAACTGCGCGGCCAACGTTTTATTATGCGCCAGAATAATCGCGGGCCGGTTGGTGTTGGCAATGACATTGGCCATGGTAAACGTCTTACCGGAGCCGGTCACCCCGAGCAAGGTTTGGCATGCTAATCCAGAATCGAGACCATCAACCAATGCCGCAATTGCCTCAGGCTGATCGCCTGCAGGCTGGTACTTCGAGACTAATTCAAAGGTTTTGCTCATGGTTTTGCCTCAACAATTGCAGCGGACTGTTGCTCAAAATGGCTAAAGGTACCATTGATCCAGCGCCAAGCGATCACTGCGGTAACGACATTGCCGACCACACTGCCAATGAACAGGCCGTTTACGCCGATCAGCATGCCACCGATATAAGCCAAGGGTAGATAACAAACGAAAAACCGAACCACGCTCAACATAAGAGCATTGTTTGGTTTGTGGAGCGCGTTAAAAGAAGAATTGGCGAGAATGACGATACCCTGCAGACCGTAACCCAGCGGCATGATCACCACATACCAGCGCAACACCTGTTGGACCTGAGGATCATCGGAAAATACTTGCGCTAACCAAACCGCAACGACCGCCAATACCACCGCGACCAATAGCTGCCAGCCAATGACAAACTTGGCAGCAATCCGATAAGCTTGATGAGCGCGTTGAATTTGCCGAGCGCCAAAGTTCTGGCTGATCACCGGCGGCAGTGTCATCGACAGCGCTAACACGACAATACTGGCGATGGATTCAATGCGGCTACCAACGCCTAGCGCCGCAACCACAGGTTCTCCGTAACTAGCGGCAATGGCCGTCATCACTGCCATAGCCACTGGCGTGAGCATATTAGCGCCCGCGGCAGGTAAACCAATGGTCAATATTTGCCGGCTTGCCGCTACTGTTGCAGCCATATCGTGGGGCCAGAAATAAATGCGTTGCTGGCGAACGCCCAGCACGTAAAAAATGACTAAACAAGCACAGGACCAAGAGATCACGCTCGCCAGCGCCGCGCCTTGGATCCCTAGAGCTGGGATTGGTCCTAAACCAAAAATTAGGATGGGATCTAAAATAGCGTTCATTAAGCCCGCGCCGGCCATGCCATAGCTTGGCAATTTAGTTTCACCGTTGGCTCGGAAAATTGCGTTGCAAATCATTGGCAAGATCAGCAAGACACAACCCCACAACCATACGGTCATGTATTGCATCAACAATTCATAAGAGCTTGCTGTCGCTCCCATGGCAAAAAAGATTGGTTGACTAAATAGATAGAACGCCAAGGCGATCGCCGCGACTAGAATCGCCGACAAGTAAAGCGCTGCGGTCGCATACGTGCGTGCTTGCTGCTGATCGCCTTGCCCTATGATCTTGGCAATAACCGCTGAGGTGCCAATGGATAGTCCAATCGACAAGCTGATCACAGCAAACGTTACTGGGAAGGTAAAACTAACTGCTGCTAACGGCTGGGTGCCGAGCAAGCCAATAAAGAAGGTATCGACCAAGTTAAATGTCATCATGGTGATCATGCCAATGATAACCGGAACGGTCATTTTCTTGAGGGTAACGGTCAAGTCACCGCGAAGTAGATCATTGGCAGATGAAGAGGTCGACATATTTTGTGAGCGGGTCCAACTTTTTTGGGCTTAGCATTCTATGAAAAACAACACTAACCACCAACCATTAATCGTAATTAAATTTGTCTGATTGAGTCGCCAAAACGAATCGTAAGGAGTGCTCTCATCGTTACCGATTGCACAACCAGAATGCAGCGCAAAAAGTACTGCATCCGCTAATAATAAGGGCTGCAAGCCGTTCGTGCCGAAAGGAGTCAAATTTAATCAAGAAACTATCACTTTTTCATTCTGTTAGGCCATTAGCCCCAAAAGAATGCACAGGCTATATTTGTCAAACCAAAAGCTGTTCATTTTTTGCGCAAGATTTCAAAAAGACAATCTTGAATCATCATAAGCGACTGTTTTAATTGGCTTTATAAAATTATTTATTACTATTTAAAAAAACATATTGACACGAAAACATGCGGCATTGAGCTTAACTCTTCATGACAATTCACATAGTTATCCACAAACTTGGTGGATAACTGAAATATCAACGTCAAATAAAGAACTTAACGTTCTGCGCACCATCTTGTGACGAAAAGAGTGCCGCAACAGGGTTACTCATCGAGCATTAAAGAAAGCCCCATTTGGGTGCTATATCCAACGCCGCGTTCAATAATTCGTAATTGCTCAGAAACTAGGTAATAGGACGGATAAACCGTTATTTGAAATTGCGACTGGATGTTCTGATTACCCAAGTAAACTGGCAAAGACAACCCTAATTCGCTGATAAATTGTCGTACCTCGGCATCATCCTGATAGGACAATGCAATGGCAACAATATCAACATCAGGATGGGCCTCGGCCAAGGCATCCACTGCAGGCATTGATATACGGCAGACGCCGCACCACGGGGCAAAAAAATAAAGTAGCTTTTGTCGCTCATTGGCATGAAACGGTGATCGTGCCAACGTCACGCCCTCATCGGTAAGCAACGGCAACGGGCCAGACGCCGATAATTGGTGCCCCAAGGCTAGCATTGGTTGCTCGCGATACCATTGAATAGCAATGAAGATCACCAGAACGATGGCAATAGACCCCAAGGTTTCAATCAGTTTTTTCATGTCTGCCCTTTTGTATTACGGTGACTAAATCAAGATACCTGCCTAGATCAACAGAAACTAGCCAAACAACAGACCGGAAAGCTTGACAATTTATTACCCCAATCTGTCATACTTCGGCCGATTTGGAACATTTTATCGAAGGATTTCGATCGCTTATGACTCGCGCTAAGCAGAGCACTTTTGTTGTATTGCTAACATTGGCATTTCCCCTACTCATCGTTGGTTGCGACAGCCAACCAAGTATCAAGCGCATTTGTAAGCGCAATCCAGAGATCTGCCAAGGTTTAAATCGCGATGGTTGGTGTCAGGAACAACGTGATGTTGTTATTAAAGCCGATTACCAAGTTGAAAGCACTAACCGCTCAGAGCCCGCATTGTATGATGCGCTGATCGCTTGGGAAGACTATCGCGCCTGTATCGAACTGGCCGCCCAAGTTGAAATGAAACGTTTGAAGATCCGCCAATCGCAGCGCGTCGAAGGCTATATCAAAGCCGAGCAAATGCTATTGGATTTAACCGAAGAAACTCGCAATGCCAAGATGCCAGAGTTGCTTTGGTATCACTGGACCCGTAACCAAGATAAAGAGGCTTACAACACCTTCATTTCTTATGAGGGAACTGATTTGCTCAATAAGCCGTCGTTGCAGCTCTATTTGGCGGCACACTACGCTCAACGGGATCAGGAAAAAGCCATCGCTATTTTGTTAAAAGCGCTGTCGCTTTACCCGAATACTGACGCCATGGATCAGACCATATTTACCCAGCTTGCGACCCTTACCTACCAGATCCAAGATTATCGCCACAGTTACATTTGGACCTTAGTCACCCAAAAGTTGGCGATTGCGCCGGTCAACCTGCAGCAGTTCGAGCAAGATAATTTACTGACAATTCGGGAAAAGCAAACCGCGGAAAAGATTGCCGAGCAACTAGCAAAAGATTTGGCAGAAGGTAATTTTGTCGCGAAGCGCAGCTACACGTTTTAGGCTTTGGGATCGAACTCCAGCGCCACCGAATTAATACAGTAGCGGTCGCCAGTTGGCGCTGGGCCATCAGGAAACACATGACCTAAGTGGCTGTCGCACTGAGCACAGCGCACTTCAGTACGGTGCATGCCGTGACTGTTATCTTCAAGGTAGCGAATCGAGCCTTCGATCGATTGCGAAAAACTTGGCCAGCCACAGCCGGCGTCAAATTTGGTGTCACTTTCAAACAAGGGGTTACCACAGCACAAGCAGGTGTATTGACCCAATTCGTTATGATGCAAAAACGCACCGGTAAAAGGTGGCTCGGTGCCCCGCTGCCAACACACTCGGTATTGCTCAGGAGTTAATTGGTTTTTATCTTTCACCGTCATTCGCTTGCAACCCTCTTTCGCTGCTAGTCAACAATTTGGCAACAAGCCAAATCAGTTAACGCCGTTGTTTGCCAAATCTCCGGCCATTTGTATTTACTGGCGAGAAATTGAATGGCTTTCATTTTCCGTTTTGGATCGCGCCGGTTGCTGGAAAAAGTAAAAGCCTCGGGCGCTTGCTCGCAGTAGCGCCACATGGTTGCCACCACTCGCTCTAAGTATTCGATTTGAACGGGTCTTCGGATCACTTCGGTGACTTCGCGCTGCACTTCGATTAGTTTTAATCGACCGCTTTGGTTTTCCCGCTGTAAATACTTATAAAGGGAAGGCTCTCTTGCCATGATGGACAAAGCATTTTGTTGCAACAACTCATCGGGCTTGGTTGGGCTTTTTAGTCGCGCATCTTCACTGGTTGCGGCTAATTGCTCAAATTGAATGCCAACACCAATATCACTGCTCATCGGAGGCCATTCGATTGGCCCCACGTTTATAGTGACTGGGCTTTTGTGCTCAATATCCAATAACCGCATTTCCGCAACCAATTGTTCATGTCGAGCTGCGATTGCCTGTGGTCGATCTAACCAGCTGGCGATGTATGGATCAGCAGATTTGTCGACCGTTTGGCCTCGCTCAACAATCTGCAACAGACCGTGAAGCTCACGATGTTCGGCAACCAACATCGACTGACAGAGATAGGCAGGATAACAATCCCAAATTTTCATTAGTGGGCCGCGTTTTTAACGGGAATAAAACAAAATATAACGCATAAAAACAAGGCCATGCTACAACAGCATGGCCAATTGGCGAGTTACTTCACGCGAACTTGTTGGCGCTCCGGCTGACTCCACTCAATGTGGTAGAACTCACCGGCTGGTTGATCAACTCGCTCAAAGGTATGAGCACCGAAAAAGTCCCGCTGAGCTTGCAATAAATTAGCGGGAACCACTGCATTGCGATAGGTATCGTAATAGGCCAATGACGCACTAAACACTGGCGTTGGAATGCCATTGATAATGGCATTGGCGATTGACTTGCGCCAATTGCTTTGGCGCTCAGCGATTTGCTCAACAAAGAACGGATCAACCAGCAAATTAGCCAACTCACCATTACGCTCAAATGCTTCGGTAATCGATTGCAGGAAAATCGCCCGAATGATACAACCAGCGCGGAAGATCTTCGCGATCGCGGCAAAATCCAAATCCCAACCCTGTTGTTCGCCGGCAAGCTTCATCAAATGGAAACCTTGGGCGTACACACATAGTTTCGAGCAATAAAGCGCGTCATGGAGTTGGTCAATCAATTCGGCTTTTTGCTCTGCAGAAATAGCTTGCGGCTGCGGCCCTTTCAATACCTGGCTGGCGGCAACTCGCTCTTGCTTCATCGAGCTGAGCGCGCGGGCAAACACGGATTGCGCAATCGAAGGATTTGGTGAGCCAACTTCTAAGCTGCTAATGGCGGTCCACAGTCCAGTACCTTTCTGACCCGCCGTATCTTGAATGACATCAACCACCGGTTTGCCAGTGACTGGATCTTTTTGCTTGAGGATATCGGCACTGATTTCAATCAAGTAGCTATTTAGCGGGCCTTGGTTCCATTCAGCAAAAACATCGCCAATTTCGTCGCAGCTCATCCCCGCTACGTCACGCATCACTTGGTATGCTTCGCAGATTTGTTGCATATCGGCGTATTCAATACCGTTATGAACCATTTTGACGTAATGGCCAGCGCCCGCTGGACCAATGTAGGCCGCACATGGTTCACCTTCGGTAACCGGTTGTCCCGGAACGAAAGACTCCAATGGTTTGCCTGTTTTCGGATCGACTTTGGCCGCAATCGCTTCCCATACCGGCGCTAACCGCTGCCATTGTTCGGCATCACCACTTGGCATTAACGCGGGACCAAAACGGGCTCCCACTTCGCCGCCTGAAACGGCGGTCGAAAACAGGGTAAATTGGCCGGCATACTTAGCGGTCCGCTCGACGGTGTCGGTCCATAAGGTGTTGCCCGTATCCACAACTACGGCATCGGTTTTTAAACCGGCTTTCATTAGGTTCTGACAAACAATATCAACAGGCTTACCGGCAGGCACAGACAAGATGATTAAATGCGGTTGAGCAGAGTGAGCAAGCAGCTCCTCCAGCGTGCGACAACCAACGATTCGCGGCGCTTTGTCGCCACGTTCTATTTCATCCTGTTTTAATACGCCTGCAATTTTGTCTTCATCAAGATCGAAAGCAGCAATGGTGTAACCGTGATCGGCCAGATTCATGACCAGGTTTTTTCCCATTACACCGAGGCCAATAAAGCCAATGTCACATTGTTGAGTCATAGCGTTTAGTTCCAGCAATATTAATGCGCCGATTGAAAATGTTCGGCGGTGTATTTTGTAGGCTTTAAAATTGCCTAACTGATCGGTCGACCGCTCAGCACTACCGTTGATCGTTCTTGGACTATGTAGCGATTGGAGCGAATTCGGCCATTTTTAATTCCATCTTCAGCATCTGTGTCAATCAATACTTGCCAACGACAACTTGCAGGTAAGGTGAATTCCTGAGATGCCTGGCTGGCATTGAAGATAAGGAGCAAATGTTGCTCGCTTGCATCTGCTTGAGCAGGTTTTAGCCAGGTTGCAACCGCTTGAGTTGCAGGGTCATGCCATTCAGCATGAGTCATCGCCCGCCCTGTTGGGGCCAACCAGTCGACATTGACTCGGTCGTTACCTTGATAGAATGGATCATCCTGCACACAATGACGATTGAGGATGGCGTGGGATTTTCTCAGATTTATGAGCTGTTTGACAAATTTAAGTTGATCCAGCTGCGGCGTACTCAAGTCCCAGTCGATCCAACTGATATCGGAGTCCTGACAATAGGCGTTGTTATTGCCCTTTTGGGTCCGCGATATTTCATCACCAGCCAATAAATGCGGCACACCACGCGATAACATCATTGAGGCAATAAAGTTACGCTGCTGTTTGCGCCTGATCTTATTGATGGTGCGATCAGTCGTTTCACCCTCAATGCCATAGTTGGCCGAGATATTGTGGCCGTGGCCATCGCGGGAATTCTCTTGATTAGCCTCATTATGACGCTGCTCATAGGTCACTAAATCGTGCAGCGTAAAGCCGTCATGGTAAGTGATAAAGTTAACACTGGCATGGGGATGACGGCGATTGCCATGAAAGATGTCTCGCGAGCCCATTAGGCGCGTGGCAAAGTCAGCTAGATAACCGGCGTCTCCGCGCCAAAACGAGCGCATCGAATCACGATAGCGGTCGTTACACTCCAACCAATTATTCGGGAACTGGCCGAGCTGATAACCACCAAGACCAACATCCCAAGGTTCAGCGATAAATTTACAGTGACGTAGGATTGGATCTTGATAAACCGCTTTTAAAAACGCCCCGTTTGACTTAAAGCCATCTGGCTCGCGACCTAGCGTGACCGCCAAGTCAAACCGAAAACCATCAACTTGCATCTCTTCGGCCCAGTGGCGCAAGGCATCGAGCACCAGCGCCAATGTGTCTGGATTGTCGAGGTTAACCGCATTGCCGCAACCGCTATGATTTAAGTAATGGTTGTAATCTGGTTTGTGTTCGTGCTGGGCAAACCAATACGATGATCGGTTATCCAAACCGCGGAAGCTCAGTATAGGCCCGTCACCGCCAGACTCGGCAGTGTGGTTAAACACCACGTCCAAAATGACTTCGATACCCGCTTTGTGCAGCTCTCTGACCATCACTTTGAATTCATCGTACGCATTATTCACGGCATAACGAGGATCCGGCGCGAAGAAGTTAATCGGGTTATAACCCCAGTAGTTACAGAGCTTGCGATCAACTAACCAGGCTTCTGACATGAATGTGCTAACCGGCAACAACTGGATACTCGTAACACCCAACTCTTTGAGGTAGTTGACTGCACCAGGATGCGCTAAACCAAGATAAGTGCCACGAATGTCTTTCGGCATTTCATCGAGCAGATAAGTGAAGCCTTTGACATGTGCTTCGTACAGAATCATGTCGGCGTCAGCTATTTGGGGTTTTTCCGCCCCCTGCCAGTCAAAATCATCGCCCTTAACCGGAATGGCTTTTGGGATCATGGCCTGGCTATCGCCTTCATACAAACGATTGGACCAGTTCAACGGTCGGTTTAATGACTTTGCATAGGGGTCGATCAGCAATTTGTTGGCATCGAAGTACAAACCTTGTTCGGGTTTGTATTCGCCTTTGCTACGGATGCCGTACATCATGCCCTGGGTAAAGCCGGCGATGTGACCGTGCCAAACATCACCACTACGATGTTCTAAGGGGATACAGCAGATTTCGCGCTCTTGGTCGTCATAAAGACAAATCGCCAACTGAGTGGCATCGGGAGCGCGCACAGCAAAATTGCAACCTGTTTCGGTGAGCGTAGCGCCTAGCGGATATGAAGTGCCGATGCCAACACTAAAACTAGCCTTAAGAGAGTTAGCCTTTTTCACAGATTAAGGTACCTGTAAGACAAAGAATGCCGCATATAGCGGCATTCTTATTGTTATTTGCTTTTAAACGGAGGGTAATACGATCAACCTACCCGCTTCAAGAAAATTGTGGCTAAAGGCGGCAAATTAATCGAAACCGATTGTTCGCGACCGTGCCATTCAATGGCCTCTGCTTCGATGGTGTCGGCAACATCATAGCCCGAACCCCAGAATTCTTCTTTATCGGTATTCAATATCACCTGATAAGTTCCTGGTTCATTGACGCCCAAACGATAACCGTCACGTGGCACCGGGGTAAAGTTAGAAACCACGACCACTTGGTCTTGGGTGCTCTTGGCTTTTCGCACAAAGGCCATGGTGCTGTACTCGGCATCTTCGTGAGAAATCCACTCAAACCCTTCGCCAGAGACATCCAGTTCGAACAAGGCATTCTCCGATTGATAAAGCTTGTTCAATGCCCGAGTTAGGTTTTGCTGGCCCTGGTGGCGTGGGAATTCAAGCAAATGCCATTGCAATGAAGCAGAGTGATTCCACTCGGCACCTTGTGCGATCTCATTACCCATGAAGTTGAGTTTTTTGCCGGGGTGGCCCCACATAAAAGCGGTATAGCAACGCAGATTTGCCGCTTGTTGCCACTCATCACCAGGCATCTTGTAGAGCAACGAATTTTTGCCATGAACGACTTCATCGTGGGACAGCGGTAAAATGAAGTTTTCGTCGTAGGCATAAATCATCGAAAAGGTCATTTCGCCGTGATGATACTTGCGGTACGCCGGATCTTTTTCCATGTAGGATAACGAATCATGCATCCAGCCCATGTTCCACTTAAAGCCAAAGCCCAAACCGCCACTAAATGTTGGACGACTGACGCCAGGGAATGCGGTTGATTCTTCAGCGATGGTCATTGCATGCGGGAAGCGCTTGTAGACTTCCTCGTTACACCAACGCAGTAAGCTAATTGCTTCGTAGTTTTGGTTGCCGCCATCCACGTTCGGGATCCATTCACCATCTTTGCGTGAGTAATCGAGATAGAGCATTGACGCCACGGCATCAACACGCAACCCATCGACATGGAAATGATCGAGCCAAAACAAGGCGTTAGCCACCAAAAACTGGCGCACATGATCGCGACCAAAATCATAGATGCAGCTATTCCAGTCAGGGTGCCAACCTTTACGGGGATCGGAATACTCGTACAAATGAGTGCCGTCAAAGCGGGCTAAACCATGGCTGTCATCTGGGAAGTGCGCTGGAACCCAGTCAATGATTACGCCAATGCCATTCTGGTGACATTGGTCAACAAAATATTTAAAGTCATCGGGCGTACCGAAGCGGCTGGTCGGGGCAAACATGCCGACCGGTTGATAACCCCAAGAGCCGTCGAACGGGTGCTCTGACACCGGCATTAACTCAACGTGAGTGTAAGCAAGGTCTTTGACATAGGGGATCAATTCATCCACTAATTCCCGATAAGTCAACGAGCGCTCAGTACCGTCTTCTTCAATAACACGGCGCCATGAACCTAAATGAACCTCGTAGATCGACATTGGGCGAAAACGCTTGTCATCGAGATTATTACGCTGCCAATCTGTGTCATTCCATTGATACTTGGAATGATCAAACAAGATTGAGGCATGAGACGGATACTGATCGGCATGGTAACCGTATGGATCTGCCTTGTGAGGTAGTCGGTTACCGAGCGGATCTTTCATCTCGTACTTGTATTTTTCGCCAGTCTGCAAGCCTGGGATAAACAGGCCCCAACAACCGTTGTCGAGTTTTTGCATCGGGTGCACCCGACCATCCCAACCGTTAAAATCACCAACCACACTGACCGACTGTGCATTTGGCGCATACAACGCAAAACGAACGCCCTCAATTTCAACGTCACACACCTCGGCGGTTTGGAATTGCGCGCCCATATGATCGTAGGCATCGGCCACATCCTGATACATATGATGGACGTGATACATTGCCTGATGATGAATTTGGTATGGATCGACAATTTCATACTGGTGGTCACCAGCTTCGATTGCCAACTTATAAGCAAATGGTTTGGTTAGTTTGGGTAGTGTTGCTTCAAACAATCCTTCGTCATCAACACATTCCAGTTCAACAGGCGCCCTTTTGCCTTTGAGGGCCACAGCAGTGACCTTGGTTGCGCGTGGTTGCCATACCCTTAGGACATAACCGGAACCTTCTTCGACAGGAAGAAGCCCCAACTGACCGAATGGATTGGCACACTGTGCCTGTTGTAGCTGGTTTAATAGCATCTAAATCACCTGATATCCGTGTTCGTGACAACAACCGAACAGACTCCCTGCTCGGCGATTGTCACTAATATTAGCGTGTTGACGGAGAAAAGCCCGTACTTTATTGATAACTATGGTAATTAACCATCGAAATCACAAAATTGTAGGGCTACTTAAAGCCCTACACCATGTGCGCTTTCACGCGTCGTTGTTAGTTCTGCGAGCAAGTTGGCAATATCAGTGTCAGCAAAAATCTCTTCGAGATTACGTGATAACTTACGGCGCCAGTTCGGGTACTCGCTGCTGGTACCAGGAACATTGACCGGCTTGTCCATCTCAATCCAATCTTCGAGCTGCAACGCTAACAAAGCACTGCTACCTGCAGCTAAGTGCAATTGCATGCCATAGTTCAGTTCTTTGGTCATCGCGACCCAATTAACATCGGTCGAGACACTTTGTGGAATTGAGCCCATACCATGCAAGCTATCAAGAATACGTTGCTTGGATTCATGACGGTCAGCATACAAGCTGCGCAGCACCTCTTCGTCTCGATAGAGACCTAGCTCTTTACCGAGCAACAAATCATCACATTGCCAGAAACCTTTCAGTGTCGGCATGTCGTGTGTTGTCAATGTTGCCATGGCTTGAACTGGATAGTGTTGCGGCGAGTAGAAACCACCATCTTCCTTCGAGCGCTCGAAAAAGAATACGCGATAGGAATAGACACCATTTTCTTGCAAAGTCTCAAAGATGCCATCTGGCACGGTACCTAAATCTTCACCAATGATCAGACACTCATTACGGATACTTTCCAGTGCCAAAATCGCCAATAAATCATCAATTGGGTAATAGACATAAGCGCCTTTGTCAGCCGTTTCTCCCGCTGGGATCCACCATAGACGCAACAGCGCCATGACATGGTCGATACGCAGCGCGCCACAATGACGCATGTTGGAGCGGAACAAATCAATGAAGGGTTGATACGCTTGTTGACGGGCTGTTTCCGGCTCAATCGGTGGTAGTCCCCAGTTTTGACCAAGTGGTCCCAAAATATCTGGCGGCGCGCCAACTGATGCGCCCTGTAAATAGAGTGACTTATTGGCCCAAAGTTCCGTACTACCTTCACTAACACCAACGGCCAAGTCACGATAAATACCTAACTTCATGCCCGCATCAACAGCGACCTGGTTGGCAGACTTAAGTTGTTCATCGGCAACAAACTGAAGGTATGCAAAGTACTCGACTTTACTCTTTTCTTTCTTGATGAACTTAGCAACCGCTTCATTGCTGAAATCTTGATATTCCTCCGGCCAGGCAGGCCAGCCCCAAGCATTCATGCCCTGGCTACAGAATTCACGTTGTAAGGCATCGAAACTAGCTTGCTCCAACAGGCTCTCACCGCCGGCTTTGACAAACTCACGAAATGCTCGGGCGCGCTTAGTGTTACGGCGCAATTCCTGCTCTTTAAACGTTTCGAAGACGAGGTCAAATGCTTCCAGCTTGGCTTCCATCACACCTGTATAGTCAACCCATTGAGCCTCACGGAGGAGCTCTAGACGATGTTTAAACGCATCGCTTTCGACTAATGCTTTGGCAGCCTCACAAGCAGCGTATTCTGGTGTCGCCGTTACATCGATGTAGATGATGTTTAACCAACGACGGCTAGATGGTGAATAAGGACTGGCACTTTCTGGATTGGAAGGGTACAACGCATGAATTGGATTAAGACCAACAAAGTCGCCGCCTTTTTCACCAATTTGCTGAATCAGAAACTCAAGATCGGTGAAGTCACCAACACCCCAGTTGCGAGTTGAGCGCAAGCAATAAAGCTGAACGCTTGGCCCCCATAGTTTGGCCCCTTGTTTGACCGTGTCAGGGGTAAAACAAGCGCGCGGTGCAACAATGACAGAAGTTTCGGCGATGGTTTCATCAATCGCGTTGCTCAATGCTAAGCGATGGTAACCCAATGGAATACCAACGTGGATGGTGACGGCGTAGCGCTGGTAGAGCACACCGTCAACTTCTGTTTCTGCAACTTTTTGCCCTTCGATTGGCGTCAGCGTGCCCTGATGGACAGCGCCGTCTTCAAAAGTTAGGGTCCATTTTAGCAACGCAGATACTTGCTGCTGGGCCACACTTACTTCGAAATTCAATTGGTGCAAATCACGGCTAACAATCACCGGAGCCAACGGATCTTGCCATTTTCGAATTTGCATTTGGTGAATTTGTTCAGCGAGCTTGCTGGCGTCGTCAACGGCATAACCCATCGCCGCTAATAACTTCTCTTTACTTTCAGGAACCACCGTTGCGGGGTTGCCCCAAGCATCGACATAATTTGATTCGATACCATGCTCTTCACAGAGCAGTTGTATTTGCTGATCGACCATGAAATTACCTAACCTATAAATCTTTATTTTTATTCGAACAATGTAATTTTAAGAATGCCTTTAACAGGTTAAAAGGTAGCACTAAATAAGAAACCGGTACCTTTTTCACCAGGTTAAAAATTTGCAGATTGAGTCACACTTTACTGGCGTGCATAAAGCATAGTTTTAGTTATCAAACAGGCATAAAAAAAGTCCGCATAAAAGCGGACTTTTTCGCAAAATATTGTTTGACTTAGGCGATGTGAGCAACCAAGTCCAATACTTTGTTTGAGTAGCCGATTTCGTTGTCGTACCAAGATACAACTTTAACGAAAGTATCAGTCAGAGCGATACCTGCATCAGCGTCAAATACAGAAGTGCAAACTTCACCAACGAAGTCGTTAGAAACAACTGCGTCTTCAGTGTAACCAAGAACGCCAGCCATTGCGCCTTCAGAAGCTTCTTTCATTGCTGCACAAATTTCTTCGTACTTAGCAGGCTTCTCAAGGTTTACAGTCAAGTCAACAACAGATACGTCTGGAGTTGGAACGCGGAACGCCATACCAGTCAGTTTGCCATTCAGCTCAGGGATAACAACACCTACAGCTTTAGCAGCACCAGTTGAAGATGGGATGATGTTCTGGCCAGCGCCACGACCACCGCGCCAGTCTTTCGCAGAAGGACCGTCAACAGTTTTCTGAGTCGCAGTAGTAGCGTGAACAGTCGTCATCAGGCCATCTTTGATGCCCCACTTGTCGTTCAATACTTTAGCGATAGGAGCCAAACAGTTAGTGGTACAAGAAGCGTTAGAAACGATGTCTTGACCAGCATAAGTGTCGTGGTTAACGCCCATTACGAACATTGGAGTTGCATCTTTAGAAGGTGCAGACAGAACAACTTTCTTAGCACCAGCTTCGATGTGCTTACGTGCAGTTTCGTCAGTCAGGAACAGACCAGTTGATTCAACAACAACTTCAGCACCTACTGCGTCCCAAGCCAGAGCAGCTGGATCGCGCTCAGCAGTTACGCGGACAGTTTTGCCATTTACAACCAAGTTGCCGTCTACGACTTCAACAGTACCTTTGAAGCGACCGTGAGTTGAGTCGTACTTCAGCATGTATGCCATGTACTCAACGTCGATCAAATCGTTGATACCTACAACTTCGATGTCAGTACGCTCTACAGAAGCGCGGAATACAAAGCGACCGATACGGCCGAAACCGTTGATGCCTACTTTAATAGCCATTTTCGTTCCTTAAGTTGGATTAATTCATCATCTTACGGGGGTGCATTATAATAGCACCGAATGAAATAATGTTGATATTAATCAATCAAAAAAACCCTTCAAAAAAAGGGGCACTGGCATGACCAGCGTCACATTTACCTGTTCAAATGTTCGTAATAGTACGAACATTTGAACGAATTCGTTAATTTTGACCCAGACCACTTACAGTTTTGTAGTGGGCCAATTTGCTGAACAACTATAGTTCAAAAAGCGGAAAGGAAAAGTAACATAGCGTTACAGACGCCTTCCCTTGTGTTGAACTTAATTAAAGCCTTCTTGCATCAAGTATGCAGCGGCCCCGAGCAAGCCTGGTTGCTCTTCAGTAATGAGGAAGGTTGGCACTCGGCGAACGTAGTCAGTAAAGCGCCCTTTGGCTTCAAACCGTGCTCGGAATTCACTGTTTTCAACAAAACCAGTGAAGCGAGGCACGATACCGCCAGCAACATAAACACCGCCAAATGCGCCTAAGTTCAATGCTAAATTACCGGCATGACTACCGAGTACTTTGCAGAATTGTTCTACTGCGGCCTGACATAGTTCACACTCGCCCGCTACGCCCAGAGTGCTAATGTCGGCAGGCGTGCGCTCGACAATCGTGACACCGCGCATTTCACATAGTGCTTCGTAAATCTGAATCAGACCTAAACCGGATAGCAACTGCTCGTAGGAAACATGTGGATACCGCTTGTTGAGGTATTTCCAAATATAGTTATCAACCTCGTCAATTGGCGCAAAGTCCACATGACCGCCCTCACCTGGCAAGCTATGCCAATGGCCTTCAACGCTAACCAAATGAGCCACGCCAAGACCTGTGCCAGGGCCAAGCACTGCTTTTGGTGAACCTGGTTCAATCATACCTGGGCCAACTTGGACCATCTGATCATCTTTAAGGAATGGCAGAGACATGGAGATAGCGGTGTAATCATTAATAATGTACAAGGCATCAAGACCCAGCGCTTCTTGCACCTCGCGACGCGAAAATGCCCAACTGTTGTTGGTCATATCGATCCAGTCACTATTGGTCGGACACGCAATCGCAATACATGCATGTTTAACAGAGGCTTTGACCTCATCAAGATAATGACGGATGACATCGGTGATTGTTGGGTACTGGGCGCACAAGTATTTCCGCAATTCGGTATACTCAACGCCCTGCTCGTCAACAAGTGCGAGGCGAATATTAGTGCCGCCCACGTCGGCAATCAGGCCAAGTTGCTGAGTCATGAAATTACTCCGCTGAAAGTTGTTGTGTGATTTGATAGTTATATTGTCGCGCGACATTACAACATTTATTTGAGTCAAAAAAAATAAGTCATGCGCGCAGCTCAGTCATATTTTTTTGAAACCGCGATAATTATTGACCAAACACAAAAAAAGGCACGAAGTTTTTCCTCGCGCCCTTCATTATCGTTCATTAATTCAGCGTTTTATTCGTGCCAACTGCGGTCATCTTTAGCCAATAAAGCGACCGAAGAAACCGGCCCCCAAGTCCCTGCTTGATACGGCTTGGCGCGAACCCCGCAGTGCTGCCACGCTTCGATGATTGAGTCGGCCCAAAGCCACGCTTGCTCGACTTCTTTGCGACTCACAAATAATGTTTGGTTGCCAACCATTGCCTCATATAACAAGCGCTCATAAGCGTCTGCAATGCGCTCATTGGCGAAGGTTTCAGAGAAGCTCAAATCCAACTTCGCTTGTTGCAACTTCATTGGCTCATCAAGCCCCGGCACCTTATTAAGGAATTGGAACTCGACGCCTTCATTCGGTTGCAAACGAATGGTCAATTTGTTGGGTGGCAAATTACGGTAAGCATGAGCAAAAATGTTGTGCGGTTGCTGTTTGAAGTAAATGACAATCTCACTGAGCTTGCTCGGCAACCGTTTGCCAGTGCGCAAATAAAATGGCACTCCGGCCCACCGCCAGTTATCAATATCGACCCGAATGGCAACGAACGTTTCCGTTTCACTGCGCTGGTTGGCACCTTCTTCTTCTAAATACCCGGGGACTGCATGCCCTTTTAGAAAGCCTGACGAGTATTGGCCACGCACTGTTTTTGCATCAATGTTGGTATGGGTAATTGGCCGCAGCGCCTTTAATACTTTCAGTTTTTCGTTGCGAACACTGTCGGCATCCAAATCAGCCGGTGGCTCCATGGCAATAATGGTCAGCAATTGCAGTAAATGGTTTTGCACCATGTCGCGCATTTGCCCTGCTTTATCGAAATAGCCCCAACGACCTTCAATGCCCACTTCTTCAGCCACTGTGATTTGGACATGATCAATGTTGTTGTGGTCCCAGTTATTGGTGAACAGAGCATTTGCAAAGCGCAATGCGAACAGATTCAGAACGGTATCTTTACCCAAGTAATGGTCAATCCGGTAGATTTGCTGCTCATCGAAAAATTCAGCAACCTGATCATTAATCACCTTCGATGAATCTAAATCTTTACCAATAGGCTTTTCCAATACCACGCGGCACTGAGCATTAACCAATCCCGCTTTGTGAAGGCCCTTACAAATAGTGCCGTAAGTCGCAGGCGGCATCGCGAAGTAATAAACACTGGGTAATTGTGAGTCGCCGACAAACGCCTTTACCGCGTCATAACTCGCTTGATCTTCGACATCAAGTCGGAAGAAGAACAGACGTTTGACGAATCGCTGCCAAGTTTCTTCACAAATGTCATCAGACATAAACGACTTGGTATTTTCTAACACGACATCACGATACTGGTCGTGATCATAATCGCGTCGGGCAGCACCAATAATGCGGGTATCAGCATGTAGCAAACCGGCTTTATCTAACTGATATAACGACGGCAACAGTTTACGGCGGGCTAAATCACCCTGTGCACCAATTAGAACGAAATCGCAGTGCGCGGTATATTCACCTTGCGACATAGCTTCTCCAAACCTATATAAGAGTGTGATCGCTGCGGTTAGTGACCATAGTGAGTAAAGCAGTAGTTGTTATCTAGATCTCACTGAACCACAAAACTTCCAGAAAATTACAATTAATTGATCAAGATTGTGTATTTACTACAAAAACCTGCCCTAAAATCACATAAATTCACGACTTCACGCTTGCTTTTACGTAAATTTTTTACAAAACGTGAGCCAGATCTGACTAGTTACTACTAATCAGTGTCAGTATTGAACGTTTATTACGGAGTCATTTTACAAGGAACCCTGATGTGCGTCATTGCATTATTTAGGGGTCGGACAGGCCAGGCATAATGAATACCCTTGATAAAATATCAAAACACTTAAACAGTTTCAGCAAATCTGAACGAAAAGTTGCGGAAGTTATTCTTGCCGCGCCACAGACGGCCATACATTCAAGTATTGCGACTCTGGCAAAAATGGCTGATGTCAGCGAACCAACGGTGAATCGTTTTTGCCGTCGGCTCGATACCAAAGGTTTCCCTGATTTCAAGCTGCATCTAGCGCAAAGCCTGGCTAATGGTACGCCTTACGTGAATCGTCACGTTGAAGAGCAAGACGGTCCAGACGCCTACACCTCAAAGATTTTCGAATCGACCATGGCTTGTTTAGATACCGCTCGCCAATCGGTTGATACTGGCTTGATTAATCGCGCGGTAGATATTCTCACCCAAGCCAACCAAATTTCATTTTTCGGTCTTGGTGCCAGCTCTGCTGTAGCCCATGATGCGCAAAATAAATTCTTCCGCTTCAATGTGCCGGTTATTTGTTTTGATGACGTCGTGATGATGCGGATGAGTGCAATCAACTCAACCGATGGCAACGTCGTCGTGTTGTTTTCCCACACGGGCAGAACCAAGCATTTAGTTGATATTGCGCGGCTCGCTCGGGAAAACGACGCCACGGTAATCGGCATCACCTCCGCCGACTCGCCACTGGCCAAAGAATGCCACTTGGTATTGTCGATGGATGTGCCTGAAGATACCGATATCTACATGCCAATGGCCTCGCGGATCGCCCAGTTAGTGCTGGTCGATGTGTTATCGACAGGCTTCACCCTGCGCCGTGGCAATAAATTCAGAGAAAACCTCAAGCGAGTCAAAGACAGTTTAAAAGATTCGCGTCTTAACAAAGATGGTTTTAAAGCAGTTCTGTAATAAACACTCAGCCCGGCGATTGTCGGGCTGTTTTTTGAGCATGTTTTTTTTCTGGAACCGTCTAAACTACAACCCACTTTTTGACCGTCATTGCAATAATTGAAAATTAGTTTCAGCTATTGATAAATGATTGCCAGAAATCAATGTTTTGGTTGTTTTTTTACAAAAATGTCATTGAAAGCTGTGGTAATATTTCGACCGCTTCACAATCACACACCTAAATCTCGGAGCTAGCAATGCTTAGAAGAACCAAGATCGTTACGACGCTGGGACCAGCGACAGACCGTGATGGCAATCTTGAAAAAATCATTCGTGCCGGTGCAAACGTTGTTCGCATGAACTTCTCCCACGGCTCCCCAGAAGACCACAAAAAACGCGCACAGGATGTTCGTGAAATTGCTGAGCGTCTCGGCGTTCACGTCGCCATTCTGGGTGATTTGCAAGGCCCGAAAATTCGCGTTTCAACGTTTAAAGAAGGCAAAATTCAGCTGAAAGTCGGCGCCAAGTTCTGCCTTGATGCAGCAATGGAAAAAGGCGAAGGCCACCAAGACGCCGTTGGCCTCGACTACAAAGAGCTGCCCAATGACGTTCATCATGGCGATATTTTGTTACTTGACGATGGTCGCGTACAGCTGAAAGTTTTAGACACTCAGGGAACAAAAGTTTTCACTGAAGTTACAGTTGGTGGTCCGTTGTCAAACAACAAGGGGATCAACAAACAAGGCGGCGGCCTGTCGGCAGCAGCCTTAACTGAGAAAGACAAGGCTGACATCAAAACTGCAGCAGATATTGGTGTTGATTATCTGGCGGTATCTTTCCCGCGCAGTGGTGAAGATCTGCAATACGCCCGTCAACTGGCGAAAGAAGCCGGCTTTGAACCACAAATCTGTGCCAAGGTTGAGCGTGCCGAAACCGTAGCGACCGAAGCGGCGTTGGATGACATCATCCTCAACTCAGACATTGTCATGGTTGCTCGTGGTGATTTGGGGGTTGAAATTGGCGATCCTGAGCTAGTTGGTGTGCAGAAGAAAATCATCTCGCGCTCACGTGCTCTAAACCGCGTAGTGATCACCGCAACCCAAATGATGGAGTCGATGATCACAGCTCCAATGCCGACTCGTGCCGAAGTGATGGACGTGGCAAACGCGGTTCTTGATGGTACTGATGCGGTCATGTTATCTGCTGAAACGGCAGCCGGTGACTACCCAGAAGAAACAGTACAGGCCATGGCGAAGGTTGCTGTTGGTGCCGAGAAGCACCCACGAGTGAATATTTCTCGCCACCGCATGAACCAAACCTTCACCACCATCGAAGAAGCGATTGCAATGTCTGCAATGTATGCTGCCAACCACCTTGAAGGTGTTAAGGCGATTGTTTGTTTGACTGAATCTGGTCGTACTGCATTAATGACGTCACGCATTACTTCTGGCTTGCCAATCATTGGATTGAGCCGTCATCAAGCGACATTGAACAAGCTGGCCCTGTACCGTGGTGTTGAGCCTATCTTCTTCGACAGCCGCCAAGAAACACCTGAAAGTGTTGCTCACGCGATTTTCACTATGTTGAAAGGCCGTGACTTATTGGAAGCCGGCGACCTTGTTATCCTGACTAAAGGTGACATCATGGGTCAAGCTGGTAGCACCAACAACTGTAAGGTTGTTCGCGTTAATTAAACACGCATTAAGCTTTGATAAAGGCGCCGCAAGGCTAATGCCAGTCAGTTAAGCTGACTGGCATTTTTCTTATTGGGATATTTTCGCGCCTTGTGCTTCACGCATCTAGGGTAAATTCTGTCTTCCC
>NZ_JACXAF010000001.1 GCF_014773395.1 Neiella litorisoli | reverse complement strand
TTACCGTTCGACTTGCATGTGTTAGGCCTGCCGCCAGCGTTCAATCTGAGCCATGATCAAACTCTTCAATTAAAAAGTTTAATGCTTTGCTCAACTGATTGATTTCGATTAATCGAATTGACTGTTCATTCGAACACTCTTCAATAAGTTGATAATTTTTTATCTCAACTCACTGCGAGTGCCCACACAGATTGTCTTGCTAATTGTTAAAGAGCGATGCGCTTTTCAGCGCTGCAGCCCTTGGCTGCGGGAGGCGTATATTACGCTTCCGAGTCTCAGTGTCAACCGCTTTTTGAAATCTTTTTTCAAATCGCTGCTCATCGATAGTTGAAGAGCCGGTTGATTGAGTGCGTCGAGAAAGTTTGAAACTTTAGAAGTTTGCCGTTGCCCCGAAGCAGTGGAGGCGCATTATAGGGACTCTTCGAATTCGGTCAAGGGCTTTTTTGAACTTTTTTATATTTATTTCATTTATACTCAAAACCCAGTGTTTATAGGTGCTCAAACGTACAATTTTGTAAAAACTGAGTAAAATTCGGCTAGCAATTAACCAAGGGGATTTTTATGCACAATAAGATGAATAGTCATTTGGGACCATTACGTCCATATAAGGGAATTACACCTACCCTAGGTAACAATTGTTATATCGATCCGAGCTGTGTGTTGATGGGTGATATTCATATTGGCGACGAGAGCAGTATTTGGCCATTGGTCGCCGCTCGAGGCGACGTCAATGTCATCCGCATTGGTCAGCGCTCAAACGTACAAGATGGATCAGCGCTTCATGTCACTCATAAGAACCCTGCCAATCCCGAAGGTTATCCGCTGATTATTGGCGATGATGTGACTGTTGGTCACAAAGCAGTACTTCATGGGTGCGTTATCGGTAATCGGGTATTAGTCGGCATGGGTGCCATTGTGCTCGATGGCGCTGTTGTTGAAGATGATGTGATGATCGGAGCCGGTACTTTAGTACCTCCGGGTAAGCGCCTCGAAAGTGGCCACTTATATGTGGGTAGTCCGGCACACAAGAAACGTCCTCTTACAGAACAAGAAATAGCGGGCTTACAAAAGTCAGCCGATAACTATGTTCAGTGGAAGAATGACTATTTAGAAGAATAAAGAAGAAAAACTGATGACCGTTCGTATTCGTCAGCGTCGATACGAACGGTAAGTTGCCGTATCTAGAGCGAGCGCTAAATCCGTCCGAGGTTCTTGTTCAATTCTCTCAGCACTTGACGCATACCCGGGCGAATGCCACGCCAGACTGCAAATGATTCGGCCGCTTGAGCCACCAGCATACCAAGACCATCAATCGCTTTGCGCGCGCCTAAGTGCGTCGCCCACTCCATAAACACTGTTGGCTGCTGACGATATACCATGTCATACACACACGTGTTTTCACTAATAATGGCAGCAGGAACCGGCGGTAATTGTTCGGTCATACTGGCAGAAGTACTGTTAATCACCACATCATAACTGTCCGCCAAAGCTTGAAAGCCAAGGGCATTGATATTGTCGTGGTTAGGAAACAAGTCGGCCAATTGCTGGGCCTTACTCGCCGTGCGATTGACAATATCCAGCTGAGCGGGCTGTTCCTCTAATAATGGCAACAAGGTTCCACGCGCGGCACCGCCAGCACCAATAATTAAGATACGTGCGCCTTCAAGTTCAACGTGATTGAGTTTGAGATCCGCAACCAACCCGGCACCGTCGGTGTTGTCTCCTAAGATGCCACCATCATCTAACAGCTTGAGAGTATTGACCGCACCTGCGATCTTAGCCCGTTCGGATAGTTGGCTGGCAAACTCATGGGCGTCATGTTTAAACGGCATGGTGACATTACAACCTTTGCCGCCACTTTGGAAAAACGCCGTGGCAGCTTCGGCAAATGATTCATCTTCGCTCGGCTCAATCGCTCCATAAGTGAGTTGCTGATGAGTTTGTTCAGCGAACAGACGATGGATAAAAGGTGACTTGCTTTGTTGAATGGGGCGACCGAAAACGGCGTACTGATCCATAGTAAGGCCTCAAATGCTGGCGGTATTATGCGGAGTAATGGCGGCTAAGTTTGATACACTGCGCCAAATTCGTGAGGACACGATAGTGATCAATTGGCTTAAACACAAGTTGCAGCGGCGCTCTTCACAGCAAGCAACCGAAGTACCAGTAAACGACAATATGACGACGACTCAAACCAGCATTTATCAAACTTTAGGTGGCGAACAAGGTGTCCGCGCACTGGCCGATGCCTTTTATGACAACATGGAGCAACTGCCCGAAGCTGCCGAGCTATTGGTAATTCACCCTCAGCCGATGGACTCGATTCGTCAACGCTTTTATGAATTCTTGAGTGGCTGGCTCGGCGGGCCTAATTTATTCGAACAAAAATATGGCCACCCTCGCCTGCGAGCTCGTCACTTGCCATTTAAGGTCGACAGCCAAATGCGCGACCAATGGATGTTATGCATGACTAGGGCACTCGATAGCCATGTCAGCTGCCCGTTAACTCGAATGCAACTGCGACAATCTTTTTATCAATTGGCCGATCACATGCGCAACGCAGATATCGACTAGATCCAATCGCGCGGCACCAGATAGTCGTTTAATCGCGCTTCTGCTGATCCGGCTTCTGGTTGATAGTTATATTGCCAACGGACTAACGGCGGCATCGACATTAAAATCGACTCGGTTCTGCCGCCGGATTGCAATCCAAATAAAGTGCCTCGGTCAAACACCAAATTAAACTCGACATAGCGGCCACGGCGGTACAACTGAAATTGTCGCTCGCACTCGCCGTATTCGGCGTCTTTGCGGCGCATAACAATCGGTAGGTAAGCATCCAAGTAGCCGTTACCAACCGCCTGCATAAAGGCAAAGCTTTGCTCGAATCCCGGTTGGTTTAAATCATCAAAGAACAAGCCCCCGACGCCGCGGGTTTCATCGCGATGCTTAAGGAAGAAGTATTCGTCACACCACTTTTTATATTGCGGATAGGTCTCCGGCCCAAACGGCACACACAAGTCGTGGGCAACCTGGTGCCAATGACGACAATCCTCGTCAAACGGATAGAAAGGAGTTAAGTCAAATCCACCACCAAACCACCAAACCGGATCGGCGCCCTCTTTTTCGGCAATAAAGAAACGGACATTGGCATGCGAAGTCGGCACAAATGGATTTTTTGGATGCACCACCAAGGACACACCAAGGGCTTCAAAGCGGCGACCGGCGAGCTCTGGGCGATGAGCAGTCGCAGACGCAGGCATTTGAGCACCAGTGACATGGGAGAAATTGACACCTGCTTGTTCAAACACGGCGCCTTCGGTCAACACCCGGCTGCGACCACCGCCTCCGAGTTTTTCGGTTTTCTCATCGCGCTGCCAAGCATCTTCAAAAAATTCCGCCTGACCATCAATAGCGGCCAGTTGCTGACAAATCGTATCCTGCAGTTGCAATAGATATTGCTTAACCGATTCAACCTGAATACTGCTCATGGGCTCTCCTTGGCTGGGCCATTAACTGGGGCGAAGAATTTGATTACTGCGCGCATCACGGATCTCGCTTGGGTTAGCATTGACGTCGCATTCTCCAGGGTGAACCGCCACGAGCAATTCGCCAAGCTGAGCGATCACTTGCTCGGTGGTCCGGCATGGCGGTTCGCCCGTGAGATTAGCGCTGGTTGATACCAACGGCTTACCAAACGCCAAACAAAGCTTTTGTACTTCTGGATGGGCGCTGACTCGCACCGCCAACGAATCAAACTGACCACTGAGGAATGTCGGTACCTGTGGCTGCTTTTCAATCACCCAAGAAAACGGCCCCGGCCAACTGGCATCAACGCGTTGACGCTGCTCTGCTGACAGCGACTCAAAATTGACATAATCAGCAAGTTGCTGGGCATTGGCTGCAACTAAGATTAAGCCTTTTTCGATAGGTCGTTGCTTGATTGCCAAAAGCTTCATCACTGCCGCTTCATTGTCTGGGTCGCAGCCCAAGCCAAAAACTGCTTCAGTTGGATAGGCAATTACCTCGCCTTGGTTCAGTGCCAGTAACGGATCAATCATTCCTAAGTGGTAGTCATTTGCATTTACGAATGGTCGGAGCTTACCGCAAATCACCAACCGAGGGTACTGTGCAACTCGCTCATCAGCATTTGTGCGAATCAGCAGCGCTTGCGAATTCAACTTGATGGCGAAAATCGCTATAATTCCGCCACTTTTGATTTAATACCGCTCGAACAGCAGGAAATAGCCATGCAAGTTGGAATTATCATGGGGTCAAAGTCAGACTGGCCCACCATGAAGCACGCCGCCGATATGTTAGACACATTTGGCATTGAGTACGAAACCAAAGTGGTTTCTGCCCACCGCACTCCCCAACTGCTTGCCGAATATGCCAGCTCTGCGCAAGAGCGAGGCCTGAAAGTGATTATCGGAGGCGCAGGCGGCGCCGCTCATTTACCGGGTATGACAGCTGCGTTTACCAGCCTGCCGGTGCTCGGTGTGCCAGTGCAATCGCGGATGCTCAAAGGAATCGACTCGCTGCTATCAATCGTGCAAATGCCAAAAGGTGTTGCCGTTGGTACCTTAGCCATTGGCGATGCCGGTGCAGCCAACGCCGGGTTATTGGCGGCTCAAATCATAGGCGCCTTTGACCCTGCCGTCCAAGCCAAAGTCGGTGAGTTCCGTAAAAACCAAACAGACACCGTATTAAGTCAGCCGGATCCGTCTGAGGACTAATTGCATGAAGGTATTGGTGTTGGGAGCCGGTCAACTGGCTCGTATGATGGCATTGGCGGGCGCACCGTTAGGCATTCAAGTGCGCGCTTATGATGTCCGAACTCACTCAGTCGTTCATCCAGTGACATTGGAAGACTACCAACAAGATTTGGCTGCGGGCATCCGTGACTGTGATGTCATTACCGCCGAGTTCGAACACATTCCCAACGACATTCTGGTTGAGAGCCAAGCCAGTGGTAAGTTTTTGCCCGGCGAGCGCGCCATTCGCGTTGGCGGTGACCGCCGCTTGGAAAAGCAGCTGTTGGATTTAGTCGATGTCGCCAATGCTAAATACAGGGTATTAGCCACTAAAGCCGATTTACAACAAGCAACAACTGAGATTGGTTTGCCGTTAGTACTGAAAAGCGCACTTGAAGGCTATGATGGCAAAGGTCAGTGGCGTCTCAAATCTGCCGATGACATCGATGCCGTGTGGGCCGAGATTGAAACCTTCTTGGCCGAAAGCTCGCCCAATCAAGCCATGGTCGCCGAAGAGTGGGTACCATTCGATCGCGAAGTATCGGTGATCGGGGTTCGCAATCGTGCTGGCGACGTGTCGGTTTACCCGATCACCCAGAATCATCATGAAAACGGTGTCCTGAGCCTGTCATACGCACCAGCAGCATCCGCTGAATTGCAACAACAAGCGGTCGATGCATTCAGCAAGATTGCTACTGAGTTGGAATACGTTGGCGTGCTGGCCATTGAGTTCTTTGATGTCAAAGGCACCTTGCTGGTCAATGAACTGGCACCACGAGTACACAACTCCGGCCATTGGACCCAACAAGGGGCTGATATTTGCCAATTCGAAAACCACTTACGCGCGGTGTGCGACTTACCACTCGGCAGTACCGAATTAGTTCGGCCAACAGCCATGGTTAATATTCTCGGTTGTGACTATGTCGATAGCGCAGCGCACGCTCTGGCCGGTGTTCATTTGCATTGGTATGGCAAAGAAAAACGTGCCGGTCGCAAAATGGGCCACATTAATGTCGCGGCCAGCGATCAAGAGCAGTTATTGGCGCAGTTAAACCGCTTGTTAGCCTTACTGCCGGAAGCAGACTTTCCAGGGTTAAAAGACGCCAGCCAAAAGTTCGCCCAGTAAATACTCACTAACGGCAAAAGGCACTATTGTTGCTTTTTGCCGCATTTCTTACTCGCACAGACTAACACCTTGCCGGACGCCATTTTACGCTCGACAAGCAACTCAAAACCACAAAACTGACAGTTGCCCTGACGCGGTGGATGGTTCACTGCAAACTGGCATTTCGGATAGCTGCTGCAGGCGTAAAACGATTTACCGTAGCGTGATGTGCGCTCAATCAATTGGCCTTTTTTACACTGTGGGCAGGTAAGCTCAGTCGAAGGTGTGTCATCAATTTGTTCGGTGTGATGGCATTCTGGAAAGCCAGTGCAGCCGACAAACATGCCATAACGGCCCTGCTTGAGCGCTAACTGTTTTCCACAGTCAGGACATGAGGTGCCATCGAGCACCTGTTTGATGCTGGAATCGGCATGATGATGGAGCGGCTGCAAATAATCACATTCGGGATAATGGCTGCAACCGATGAAAGGGCCACGCTTACCGTGTTTCAACAGTAATTTGTGGCCGCACTGAGGACAGTCACCATGGTCTTGCTCAAGGGCATGCTCATGCTGACTAAATAATTTGTGGTCTATACCGCTACTCATTGGGGTAACAGGTATAGCATCTAGTTCAGGTAACCTTCATTGATGTCGAATAACAGATCTTCCATCTGTGAATATGCGCCTTCTTTGCCTGGCACATTAAACAACACCATCAATACCACCCACTTCAGATCTTCCAGTGTGATTTCAGCCATATCCAGCTCCATCACACGGTCAATGACCATTTCACGAGTGCTATTATCAAGAACCTGAGCCTGCTCAAGGAACATCAAGAAACCGCGGCAGTTCGCGTCAATTTTGGCCATTTCATCAGCCGTGTAGATACGAACAGCAGGTTGCGTCTGCTTGTACAGGTAGGGATGTTTGTCGCTATCTTGCAAGTCTGCAAGACGCTCAAGCCACGCCAACGCTTTGAGGATTTCCTCTTTGTGGAAACCAGCACGGGTGAGCTCTTCGGTCAACTCGTCATGGTCGACCATAATTTCCACTTCACTGTGGATAAAGTTTTCAAACAGATACATCAAAATATCAAACATGTCAGCTCCCCCGTAAACGGATAAAACCTCCCGGAACGGCAGCCACATAACCTTGCAACTCAAGAGTTAGTAGCTCTGACAGCACTACATCGACGGCTAGACCGGTTTGTTGGACTAATTCATCTACTGAGGTAGCACTGTCTCTAACGTTATCCAACAAAACACTTTTTGGCAATGTTTGTTGTTGTGCTTCTGCAGAACTATTTGGGGGCGCGCTCCCAGGTTTTAAACTTGGGACAACAAAAATATCTGCTACTTCCTCTACGAGCACCGCGCCATCTTTGATCAAACGATGGCAGCCCTTGCTGTTTGGGTTACCAACCGCACCCGGCAGCGCAAAGACTTCTCGGCCTTGCTCAGCGGCTAATCGCGCGGTGATCAAAGAACCCGAGCGCTCACTGGCCTCGACCACCAGCACGCCTTCGGCCAAACCACTCAAAATCCGATTTCGACGCGGAAACAGAAAACCTTGCGGCTTCACCCATGGTGGCTGCTCGCTAACTAACAAACCGCCACTATCGATAATGCGCTGCGCCAAACCTTGATGACGTTTGGGGTAGATAGACCCCAGCCCTGAGCCCAACACAGCGAGTGTTGTACCTCGCTCTAATGCGCCTTCATGGGCGCAGGCATCAATCCCTAACGCTAATCCCGATGACACCAGATAGCCGCAGTCGGTGACATCAGCGGCAAATCGCTTCGCTAAACCACGTCCGGAGGGACTGGCATGACGACTACCAACAATCGCCAACTGCGGTTGCTCAAGACAGTCAACATTGCCTAAGCCAAACAAAACCGGTGGCGGATCGGTAATTTCGTTGAGCAATTTCGGATAAGAGGAATGATCGCGGTGAATATAGAAGCCGCCGCTTTGCGCGCACCAATGCTCTACGCGATCAAGGTAGCAGGTATCGGGCTGACAAAGGGCGTGCTGCTGAGCTTGGTTTAATCCAAGCTTTTTGTAGGTAATGGGATCTTGGCTGAACACCTCTGCCATGAGGCCGTGCTGATACCAACGGGCAATGGTCAGCGAACCAATACCTGGCACTGCAAGTAAGTTCAGCCACTGGTGTCGTTCTTCCATGAACCGACTCCTGTAGCAAATGAATGGTTATGGCGCGCTGGTCACCGTATCAAACAAGGATAACTGACGCTCTGCAGCCATAATCATAGCGTAGCTGACATTTTCAAAGGTTCTAAATACCATCAGGTGGCCGCGCACTTCATCGGGCAACTGAGTTTTACCGACGTTGATAATCGCCCCTTCGATTTGGTCGTAGCGGCTGGTGTCCTCGAGATACACAGGCTGGCTGTCATCATCAACAATCGGTTTACCGTTTTGAACCACTTGCAACAGGTGGCCCGGTTTCAGGCCATCTGCGGTACCTCGGTCAATCACGACAATTTCATGGGCGATGAAATAGCGGCCATCGCTATGGGTGGCAATAATTTGTCCGGTGATGGTTTGCTCAGGAACCGACGGCTGAAAAACTGCGGAGAACTGCTCTGCCGGATACAGCGGTAAAATGCGATCGCCCTGATTGATTTCCTGAATGCTGGATTCGATGTCCAAAGCAATTAAGCCCTCTTTATCGGCCGCTTTGGCCTGAGCAACAGCCACCAGCATCAAACGCATACCAAGAGTTTCATGGGTTTTGGGGCGCTGCAACGGCCCGACCACACGATAGATGCCGTAATTTTGCTGACCTTCTAAATCGCCTTTGGCATACCAAAGTTGCTGAGCATAGCCTCGTTTATTGCCCTCATTGGTGCCCAACACCATCGGCAATTTATCAAGCTCTGCACGGCTGACGATTTGCTCTCGCTTTAAATAGGATTTCACCTCAGCGAGCGGCAGCGTTGGAATTGCTTGATCGTGGGCGACAGCCCGAATGGTTGGCGACAGCTTGATTCGCTTTTTCTTACTCAGTACCGGCTTGCCATTGATGAAGTTCAAGTACAGGTGATCGCCAGGGTAAATCAGGTGCGGATTATCAACCTGCGGGTTTGCCTGCCACAATTGTGGCCAAAGCCAAGGGGTGGCGAGAAACAGCTCAGAGATATCCCACAGGGTGTCGCCTTTCTTGACGACATAGACTTCGGGGTAGTCATCGCGAACTTTCAGTTCGGTAGCCGTGACCAGTGGCGCGGTTTGCAACGTAAACAACATTGTCAGCAACAGCGCAGACCATCTTTTTGTGCTCATGCAAGCTTCCTTGTTAGGGCAAAGTGCGGCAAAACCTTGTTCCAACAACAGGCTACCATTTAAAATGACAGATTATTACAACAGAGCAACTGATGCAGCCCCATCGGCTCACAGAAATTAACGGCAGACATATGGCATTACTTCCAGTACTTCGCTTCCCTGATGAACGTCTTCGCACCGTCGCTAAACCGGTTGAGGTCGTTGATGACTCCATTCGTCAAATTGTCGATGACATGTTTGACACCATGCGCCACGAACAAGGTGTTGGCTTAGCGGCCACCCAGGTTGATATTCACCAACGCATCGTCGTGATGGACGTCAGCGATGAAGGCGATGAGCCATTGGTGCTAATTAATCCAGAAATCACCGACAAGCAAGGCAGTATGATTAACCAAGAAGGCTGTTTGTCGGTTCCTGGTTGCTATGCCGATGTCGATCGCGCTGAGAAAATCACCTTTAAAGCACTTGATCGTGACGGCAATCCGTACGAGAAAGAAGCCGAAGGTTTGTTGGCGATCTGCGTGCAACACGAACTCGATCACCTTAAAGGTAAGCTGTTTGTCGACTACCTTTCGCCACTGAAGCGCGAGCGAATCAAAAAGAAACTGGAAAAAGAAGCGCGCCTTGCCGCTCGCCAAGCTTAACGAAAGGAAGCTCCCTTGCCTCTAAACATTGTATTTGCTGGAACTCCCGATTTTGCCGCCCGCCATTTGCAGGCGCTTATTGACAGCGAGCATCAGGTCGTTGCCGTTTATTCGCAACCGGATCGCCCTGCTGGTCGCGGCAAGAAGCTTCAGGCTAGCGCCGTGAAGCAACTAGCGGTCAATGCCGAGATCCCTGTTTACCAACCAGAAACGTTAAAAACAGAACAGTCACAGGCTGAGTTAGCGGCGCTCAACGCCGACATCATGGTGGTGGTTGCCTACGGCTTACTGCTTCCTCAAGCGGTACTCGATACCCCCAAGCTGGGCTGCATTAATGTTCACGGATCACTCTTGCCAAAGTGGCGCGGCGCAGCCCCAATTCAGCGCAGTTTAGAAGCTGGCGATAGCGAGACCGGCGTAACCATTATGCAAATGGACATAGGCCTTGATACCGGCGCCATGTTGCTAAAAGCCGCCTGCCCAATTACGGCAGCGGATACCAGCGCAACACTGTACGAGAAACTAGCCGAACTCGGCCCCAAAGCCTTGCTTGAGGCATTGCAGGAGCTGGCGTCAGGCACCACGCAAGCCCAACCGCAAGACGACTCACAAGCCACTTATGCGGCGAAACTGTCAAAAGCCGAGGCCCTGCTCGACTGGCACCAACCGGCCCCAGTACTTGACCGCAAAGTGCGCGCCTTCACGCCGTGGCCCGGTAGTCAGGCTCAACTTGGCGACCACTTGATTAAAATCCATCAAGTTGAGGTGCTCTCTGCAACCAGCGACAAAGTCGCTGGCACCATCATAGCGGCCAACAAACAAGGCATTGATGTCGCCACTGGCGATGGCGTGCTGCGCTTAACGTTGATTCAACTGCCGGGCAAAAAAGCAATGGCAGTGGCAGACGTGCTGAACTCGCGTGGTGACTGGTTTGCCGTCGGCAACCAGTTCCAATCAACAGCAACAGAAGCGCAATCGTGAGCAGCACCATGAATGTTCGCGCCTGTGCCGCGCAGGTGATCTATCAAGTACTGGAGCAAGGTCGGTCGCTGACCGATGCATTAGCCGCAGCACCGAACAAACTCGATAACCCCAAAGATAAAGGTCTGCTTGCCGAGCTCAGTTATGGCGCGCTGCGTTGGTTGCCGCAACTCGATTGCCTTGCTCAGCCTTGCATCGCCAAGCCACTCAAAGGTCGCCATCGGGTGCTGCACCATCTGATTCTGGTGGGTATCTACCAGCTCAAGCACACCCGAATTCCGGCTCATGCGGCCGTCTCAGAAACCGTCGCCGCTAGCCGCCAACTCAATGGCAAAGCGTTTAGCGGCATGATTAATGCGGTACTCCGCACCATTCAGCGACAAGCCGATGAACCTTCAAGCTGGCCAGCACCAACAGTCGAATATGCTCATCCCAATTGGCTAATCAAAGCGCTGCAGCAAGATTATCCCGAGCAGTGGCAGGCGATTCTAGCGGGCAATAATGAGCGCGCACCAATGTGGTTACGAGTCAATCAACGACTGCAAACAACGGCCGGTTATCAGCACGAACTCGAACAAGCGGAAATTGCAGCACAAACCGCTGATGCAGGGCCTGATGCCCTGTTGTTGGCGCAACCAACCGATGTCACGCGCCTGCCAGGCTATGACCAAGGTTGGTTTGCCGTGCAAGATTTAGCGGCGCAACAAGCCGCTCACTTGCTGCCCAAAGGTAAGCAGCTCAAGGTGCTTGATGTCTGTGCCGCACCGGGCGGCAAAACCTGCCATTGGCAAGAGGCCAACGACAATCAGCTCGCGATGACCGCCATCGATATTGATGCTGGCCGATTGGCGCGTGTGCAACAAAACCTGCAACGGTTGCAACTTGACGCGACCGTGTTGACTGGCGATGCCAGCACGACCGACTGGTGGGATGGTGAACTATTTGACGCCATTTTGCTCGATGCGCCCTGCTCTGCCACCGGCGTGATCCGTCGCCACCCCGACATCAAATGGCTGCGTTCAAAAGCAGATATTGATGCACTGGCTAAACTTCAGTCACAAATATTGCGCAACATCTGGCAGATGCTCAAACCTCAAGGCATCCTGCTGTACGCCACTTGCTCGGTATTAAGTGTTGAAAATCGGTTACAGATCAGCGATTTTTTACAATCACAAGCGGATGCTAGGTTGGTTCCGATAAACCCCGACGAATCAATCGAAATGCCAGGCTGGCAAATTCTGCCAGGTCAGCAACAAATGGATGGGTTTTACTATGCTCGCCTGCAGAAATTGGATAAGTCCTAACGCATGAAAATCATCATTCTTGGCGCCGGCCAAGTCGGTGGCACCTTAGCCGAAAACCTGGTCGGTGAAAAAAACGAAATCACCGTGGTTGACTGCGACACCAGTTGCCTACGCGAGCTGCAAGACCGATTCGATCTGCAGGTCGTTGAAGGATACGGCTCACACCCCGACGTATTGGAAAAAGCCGGAGCCGAAGATGCTGATATGCTGATTGCGGTCACCAGCAGCGATGAAATCAATATGACCGCCTGTCAGGTCGCCTATTCACTGTTCCACACGCCGACCAAAATTGCCCGCATTCGCTCACCGAATTACCTCAAATACAAAGAAAAGCTCTTTCAAAGCCAAGATGTGCCGGTCGATTACCTGATCGCTCCTGAGCAACTCGTCACCAATTACATTCGCCGTTTGGTGGAGTGCCCTGGTGCCTTGCAGGTAATGGAGTTTGCCGATGGCAAAGCGAGCTTGGTCGCGGTAAAAGCCTACTATGGCGGCTCATTGGTCGGTCATGCACTGTCGACGCTGCGCGAACACATGCCCCACATTGACACCCGAGTCGCGGCAATTTTTCGTCGAGGCCGCCCTATTCGGCCGCAAGGCACCACCATCATTGAAGCCGATGATGAAGTATTCTTCATTGCCGATACCAAGCACATTCGTACGGTGATGTCAGAGCTGCAACGGCTGGAAAAAACCTACCAAAAAATCATTATTGTTGGTGGCGGTAACGTCGGTTTGGGTTTGGCTCAGGCACTGGAAAAAAGCCACCCGTCGGTGAAACTAATCGAGCGCAACCCGCAGCGGGCCGAATATGTCGCTTCTGAGTTAGCCAAAGCGACCGTGTTCTGTGGCGATGCCTCCGATCAGGAGCTGCTCAGCGAAGAAAATGTTGAGCAAACTGATTTGTTTATTGCTGTGACTGATGATGACGAAGCCAACATTATGTCGGCCATGCTGGCCAAACGGATGGGCGCCGCCAAAGTCATGGTGCTGATTCAGCGTGGCGCCTACGTTGATTTGGTCCAAGGCGGCGATATTGATATTGCCATCTCGCCACAGCAAGCAACGATTTCGTCACTTCTGACTCACGTCCGGCGCGGCGATATTGTTAATGTGTACTCGCTGCGACGCGGTGCCGCTGAGGCCATTGAAGCGATCGCTCATGGCGATTCCTCAACCTCCAAAGTAGTGGGCCGGATGATCAGCGAAATCAAGCTGCCGCCAGGTACCACCATTGGTGCCGTAGTCCGAGGCGAAGAAGTGCTGATTGCCCACGACGACACCCGTATTGAGCAAGACGATCATGTCATTCTGTTCTTAGTGGATAAGAAGTACATCACTGATGTAGAGCGGTTATTCGAACCCAGCCCGTTTTTCTTCTTCTAGCAGGAAAACTATATGCTCAACCTTCGCTTACTGGTTCTGGTGCAAGGGTTGTTTTTGTCCAAGCTGGCATTGTTGATGTTGCTCCCAGTCGTTGCCGGCTGGTACTACGATGACCATTCAAGCTTTAATTTTCTGATTGCCACGGCCACCATCGCCACTATCGGAGCAGCACTGGCGGCTTTGGCCCGTTTTCGTCCAGCGCCGCTGAACGCCAGAATGCGGCCGAGAGATATGTTTCTGCTCACCACCATCATATGGCTGGTGATGGCTCTAGCCGCATCCTTACCCTTGGTGTTGGTCGAGCACATTCCCCTCACCGATGCCTTTTTTGAGACCATTTCAGGGCTAACCACCACAGGTTCAACGGTGTTGTCAGATATCCCCAATCACCCACCGGCCATTTTGCTGTGGCGATCATTATTGCAATGGGCGGGCGGCATTGGCTTTATCGTCATGGGTGTTGGCATCTTGCCGTACCTTAATGTCGGCGGCATGAAGCTCTACCAAACCGAGTCGTCGGATTGGAGCGATAAACAAATGCCGCACCTGAAGCATTACACTCGGCTGCTGTTTAGCGCTTATTCGTTGCTGACATTAATCTGTGCAGTTTGTTATTGGCTTGCCGGCATGTCTGGGTTTGATGCAGTTAATCATGCCCTAACGACGTTATCCACGGGCGGTTACTCAACCTCAGATCAGTCCATGGCAGCCTTTCCGTCTGCCTGTCATTGGGTTGGCAGCCTGTTTATGTTTATTGGCGGCATTCCGCTGCTGATTTTCGTTCAATCATTGCGCCGGAAAAGCTGGCGCCCTTGGCATGACGAGCAAGTGTTTGGCTATGCCAAGCTAGTGCTCGCAAGCACCCTCGCGCTGACCTTGTTTTTGGTCCTGTCGCAGCAACAGCATTGGCTTGATGCCTTGCGTTTATCGCTGTTTAACACCATCTCAGTGATCACCACCACAGGCTTCGCATTAACCGATTACAGTGCTTGGGGCCACTTCGCCATGATGGTGTTTTTTATTCTGACGTTCTGCGGCGGCTGCTCTGGCTCGACCGCGGGCGGCATTAAGATTTTTCGGTTACAGGTTGCTTGGCGGGTGATGATTCGCCATTTGCAGCGACAAATCCATCCCCATGGCACCTTCGTCTCGCGCTTTAATCAGCGAGTATTGGGCGATGACATTGTGACCTCAGTAATGACACTGCTGTTTCTGTTTGTCTTTACCATTGTGGTGCTGGCGCTGGCGTTGGCTTTGATGGGGCTTGATGCGGTAACTGCATTAACAGGTGCAGTTACCGCGGTGTGCAATGTTGGCCCAGGGCTGGGCGAGACCATAGGTCCAGCCGGTAATTTTGCCAGCCTACCGGATTTAGCCAAATGGGCACTTGGCTTGGGCATGTTAGCCGGTCGATTGGAGATCACCACTATGGTGATCTTACTGCTACCTAGGTTTTGGAAGTAACTAGTCGTTACTCGGCTAAGCTATCGGCAAATCGTTCGACTTGCTGCCAATCCGTGTAATCAATGTCTTTACTGGTGTCGGTGTTACCTTTAGTCAGCCACATGATGAAACGGATAATAAGTTTATCGTGCCAGTTGTATTGGCTATAGAGTAAGGCGCCGGCAAACACCGCTGTCCGAGTTGGAAGCCACCCCACCTGACCGAGAAATTTTTTCAGATAAGGATTATTGTCCGGGGTATTTTTCTCTGGTTTACGAGCGGTCAGATTGACGGTGAAAAAGGCATTCTGGGTTTGCTCCAGCGCACTCAAGTGGCGCTGAATAAAGTTAGCGAGAAAGGCTTCGTGTTTGCCGTAATGAATGGAACCACCGATGACAACCCAATCGAATGTCGCTAAATCGTTCATCGCCACTGTCGTTGCAGTGAGCTGTCGACGTTCAACAACATGACCGGCGCCAGTGAGCTGATCAGCCATGCGCGCAGTTATTTTATCGGTTTGGCCTTCGCGACTGGTAAAAACAAATAGAACCTTTAACGCCATCTTTAACCCTTATTCCAATCCATTAGTTTCGCCAGAACGTTGGAGTGAGCAGCACCAGCAAGGTAAAGATCTCCAACCGCCCAAACAACATCGCCACAATTAACAGCCATTTCGATGCATCAGGGATTTCGCCATAATGCAGAGCCACTTCGCCAAGCCCCGGACCAAGGTTGTTCAGCGTCGCCACCGTGGCAGAAAAAGCGGTAATTTCTTCCATTCCGGTACTCATCAACGCCAACATGATGACCACAAAAACCAACGCGTAGGCGGCGAAAAACCCCCAGACGGCATCCATCACCCGCTCAGAAACCGGCTTACGGCCCAAGCGAATGGAGTAAATCGCTTTCGGGTGGACCAAACGCTTTAACTCGCGCATCCCTTGCAAATTCATCAGCAGCACACGGATCACTTTAATGCCACCGCCAGTGGAGCCGGCACAGCCGCCAATAAACGAAGAAAACATCAGCAGAATAGGCAAAAACAGCGGCCATGCAGCAAAGTCAGTGGTGGCAAAGCCGGCTGTAGTACTGATTGAAACTGCCTGAAACAATGCCTGATCTAAGGTTGCGCCCACCGCGCTGTACACTTGATCGCCCAGCAGCACCAAAAAACAGATGATCACTAAGGTCGCTTGAATTAGCAAGAAGCCGCGCAACTCTGGGTCGCGCCAGTACATGCCTAACGAGCGGGTCACCACAAAGGCATGGTGCAGGGCAAAGTTGACGCCAGAGATCAGCAGAAAGGCGACGCAAATCAGATTAATCGCAGGGCTATCGAAATAACCCATGCTGGCATCATGGGTCGAGAAACCACCAATGGCGATGGTCGAGAAACTATGGCAAATGGCATCAAACCAAGTCATTCCAGCCAGATAGTAGGCCAAACCGCAAGCAACCGTCAGCGACAGGTAGATATACCAAAGATATTGTGCGGTGTCGGCAATACGTGGTGTCATCTTGGAATCTTTCACCGGACCCGGCGTTTCCGCCCGATACAGCTGCATGCCACCAACACCCAGCAGTGGCAAAATGGCCACGGCCAATACAATGATCCCCATGCCGCCGAACCATTGCAGTTGCTGACGATAGAACAGCAATGCTTTGGGTAACTCATCGAGCCCAGAAAGAACCGTCGCGCCGGTTGTAGTCAGCCCCGAGAAGGATTCAAAAAAGGCATCCGCAGCAGACATATCAACCGACTGGCTGATCAAAAATGGCATGGCACCGACTGCGCCCAGCACGGTCCAGAACAGCACCACAATCAAAAAGCCTTCACGCGCTTTTAAATCGGCTTTGGCTTTGCGGTTTGGCAACCAGAACGCTAAGCCAATCAACAAGCAGATGAAAAATGCCAGGGTAAACGCGAGGCCGTCACCGTCTTTAAAATAGAGTGACACCAGCGCAGGTGGAATCATGGTCACACTGAAGATGGTGACAAGTATTCCCAGAATGCGGCCAAGAGAGCGGAAATCCATTTAGTTAATTTGCCGAGCCAGTGAGCAAGTCGCGAAATGCGTGAGTTATAGCTGGTAAGTGTGAAGACAAATAATGTTGCAAGCAAGCCCACATTAGTCGAGTTTTTTCAATTCGATGGACCCAGCTCCCAACTCTTCGAGTTGGTCGATAAAATCCATGGCGTGATCTTGTGGTAACTGGACTTGCAACACCACGTGCTGAGAGAAGTCGCTGTCAACGACTTCGCCCATATGTTGCCCTAACAAATGCAACACACTCTGATGCTGAGAATAGCTCATGGTCAACTGCAGCCGCTGCATTGGCAGGCATTGTCGCCACTCTGTAACGTCAAAAACCGCTCGCACCGCGCCACTGTAGGCTCGTACTAAGCCGCCGGTGCCGAGCTTGATACCGCCAAAGTAGCGCACCACCATCACCATCAAGTAACCCGCAGGCTTACCGCTTAACACCGCTAACATCGGTCGCCCTGCCGTGCCGCCCGGCTCGCCGTCATCACTGCTGCCAGCGCCATGGACATCATCGGGAGTAGACACAATTTGCGCCCAGCAATGATGGCGGGCATTGGGGTGAAGCTGGCGAATGCGCTCCTTTGCTCGATCGGCTTGTTGCAGATCGCTCACCGGCTCTAGATAAGCGATAAAGCGCGAGTTCTTGATTTCGATTTCGGCTTCGGCTGGCGCCGTTGGCCGCCAGTACGTTTGCTCAGTCACGATGAATGCGATTGTTCAACGATTACTTTAAGCCCAAATCACGGGTGATATTTTCCGGACCTGATGGATGAACAATAATGTTGTCTTCAATCCGAATACCGCCGTAGGGTCGCAACGTATTAACCAGTGACCAGTTGACTGCATCTCCGTGCGGAGTGGCTTTGAGTTTATCCAGTAGCGAACCAATAAAGTACAAGCCTGGTTCAATGGTGACCACCTGACGCGCTTCTAGCTTACGGGTCATGCGCAAGAATGGGTGTTCATCAGGCGCCGCAATGTGGGTGCCGCGGTCGTCCGCCATAAAGCCGCCGACATCATGGACCTGCAAGCCAATAAGATGGCCCAAACCATGCGGAAAGAAAGTCTGGCTAACGCCCTCAGCAAGCATTTGCTCCGGCTCCATATCGACAATACCAAAGGCATTGAGAAGCGCCGCAATTCGACGATGGGTATTGATATGCAAATCAACATAGTCAGCGCCAACTAACACCTGATCGACCAAACTGCGCTGCAATTCATTCATCGCAGCCAATAATTCGGCAAACGTGCCATGGCCACGATAACAATGAGTACGGGTAATATCGGCTGCGTAACCGTTGTAGCTAGCACCAGCATCAATCAAAAACGATAAATGCTCATCGGGCGCCGTATGACGCTGGTGCATGTAATGCAAAATAGCGGCATTTTCGTTCAGGCCGATAATGTTGCCATACGGCAATTCATGCTCGGCATGGCCCACCGCATCGAGGTATTCCAGATGGATATCAAACTCGCTGTCGCCATTTAAAAATGCCCGTCGAGCGGCTTCATGCCCTTTTACCGCAAGGCGATTGGCTTCGCGCATACAATCCAACTCATAGTCGGTTTTATAAGCGCGATGATAATGTAAGTAACTCAGTACTGACTCTGGATTGAAGTGGCCGATACCAAGGGCTTCGGCGACTTCAACGTACTCACCGATATAGGCCATGTTTGCCATATCACGCGGCAAATGACGAAACACCTGATCAGCTTGATTCAGCAGCACCAATTCGAACGACTCGACCCAGAATTGATGCGGCGCATCAGGCACCAGATGCCAGAAATCATCTGGCCGATAAAAAATTAGCTTTGGCTTTTTAACGCCATCAACGACCAACCAGCAGTTTGGGTTGTCGACCACAGGCAGCCACGCTTTGAAATGCGGGTTCACCTTAAACGGGTAATCCATATCATCAAGAAATTGGCGCTTGGTTTGGCCAGAATGAATCACAAGTTTTTCTAGGCCGGAACGGGCTAGCGCTTCTGCAGTGCGTCGCTGCAAGGTATCAATGTGGTTGGCGTAAGTAGCTTCTAAGCTAGACATGGTCGCTTCCAGAACAAACGGATAAATAAACCGACATACGATAACACACCCTGTCGCCAGAACATTGATGTTACACCGGTCAAAAAATTAAACAGGCGTTTTAAAAATGGTTGAATTTTTAAGCGTTCTAAACAACACTAAACCAACTCATCTGGTTCGACCAGTTAGTATAAAACTATTATAACGCCTCAAACCTTATCAAGTAGCGACATTGCGACGCTGGAGACACGCATGATTTTTCAATCGGACGCTATCCGGGTAACCCTAGAACAGCACGGTATTGCCGAACTGTGCTTTGATACCCCCGGCTCGGTTAACAAACTCGACAAAGACACCCTTAAAGCCCTTAGTGAAGCAGTAGATGCCATTGCTGCAGCTGCCGACGTCAAAGCAGTTTTGCTCAGCAGCAGTAAAGATAGCTTTATTGTGGGTGCAGATATTACTGAGTTCCTCGGCTTGTTTGCTCTGCCCGACGAGCAGTTGGCTGGCTGGCTCACCATGGCCAATGATATTTTCAATAAGCTCGAAGACTTACCCGTTCCCAGCCTCAGTGCCGTCAGCGGCTTTGCCCTCGGTGGTGGCATGGAAACCATTCTCTCGACCGACTTTCGTGTGGCTGACGACACCGCCAAGATCGGCTTGCCCGAGACCAAACTAGGCATCATGCCGGGTTTTGGCGGCACAGTGAGATTACCTCGCGTGATCGGCGCCGATAACGCTATGGAGTGGATCACTACGGGTAAAAACTATCGTGCAACGGACGCCCTCAAAGTTGGCGCTGTCGATGCTGTAACAACCCCAGCACAATTACGTGATGTCGCATTTGCCATGTTGGCCGATGCCATTAGCGGCAAGCTCGATTGGCAATCGCGTCGCCAAGCAAAAACCAGCCCTCTACTTTTAGATCGTACAGAAGCAGCAATGAGCTTCACGACGGCCAAAGGCATGGTCGCGATGCAAGCCGGCAAGCACTACCCTGCACCTATGATGGCGGTTAAAACCATCGAGCAGTCTGCGACATGCGGTCGCAGTGGCGCCCTCATCAATGAACAAAATGGCTTTATCAAGCTGGCTAAGACCGACGTGACCCAAGCACTGGTTGGTATTTTCCTTAGCGACCAATACATCAAAGGCCTCGCCAAGAAGGCCACCAAGCAAGCCCAACCTGTTCAGTCAGCGGCCGTGCTGGGTGCTGGCATCATGGGTGGCGGTATTGCCTATCAAGGCGCCAGTAAAGGCACCGCTATGGTGATGAAGGATATTCAACAAGATGCCTTAAACCTCGGCCTTCGCGAAGCAACTAAGCTGCTCAACAAACAATTAGAGCGCGGTCGAATTAACGGCACTGATATGGCCCAAGTCCTCAATAACATCGTGCCGAGCCTCGACTATTCCGCCCTCAAAAATGTCGATGCTGTGGTTGAAGCTGTGGTTGAGAACCCCAAGGTCAAAGCCGCGGTGTTAGCCGAAGTTGAGCAGCAAGTGGCTGACAATTGTGTCATCACCTCGAACACCTCAACCATTTCGATTAACACGCTGGCACAAAGCCTCCGCGATCCGAGTCGATTCTGCGGCATGCACTTTTTCAACCCTGTTCACCGTATGCCATTGGTGGAAGTGATCCGCGGTAAAGACACCTCGGACGAGACGGTCGCCACCGTGGTTGCTTGGGCAGCTAAAATGGGCAAGTCGCCCATTGTCGTCAATGATTGTCCTGGTTTCTTTGTCAACCGCGTGCTGTTCCCCTACTTCGGCGGTTTCACCCAGTTGCTCGCCGACGGCGCTGATTTCCAACAGGTCGACCGCGTCATGGAAAAACAATTCGGCTGGCCAATGGGCCCAGCCTACTTGCTCGATGTGGTTGGCATCGACACCGCTCACCACGCCCAAGCCGTAATGGCCGAAGGCTTCCCCGAGCGCATGAGCAACGATACCGAAACGGCAATCGACTTGATGTATCAACACAAACGCTTCGGTCAGAAAAACGGTCTTGGCTTCTATCAGTACACCACAGATAAGAAAGGCAAACCCAGCAAACAAACTTGCGAAAATGCAATCACCTTGGTCCAACGAGCCACCACCAAAGCGTTCAGTGATGAAGAGATTATTGCTCGGATGATGGTACCTATGGTGCTTGAAACCGTGCGCTGTTTGGAAGAAGGCATTGTCGCTAGCCCTGCTGAAGCGGATATGGCATTAGTCTACGGCCTTGGCTTCCCTCCATTCCGTGGTGGTGTATTCCGCTACCTAGAAACGATGGGCTTGCAGAATTTTGTCGCCATGGCCGATCAGCTCGCAGAACTTGGGCCGCTGTATCAAGTGACCGAGCAAATGCGCCAGCTTGCCGAATCCGGTAGCAGCTACCTCGCCCAGCAACACGCAAACGGCAAACATTAATAGAGGAATATGATCATGAAAGATGTAGTAATTGTCGATTGCATCCGGACTCCTATGGGCCGCTCAAAGAACGGCATGTTCCGCAACGTTCGCGCGGAAACCCTATCTGCCCACTTAATGAAAGGCTTGCTAACGCGCAATCCAGCGTTAGATCCAAACGATATTGAAGATGTTATCTGGGGTTGTGTGCAACAAACGCTTGAGCAAGGGTTTAACGTCGCTCGTAATGCCAGTTTGTTAGCCCAGTTGCCGAAGTCGGTGGCAGGTGTCACCGTCAATCGCCTTTGTGGCTCTTCAATGGAAGCGCTGCATCAAGCGGCCAGAGCCATCATGACGAACATGGGCGATGTCTTCATCGTTGGTGGCGTTGAGCATATGGGCCATGTGCCAATGAATCACGGCGTCGATTTTCACCCCGGGATGTCAAAATCCGTCGCTAAAGCTGCCGGCATGATGGGCTTAACCGCAGAAATGCTTGGCAAGCTGCACGGCATTAGCCGCCAACAACAAGACGAATTTGGCGCCCGTTCGCATCAACGGGCCCATGCTGCCACGCTCGAAGGTCGTTTCGCCAATGAAATCCTCCCGACCGAAGGTCACGATGCCAATGGCGCTCTCAAGCAATTCGATTTTGATGAGGTGATTCGTCCAGAGACCACGGTCGAAGCGCTTGCCGGTTTGCGCCCAGTGTTCGATCCAGCAAACGGCACAGTCACCGCCGGCACCTCATCTGCCCTTTCAGATGGCGCGTCGGCGATGCTAGTGATGTCAGCTGACAAAGCTAAATCGCTTGGTTTGCCGATTCGCGCGACCATCAGAGCGATGGCTGTTGCCGGATGTGATCCGAGCATTATGGGTTACGGGCCAGTGCCAGCCACCCAAAAAGCGTTGCAGCGCTGCGGCTTAACCATGGCCGATATGGACTTGGTTGAACTAAACGAAGCATTTGCCGCGCAAAGTTTGCCGTGTGCTAAAGATCTTGGCTTGCTCGATATGATGGATGACAAGGTCAATCTCAACGGCGGCGCCATTGCCTTGGGCCACCCTCTGGGTTGCTCCGGCACACGAATCTCCACGACCTTGATTAACTTGATGGAACATAACGATGTTCAATTCGGTTTAGCGACCATGTGTATTGGCCTTGGCCAAGGGATCGCCACCGTATTTGAGCGGGGTAACTAAGTTCCTTTTATTGCTGCGCCATCTCGCACTGCTTTGCTAATGGCGCAGCAACCTTCCCTCTCTGCTTACATTCACCTGTTGGTTTTATTCTGCGATGAAGTTGCTATGATCGGGTTTTCAAAACCGACTGAGCCATATCCAACCTATGTCATCCGCTTTAGAGCTACCGGAAATAAATCGCCAACTAGACGCCATTGGGCTACGTTGCCCTGAGCCTGTGATGATGGTGCGCAAAACTGTACGAGAAATGACAGCGGGCGAAGTCCTACTGGTGACAGCGGATGATCCCTCAACCACGCGCGATATTCCTAGCTTTTGTGAGTTCATGGAGCACCAGTTGCTTTATCGCGAAGTCGAACAAGCCCCTTACCGTTATTGGATCCAAAAAGGCCTTGGCTAAAAAGGCCTGTCCAAGCCAGCAATTGTTTCACGTGAAACTCTGCTCAAAATTGCTTCACCAAGGATATTTACTGGGCTTGCAGGCTTGGTAACAACTGCACGAAAGCAAGTGGTCATTGATCATTCCAACCGCCTGCATGAACGCATAACAGATCGTCGGGCCGACGAATTTGAAGCCGGCCTTCTTGAGCGCTTTGGCCATGGCGCGGGATTCTTCGGATTCGGTTTGCATTGATGATTCGGCGTCCAACGTCATGTCGATTTGGCAATGGTTGACGAACGACCACAACCAATGCGCAAACTCACCATTACCCTTTTCTATCGACAAGTAAGCTTGAGCGTTGCTAATAATGGCTGAGATTTTGGCACGCGAGCGAATAATTCCGGCATCGGTGACCAGCTGTTCGATTTCGTTATCGCCCCATTTGGCGATGACATTCGGGTCAAAACCAGCAAACGCTCTCTGGTAGTTACCCTGCTTTCGTAAAATAGTCAGCCATGACAAGCCTGCTTGCTGACCATCTAAACAGAGCTTTTCGAATAGTTGCTGGCTATCAAACTCCGGACGCCCCCAAACCTCATCATGATACTGACGATACTGTTGGTCCTCTCCAGGCCATGAACAATCGTTTTGTTTCTGCATTTTTCAGCCTATTTGTGCATAAAAGCTTCAATCACCGTTAACTTAACCTACATTCACAGTCGCGCAAACGGTATACTTACGGTCTTTTTTTAATCTCTCAACAAATCTCTGGGAAACATCCAGGCATGACTCAGGTATACGACGTTTCGACCTTTCAAGGTCTGATCCTCGCACTGCAGGATTATTGGGCCAAACAAGGCTGCACCATTGTTCAACCGTTGGACATGGAAGTGGGCGCAGGCACATTCCACCCACAAACATTTTTGCGTTCCATTGGCCCAGAGCCAATGAGCAGCGCCTATGTGCAACCTTGCCGCCGTCCTGCCGATGGTCGTTATGGTGAAAACCCTAACCGGCTCCAGCACTACTACCAATTTCAAGTAGTCCTCAAACCTTCGCCAGATAATATTCAGGAACTCTATCTGAATTCATTACGGGCACTGGGTATTGATACCAACGTTCACGATATCCGCTTCGTTGAAGACAACTGGGAATCACCAACGCTTGGCGCTTGGGGCTTAGGCTGGGAAGTTTGGTTGAATGGTATGGAAGTCACCCAATTCACCTACTTCCAACAAGTCGGTGGCCTTGAGTGCAAACCTGTCACCGGTGAAATTACCTACGGTCTTGAGCGCATCGCCATGTATTTGCAAGGCGTCGATTCCATTTACGACTTAGTCTGGACTGACGGCCCGCTGGGCAAAGTGACTTATGGTGATGTTTTTCATCAAAACGAAGTCGAGCAGTCCGCATACAACTTTGAGCACGCCAATACCGACGTCCTATTCAAGCAGTTCGACCAATGTGAAGCTGAGAGCAACAAGCTAATCGAAGCCGGCCTGCCACTGCCGGCCTATGAGCAAGTGATGAAAGCTAGCCACGCATTTAACATGCTTGATGCGCGCCATGCCATTTCAGTCACCGAACGCCAACGCTATATCCTCCGTGTACGGGCACTAGCCAAGGCTGTTGCCGAAGCCTATTACGCGGCACGCGAAGAGCTCGGTTTCCCAATGTGTAACAACCAAAGCCAACAAGGAGCTTAATTATGAACACCGAAAATCTCCTCGTTGAATTAGGTACAGAAGAGTTACCACCAAAAGCATTGCCGAAACTGGCAGCTTCATTTTGTAGTGGTTTTGAAGCCGGTTTAAAAAAGGCAGGTCTTGGCTTCGCTAAAATTAACTGGTTTGCCAGCCCACGCCGAATCGGTTTCATTGTCGAAGCGCTCGAAGCATCGCAACCGGACCGAGTTGAAGAAAAACGCGGCCCTTCGGTATCAGTCGCATTTGACGACAGCGGTGAAGCAACCAAGGCCGCATTGGGCTGGGCGCGCGGCAACGGCATTACCATTGACCAAGCCGAGCGCCTAAAGACTGACAAAGGCGAATGGCTACTACATCGAGCCGAAATCAAAGGCGCCAGTGTTGAGCAACTACTGCCTGAGCTGGTTGCTCAAGCAGTCAAACAAATCCCGATTCCGAAGCCGATGCGGTGGGGTGCGTATGACACTGAATTCATTCGCCCAGTACATACCCTCACTATCCTTTACGGTGCGGAAGTGGTCGATGCCACCGTACTCGGCATTCAGTCGGATCGTCTGGTTCAGGGTCACCGTTTTCATAGCGAAGGGCTGATCAGCATCGCACACGCTGACGAGTATCTGACTAAGCTAGAATCTGAAGGTAAGGTCATTGCAGATTTTGCAGCACGTAAAGCCGCCATTAAGCAGCAGGTAGAAGCTGCAGCGGCCGCAGAAAATGGCGTAGCCGATATTGATGACGAATTACTTGATGAAGTCGCCGCATTGGTTGAATGGCCGGTCACTTTGGTTGGTAGTTTTGAAGAAGACTTCTTGGAAGTGCCAAAAGAAGCACTGATTTACACCATGAAGGACAACCAAAAATACTTCCCAATGCTTAGCAAAGACGGCGCGCTCATGCCTCGTTTTATCTTTGTCTCGAACATCGAGAGTCAAGACCCAGCGCAAGTCGTTTCCGGTAACGAAAAAGTTGTTCGCCCTCGCCTCGCCGATGCGCGCTTCTTCCTCGAAACCGATAAGAAAAAGTCGCTCGAATCACGCATTGCCAGCTTGGGAACAGTGGTGTTCCAACAGAAGTTGGGCACATTGAAAGACAAGTCAGAACGCGTTGCTTTGCTAGCAGGCCATATCGCCGAAGCTTTAGACGCCAACAAACTCGAAGCAGAGCGTGCAGCCTTACTGGCAAAAACCGATCTGATGACGGAAATGGTCATGGAGTTCCCTGATGTCCAAGGCATCATGGGCATGCACTATGCGCGCAATGACAACGAGCCAGAAGCCGTCGCCATTGCTTTAAATGAACAGTACATGCCACGCTTCTCCGGCGACCAATTACCAGCAACAGACATTGGTTGTGCACTGGCTATCGCAGAGAAAGTCGACACCCTAGTCGGTATTTTTGGCATTGGCCAAGCGCCTAAAGGTGACAAAGACCCGTTTGCATTGCGTCGTGCTGCCATTGGTGCCCTTCGCATTATGGTCGAAAAATCATTGCCTTTGGATTTAGCTGAGCTAGCTACATTTGCCAAAGGTAATTTCCAAGCTGACCAACTCGCAAACGACAAAGTCGTTGACGACGTCGTTGATTTTGCTCTTGGCCGGTTCCGCACTTGGTATCAAGAGCAAGGCATCACAGCGGATGTCATTCAAGCGGTTTTGGCCAAGCGCCCAACCCGCCCAGCTGATTTTGATGCGCGTATTAAAGCGGTTAGCCACTTTAAATCACTGCCAGAATCAGCAGAACTAGCTGCTGCCAATAAGCGCGTTGGTAACATTTTGGCGAAAGTGGAAGGCGAAATTGCGCATACCATTGATGGCGCTCTGCTGTCCGAAGCTGCGGAAATTGCTTTAGCTGAGCAACTGAAATCAGCGCAAGACAAGGTTCAGCCGCTTTTCGGTGCTGGAGATTACCAGCAGGCATTAGTCGAATTGGCCAGCCTCAATGGCTCGATCAACGCATTCTTTGACGATGTTATGGTCAATGTTGATGATGCCGCAGTGCGAGCCAACCGTCAGGCATTGCTGCAAAATTTGCATCAGGTATTTGGTCACACGGCCGATATCTCACTCCTTCAGTGATCAGCAGTTTCAACGACTAAAGCTATCACCATTAACAAAGCCCATGCCTCTCACAGCATGGGCTTTTTCATATGACAACGACGCCCTCTTTGACTAGCCTTAGTAGCAACAACGAACAGAGGCGTTACCAACGTTATGCAATTGCGCTCGTCTACCAAGTCTCTTCACCTTACCCTTATGCTAACGGTCGGAGCTGCAATATTGAGCGGCTGTCAAAGTACCGCCCCCAAGGTCACTAAAGTGGAACCACCACCAAAACCCGCGATGGAAAACCTGTTATACCTACGCGCTGTTTTCACCTGGTGGGATGCTGAAGAGCAGTATCGTGTGAAGAAGGTGGGCGACAATCTTTATCGGGCGCAAGCTCGTCTCGTGGCTGACGGCGAATACTATGATTTCAAATTTGCCGATGCTGGTTGGTCACCGGATTTCAATTGTGGGTTCTTAACTAAAGCGGATGAGATCGTCGTAAGCAATGGACCGGCCGTGAAAGCGAACTGCAATTCAAATGGTGCTTACTTTCGATTTAACCCGAAGCAAACCGGCACCTATGGATTCTACTTTGACCAAAGTGCCGAGGTACCAGTGGTGTATATCAAGCCCATCAAAAAATAACTATGTTTCACGTGAAACATCACGCCTCGTTTGACCATTCTGGAGAGTCCAACAACGCCGCCAAATTCTCCCCTGCCTCATCAAAATCATATTGAGCCAAAGCAGACTCGATCGTTTTTAGTGCCGTTAGCGTGGCTTCATCTAATGCCTTGCTCATCAATTCATCGAGCATATCAACTGATTCGGCATCAAAATCATCAATCGCGGCTTTGAGGCGATTTAAAGAACTCAGCAGTTCTTCCTTAGCGATCACCTCTGATTGTTGTTCTGAACCACTAGTCTCTTCAACAGCCTCTAATGCAGACGCAATCACTGAACAAGTGATCTGCAACGCCGTTTCAGTTGCCATTAATAGCTCGTCGAGCTTTTCGGTCTGATATGGCGCGCTCTCGGTCGCAACTTGATGCAGGTAGTGCTCTAGGTGTTGCGAGCTCGCCATCAAATCATCAGCGCCAATATTGCCAGCAAGCCCTTTCAGGGTGTGAGCAACCCGCTCGGCCGTATTGAAATCATCACCCTCAACCGCCGTTTTCACATCATTAGCGGCACTCGCCTGAGACTCGCGGAAGCGCTGTAATAAACGAAGGTAGCTAGCGACCTTGCCGCCACAGCGCGCCAGTGCGGGCTCAGTATTAAAGCCAGGTAGGTGGGGCAATGCAGGCTCTCCATCGGCCGCCTTCGAACCGCTGTCAGAGGCCAGTTGAATTGCCTCTGGGTTCGGTGTGAATTTGGGCGCGATCCATTTGACTAATGTGCGGATCACTTCGTGCGGAACGATAGGCTTGGCAAGATGATCATCCATGCCGGCGGCAATACACTGGTCGATGTCTTTAGTCATGGCATTTGCAGTCATCGCAATAATTGGTAACGATTTATACTCATCATGCTGTCGAATCAGCTGCGTCGCACCATAACCATCGAGTACCGGCATTTGCACATCCATCAATACCGCTTGGTAGTCATTGGCTAGTACCATATCGACGCCTTGTTGGCCGTTATCAGCGACACTGACTGTTAAGCCTGACATCTCCAGTAACTCCACCGCAATCTGCTGATTGAGTTCGTTATCTTCGACCAACAGCACGTGGGCGCCAGCTATATCTCGTGCCAAGTCTTTATCAAGCGAAACACCTTGGCGCTGAGTTTGCGGTGCAACGCCCCCCATTGCCTGCATCACGCAATCATGCAGCGATGATGCAGTAACCGGCTTCATCAAATAAGCCGCAACATCTAGATGCTTGGCTTGCTGTTGCATCTCGTCACGGTCATAAGCAGTCGCCATAATGACCTTCGGTACTTTGCTAAGCTGATTCCCAGACTGAATGATTTGAACCAGTTCTACGCCATCCATCAATGGCATTTTCCAATCGATAATAGCCACATCAAATGGCGAGCCGTTGACCTCGGCCTCTTCGAGTAACTGAAGGGCTACTCTGCCATTTGAAGCCACTTGAGTGACCATGCCTAAACTAGCGCCGAGATTTTCGAAAATTTCCAACGCTGCGGAGCTATCATCAACCACCAATAATCGCAGACCATTAATGTCAATGTGCGACCAAGACACCCCCTCCGATTGCTGCATCTCGCCAACGCCAAACTGAGCAGTAAATGAAAACGTACTGCCAACGCCAGCTTCACTATCCACAGATATTTGGCCACCCATCATTTCAACTAACGACTTACAAATCGTCAGGCCCAAACCTGTACCACCATAGTTACGAGTGGTGGACGCATCGGCCTGCGTAAAACTCTGGAACAACTTGGCCTGCTGCGCTGCCGTCATGCCAATACCAGTGTCCTTGACGCTAAATCGAAGCAGCGCTGATGACTGCCCTGCCGCCTCAGTTTGGCTGACTAACTCGGCCGCGATAATGACTTCTCCTTGCTCGGTAAACTTAATGGCGTTGTTGGCAAGATTAATGAGAACCTGACTAAGGCGAAGCGGATCGCCAATTAATTGCACCGGAATATCGCTGGCAAAGTCGATCAACAATTCCAAGCCTTTTTGCTTACTACGGATGGAAACCACTTCAACCATTTGGGCGATAGTGTCATTGAGATTAAAGGGGATGGATTCTAAATCGAGTTTACCTGCCTCGATTTTCGAGAAGTCTAAAATGTCGTTAATGATGCCCAGCAATGAGTTAGCAGAATTGTGGATCTTGCTGACATAGTCTTCCTGCTTGCGACTTAATTGGGTTTGCAGTGCCAGATAACTCATACCAATGATGGCATTCATCGGTGTTCGAATCTCATGACTCATATTGGCCAAGAAGTCACTTTTCGCTTTGGTCGCTTCCTCCGCACTGTTTTTCGCCTGTTTGAGCGCTTCTTCGGCTTCTTTGCGACGGGTAATATCGCGAATCATCCCAGTAAACGCCCTTTCACCATCAATTTGCGATTCACCAACGGCAACCTCGATAGAGAATTCCTCACCACTTTTTCGAAAACCCGTGGTTTCTTTTGGCGCAGCGCTGGCGCTGGTTTGTCCATCTTCAACTTGCTGAGGCGAATCAATGCCACGATGAAACGGCTCAGCCATCAACACTGATAAATTCTGGCCAATGATTTCATCGCAGGTGTAACCAAAAATAGTTTCCGCAGCAGGGCTAAATTCTTCAATCACGCCCTCATGATTAACCACGATAATTGCATCCGAAGCATTATCAATAATTGCCCGGGTTCGGCGCATGGTGTGGCTAAGCTCCGTGGTACGCGCTTCGATCAAATTCTCGAGCTCGGCTTGTGAGCGGGTTAGTGCCAGATTAGCCCGTTTACCTAGACCAAGGGTAAACAAGCTACTGCCGAAGATGAGTAAGAGTGAGATGGACAACATGCCATAAATAGTGAACTGGAAAGTCACGTACTGGCCGAAGGCTTCTTCAACATCCATTTCGGCGGCAATACCCAGCGACAAATCACTATCCCAGGTCCAGCTTCCGACGACAGGCACGCCGCGATAATCGCGATAGCCGTCGATGTTGCTACCAGCAATAAGGCGCGTCACCCTCTCCGCCATAAAGGTCAACGGCCACTGTTCTCTCGGTAACACCGGCTCCTGCTGCGCAACCAAATCAACGCCAGGATCGGTGACTCTCAGGTTAAATAACGGATTGGCCGAGGGTTCAACTAAGCCAATCTCGCGCAATTGCTGGCCAAAACGCACGTTCGACACTAACAGCCCGTCTTTGTCGATGGCGTAGGTCTCACCGCTTTTGCCAATAAAGCCGGCCGATAACACTTCCGAAAAGCCACCGCTAGGCCTGATCCGCTTGGTCAAAATAGCAATCACCCGACCTTGGCTGATAATGGGCGCGGCAAAAAACATGGTCGGCGGATTGCCCTTACTATTGTCTTCACCCTCCAGTTTTACATCAGAGCGAATCGGCGGGATAAACACCCCCTCGCCTTTTAACACCCGTTCAAGCAATTCAGGTTTGACCCGAGCAATGAAATTGGCCGTGCCGATATTACTATCTCGGCGAGAAGACAGACTCATCCAGTCATCGGCATCGATGATAAAGAAGCCAAGCGAACCAGCTCGGCTTTCGTGTTTTTGAATAAACTGCCTGACTTGCTGCTGCAGTGGTGAATTGACCAAAGTTGCTCGATCTCGCGGCAGTGCTTTCAATTGCTCCACCAAAGTAATCAGCTGATTGCTACGACCGACAGATTTCAGCGACGTTAGCTCGTAGTCCACCCACGAGCGCAGCAATGAATGGGTGGAGTTCAGCAGCGTGTTGAGGTTGTATTCGGTCGTCGCTATCGTCTTCGTTTTCACGCTTTGGACAAAGCCGACCGAAAGGATCAGTAACAATAGCGAGAAGCCGGCTAACCCGCCCAACACCAGATATTTAAATTTGGCCGAGGCGAATCGCGCCGCCAGCTCCTTTTCATCCATCCGAAGCGTCAATTGATTGATCACCACACCGATCAGAATCAGCGCTGCAATGACAGCCGCAAATAACCAAATTAAGTTTTGATTAAGGGTCTCTAGCAAGCTGTTTTGCTCGCGATCGCGAGCGGCCTCCTTGGTCTTTATCCAGTGATTATTAGCCGCCACTAACTCTTCAGTAGAAAGGCTGTCCAAGCCTTTTTGAATGATCTGCCGTAATTCGGGGTGCCGTTTAGTGGAGAAAAAATGGAGTAACGAAGGCGCAATGACGTCTTGATCAATCTTGCGAAGCGAATCCAGACCGCGCTCGGCTAAGCGATCATCGATAATGACTTCCGACTCAATTAGCGCATCAACGGTGCCATCCAATACAAAGTTAATCGACTCTTCAATGTGTTGGGTTTCAACCACCGTGATGCCAGGCATGGCTGCCAATAATTTATCCTTGGTGATATAGCCCTTGGTGACAGCGATTTTGCCATTTAACAAATCAGCTTTTGTGCTTAAGTCATTACGGTCAGTTCGAACAAAAAACAGCTCGCGATTGATAAAATATGGGCTAGAAAAATCGCCAAATTCGGTGCGCTCCTCGCTGTAATAAATATCAGTAATGAGGTCGACCCCGCCCTCTTTAAAACCGTCAATCAACTCAGACCATTCGCCTTGCACCAAGTTAATTCGTAATCCGGTGTGTTTGACGATTTGGTTTAGCAACGAGCCAGCGAGCCCTTTCACTTCGCCATTTTCAAGATAAATAATCGGCGGCCAGTAATCGATACCAACATTCACCACATTATTGGCTATCCACTTTTGCTCCGCCTCGGTAAGCGCGATGCCTTCGGAGGTTTCAAGCAGTTGCGCATTTTTCTCTTGCTCTGCTAACTGGCTCTGAATGAGCTCAATGTAAGCCAGCAAATTTTCCATGTAGATGGCTTTATTTTGGTGGTATTCATCACTATTGATCACCGCCATCGCCGGTTGCCGTTGCCCCGCCTTGACCTTAGCAATGGTGTCCCGCTCCATGGCCACGAGCGCTTGATTGGCTTGCACAATCGATTGGATGAGTTGGGTATGTTGTTCTGGCGGGTCGACTAATAACTTTTCTAGCAAAGCATCAAGCGCAGGCTCATATTGTTGATAGCGGGTCAGCCATTTGTCATTACCAGAAAACGCATAGGACAATACGGAAGAGGTTAAAACCTCATCTAAATATTTGAGTTCTATTGATATTTTATCGAGTTCTTCAACATCTAGTGCGCCGGATTGTAGCGCCATCACAGATGCTGGCGGTGCGTTAGTTTCATCCGCTTGAACAACACTAACGACCGATAGGCAGATGACCAATAGTAACAATTGGAACAAACAAGAATGGCTCATAAGCTGTTGCTTTACCAAGACAAATAAAGGTTGCCCCTGCCGCATCGCATCTGAGTCAACGAAAAGACCGGGTATCGACTACATTGAGCATAATCGATAGCCGGCATATTTCCATTTTATCTATGATAATCAACATGCTGGATCACGCCATGACGGCGAAATCACGCCCACATAAAGATTATTTTTGGTTATGCTGTTGCATCTGCTGTTTGAAAAACGCGCCCTGCTCGGTTGGTGTGAAATCCCAGTCATGGATCATGGTAGGCCCCCAATCCGGATCGAACACCCAAACGCACCAAGATAAACCTTTGTTATTGGCGTACTCGGTAAACATCGGGCCATATGAGCCGTCATCAATCACAGGCACATGGGCGCCATAGCCGCCAGCCTGCACCCAGCCAATTTCCGTTGCAATCACCGGATAGTCATCGGCCATAAAGCCCCAAACCTGATCCCAAGCGTTAAAGATATTGGCTTTGCTGCGCACTTCAGGTTTGGCTTTCATCGGATACGGGTGAGCGGCGTAAGCAACATTCGGCCGCCGCACCGGTGCTTTGGCGAACGGTCGCAAGTCATATGCCCAGTTAAATCCAGCCACCAGCGGAATCACCTTGTCATCATAGGCGCGGATCAAGTCGATGTTGCTTTCCAAAAATTCTAGCCAGTCGTCCCAAGCGATATCGCCGAGGCCATTGGCAACCCCCATGTAATTAACCGTCGGCTCGTTGAACAACTCATACACCGCCATAGTGGGCACGTCGCGATAACGTAACGCCATATCAGCCCAGAAATTTCGGGTCTCGGCGAGTGAAGTTTGATACATCGGGTGCTGGAATAGCTCATCTTCCACATTACCAATGGAGTGCCAGTCCAAAATTAAATAGATATCGTATTTATTCGCCCAAATGACCGCTTCATCGAGCCGATCAAAATACCATTGCTTGCCATTTTTGCGCCAAGCTATTGGATGAACGGGAATACGAATGACATTGGCGCCCCATCGCGAAATTTCTTCGAACAAAGACTGCTGCCATTGTCCTTCGCCCACCAACTTGTCGGGATCGGCAATATTTAAACCGCGAAACAAAAACGGCTGGCCTTGCTCATCGACAAACTGCTTACCGTCAATCGCAATATGGTCTTGTTGCTTGGTCAGCAGCTTGACATCAAAACTGGCCGGATAAGGGATATTCCACCAACCTGAGCCTTCAACCGAGTGGGCATGATCGCCCGGCTCTCGCTCCTTATCTTTCTTATCCATTGCCGTTGCCGCCGGCAATAGGGCGAGCGAAACCAACGCGACTGCAGCAGCCACACATTTATGATTGAAAAAATCCATGTTCCCCCCAACAAAGTATAATCACATGAAAACGTTTTCACTTTTCATAGAAAGAGTCAAGTCTTGTGTGCTTAATGGCGGAGGGAGTTAGCAGAAATGATAACCAAGATGGCAAATCGATGAGTAAAACAAGAGAAAGTGGCGAGCGTCGATAACCAAGCCTCAGCCACTTTCTCAACAAGTTAGACGCTTACCAATGGCGTTTTTTGTGGCCAACCATGCCGTAATACAGAATAAACAGATAGCATGGGATCACCATCAGGTAGGCATATTGGGTGCTGCCTAAATGAGCCAGTTTGCCGAATACCAAGGGCAAAATAGCACCACCAGAAATGCCCATAATCAACAGTGCCGAACCTTGTGCAGTGTATTTACCCAATCCTTCAAGAGCTAACGGCCAGATGGACGGCCACACCAGTGCATGGGCGAGGCCCATCATGGCAACAAAGGTAACCGAATCGGGGATCACCGGAATACCGCTCCAGCCCCATAAAAGCGACGCAATCACGGTGCTATCGGTTGACGAAAACACCACACCAAGGCCGCATAAAATACCGGCAATGGCCGAGCCTTTTAGCGCCTGCTCCTGCGAGATAAACTTTGGAATACAAGTAACACCGATAATGTAGCCAATCACCATAAACACCATGGTGTAGGATGTCAGCGAAGCAAAGTTGGCAACGCTGAGCCCTTCGCCATACAAACCAATGGTGTCACCGGCAATCACTTCGACTCCAACGTAACTAAACAGCGAAACCGCACCCAACACAACTTGCGGAAAATGCCATATGCCGGCTTTGTCATTACCGTGGGCATTATCGTCGCCCTCAAAATCAAGTTCTGGCAACGAAGAAAATTTGATTAAAGCAATCAACCCGCAGAGCACGATAGCCATTGCCAAATAAGGCATAATCAAGCGCTGAGACAATTCACTGAAGTGCTGCTCACGGCTGGCCGCATCCATTGCCGCCAGCGCTTCACTGGAGTAATTACCCAAGCCGGAAAGGATCACCGCAGTGAACACCAATGGCACAATCACCCCAGCTCCTTTGTTAATCAGCCCCATAATGCTAATCCGCATGGCAGCACTTTCGCGCGGACCAATGTGGACCACATAGGGGTTTGAGGCGGTTTGCAAAATGGTCAGACCGGTACCGAGCACGAACAAGGCTAACAAAAACACTAAAAAGTTGGCGCTAAAGGCGGCAGGAATAAACAATAATGCGCCAATTGCCATAATACCCAGCCCATAGGCCATGCCATTTTTATAGCCGGTGCGTTTCAACAAGCTCGACATCGGCAACGCCATCAAGGTGTAGGCAATGTAAAAAGCAAAAGTCACAAACAATGCCTGAAACTCGTTTAGCTCACAGATGATCTTGAGAAATGGGATCAGCGAACCATTGAGCCAGGTGACAAAGCCAAAAATGAAAAACAGAATCCCGATAATGACCATAGGGACAAAGCTTGACGGCTGTCCGGTCTCCACAGATTTATTGGCGTCGGTTACGGTAGTCATACTCTCTCCTAACGATTTATCTTTATTATCTTTGGCTGCTCAGCGGCCTGAATCTTTTTAGCCAATTGCTGTGCTGTCTCGGTGGTAAATACATTCACCGGCAAGCCAGGTTTGCTGAACCATTAAAGCTGCATCCAACACCACGAAATTGGCCCGTTTACCCGCCCCAAGACTGCCCACTTCATCGGCCAATAGGGCAAACTCGGCAGGATAACGACTCGCCATTTTGAGCGCGTCGACCAGCGGCAAGCCTAACTGCGACACGGTATTGCGAACGGCGGCCGCCATATCCAACACGGAGCCAGCTAACTCACCGGTTTTGGCATTCAAACGATCCTCAGTGCGAATGATCTCCTGACCATAAAGACTAAAGCTTGGTTTACTATCGCCAACCGGCGGCATAGCATCGGTCACCAGCATCATTTTGCCGGCGGCTTTGGCAGCAATCGCAAGCTGCAAAGTGGCAGGGTGAACATGGTGACCATCGACAATCAGGCCACACCAGGTGTGGTTATCGAGCAGTGCCGCGCCCACCATGCCCGGCTCGCGCGACTGCAAGGGCGACATGGCATTAAACAAATGGGTGAAACCGCGAGCGCCAGCCGCAATAGCCGCTTGCACCTGCTTAAAAGACGCATTGGAATGGCCGAGACAAACCAGCACACCGTGCTGTGTCAGCCGCGCAATCTGCTCGGTACTGACATTCTCCGGCGCCAAAGTCACCACCACTTTGCCCAAGTCTTGGCGAATAAACTGATCAAATTCGCGTTCAGTTAATGGCCGGATGTGGTGTTCGGCATGTACCCCTTTGCGCGCCACGCTCAAATGGGGACCTTCAAAGTGGATCCCCAGCACATTGTGCTGGCCTTCTGCGATAGCCTGACTAACGGCATCGGCCGCTTGGGTCATCACCTCAATATCGTCGGTGATCACAGTCGGCAATAGCCCCGTGGTACCAAACTGAGCATGAGCTTGGCCAATGCGGTTGATTGCACTGGCGGTAGGCGTCTGATTAAACATCACCCCACCACCACCATTGACTTGTACATCAATAAAGCCCGGTACCACCAAACCGTCGACAAAGGTCATGGCGGCATCAATAGTAGCGCGCGGTTGGATCTCGCTGATCCAGCCGTCCGTTACCTCAAAGGCAACATTGTCGAGCAGTTGCTGACCGTCGAAGAGCTGTTTGGCGAAGAAACGTTGTGTCATGGTGATCTCTTGCGATTACAGGGTTTTAGTGACTTTCTTTAAGCCTTTAGGCTCATCAGGATTAAACCCCATTTGGGTCGCAATGCCAGCAATATCGAGATAAAAGCGTTGCAACACCAGCAATGGTGCCAAACGCGGATGGACGTCACTAACAACCTGATGCAAATGGCTAACCGTGGCGCCCCGCTGTTCAACTTCTTTTATTTGTTGACGGTGAGCCTGCTGCGCTTCATCAGCAATATCGCAATCGATAATGGTGAGTTGCTGCTCCACTAACGTCACTGGGCCATGCAAAAATTCGGCACTGCTAAAGGCCTCAGCATGAATCGAACAGACCTCTTTTAGCTTCAGCGCCAACTCTTTGGTCACGGCATAACCGAGCCCGCGGCCCAATACCACTAAGTTCCGCTGCTTGCCAATTGCTGCCAACGACAGCTGTGGCGCGCTCTCAATCACTTGCGTCAAAGCCGCAGGCAACTTGGGTAAAGCATCAATCAGTGACTGATTATTGCTCCAATACGCGGTCAATTGCAGCAAAGCCGATAAGGTCGCCAAATAGCTTTTAGTTGCCGCCACTGAGTTTTCAGGACCGGCAGACAGTGGCAGTACATCATCGGCAAGCGCCGCCAGTGGCGAGCTTTCATCATTAACTAGGGCCAGACAATAGGCTCCGGCGGCTTGGCACATTTTGGCTTGCTCCAGAATATCTGGGCTGCGACCCGACTGCGAAATGGCAATCACTAGGGTATCGGCCAATTTCAGTGACTTACCATAAATGCTGGCAACTGACGGCGCCGCTGGGGCAACCGGCACGCCGGTTTCGATTTCAATCAGGTATTTGGCAAAGACCCCTGCATGATCGGACGAGCCGCGACCGATAATCATCACCATTTTGGGCGGCATTTGCTGCAACCGCTTGGCGATGGTCCGCACTTTATCTTGATTCTTAGCGAACTGCTCAGCAACAACCTGTGGGGTTTGTCCGGCTTCTTGCTCCATCAGAGTTTTTGTATTCATCGTTTGTCTTACCTACTTATTAGCTAGCTCGATTGGCTGGCTGCTGCTGAATTTGTTGTTGGGCGAATAACACCGCGCCCACTTCCGGTGGCTTGATGGCCGGCTGAACCTGCGCAGAGATGGCTTCATCCAGCCAGTTCGCGTACAGGCCGGTCAGGCCGCCGATCATGGAAATACGCGGCGGATTCACTTTCCGTAAGCGTTCAATCACCGAACGAATGTAACCGGCGCCTTCCGCAACAATGGCCATGGCAATCGGATCACCTTGATCGGCAGCGTCGAAGACCAAGCCGGCAAAACGAGCATAGAAATTGGCATTTTTGCCGACAACGGCTTCAACCAACTCAACATCACTTTGACAACCAAGCTGGCTGAGCAAGCGCTCGGGTAGCGTTGAACCAGCAATTAAACCGTCCAGTGCTTTTAGGGTTTTTTGCACAGCTTGCAGGCCAAGCCAGGCGCCGCTGCCCTTATCACCATGGGGGAAGCCATGGGCACCAACCATGGTTTGCTGACCATTAACCAAGGCGTAGCCGCAAGAGCCGGTGCCGGTGATCACCACCGCGCCATCATGGCCGTCATGGGCGCCCAAACAGGCAATGTGCAAATCCGTAGTGAGAAACATGGCAGCAAATGGATGCTGCCAGTCTTCAATCTTTTGAAAGTATTTCGGCAAATTGACACCGGCAAGCCCGACACCAGCGACCAACTGGCTAAGCTGCTCTTGCGGTAATCGTGCATCGGCGAGTGCCAGCTTGGCGGCACAGGAAATGGATTCAATTGCTTGCGCGACACTGTGTGTTGGATTCGCAGGGCCTGCCAATCCAACGCCAAGAGTTTCACCAGAACCATTCATCAGCACAGCCTTGCACTTGCTGCCGCCACCATCGATTCCTAAAAACAGTTGTGTCGATTTATCGTTATTGGTTTGCATTGAAATGCCTCTTTAAATCCAATTCAAAGCAGCTGTTAAAACTTTGTTATGCGCTTTGAAAACTAATCCTAACCCAAAAATGACAGCGCTGTCATTTTGTTTTTACCCAGTTTGTGTCATTGAATTGGGACAATTTCCTAATTCGTTGTTTTTCATTTGAATTAATCTTTTTCTAACGATTGTTTTGATAACGACTAATGCGGCTAAAACGCTCGCCGCTGACTGACCGGCTACGTAACTCCGTTGTTGCATTATCGGGTATAGGATGTTGATATTGCTGCCATTTACCGCCCAACTGACGGTATTCAATAGCCACATCTGGAAATGGTACATAGGCATGAAGCTTGCCGTCAGCAAGCTGGTGGCTGATTGCAGATTGTTGACCACCATCCATGGTGGTCAGGTACACACTTCTGTTTAGAAGGTCATATGGACACCGGCCACATAGCGTCTGCCGTTTTCATAAATCGACATCACGCGAGCTTTGCTGGTGTTGTACTCGACGATTTGCTCATCGTTCAGGTTCATTGCTTCAAATACCAGGCTGATGTTGTCAGTCAGGTTGTAGCTTGAGCTGAAGTCGACCTGACCAAAGCTGTCGTTCCAGACTTCGTCGCCTGAAAAATGCAGGCCCTTGTACCATTCGCTGCGGTAGTTATACATCAGGCGCGCACCAAAGGTTTCGGTCTCATAGAACACTGTGGCGTTGTACATGTGCTCCGAAGCACCTTCCACTAAACCAGAGCCAGCAATGGATTCGTCACGTTCCTGATCGTTATCAGCATTGGTATAGGTGTAGTTCGACGCAATACCAAAGTTGCCGAATGCCTGCTGGTAGCCAATTTCGATACCATCGGTAGAGCCACCTAAGCCATTTTTCGGCTGGGTGACGGCAACATCAACCCACTCTTCGTCCTGCTCGTTGTAGAACTCCTGAATGGTGACACCGCTAGTCCGGTAGCTTTTCACATCTTTATAGAAGTAAGTCACCGAGACCATGGATGCATCGTCAAAGTACCACTCCCAAGCAATGTCGAACTGATTGGCGATTTCAGGGTCAAGATTTGGGTTACCCGCGGTTGCTGTGGGGTACTCAACATTCAATGCGCCGACCGATACCGTTGGTGCCAAGTCTGAGAAGTTCGGGCGAGCCATGACGCGGCCTGCAGCAAAACGAAGCACCTGATCATCCGTTAAATCAAACACCAGATTTAAGCTTGGCAATACTTCAGTGTAAGAGCGGCTTTCGCTTACCCACTCCATGTAAGAAGGCGTGAGCCATTCGCGGTCAATGGTGTGGAAGCCCCATGAATCACTGCTGAAGTTGTAGCTTTCTGAGGTTTGTTCGGTATCAACCACACGAACACCCAAGTTACCGCGGAAGTATTCACCAGCGAAGCTTGCCTTAACGTAGGCCGCGGTGATCTCTTCGTTAATGGCCCAGATTTCAGCTAGATTGTTGCTGATGGCATAGTCGGCCTGCTCACCAAAGCCCAGTTTCCAGAAGGCTTTTTTGCTGCCATCGAGCTGGTTGATGATATTGCCGCCAACGACATCGCTGGCCACTTTATGGACTTTACCGGCTTGACCACAGGTATCTAACGTTGGGCAGTTACCAAACGCCTCTGCCATGTAGTTTGGATAATCAGGGTTGTCAGTGGTTTCTGGACCATGCCAGCTGTAAGCCTGACGATCCTGACTACGGTCATGGTCACGATATTTAGCGCCCACTTTAATCTCGTTAAAGGCGCCAAAATCGATTGGAATCGAGAGATCGATCTGAGCGTACTTTTCTTCATCTTCGGTTGGCTTATTGCCACCCCAGGTCCAGTTCTGGCCCCAAACCGAGCCGTCCGTTGGATCCGCTTCAACATTAACAATCGGCTTCCCGGTCAAATCAAAGTCATAGCCGGCAACAATGTTCGGCACAAAGCTCCACGATGTTTCGTTGTAAGTACCACCCTCGGCATCGGTATAACCCACTTGAGCATGCAACGAGTAGTTTTCAGCATCGTAGTTCATTTCGAGATCATAAGAATTGGTCTCGGTGCGCGACTCACGATTAATGAAGTCCCACTCGTACGAACCATCAACCACCGATGCGGCCTGGACATTGGTGCCACTGAGCTCAACGTTTTCCAGCTCGCCCAAGTCGTTCTGAGGCCGGATCAGCAAGTTAATGTTCTGGTTATCCGATTCCAATTCAGAAGTCAGAATGTTCAAGGTAAAGTCGAGCTCAGCAAACGGTGCGTACTGGAAGCTGGCGAAAATCGTTTCACGCTCGCGGTCCTGACGGAAGATAGGAGCACCGATGTCTTTTGGCGCCTTGATGCCGTCTTCATCAGCTGGAGTCCAACCCAGTACCTCTAAACCTTCACGCTGTACGGTGCGATCTTGTTTCACTAGGGTAATTAAAGCGCCGAAGGTTTCTTCGTCGTTTTTCCATGAATACAGCACATCAACCGATGGATCGGTTTCTTCTGACGATTCAGAATACAGCGCTTCGAGGCCAATCTTGACGGTGTTGGCATCCAATTCCAGCGGCTTGCGGGTGTTCATAATGACCGTACCGCCGATTGAGCCTTCGTCAATGTCCGCTTCTGGTGACTTGTACACTTCCAAGCTTTTCACCAGCTGAGATGGCAGCAAGGTGAAGTTAAAGCCACGCGATGGCTGATCGAGAATAAACCAGTCGGCTGTGGCCACGTTTTGGCCGTTAAGTAAGGTCCGGTTTTTGGTTGGACCTGAGCCACGAATGGTAATTTTCTCGCCTTCACCAAACTCTCGGCTGATACCGACACCGGTAATACGTGACAGCGATTCGGCAACGTTTTTATCGGGGAACTTACCGATATCTTCGGACGTAATGGCATCAACAATGGTGTCAGCATAGCGCTTGGTATTGATGTTCTGCTTGAGGCTGCCGCGAATGCCGGTGACTTCGATCACTTCGGTCTCGTCGGTGCTTACTTCGTCTGCCAATGTGGCGGTGCTCGCTGCGCCAGCGAGGATCGAAATGATGCTGGTCGCCAACAATTGTTTTCTGAAATTTGTCGATCTCATTGCCCGTTCCCTTCAGATTATTTTTTATTTAAAAACTTATTGGTGTTCACGTTCGATTCAAAATGACAGCGCTGTCATGTGAGTGATTAAAACTTACACTCAATAATTCTCATTTGCTACAACAAATTAATAAATTAATAACAAAAACAAATTATCACCTTGAAAAATATCACTTTATTTTTGGAATGAGAGATTTGACATATGGCCAAAATGAACCACCTCAGCAACAAATCAGGCCAATTTCGAGTAACGAACAACGACTTTTAGACGGGCAAAATGGCGTCAGATTGACGCCAACAAAACGGTCATTTCAGGTTAAAAAAGAGAGTGAACGGGCAACCTCAACACGGCCAAAATCGACGCCAAGATTGTCCTCAAGACAGAGCCTGTTGGCTGGAATCGCGAACCACCAATTGTGGGGTAAATTGCTTGCAAATATCTTGGGCAGATTGATTTCGAGTGTTGGCAATCAGTAGCGAGGTCGCTTGGCTGGCAATCTCCAGATTGGGCTGATGGGCCGTGGTCAGCTTTGGCCAAGTTTGTCGCGAGAACGGGCTATCCTCAAAGCCGACAATCGACAACTCTTCAGGGATACGGATGTTTTTCAGCCGCGCCGCAAACAACGCACCGGCGGCGGTTTCATCGTTACAACAGAAAATGGCACTGGGTCGCTGGCTTAGCTCCAATAGCTTGTTAGCCCCAGCAACGCCCGACTCAAACGAGTAATCGCCATCAACCACATAGTGGGCCGGCGCCGCGATATGGCGCTCGCTCAGCGCCGCCTGATAGCCCGATAGACGCTCAAAGCTCGACTGGTGCTCCTCGCTACCGCCAATAAAAGCGATGTCTTTGTGGCCAAGGTCAATCAGGTGTTCGGTCACATCATGAGCGGCCTGGTGATCATCAATCACCACGCACGACTCATCATTCTGTTGTCGCGATCCGCCAGAAATAATTCGCACGTAGCGAACATCAAGAGCATCAAGCATGGCAATGACTTCTGGCCGCTCCGAAAACGGTGGCGTGAGCACCAAGCCAGTGACTCGCGATTGCTTAATCATCTCTTTGATTTCATCGAGAATGCCGCTGGATTTGGAATTGCACGGATGGATCACCAACTCAAAGCCCTGCTTTCTGCACTCCGACAAAATGCCATTTTGCATATCAATAATGTAATAGGCATTGGGGTTGTCGTAGATAAACCCAATGGTGTACGACTTAGTACCAGCGAGATTTCTGGCCGCCTGATTGGGCTGATAATTCAGCTCAGTCACTGCAGCCATGACTTTGTCACGGGTATTTTGGCGAACACTTTCTTCATTATTAATGACGCGAGAAACGGTTTTGATCGAGACGCCGGCAAGTTTGGCAACGTCATTAATAGTGACTTTCATGTTTCAGATCTATATCCAAAGTGAGTGGCTATCCGAATCAATAGGTTATTGCCTTCCCCCCCAACCAGCAACTGATTATTAGAGCCTGTTGATCATTGCTGCAAAAACACACAGCAAAGATCAACAGGCTCTAAACGCTACTGCACACTTTCAGCACAATCATTTGCAAAGCCAAAGGCATTTGATAGATTAATTGACAGCGCTGTCATCTGATAATGAATCAACCAAACCAATAACCAGAGCATTACCAGCAGCACAATGAAGAGAATAAACGTGAACAAATACCTAATCGCTACCAGCCTGCTCAGCCTCCTGCTTTTGGGGTGTCAGAAGCAACCCGAGTCCACACCTGCGACCCCAGCAGAGATTGCCGCGCAGCTGCATGTGCACTATCAGGTTGTCAGTAACTTTGGCCACCAATGCCAGTTTGACGGCAGTTGTTTTGACGCCGAGCTCACCCTGACCTTGCCGTTTGATAGCAAGGCGACCGACTGGGCGATTTACTTCAGCAACACCAAGCCGATTCGCTACCACAACAGCGAGCTGTTCGATTTGGTTCATCTCAACGGCGACTTGCACAAAATCACCCCGACGGCTGCATTTACTGGCTTTAACGCCAACCAAGCTTACGTCATTCCGTTTCAGGGCATTGCCGCCTCGGTAACCAAAAATGATGTCATGCCGAATTTCATCTATGTCCAAGATGGCCAGCCGCCACAAATTATCGCCGCAACCGTCGAGCAATATGATCCAGCAACGGGCCTCTGGTCCCTACCCCACGCTGGCGAATTTGAGCGTCCAGAACAATGGCGCCGAAGTGACAATGACAATGTACCGCTAGCGACCAGCAGCTGGCTCTATCAACAATACGCCAGTCAGATGGCCGAGGCAGATGACGCCAGCAATCGAGTGGTGCCATCGCTCAAACAAAGTCAGTGGCAATCGCAACGCGTTGCCATCCAACAGGGTCTGGCATTGCAGTTTTCATTGCCCCCCGTGCTACAACAGGCGGTGCAGGATGCAGGGCTGTTGTTGTCGGATGGTGGCCTGACCGTTATCCACAACCACCAACAGATGCCAGCGGAAAGCTACGCACTCGACATAAGTACCGACCAAATCACCATCCGCTCTGGCGATGCCACAGGCACCTACTACGCCATTCAGTCCTTGCTGCAGCTTTATGATGCGGCATCGCAAAGCTTGCCACTTGGTCAAGCCCAAGATGAGCCGCGCTATGGCTTTCGCGGCGTGCATGTTGATGTTGCGCGTAATTATCATGACAAGGCGTTTCTACTGCGATTAATCAAACAAATGGCAGCCCTGAAGTTCAATAAACTTCATTTACATCTGGCCGAAGATGAGGCTTGGCGACTGCAAATTCCGGGCTTGCCTGAGCTGACCGAGATCGGTGCCCGCCGCTGTTTTGACTTAGCCGACGAGCAATGTCTGCTGCCACAGCTGGGTGCAGGTATCGACCCAAATAGTCAGGTCAATGGTTACCTGACGGTCGAAGATTACAAAGACATCCTGCAAGTTGCTCAGCAACATCATATTGAGGTGATCCCATCGCTTGATATGCCGGGCCACTCTCGCGCCGCAGTGCAAGCCATGGAAGCGAGATACCAACGCTTGATGCAACAAGAAATGCCTGAGCAAGCCATGACATACATGCTGATTGATCTTGCCGATACCACTGAATATTCCTCCATTCAGCATTACAACGACAACACGCTCAATCCTTGTATTGATTCAACCTACAACTTTATTGCCAAGGTACTGAGCGAAATCGACCAAATGCACAATGACGCTGGCGTGCCACTCAAGCGCTATCATATTGGTGCCGACGAAACCGCCGGAGCCTGGGTTGAATCACCGGCCTGCCAGCAGCTGATGGATGAGCAAGGTATTGCTGAAACCCAAAAGCTGACCGCTTATTTTATTGCCCGAGTCACCCAGATGGTCAATGACATGGGCGTCATGGCTGCGGCTTGGAGCGATGGCCTAAGTCATGTTGAGCCGATGAAACTGGGCAGCCGAATTCAGTCTAATTTGTGGGAGCGACTGACCCACGGCGGCCAGCACATGGCCCACCAAATGACAAACTACGACTGGGACACGGTGCTGTCATTGCCGGACGTGCTTTACTTTGATTTCCCTTACATGCCACACCCAGAAGAAAGCGGCTATTACTGGGGATCGCGCTACACCAGCACCTTCCAAGTGTTCCAATTCATGCCAGATAATTTGCCAGCCCATGCTGAATTCTGGCTCGATGGCAATGGCAACCCGTATACCAGTGACGATGCCTTACCTCTCGAAGGCGGTCGCACAGTGAGTGGCATTCAGGCTCAGCTATGGAGCGAAACCTTGCGCCATGAAAGCCAAGCCGAATACATGCTGTTTCCTCGCCTTATTGCCGTTGCCGAGCGCGCTTGGCACCGCCCCGACTGGGAGATCCCGTACCAGCCAGGCCAAGCCTACTCGCAGCACACGGAGTTTTTTGATGACGCCAAGCAACACCAGCAGTTGGCCGACTGGAATGGCTTTGTCAGCGCCATGGTCAACAACATTTTGCCGCAGTTAGAGGCTAATCAGGTGTTCTACCGGTTGCCTCCTCCAGGCGCAATTGTCGAACAAGGGCAACTGCTTACCAATGTCCCTTGGCCAAACCTAGACGTTGAATACACCCTCGATGAGGGCAACAGTTGGCAGCCCGTCAACGGCTCGGTGGCGGTACCGGCCAATCGCAAAATTGGCGTTCGCTCGCTGGCTCAATCAACTCGACGTGCTAGCCAAACCATGTGGCTGCAAACACCAGCGCAAACGGCAGCAGGAAGTCATTAACATGGCCCAGCGTGAAGTCAGTCTCGACATTTTCCGAGGGCTTACCCTCGCGGCAATGATACTGGTCAACACGCCGGGTAGCTGGTCGCACATTTACGGCCCTCTGCAACATGCGCCATGGCATGGCTTAACACCAACGGATCTGATTTTTCCGTTCTTTATCTTTATTGTTGGCGCCGCCATGTATCACTCCATGCGCAACAGCGTTGGCCAACCGAACACTTGGCTGCGCATCATTAAGCGCTCAGCGCTGCTGTTTGTGATTGGCGTGGGCCTTAATGCCTTCCCGTTTAACGAGCCGATCGCTGAGTTACGTGTGATGGGGGTACTGCAACGCATTGCGCTGGCCTATTTGCTCGGAGCTCTGATCATTATCACGCTGCCGAGAAAAGCCTTGTGGTTGGTCTGCGGTGTTATCTTGCTGGGTTACTGGGGACTGCTGAATCTGGTCTCCGCGCCCTATCAACTGGCAACCAATCTGGTGCGACAATGGGATCTGGCGTTGTTGGGCAGCAACCACTTGTATCAAGGGTTCGGCCTGCCCTTTGATCCGGAAGGCTTAATCAGCACATTGCCTGCAGTTGTGACGTTGCTAATGGGCTATCTAACCAGCGCCTTGTTGGCCGAAGCCAACAATCCAGCCAGCAAAATCAAAACTTTGTTATTGCTGGCTTTATCGGCGATGGCAGCCGGCTATATTTGGAGCATCTGGCTGCCGATCAACAAAGCACTTTGGACCAGCTCGTATGTACTCATCACCAGCGGCTGGGCGTGGCTTATTCTGGCGGCAATTGTTTATCTAACAGACGTAGGCAAGCTGACTTGGGTTTTTCGCTGGATGCAAATCTACGGCACCAATCCGCTGCTGATCTACATTCTGGCTTGGCTTTATGCCGATACCCTGCATTTGATTCCATGGTCTGGGCAAAGCGCTTACCAAGCGCTGTACGATGGTTTGAATCTGTTTCTGAGCGATAAGAATGCGTCACTGGCCTTTGCTGTTCTCGCCGTTGCGCTGTTTTACGGCCTTTCCCATTGGCTGTATCACAAGCGTTTGTTTATCAAGCTATAGCGATCACTGATTCTTCGCCTGCTTTGCCACTGGCACCGCAGGCCGGTCGATTTCGCCGACATCCAGCACCGGTGCCGCATCAATACTTTCCGCATCCATCATCACCGCAAGGCGCTGTAAAGACGCCAGAATCATCGACTGTTCCCAGTCTTCCAACTCTTTAAACTGCTGGACAAAATTTTCCTGCAGTGGCGCCGGTGCCGCTGCGACCTTTTCAGTACCCTGCTCGGTCAGGCTTACCAGCACTTTACGCCGATCCTGCTCGGAGCGTTGGCGGCGAATCAGTTGCTTGGCCTCAAGTCGGTCTAAGATGCTGGTCATCGTGGCCTGGCTGAGACTAATCTCATTGGCCACTTCTCGGCTAATCATAGGCCCACGACTGTTCAGCGCTTGTAGCACCAACAACTGCGGCGATGTCAGGCCAGAGGTTTTATTGAGATAGCGCGAGTGCAAATCGGTGGCACGGATTAAACGGCGCAACGAAGCAAGAACAAGTTCGTAATTTTCCATGAAATAACAGAGACCCTAACGTCGATGGCCCGATTATATGCATTCAGGCCATGACGAGATAGCCACAAGATTGGAAACAGCGGTGCAGCTCACCCAGCGCCGGCGTCAGCCCCTTGTCCTAACTGGCGTGTTCGTGCTGCTGCTGCCGCCATTGCCATGGCCACCACTTGGTCCATGTCCATGGCATTAAAGGCGTCGAGCGCGGCAGCGGTCGAGCCGTTCGGCGACGTCACCTGCTCGCGCAACTGGGCTAAATCGACCTGCGGCTCACTCGCCATGGCAACCGCACCAATGGCACTTTGACGCACACATCGCGCCGCCTGTTGCTCACTTAACCCTTGTTGCACGGCCGCCTTCGTCATGGCTTCCATAAACCGGAAGAAGTAAGCCGGAGCACTACCTGCGGCAGCAACAACGGCCGCCATATCACACTCATCAGACAACCAGATCGCCTCACCAATCGCACCAAACAATTGCTCGGCTAACTGTCGGCTCGCAGCCGCCGTCGCGGCGCTGCAATAGAGTCCAGTCATCCCCTGCTGCATTGCTGTGGGCAGGTTTGGCATGGCACAAACAACATGCCGATCATCACCAAGCCACTGACCAAGTTGCTGATGTTGAACGCCGGCGGCAATCGAAATCACCGTGTGATCAGCCAGCCCGACAGCGGCCAGCTCCGCACAGACCTGAGCAACCAGTTGAGGTTTGACCGCGACGATGATGACCTGAGCAAACGCCACAGCATCACCATTGCGCGCGCTGGTGGTCACCTGATAACGATCGCTCAAACGCTGCCGAGTCGCCGTACTGGGCGCACAAACCAAAATATCGCTGGCCGGCCTATCGGCCGCCAACAGGCCCTCAATAATGGCGGTTGCCATATGGCCGCCACCGATAAACGCCACTTTTGTTGTCATCATAGAAACTCCAATCCAGTGGCGATTAGGCGCGGATCTGGCCGCGGCCCTGTACCAGAAATTTTTCCGTCGTTAACGATTCCAACCCCATCGGGCCATAGGCATGGAGCTTGGTGGTGGCAATGCCAATTTCCGCCCCTAAACCAAGTTCACTGCCATCGGAAAAGCGCGAACTGGCATTAACCATGATCACGGATGCATCAACTCGCTGCTGAAACTGCTGCGCGGCGAGATCAGATTGGGTACAGATCACTTCGGTATGCTGACTACCAAACTGGTCGATATAACTGATGGCAGCGTCAATGCCATCGACGATTTTCACCGCAATGGTCAACCCTAGATATTCCTCACCAAAAGCATCATCGGCTAGCAATGTGGCGCCATCAAAATAACCAACCGCCTCAGAACAGGCATTGACCGACACCTGATGCGCGCGCAGTTGTGCGGCAACCTGAGGCAACCACTGGTCGGCAACAGAGCGGTGTACTAGCAGGCATTCAAGGGCGTTACAAACGCCGGGCCGCTGAACCTTACCGTTGAGCAGCAAGTCGCTGGCCTGAGCCAAATCAGCCGACTGATCGACATAAAGATGACACACCCCTTTAAAGTGCTGGATCACCGGAATGGTGCTGTGCTCAGTGACAAATTGGATTAGCCCTTCACCACCGCGCGGGATCACCAAATCAATGTGTTGGCGTTGCTTCATCAGCTGCAACATGATCTGGCGGTCGGTATCGGGCACCACCAAGATGGCGTCTTTGGGCAAACCAAAGCGAGCCAATACCTGACGCAAAATGTTGGCAATCGCCAAGCTGGTCTGCAACGCCTCTTTACCACCGCGCAAAATGACCGCGTTACCGGATTTAAAACAGAGCGCAGCGGCATCGGCGGTAACATTGGGGCGAGCCTCAAAAATCATGCAGATCACGCCAAGCGGCACACGCACTTTATCAATCGAAATACCGTTTGGGCGCTGGCCGATATGGCGCTTTTCGCCAACCGGATCGGGCAATGCGGCGACTTGCCGCAAGCCATTACTCATTGCTTTAATGCGCTCGCTGTTCAAAGTCAGGCGGTCAACAAAAGCGGCGTCATATGATTGCTCTTTGGCATTGTCGACTTCGAATTGATTGGTCGTCAAAATCAAGCTTTGATGCTGCTCTAATTCATCGGCCATGACGTTAAGAATTTTATTCTTTTGCGAACTTGTCAGTTGCGCGATGGTTTTTGCTGCCTTGGCCGCTTGTGCCGCCAAGATAGTTGCAATACTCATGAAGTCTCCAAAATTGCAATATTCTGATTCGATAGGATTGGGGTTTTGTCGACGGTCAGCGACAACAGCGCATCACCGGAGGTTTCTCGGGTGATTAGGCTCAACACGCAGCTGCTGTGCTGGGTTGTCGCCTTGGCTAACTTGGTGCCATTTTTGGCCCGGATCAGGACCGTATCGCCGCTGGAAAAATCCCCAACCACATCAAGAATGTCGGTGTGTTTTAAGCTCTCGCCATCTTCCTGCAAACGCGACTCGCTGCCATTGGTAACCACAATCTCGCCCTGCGCTCGGGCGGTGTGCGTTAACCAGTGAGCCCCTTCTTGCAGTGGCTCAGCCCGCGGCAAAAATTCAGTGCCGGGGTTTTGGCCTTGTTGCAAGGCATACATGGCCTGCTCGGACCGGCCATTGACAATAAAGGTGCGAATACCATGTGCGGTGGCTTTTTCCGCCGCCTCCAGTTTGGTCCGCATGCCGCCGGTACCGACTGACGATCCTGGCCCACCGGCCATAGCTAACACCGAGCCATCAATAGCTGCCACCTGCTGGATCTTGGTTGCGTCCTCATGCAACCGCGGATTTTTGTCATACAGGCCGTCAATATCCGAGCAGATAATCAGGGCATCAGCATTAATGGCGCTGGCAATCATGGCCGACAAATTATCGTTGTCGCCAACCTTCAGTGCGTCAGGCGTCACCGCATCGTTTTCATTCACAACCGGCAAAATGTTGTTGGTGAGCAATTCAAATGCGGTTTCCTTGATGCTGCGATAGCGCGAACGATCTTGTAAATCGCCCTGAGTCAGCAACATTTGAGCAATAGGAAAATCAAACAGCCGCTGCCAAGCAGCCATCATTTCCATTTGCCCTTTGGCAGCCATTGCTTTGTTAAGCGCAGGCCCAGCTTGGTGGCTACCGTCAAATGCATCGGCGCCAGCGGCAACCGAGCCGGACGATACCAGCACCACCTGACAGCCCTGCATTCGGCAGTGAATAATGAATTTCGCAATCGACAGCAGGTAGCGTGAACTGCAGCCATTGCCTTCTGGGGCAATCAACGCGCTGCCCACTTTTATGACGATTCTTTGCCAACTAAATTGAGACAAAACTTCTCCTTTATCAAAACCTTGTGTTTGTTACCGGGAGACAGCAACAGTTTGCTGCACTTGTTTAAAGGTATGAATAACCTGAGTTTCTGGGGATCGAGTCAGCAAGCTGACCACAACAATGGCAACCGCAGCCGATAAGAAACCAGGAATAATTTCATAGATAAGCGAGCTGAGCGGCTGGCCATCGGCCAATAGCGGCAGATGACTCCAACACAACACAGTAACTGCGCCAGTGATAATGCCGGCAATCGCACCGGCATAGGTCATGCGACGCCAAAACAGCGCTAACAACACCACCGGACCAAATGCCGCACCAAAACCGGCCCACGCATTACTCACCAGCCCCAACACGCTATTGCTGCTATCGAGCGCCAACATGCTTGCCACTAACGCCACGGCCGCAACACAAACCCGCCCGAGATTTACCGCTTGTTGCTGAGTTAAGGCCCGATGCATTAGTGCGCCAAACAAGTCTTCGGTCAATGAGCTCGATGACACCAACAGCTGTGACGAGATGGTGCTCATGATCGCCGCCAGAATTGCCGCCATCAAAAAGCCGCTGATGTAAGGGTTAAATAGAATGTCTGAAAACAAGATAAAAATCGTTTCAGGGTCATTCAGCGCCAGCTGATATTTGCTGACATAGGCAACGCCTACCAACCCTGTTGCGACCGCGCCAACAACCGTCACAGTCATCCAGCCGAGACCGATATTTCGTGCCATGGGAATATCAGCAACCGAGCGGATCGCCATAAAGCGAACGATAATATGGGGCTGGCCAAAATAACCGAGTCCCCAAGCCAAACTCGATATTAAGCCAAGGGCAGTCATGTCACTGAGCATCCGAGTAAACGTGGGGATCTGAGTGGCCGACTGGCGCAGTAACTCCTCGCCACTATTGAAGTACTGATAAGCCACCAGCGGCACTAAGATCAGCGCGACAAACATAATGCAGCCCTGCACAAAGTCGGTGAGGCTAACGGCTAAAAATCCCCCCAGTAAGGTGTACGCAACCACCACTGCCGCCGTAAGCATGACCCCAAGCGAGTAATCGAGGGCGAATGTTGACTGGAACAGTTTGCCACCCGCAACCAAACCAGCCGAGGTATACAGGGTGAAAAATAGAATAATCACGATGGCGCTGGTGATCTGCAACACGCTGCGTTCCTTGCCGAAACGCTCGCCGAAGAATTGCGGCAAGGTCAGCGCATCATTGGCCGCCTTGGTGTAAACCCGCAATCGCGGTGCAACCAACGAATAGTTGGCCCACGCACCAAACAATAAGCCCAACGCGATCCAGATGGTTTCAAAACCCATCACAAACATGGCGCCGGGCAAGCCCATCAGCATCCAACCGCTCATATCCGATGCGCCAGCAGATAACGCCGTCACTTGCGGGCTAACCTTGCGGCCTCCGAGCATGTATTCGGATAAGTCGCTGGTGGAGCGACGATAAGCAAACAAGCCAATCAACAACATGGCAGCAAAATAGATGGCTAATGCAATAGCCTTTTCGAAAGACATAGGAAACCTTTTGCTTTGTGTTCGAATTAATTAAATTTGGCGTGATGCCAAGAAGCAGCAATGAAGGCAACGGAAAATATCAGCAACAGGCACGCATTATTGGTGATTTCGCTGAGTATAGAGGGTGTTTTAACGTGTGTTGTGGTTGTCGTGGTTCGCATAGCTAACCTAAATTTAATGTCCTTTACATATAATTAGAACTGAAAACATTATTTACCCTAACCAATATAAACCAACCTTACAACCCCACGTAAATTGCCGGCATTGCTCCAGTTGCGGAAGTTACAGCTGCGATCGTCAGTGTTTTCTGACCCTTTAAAGAAAAACAAAACCAATAAAAACAATACGTAAACTATTATTTTATTTTTAGACGCAATTCAGTTCATGAAGGAAAAATCAGAAAAAATCAGGGGTAAAAATCAAAAAAAGAACTTCCCAATTAATTTCAACACAAACTAAATAAGGGATTTAGATTTAGAAAAAGAAGGCTGGATTGAGCAAGAAAGCTCAGATAAGTACGAAGTCGTAGCAGTTTTGCTTACAGTGAATTGCTCAAAGAAACACTAAACAACAAGGGCAGCCTAAATAGGCTGCCCTTTTCTTTGTCGTTTCATCTTCGTGAGAAATGGTTTCACTTAAATGAGAAGCCGTTTCAAACTCAATGAGAAACCACACACTCTGTGGTTTCTCATTAAAGCTGAAACGAAAAGCAGCTTGGAGCCCGCATTCTCTCGCTCAGTGCCCCAAATTTCTCATTTGAATAGTCTCACATAAAGTGAAACCAGCGCCCTTTATTCCCACTAAAAGTGAAACAGAGACCATCGTCTATACGCTGCTGTTGGGCCAAACCAACCAGCGATATTGCATTTCACTGTTAAAAGCGTAACAGCAGTTGGTCATTACTTAGCAGAACAGCTCAAGGTCTTGCCGGTTACGAGGAAAGTTCCGGGCTTGCAGTTCATTTGGGTCATTAACTCATTGCTTCAGCTTACTTTTTATCGCGTCATGTAGTTTGTGCTGATTGCCTTTCACCGCAAGAAGGTAGTCTCCTCCCTTGTTGATAATGGTGGTGGCAATCTCCGTTTGGCACCCCATAGCATCAACGGAGACGAGGCAGCCTTTTAGATCTAGGGCGTTCAACAGCTCTGGGATTGCGGTGATCTCATTTGATTTTGCATCCGTCTTGAACTGACCAAGAACAACGCCATTTACTGCGGCAAAATCACTGACCATGTGGATGGCTGACTGACACTCATCTCGATTGTAGGAGCTGCGTAACACCTTGCCATCGATGGCAATAAGTTGGCCATCAGTACGCTCAGAAACAGCCTGCATCCAAGCAATAAAACATGTTTGAAATTGCTTTGGGTCGAGGCGTGCAATCAGCCTGGCAATGGTGTCATGGACAGGTAGCGCTGACTCAAACAGGCCCTTCTCTCGGAGCCATGAGAAGTGAGTTTCACCAAAATCTTCGAAGTCTTGTCAACCCTCAGCTCCTGCAATGGTGGCGTACACCGTAAGGAACAGAACATCGAACAGAGGGTAACTGACTTTAGCGCTTTGACGAGGATCGCCGATATCGCCAAAGTATTGTGAAAATGCATCGGTGATCATATGGAGGCTCCCGAAAAAGGGAGTATAAGATCACAGCGAGATCAGCGGGTCAAATCGGCATAAGTTGTTTAATAAACGTTCGCGATCTCACCCTGGACCGATCATTAAGATCGCCAATAAGATCAATAGATTAAATGTTTCTCAGGGCCGACTAAATAAGGAATTTAGATCTAGAAAAGGAAAGCTGGATTGAGTAATAAAGCTCAGATAAGTACGAAGTCGTAGTAATTTTGCTTACTTTGCTTACAGTGAACAGCTCAAAGAAACACTAAACAACAAGGGCAGCCTATTTAGGCTGCCCTTTGCCATATTTTTCTTTGCTGTTATCCTAAATTCGGCATAACAGGATGCTTGCTTAAATCAGAAAACAAGGATACTCGTTTTAATGAATAAATCCCTATTTATTTCATATACGCTTGCTTTGATGGCGCTCATTTTACCCTTCAGCTCTCATAGTGCATCGGCAAATTACTCCGTTTTGAGTTGTGAGACATGTAACTATGACTTTCAGTTTGAGACTATCGCTAAGTCAAAGGTAAACGGCAAAGTAGTGGTTGTAAATCCTCGCACTGCTGTAATGAAGGCTTATTTCCTATTAGATGAGCCTGGATATGGGGATTGGGGCGTTATTGCAACCCCAATAGGCCTGCCATCAGAAATGCAAGAAATAAAGAATTTGTATATCTCTCTGAAGAATGCGTTTGAAGGCCACAGAAGCGGATTGGTTGACGCTAAACTAAACGGAGTAACTGACGAGTTGAGAGTCTATAATTATTCTACACCACTACAAACTCTTTCATCTGCATCAACTAATGGATGCGGGGCGGAAGGAGGGCAATGGAACGAATTAATTCCGGATTTTCCATTCGTATCGGCATGTAACTCTCATGATCTATGCTAGCTCTCAATCAAAAGCAGCTTGTGACACAGCTTTTTACCATGATATGAAGAAAATAGCTGAAGAGTTGGCTGACGCTCTCGATACTGCAGGTCTTCCATTATTCGAGATTCTATTTTTATCCCAAGCCGAACTATATTATCAGGTAGTGAAAGCCGAAGGCGATGAGGCCTATTGTCGAGCAACTACCAATAACAATGCTGCTGAATGTGCGCCATATAATGTAAATACTGATCCTTACACCAATCCAGGTTCGGAATATATAGGAAATGAATTTAGTGATTTTGGAAGAGGCTTTGCAACGCGTTGTGAACTCTGGAGATTTCCTGATGGGAATGGTGGATACTACCTCTTATATCGAAATTGCCATATTGCTCATTGATTAATTGAAACATTATTAAATTAATGCATCCTGTTGGCGTGGTCAGTACATGGTCAGTTATATTTTTCGATAAGGAATAAGCGTGAAAATACTATTAATATCTCTCGTGTTAGTGTCGGTTATTTCGTTCTTGTTAGGGTTGACGCAAATAAAAAAGCTTAAGTTTCTGGTTGTTGCTCCTTTCATGTTTGTGTATTTACTAGGGAAGTACTTTACTGTGATATATGATCCAGACCCTGCTCATGGCGCTCCTATGATTGGCGTTTTATTTGTCACTTTAGCTACGCCTATTGCTTTTGCCTTCTGGATATTCTTTGCTCTTGGTTATAAGCATAAAGACCGAATGAACAACCGAATGGACAGTGAGAGCAAGTAACGTCGATTGTCTAAACTAGCCAATAAACTAGCCAATAAACTAGCCAATAAACTAGCCAATAAACTAGCCAATAAACTAGCCAATAAACTAGCCAATAAACTAGCCAATAAACTAGCCAAGTATAGCATTGGCCTCAGTGGAGGCCTAGCAAAACAAGGCTGCAATACCCTTTATATTCAATACGTTACATATATATGCCCTTCAAAAATAAAAAAAATATCAAAAATGACGTGAGCGGCGAAATAACGTCTTGTAGAACAACGAAGTGACAGAAAATACTTCTAGGCGGCACTCGGACCTGACAGCGATAACCCAACAAAAAGGCCACCAAGAAATAACTCTTGGTGGCCTTTTTATTTATTTCATTTTAGAGAGAAACTGATTGCTCACTCTCTTTAAAACGTTTTTTCGTTTCATCTTCGTGAGAATTGGTTTCACCTAAATGAGAAGCCGTTTCAAACTCAATGAGAAACCACACACTCACCATTACACGTCGAGGTTCTCGACGTTCAAAGCGTTGTCTTCGATGAATTCACGACGTGGTTCAACTTGGTCGCCCATCAAGGTGGTGAACAACTGGTCACAACCAATGGCATCTTCGATGGTCACACACAGCATACGGCGCGTTTCTGGGTCCATGGTGGTTTCCCAAAGCTGCTCTGGGTTCATCTCTCCCAAACCTTTGTAGCGCTGAATGTTGAGGCCACGCTTCGATTCAGCAATCAGCCACTCTAGGGCTTCAAGGAAGGTCGACACCGGTCGAGTGCGCTCTCCACGTTGAACATAACCACCTTCTTCAATCAATGAGGCAATTTGGTCGCCCAATGAAGTGATGTGCTGGTAGTCCTTCGATTTGATGAAATCGGCCGAAAACAGGTAATCGGTATCGATACCGTGCTGACGAACCGTGACTTTTGGCAAGAATTGATGAGTCTCTTCATCTTGGGCAATGCCAGCAGTGTAGGTGGTGCCGCCAGATGCTAGCGAATCCAACTCTTTTTGGAAGTCGCCAAGCCACTCTTGCATGCCGGCTTCGTTGTCGAGCATAGCTTGCAGCACTGGGCGCGTATAAATCAGGCGGTCCAATACTTCCGTTGGCCACAAGCGCTTGAGGCGCTTAATGATGTCTTGTACGTCATTGTATTGATTAACCAAACCTTCCAAATGCTCACCGGCAATCGCTGGAGCATCTGGATTCACAAATAACGACGCTTTATCCAAGGCCAGTGCAGTAAGGTATTCGTGCAACACATCGTCATCTTTAATGTACTGTTCTTGCTTGCCTTTTTTCACTTTGTACAGTGGTGGCTGAGCAATAAAGATATGACCACGTTCAACCAACTCAGGCATTTGACGATAGAAGAAGGTCAACAACAAAGTACGAATGTGCGAGCCGTCGACGTCGGCATCGGTCATGATGATGATGCTGTGATAACGCAGTTTGTCGGCGTTGTATTCGTCGCGGCCGATGCCTGTGCCGAGAGCGGTGATCAGGGTTGCCACTTCTTGTGACGACAGCATCTTGTCGAAACGTGCTTTCTCGACGTTCAGGATCTTACCTTTCAACGGCAAAATAGCCTGGTTCTTGCGGTTTCGGCCCTGCTTTGCAGAACCGCCCGCTGAGTCACCCTCCACTATGTACAGTTCAGAGAGTGCTGGGTCTTTTTCCTGACAGTCAGCCAATTTGCCGGGCAGGCCTGCTAAATCCAGCGCACCTTTACGGCGCGTCATTTCACGCGCTTTACGAGCCGCTTCACGAGCCCGAGCAGCATCAATGATTTTGCCGATAATGGTTTTGGCTTCGTTTGGTTTTTCTAGCAGGTAATCAGAAAGGTGCGTTCCCATGGCGGTTTCAACCGCAGGTTTCACTTCTGAAGACACCAGTTTGTCTTTCGTCTGTGACGAGAACTTAGGATCCGGTACTTTCACCGAAATCACCGCGGTCAAACCTTCGCGGGCATCATCACCGCTAGCGGTGGTTTTGGTCTTCTTGTTGAAGCCTTCTTTTTCCATGTAGGTGTTGAGGGTACGGGTCAACGCAGCGCGGAAGCCGGCTAAGTGAGTACCACCGTCACGCTGTGGAATGTTGTTGGTGAAACAGAAAATGTTTTCCTGGAAACCGTCATTCCACTGCATCGCGACTTCAACGGCAATGCCATCTTCTTCGCGGGTATGGGTGAAGTGAAAGACTTCCGGGTGGATTGGTGTTTTGTTTTGGTTGAGGTATTCAACAAACGCCTGAATACCACCTTCATAGCAGAAGTGATCTTCGCGGCCATCACGCTCATCTTTAAGCTTGATGGAAACGCCAGAGTTAAGGAACGACAACTCGCGTAAACGCTTGGCTAAAATATCGCAGTGGAAGTTGATATCGCTGAAGATTTGGTCCGATGGCCAGAAACGGATGCGAGTACCGGTTTTCTCGGTCTCACCAACAACACCCAATGGCGCATTTGGCACACCCAAGGTGTAGACCTGCTCGTGAACATTGCCTTCACGGCGAATACGCAGCTCAAGTTTTTCCGACAAGGCGTTTACAACCGAAACACCTACCCCGTGCAAACCACCGGATACCTTATAGGAGTTATCATCAAACTTACCGCCGGCGTGCAGTACCGTCATGATCACTTCGGCAGCAGACACGCCCTCTTCAGGGTGCATACCAACCGGAATACCACGACCATCGTCACTCACACTGACAGAGCCATCGGCATGGATGGTGACAATAATGTCATTACAGTGTCCCGCCAGTGCCTCATCGATTGAGTTATCAACTACCTCAAACACCATATGGTGCAAACCGGTGCCATCATCGGTGTCGCCGATATACATGCCTGGACGCTTACGAACTGCGTCGAGGCCTTTCAATACTTTAATACTGGAAGAGTCATACTCGTTAGACATAGGGTCACTCTTATCAAGTTACTAATTGCCCGCGTTCCACGTGGAACAGCTTAAAGGGCCGATTCGCCGCTTCCAATTGCGGCCGAACCTGTTCTACAAACAGTTCGTCCGTCGCGGTGATAAAGACCTGTGATTTTATCGCGATTAGGCACTCAATTAATAGTGCTCTGCGCGCTTCATCTAGCTCTGCAGCGAAGTCATCGATCAAATAAATGCAGGAAGTTCCCTGAGATTCGGATAACAGCGATCCCTGCGCCAATAAAAGAGCCGCTACCAACAACTTGAGTTGCCCGCGAGAGCAGGTTTCTTCAGCAGCGACACCATCCACTTTGAGCTTGAATCCACCGCGATGTGGACCCAGCTGGGTATGGCCTGTTTTTAAATCCCGACTGTAGCCATGTTGCAATTGGCTGAAATAGTCATCGTCCTGAGCGGTCGCAGACCAGCCAGACTGATAGCTCAACTCAACCGCTGAGCCGGGTAAAAATTGGTCGGTAAAGGTTACTAGGGCAGCCTGTAGCTGAGCAACAAAGTCCGTGCGCATTTGGGTGATCAGGCGCCCGTTTTCAACAAAGTCATGCTCCCATGGCGCCACCTGATTGTATGGCAACTGCTGCCGGACCATGGCGTTACGTTGTTTTAGTGATCGGGCATAGCGTCGCCACGCTGGATAAAACAACTCTTGGCGGTAAAACAAGCCCCAATCGAGGAACTGCCGCCTGACTTTACTACCGCTGGTGAGCAAAACTGGACTATCCGGTGTCAGGATTTGAATCGGTAGCAAGCCTACCAATTCGGCAAGGCGTTGGGTCGACTCACCATTAATGCGAATTTCTGGCTCACCGCTGCGAGTGCGCTTCATACCAACACGGTAATGGGTTTCGCGGCGCTGTAACTCGGCAAAAATAGTAAAGTCTTGTTGCTCATACTGAATCAATTGCTTGTGGCGATGAGTGCGAAATGAGCGGCCTGAACCAAGCATATGAATGGCTTCAAGCACGCTGCTTTTACCGGCGCCATTCTTGCCATAAATGAAATTAAACCCAGTGGAGGGGTTTATTGATAATTCAGAAATGTTGCGCACTGCCTGAATGGCAAGCCTGGATATGGTCATTCAGTCAATGAGCACCAGAAAACAAAAGCACAGTGTACCTTGAACTGTGCCCTAGCCCAACTGTTGCAACGTCAGCTACGAATGCCCGACTAAGGCTTGGACAAACGCACCGTAATGGTTGTTGTGTTTGACTGCTCATCGGTATTCATTTCAATTTCACCAAGCTGAGCTTCAACTAACAATTTCGCCGAATAGGTGCCGATGCCAGAGCCACCTGACTTTCCTTCGGTGGCGTATTTTTCAAAAAATACATCGCGAATTTCTTCCGGCACCACGCCATCATTGGTAATACTGATTTCAACCTGATTTGCTTCGGTTTCGCTAATATCAATGCGCACCGCACTTTTGGGCCGTGCCGCCTCAAAGGCATTTTTAATTAGGTTGTTGAATACCGAAAACATCAACAGCTCTTCGCCTTTACAGACCATCGACTCGGCGCCTTTGCTCTTGGGCCAGAACACATTACAAGTAATGCGCTTGGCCTCAAACACACGCTTAGAGCTGGTCACCACATCCTGCAACAAACCAATGGTATCAACCGACACCGGCGTCATGGTGTACTGATTGGTCTCAATCTTATAAACAATCTGAGTCAGATTAATCAGGTTCATCAACTGGCGAGCCATGGTATCAATGTCATCGGCCAGCTCATTGACCATGTTCGGCCGTTTGGCGTTAAGCGACAATTGTTCAGCGGCAGCTAGAATGCCTGCAAGCGGCCCTTTGATATCATGGCGAACCACCTGCTCTGCGGCTTCTTTGGCTTGGGCTGCTTCAATCATGTCATCGTAGCTGGCTTGGACATCGCGGATCCGCCACACCTGCCTCATAAAATTGCGCACTCGCATTTGCAGCAACTGAGGTTGAATCGGCTTAGTGATGAACTCAATGGCGCCAAGTTGAATGCCTTTTAATTCGGCTTCTTGCTCGGTCATGGCGGTCACCATGATGACCGGAATATGCTGCGTTGCGGGATCAGCCCGCAACGCTTCTAATACATCGTAACCACTGATTTCCGGCATCATGATGTCCAGTAGCACCAAATCGGGTGGCGTTTCACCGCGACATAACTCCAGCGCTTTTTTACCGTTATTGGCCAACCGAACCTTGTAGTCATCTTTCAGTAAATCAGACATAAGGCGCAAATTATCGGGCGTGTCATCAACGATCAGGATATTGCCATCTTTAAGTTTGGCCACATCTTGGGCGGGTTCACTGTCGCCTAGATCCGCCAGCTCGACACTTGGTTTGATCACTTCGGCAGGCGGCTCATCGAGTGGATCTTTCATCCGAATTTCCGATGGGATCCGCACTGGCCGTTTAAATGCGCGTTCTATTCGCTCACGCATCATATGAGGCGTAAACGGTTTGATGATCAGCTCACTCACGCCATAGGCAATTGCTTCGCGGACTTTGTCACGCTCAGCTTCTGCGGTGACCATAACAAAAGGAATACGCTGCCAGTTTGGGTTTTCTTTGACAGCTTTTAGGAAGTCGATGCCAGTCATTACCGGCATATTCCAATCGGACAAAATCACATCCACTTTGTGATTGCGCAGCACTCTGAGCCCCTCGGCGCCATTGCTGGCCTGATGTACTTCCTTGGCACCATACTGACGCAATTGTTGGGCGGTAATTTTCCGCATCGCCTCCATGTCTTCCACTACAAGCGCGATGGCATTGGCTTTCATCATCCGAGCATTCCTTGGTTAAGTGGCTTTTAGCACTGTCCAAAGTGTAGCCAGAAATCGCCTAACGGATGGTTAAGTCACTTGATTTAGCTCTATTTTTTATTCTGCTAATAGCAAAAAACCGCCCAGTGGGCGGTTCTTCATTGATGCAGTTAGCACTAGCCCGAAGGACTACAGCCGCATCGGCATCACCACATAAAGCGCACTGTCATCATCGGCATTCTCAATCAGGCCACTGCTGTTGGGGTCATTGAGGGTAAACCGCACGTTTTGGCCATCAATGGTGTTGAGCACATCGAGGATGTAGCTGACGTTAAAGCCGACTTCCATCGCTTCGCCCCGATAAGAGACGGCAATAGCTTCTTCGGCTTCTTCCTGCTCTGGGTTGTTGGCACTGATCTTCAGCTCATCGGTATCGATTTGCAGGCGAACGCCGCGGAACTTCTCATTCGATAGAATGGCCACCCGAGCAAATGCTTGCTTGAGGGTTTCCTTGTCGCCTTCAACCAGTTTATTACCACCGCGTGGCAATACTCGACGGTAATCAGGGAACCGGCCATCAACCAGTTTGGAGGTAAACAGGTAATCGCCAATGTCGGCACGAATATGGTTTTCCGACAATTGCACCGTTACTGGCTTGTCATCTTGATCCAGCAGCCGCATCAGCTCCAAAATACCTTTACGTGGCACGATGCACTGGAATGGCTCTTGTAGCTCAGGTACCGCAATCCGTGACAATGCCAAACGGTGACCATCAGTTGCAACCGCAGTTAACGTACCTTCGGTGATCTCAAACAGCATGCCGTTGAGATAGTAACGGACATCCTGATTGGCCATGGAGAACTGCGATAGCTCAATCAATCGACGCAGCTCTTGCTGAGTTGCAGTGAATTGCATCGATGAGGTTGATTCTTCAATCTGCGGGAATTCGGTATCAGGCAAGGTCGCCAAACTAAATCGGCTGCGGCCTGATTTAATCACCAAACGCTCACCCGACAGGTTCAGCTCGATTGCTGCGCCATCAGGCAAGGTACGGCAAATATCGACCAGCTTTTTCGCCGGTACGGTGATCGAGCCAGGGGTTAATTCAGGATCAGCCAGCTGCAACGTTGCGCACAACTCAACCTCTAAATCCGTACCGATCATGGTAAGTGAGCCATCACTTACGCGCATTAAGATATTGGCAAGAATAGGCAGCGTGTGCTTCCGCTCAACTGCCCCGGATACCGCCTGCAGCGGTTTTAGAATTTGCTCACGATTGACCGTGAATTTCATATGCAATCCCTTTATCGCACCGTTCTCATCACAGAGAGTATTAGGAAGACAGAGTCCGAATCAGATTCTGGTAATCTTCCTTAATATCATGACTTTCTTCGCGCAACTGTTCAATCTTACGGCACGCATGAAGTACCGTGGTGTGGTCGCGGCCACCGAATGCATCACCAATCTCAGGCAAACTGTGGTTGGTCAGCTCTTTCGCTAACGCCATCGCTAACTGACGCGGACGGGCGACAGAGCGGCTGCGGCGCTTACTGAGCAAATCAGCCAGCTTGATCTTGTAGTATTCGGCAACAGTTTTCTGAATGTTGTCTATGGTGATCAACTTTTCCTGCAAAGCCAAGAGATCTCGCAATGCTTCGCGCACAAAATCAATATTAATTGCTCGGCCAGTAAAGTTTGCGTTGGCAATGACCCGATTTAAGGCCCCTTCAAGCTCACGCACATTGGAGCGCAATCGCTTGGCAATAAAGAACGCCACTTCATCAGGCAGATGAACATTACTTTCTTGCGCCTTGCGCATCAGGATGGCGACACGGGTTTCCAACTCTGGCGGCTCAATGGCAACGGTCAGGCCCCAACCAAAACGCGACTTGAGACGATCTTCAACGCCGTCAATTTCTTTTGGGTATCGATCCGAGGTGAGGATAATTTGCTGATTACCTTCGAGCAGCGCATTGAAGGTATGAAAGAACTCTTCTTGCGAACGTTCTTTGTTGGCAAAGAATTGAATGTCATCGATCAGCAAGGCATCAACACTGCGGTAATAGCGCTTAAATTCTTCAATAGCATTGTTTTGCAGGGCTTTGACCATGTCCTGAACAAAGCGCTCAGAGTGCATGTAAACCACTTTGGCGTTGTCTTTACTTTGCAAAATGGCGTTGCCGACCGCATGCAACAAGTGGGTTTTACCTAAACCGGTACCGCCGTATAAAAACAACGGGTTGTAGGCGCCACCAGGATTCTCAGCCACCTGCGAAGCGGCAGCACGACCCAACTGGTTTGATTTACCTTCAACAAAGTTATCAAAGATATAGTTGTGGTTAATGTTGCTCTTGTGACGAATTTCCGGCTTGGGCTTATTGCCACGATCCCATGGATTAGAGGTCGCTTGGGCGACAGGCTTGGGCTCGGCTGGCGTATCCGGTGCAGTAGGGGCTGGCGGCGCAATATTACCAATATCAAGATGCAATGCAGGTGCATCTGGGCCACAAGCTTGCGCTAGCAGTTCATTGATTCGGCCACGATAATTATCACTCACCCAATCAAGCACAAAACGGTTAGGAGCAAAAAGCACGAGGCGCTCGCCATCAAAATCAGCCTGTAATGGCCGAATCCAAGTACTGAATTGTGAAGCGGGCAACTCGTGTTTTAAGGTTTCAACACAGGTTTGCCACAACGAAGCGGTCAATGCCATCTCCTTATCGTTAAACATCGCCACCACGGCCTGTTCCTATTACACAGGCACAAACGACTATTGAATGCAGTCGAATTCAAGGGGGAGGGATCATCTGTTAGCTGGGCAGACATTATGCGGGATCTACAACGCCCTTTCCAGATCGTTTTCGATCATTTATCAAAGGGTTATCAACAACCGCAATTCATTGAATAAAAAGCACAAAAAACAATTATCAACAACTTAACCAAACCTTTTGAACAACAATTAAACAAGGATCGCACAGGGATCATTTTTTCCTGCGATCAAAATTTGTTCGCTTGAAAGCGTTGACTCTGGTCTGTCTGTCGCATAAAATTCGCCCTCATTTTTTAGGGGACTGCCAGTTTCATTATCGATAACGGCGGTCTGTCCGGGCTTCAATAGCCAAACAAATTAGTTTTAGGTAGAACCATGAAAAGAACTTTTCAACCAAGCGTATTGAAGCGCAAGCGTAACCACGGTTTCCGTGCTCGTATGGCCACAAAAAACGGTCGCCAAGTTTTGGCTCGTCGCCGTTCTAAAGGTCGCGCTAAGCTAAGCAAATAAGCACACCTTTTTAATACAGTGTCGTCTTATTCATATGGGCGGGAGTTACGACTGTTAACTCCCGCCCATTTTAATTCTGTCTTTCAAGGCAAACCGATTCGAGTTGGTTCGTCTCATCTGACCCTACTCGCAACTCCAAACAATCTCCCCCACCCACGTCTCGGGTTTGCGGTTTCCAAAAAATCAGCAAAACTCGCGGTACAACGCAATCGCATCAAACGGGTGATCCGAGATAGCTTCCGCCTCAATCAACACCATCTACCGAATGTGGATATCGTCGTGATCGGCAAAGCAGGAGTTGGTACACTTGCCAAACCTGAATTACAGCAACTGGTGAAACAACTATGGCCTCGGTTAAAAAAGCGTTGTCGTACATCGCAATAGCGCCAATTAAGTTTTACCAGTGGTTTATCAGTCCACTCATCGGGCAACGCTGTCGGTTTCATCCGAGTTGCTCCCACTACGCCATTGGCGCCATCGAAACTCACGGAGTGATAAAAGGGAGTTGGCTGGCCACGCGCCGCATATTAAAATGCCATCCTTTTCATCCCGGTGGGCACGATCCGGTACCGGAAAAAACGCCAGCAAAGAACCAATAAATTATGGAATCACAACGTATTTTTATATTCGTCGGCCTGATGTTGGTCAGTGTGCTGCTTTACCAAGAATGGCAAAGCATGTACGGACCTCAACCGACACCTGCTGCAACGCCTGAGCTTGCGGTGAACGATTCGACCGTACCGAGTTCAGATGATGTGCCACAAGCCTCATCATCGGCTCAAGCTGCGGTGCCTGCGACATCAGTGGCCGGTGGTAAGATCATCACGCTGGAAACGGACGTATTGCGCCTGAAAGTCGATTTGACTGGCGGTGATATTGTTGAGTCACAGCTGCTGGCATTTCCGATTGAGCAAGGCGGCACCGAGCCGATGCAAATTTTGCATGGCAACAGCCACTTTGAATACATCGCCCAAAGCGGTCTGATTGGTAACGATGGTCCAGATGGCAAAGGTCGCCCACTCTACCAAGCTGACGGCGACTCGTTTGTTGCCCAAGATGGCCCACTGGTGGTCAACCTCAAACATGTCACTGACACCGGCGTCACGGTGATCAAGCGCTTCATCCTGACACCAGGTAGCTACACCGTCGCGCAAGACTTTGAGATCATCAATACCACTGGCCAAAATCTGGTGATGCAGCCATTCATGCAACTCAAGCAAACCATTGCAGGTGAGTCTGGCAGCATGATGATGCCAACTTATCGTGGTCCCGCTTATTCAACAGCCGATGAGCGCTACAGCAAGTACACCTTTGATGATTTAACCGACAAAGCGCTAAACAAAACCACCCAAGGTGGCTGGGTTGCCATGTTGCAACACTACTTTGTCTCTGCTTGGGTACCAGACGCCAACAGCAACAACCAGCTGTACACCAACAGCGTTCGCGGTAGCGGCATTGTTGGTATGAAAGGCGAGCAGTTAGTGATCCCAGCGGGTGACACCAAAACTGTGTCAGCATCGTTCTTCGTTGGTCCAAAAGACCAAGAGCGCCTGTCTGCCCTTTCACCAACCTTAAACTTGACCGTGGATTATGGCTTCTTGTGGTGGCTGGCACAGCCTCTGCACTGGCTGCTGACTTTGGTGCAAGGCTTAGTGGTGAACTGGGGTGTGGCCATTATCGTGGTGACCATCATTATCAAAACCTTCTTGTACCCACTGACAAAGAAACAGTACGAGTCAATGGCGCGGATGCGCGTGTTGCAGCCCAAAATGAAGGCACTGCAAGAACGCTATGCCGAAGACAAGCAAAAACTGCAGCAAGCGATGATGGAAATGTACCGCAAAGAGAAGGTCAATCCATTGGGTGGTTGTTTGCCGCTGTTGCTGCAAATGCCAATCTTCATTGCGCTGTACTGGGTACTGCTTGAAAGTGTGGAACTGCGCCACGCCGGTTTTGCACTTTGGATCACCGACTTGTCAGTAAAAGACCCGTACTTCGTACTGCCAATTCTGATGGGCGCATCGATGTTCCTGATGCAGAAGCTGTCGCCAACCACCATCACCGATCCAATGCAGCAGAAGATCATGATGCTGATGCCAGTGTTCATGACCTTCCTGTTTGTTACCTTCCCTGCCGGTCTGGTGCTGTACTGGGTGGTATCTAACTTGATTTCAATTGCTCAGCAATTGATGATTAATCGCGCGATTGACGCCAAGAACGCTCAGTAACGGATTGATTCACGAATAAAAAAGCCACCTCTGGGTGGCTTTTTTTATGCTTGCAGTCGACCTAAGCTGCGCTAGTATAAAACCAACTCCACTCAATCGCTGCCCATAACAACAGGGATCCCAAGTATGTCGGCATCACAATCCCAAATCTCCACCTACGTAGAATCAGCGCTGCGCATTGGCGTCATCGCCTTATTGATTTACTCGTCATACAGCATCATTAAACCATTTGTTTTGGTGGTGGTGTGGGGCGCGATTATCGCTGTTGCGCTGTATCCGTTGTTTTTGAAATTCAGAAATATGCTGGGAGGCAATAACAAACTGGCATCGGTGCTGTTCACCATTATCGCGCTGGCGATTCTGATCACGCCGACTGTGATGCTGGTTAATTCCACCGTCGATTCAGCCAAAGAGCTGCGTAGTAAAGTGGAAGCAGGCACCTTGCATGTGTCCAAACCAAACGAAGAAGTCAAAGAGTGGCCGGTGATTGGCGAGCAGGTTTACGATATTTGGAACGACGCCTCGCAAGATATCGAAATGGCTTATGAGCGCCATCAGAAAACCCTCGATCCGCTCAAAGATAAAGCCATTGCTGCCGTTTCCGGCGCGGGTGCCGGCATTGGTATGTTTTTGATCGCTATCATCATCGCTGGCGTATTCATGGCATTTGCCGATGGCTGCTCGGCGGCAGTGAAGAAGTTTGGCCAACGCATGGCAGGCGAAACCGGCGCCAAGTTTGCCACTTTATCCAGCGCAACCATTAAAAGTGTTGCTCAAGGAGTCCTTGGCGTGGCCTTTATTCAGGCCTGCGCCGGTGGCTTGGTGATGATTCTGGCAGGCATTCCTGCAGCGGGCTTGTGGGCATTGGCGATCATGATTTTAAGTACGGTGCAGTTGGGTATTGGCATTACCCTGATTGTGATTGGTACCGCCAGCTGGGCGTTTTCAAACATGTCGATGGCCGCAGCCATTGCCTACACCATTGCCATGGTAGTCGTCGCGCTGGCAGACAACGTCCTCAAACCCATCCTAATGGGCCGCGGCGTCGATGTGCCGATGCTGGTTATTTTCCTAGGTGCCATTGGCGGCTTTATCAGCTCAGGCATTGTTGGCTTGTTTACTGGAGCGGTCATTCTGGTGATCACCTATGAGATTTTCATCCACTGGCTGAACAAAGACGCCGAAGCATAAGCATCAAAAGGTAGTCGATAACATGACAGAGAAAGACAACGAGCAACAAGCAGCAGAGGCCAACAACAGCGATGCGCTGCAAAAGGTCAGTAAGGTACTGCTTGGCTTATGTGCAATCTTCTTTGTGCTGTATTTGATTATGGACCGCTTTGCGCCAGACACTGAGCTGGCGCGGGTGAAGGTCTACATCACACCAGTCACGCCGGAAGTATCGGGTCACATCAAAGAGATTCACGTGAAACAAAGTCAGATCCTCAAAGAGGGCGACTTAATGTTCACGATTGATCCCACCGATTATCAAGTGGCCGTAGAACAGGCCGAAGAGAACTTACGTCTAGCTGGCAGCAAAGTGGGCGCTCAAATGGCCGATGTTGAAGTCGCGCAAAGCCGTTTAGCTGATGCCAAAACCCAGCTCGAAACCATGGTCAAACAAACCGACCGAATTTTCTCCATGGCTGGCAAAGGTATTATTTCTCAAGCGGATGCCGATGACGCCCAAGGCAAGCTTGATGCTGCCGAGGCGCGGGTGATCACCGCTGAGGCCGATTTGCAAAAAGCGCGGCGCGCATTGGGCGCGACCGGCGCCGACAATGCCAATATCAAGGCCGCTCTGTTGCAACTTGAACAAGCGCAACTGGACTTGGCTCGCACCAAACTGTATGCAAAAACCGTTGGCGGATTGGCTAATCTACAAGTTGAACGGGGTTATTTTGCTCAAGCAGGCAAGCCCATTGCCAGCTTCATTAATGCCGAAGATGTCTGGGTTGAAGCTTATTTTCGCGAGAACAATTTAGAACACATTGATGTTGGTGATTCGGTGGCCATGGTGCTCGACAATGCCCCCGGCCGAGTATTCAAAGGAACGGTATCAAATATTTCTTGGGCGGTTGATTTTGGCGACAACACCGATCCGTCAAAGCTGGCGAAATCAGAGCAAACCAAAGGCTGGATGCGCGACCCACAGCGTTTTCCAATCACCATCACCTTTGACAATAGAGAGGAATTGAAGGGCTTGATGCGCCATGGCGGTCAGGTTGATGTCATTGTCTATGCCACTGACAGCTGGATCCTCAATACGCTCGGCTCGATTTGGATCCGTATCGTCTCCATCTTGTCATACGCTCGTTGATGGCCGCCCTCAGTCCACAACAACTGCTACAGCGTCGGGTTTATCGCCTGACGTTTGGCATTGTGGTGGCGTGCTTTGCCGCGTTTAGTCTCGACTTCCCCCTGGCTAATTTGATTCTGGTACTGACCGCAAAGTTTCTTACCATACCTGCGGCTCCATCAGTGAAAGGCTTACTGGTGCTAGTGCTCAGCCTGATTGTGATGCCTTTACTGTTCTCCGGCTTTGTCATGCTATTTGGCTTTGAGCCACAAATCATGATTGTGATGCTGTCATTGCTACTGGTTTGGTTCTACTACCTTGGCACCGAGCAAAAGTTTGTATTGCTGGCCACCTTCGGCATTATCTTTCTGGTGTTGATTAGCTTTTTTGGGGTGCTCAACGGGGTTGCCGTCACGGTGCTCACCGAGAACCTGATTAAGGTGTCGGTTATCGCGCTACTGATTTATATGCTTGCGCACAGCTTATTCCCTGAGCCACAGCAAGATTTTCAATTACCCACCAGCCCCTACTCAGAGTTTGTTCGCACCCTGATTGCGGTGAAAAGCGTCATCGTCTTGATGCCGCTGCTGGTTTACTACCTATACGTGCTGCCGTCACACGCCTTGCTGGTGCTTGTGTTTTCGGCCATGTTCCTCATGCAGGTCTCAACCAAAGAGTCACTCAAAGCCATCAAGTTGTACTTTATCGTGAATATCGTGTCGGCATTATTGGCCATTGCCACCTATGAGTTTTTCGTCATGATCCCAAGCTTGGTCTACTTGCTGCTGTTTATGGCCACCATTGGCATGTACTTCGGGCGGGAAATATTTATCGGCTCCAAGCTAGGCAAAGTCTATGCTGGCGCCATTACTGGCTATTTGGTGCTATTCAGTGGCTTGGCGCTATCGAACGACAACAGCATTGATGCCAAATCGTGGGATCGACTGGTGCAAATACTATTCGCTTGCAGTTACATCGTGATTGTTGCCCATTCCCTCGAACGCTGGTTATTCCGCCGTTGGAAAGTCCGTTTTGCCCATCGCCTTAACCTGACCAAAGCCAGCTGAGCAGGTATACTGCCGCCGAGATTGCTTTTAGAGATTGTTCATCATGCTGGATCAAGACACCATCGTTGCCCAAGCCACGCCTCCCGGTCGCGGTGGCGTTGGTATTATTCGCGTTTCTGGCAACAAGGCAGCGTTGGTCGCTGAGCAATTACTGGGCAAAGTGCCAAAACCCCGCTATGCCGACTACCTTCCTTTCCGCGCTGATGGTGAGGTACTCGACCAAGGCATCGCCTTGTACTTTGTTGCCCCCAACTCGTTTACCGGCGAGGACGTACTAGAGCTGCAAGGTCATGGTGGCCCAGTTGTTATCGACATGCTGATCCGCGCCATTTGTAAAATTCCCGGTATCCGCATGGCCCGCCCTGGTGAGTTTTCAGAACGGGCCTTTCTCAACGACAAGCTCGATTTGGCCCAAGCCGAAGCCATTGCCGATTTGATTGATGCCAGCTCGGAACAAGCTGCCCGCTCCGCCCTGCACTCACTGCAAGGAGCTTTTTCCAGCGAAGTCCACCAGCTCGTCGAGCAGGTCATTAACCTGCGCTTATACGTTGAGGCGGCAATCGATTTTCCTGATGAAGAAGGTGTTGATTTCATTAGTGAAGGCAAGGTTGAACAGCAGCTTGAGGGCATCATCAGCCAGCTCGAAACCGTACAACAAGAAGCCAAACAAGGCAGTCTGCTTCGCGAAGGAATGAAAGTGGTATTGGCTGGCCGCCCGAACGCCGGTAAATCAAGCCTACTGAACGCCTTGGCAGGCCGCGAATCGGCCATTGTTACTGAAATTGCCGGCACCACCCGCGATGTGTTGCGCGAACACATTCACATTGATGGCATGCCGCTACACATCATTGATACCGCCGGTCTGCGAGAAACCGAAGATACCGTCGAGAAAATCGGCATTGAGCGGGCGTGGCAAGAAATTGATGAGGCCGATTTAGTGCTGTTCTTGATCGACAGCACCGAAACCGACGCCACTGATCCTCACGACATCTGGCCAGAGTTTATCGACAAACTGCCTGATACCATTAAAATCACCGTGATCCGCAATAAAGCTGATTTGTCCGGCGAAGCTATTGAGCATCATGATGAAGGTGAGTCTCGGGTGATTTCTTTGTCGGCAAAGTCGGGCGAAGGCGTTGAACAATTACGCTCCCACCTAAAAGCCAGCATGGGTTATCAAAGCGCGGTGGAAGGTAAATTCATGGCCCGCCAGCGCCACCTCGAAGCACTCAACCAAGCTCATGAGCATCTAGAGCAAGGCCTAGCGCAATTGCAAGGCTTCCACGCCGGCGAACTACTGGCGGAAGATTTACGCCAATGTCAGCAAGCCCTTAACGAAATCACCGGCGAATTTAGCTCCGATGATTTGTTGGGCCGAATTTTCGGTAGTTTCTGTATCGGTAAATAGTCAACTGATCGCCAAAATTAAACTCAGTGATTAGCTAAACGCCAGCGCTGCCAACCCGTTATTTTTTGATGTGGCGAATATTTTTCTCAGGTCATCTCAGGTAGCCTGCGATACGGACAGATTGGCCAATCAAAAAGATAATTCATGCAGTTTATCGAACTCAAACAGAAGCAGCGCCAATTGCGCGCTGGCTTTAGTGAAAACCTCAGCCTTCGAGTTCATCGCGCGCTGAGCTGGCTAAATAAAGCCGAGCAAAGCGATGATGACAGTGACGCCCAGTTTATTTTTCTCTGGATCGCCTTTAACGCTGCCTACGCCAACGATATTGATCACCACTACAAAAGCTGCGAGCTCGATACCACCTCGCAATTCATTACCCGCTTGTGCCAACTTGATCATGCTGGTCGGCTAAATGAGCTGGTGTGGAGCAAGTTCACTGGGCCAATTCGGGTGTTGCTCGACAATCCTTATGTCTATCAACCATTTTGGGATCACCAAAACGGCAAGCAAGCCAGTCGCAGCTGGACTGATGCGTTTGCAGCAGCCAAAGCTGCCGCCAATGCGGCCATGGGACGGCAAGATACCGCCCAAGTCATTTCAATTGTGTTGGCCCGCCTTTATACCCTCAGAAACCAACTCATGCATGGCGGAGCAACCTGGAATAGCAGTGTTAACCGCCATCAAATCCGCGATTGCGTCAGCGTGCTCAATGAATTGGTGCCACTGGTCATCGATATCATGTTGGATAATGGCGATCAGGTATGGGGCGATCCCTATTACCCCGTCATTAATGATTGAGCCACCGGTTTACAGCTAATTTTTCGGTTAAATAACAAGATGAAAGAAAACCTTCAGGCGCTATTGGCGCAACTTAATCACGGTTTGATTGGGCGCCAACAAGCAATCCGAACCACGCTGCTGACCATGCTGGCGGGGGAAAACATCGTTTTAGTCGGGCCACCGGGCACCGGAAAAAGCCTCATTGCCAGAAAAATTGCCCAGAGCCTTGGCAGTGCAGAGCCAGGCTCAGGTTACTTTGAGTACTTACTCACCAAGTTCTCAACCCCAGAAGAGATCTTTGGCCCGCTATCGATTGCCGATTTAAAAGAAAATCGTTTGAAGCGCAACACCGCAGGTTACTTACCTTCAGTGCGAGTTGCGTTTTTAGATGAAGTGTTCAAAGCCAGCTCGTCGATTCTCAACGCCCTGCTGACCATTCTCAACGAACGCGTATTTCATAACGGAGCCATCGCAGAACAGGTGCCACTGCAAGGTTTAATTGCCGCCTCGAATGAGCTTCCGATAGAGCAAGAAGAGCTAAATGCGCTCTATGACCGCTTTTTAGTGCGCTGCTTTGTCGATTACATCAGCGATGATCAACTCAGCGAGTTACTCACCACCTCACTCAGCGCCAGCTCAGTCTCGATGATTGATGCGCAACTGCTGTCGCAAATCCAGCAGCTCGCCGAACAGGTTGTGTTTCCTCCACAGGTTCAGCAGGCCTTACTCAATATCTGGGCAGCGCACCGCGACGCATTCAAAGAAGACCGCAGCGAACGACTTTCCGACCGGCGCTTCACCAAGGTTGCCAAACTCTTGCGGATCGCCGCTGTGACCAATAATCGGCAGCAAGTGGATCTATCGGACCTAATGCTGCTTAAAGACTGCCTGTGGAATCGCCATGAAAATGCGTCTCAGGTAAATGACCTGATCCTCAAAGAATTAAGGCCATTTAGTTACTCGGTCAGTCATCAATCCGACAAGCAGCAAGCCGCCACGACAGCAGTGGGAGTTGCCGAATTACATGCCAAAGTCAAAGGTCTGCGGGGTACTGGCACCATTGCCGATCCATTGCTTATTGCTGATTACAATGACTTGGGAATTTTGCACAATCCTGCGGTCGGGCGAGCCGGCTATTACTTCAGACAGACAGCAGATATTGATTTGTCTGGCCACAGTCATTGGACCGACATTGCTTTTAAAGGTCACTACGATGGCAATGGCTTTAGCATCCGCTACAAAAAAGAAGACAACCTGTGGCGCGAGCTATTCGGCATCGTTGAACACGATTCAACAATCGTCGATCTGGTGCTGGTTGATTTGCGCCTTGCCAATCAACTACTCAAAAGCCACGTTGAACGTTGCCAGAGCAACATCGCCCCATTGCTTTGCTCAGCCACCAGCAGCGTGATTGAGAACTGCTGTATTCACATTACGCAAGAATGGTTTGACTGTGCCGATGGCTGGGCTGGCCATACCTATTTCAGCCCGAACAGCTATGAGCGGGTGGTTGCCGGCGTTTGTCTGGAGCTGAAAGAACAAACACAGGTGAGTAACTGCTACGTTGCCGGTCAGGTCAGAACGAAGTCGAATTGTTCATTCGTTGGCATTGCAGCCGACAGCGATAACAGCACCATTCGCCGCTGCGCAATCGGAGCCATTGAATACACCAAGTTGAAAAATCGCATCTGCAGTTCACCAAGCAGTGACTTCCTATCACCGCTCCAATCAACACCAGATAGCGACTCCGCGCCGCAAAACAATGCGCTAAATATATCAATCGATAGTAATTCCGGCACTGACGATGGCAATGGCCAAGATGGTAAAACGGTGGCCGCGATGCAATTCAACCAGAGCTATCTCGAATACACCCTAGAATGGGATTTTGACACCGTCTGGCAGTGGCACGAGGAAACGAATCAACCGGTGCTGCGGCCGCCAACCAACGCCTTGCGAGAGACCATTGACGGTAGCAATCAGGTTGACTTGCTCAGTCTGCAAGTGCGGCAAAACATTTGGCTGTAACAGATCGATGTTTGGGTTAATTGCTCCGGCGTTAGGGCCTTTGGCGTCAGCTGCCTACGCCTCATTACCGATTGGCTTCAAAGCGCTTAAGTACTTTGTCGACGACACCTTTCGTGACAAGGTGGTGCCGGTGCCAGGAAGCGTGGTCTACTGCGATTTATGGGTCGCCGTGGAACACTCTGGGATCTACGTCGATGACGGCCAGATGTCCAACATTGTGGTTGAAGGATTCGCCGACAGCGCAGTACGGCTCAGTAGTGCCAAAAGTTTCACTTCCAAAAGCACCATGGGCCGTAAAATTTATGTGTCCTGTGATAATCATGGAGCCGTTGGCCATCCGCAGGTGGCCGCAGCGTCCCATGCGTGCGTTGGTGAGCGTTCTTTTTATGGCTTGGTCTTCAGTAATTGCCATGAATTCTCGGAAAAATGCGTCAACTCAATCACCACCAATGACAACCAGCTTTCACTGGTTGATCGCATCATGTCATTACCCGCCGGCGAGTCGTGGGAACGAACCATTCGATCGCTCAAAGACGCTGCGCAGCGAAAATTAGGCGCCAGCAAATGGCGCCTTTGGGACTGGCAAAATGAGCAACAAGCGCCGCCAGATGAGCCTGATTGGCAAGCCCATACCCGAGCGTATGAGCAGTTACCACTCGATCAGCAAACCATCGACTTTATTCGCACCGAGTTAGCTAATCTGCAAGCGTATCAAGAGGAAATCGCCGACGAATCTATCCCCGATCACATCCATCAAAAACTGCGCACCTTAAATCAAACGCTCAATGACATCGCCACAACTTACCAACAATTACGCGGTGTATTGTCTTTGCTGCCGGGCAGCAGTTTTAGTTACCACCAGCTCAAGCACTGTCAATCAGATTTGCTGTCGCTGGCGACGCACCTGCAGCATAACGAGCCAATCCAGTCGTTAGTGCGAAAAATGGGACGCTTTTATATTTCTCAACAGAACAAGCGTAAAAGTCGGGTACCCAAAGCCAGTCAAAGTGAAGTACACGGCACTCATTTGAGTGATGATTTGATGCGGGTGCTACCAAGCGAATTGTTAAACCTCGAAAACGACACCCTCGAGACGCTGTTTTATGCTCGCTTGATCGAAAAGAATTTGCTCACCTATCAGCTTGCCGGTACCGACATCAGCACCATCGAACAACTCGATAAAAGCTGCGCCCGAACGGGGCCAATTGTCGCTTGCCTCGACACCTCCGGTAGCATGGCGGGCTCGCCAATCAATAAAGCCAAAGCGCTGCTCGTTGCCATTAGTTGTATGTTGCAGCGTGAGCAACGCGCCTTACATGTGATTTTGTTTGGCGATAGTGGCCAATTAATAGAGCAGCAAATAGATGGCGCGGCGGGTATTCCGTCGCTGCTGGCATTTGTTCAGCAAGGCTTTGGCGGCGGCACCAACTTTGAACAACCGCTACACCGCGCGTGCGAGCTCATCAGGCAACAAAAAGATTATCGCAAAGCCGATATTCTGATGATCACCGATGGCGATTGTGGCTTGTCTGAGCCCTTCCAACAAACACTCTCAGAACAAAAACAAGCACTAGATTGCAGCGTCTACACCGTGCTTTGCGCCGGCCAACGAACATCGGACGGCTTCAGCGATGAAGTTTTGTGCCTGTAACACAAAGCGCCATTACAGCGCTTGATCGAGTCTCTGCAAGTCATCCGCTCAGTCAGGCTGTTGCTGGCCCAATCGATACATACGGTTCACCAACTGATTGCCCAGCTCGGCGGTTTCTCCGTTGCGCCAGCGCACTGCAATCGAGGCCACTTGCTGAACATCTGCAACACCAAAATGAACCATATCGATTTGCCCTTGGGAGAACACTTCGCCAGCAGAGCCAACTCGTTTGTGCCATTGGCGGCCATCGCTGGTGGTAACCGTCACCTCTGCACCCAGAGAATCAATGGGTTGCTGAGGGCTGTAGCCGACATTCACCAGTAGATAGTTACCCGACGACTTGCCCTGATTCTGGTACAGGTACCAGTAACCTTCTTCCTCACTGCCATTAAGCAAATCGACATGGCCGTCAAGATCCCAGTCAAACGCTTGGCCCATGTCGCCATGGCCCAGATCATTAATGTCATGGGCACCATGAACTGTGGTGGTTTCAAAACTACCCTTACCGGTATTGAGCAGTAGCAAATCGGTGACTCGCTCTTTGAGAAAGCCATAGCGGTAAACGAATAAATCGGTCCAACCATCATTGTTAAAGTCGCCATGGGTCACGCCTCGATGATTACCGCCTTGAGGCAGGTTCCAGGCTTGCGACTGGTCTTCGAAATGATCACCACGGTTAATCAACAACAGATCCTGAATGTTGCGGTTGTTGGCCTGCCAGTCATAACTGACATCGGTAAGCCCTGATAGCGCAAAGGAAATATTCCAGTACACAATTTCATTGCGGACCCATTCTTCGCGCCATTGACCATTGCCCAAATGCCCAATATACAGGCCATTTTGCTGCCGCTGTTCGGGCCAACCTTGAGCCATAGCCATGTCGATCACCAGATGATCATCGGCAGTTTTCATTTCTTCAGGCACTTGCACCGGCTGAAACCCCGTGGCTTTCACTACATGTCGGTTTTTATTGCCGCCCAGAAAGACAGGAAAGTCACCATTGTATTGGCGATACGTCAGATTCATTTCATTGAGAACGATGGCATTTGGGGCGTAGAAATCGATCGCAGTGCGGCCTTTTTCGCCATCATCTCGAATATCGAGTTTTTGGCTTAACGGGTTAAAATCAATCGACTTTTTCGATAGCTCATAAAGCGTTTTACCGCGTGCAATATAAATGTCGTAACGGCCATCATTGTTCACATCCATTTCCGCAGCAGCCAAATCAACCCACTCGCCAGATGCCGATTCGGGCAACCACTTCGCTGACATGTCGGTAAAGGTGAAATCGCCGTTATTGCGCCACAAGGCTATTGGCGAAAACAGCATCAAATCAGCGCGACCATCACCATCAAAATCAGTGATCAGTGCGCGCTCGCCAAATGCGTTCTCAATGCCAGCAATTCGTTTTTGGCTAAAGGTGCCATCGCCATTGTTTTGATAAAACAATTGTTGCGGACCATCAGAGTTCGGCGTTTTGGCATTAAGCAGCGCCAGATCTAAATCGCCATCAGAATCCATATCTAACCAGCGTGGCGAGCGGCCGCGAGCCGGTGCATTAATGCCCGCTTGCGCCGATACGTCGTTAAAGATCCCGTCATCATTACGCAGCAAAGTGTAAGACGTTGGACTGGTGCCGTTGGCGCCGCCGAATGCCACCATTAAATCAAGATCGCCATCAGCGTCATAATCAGCCAGTGCCGAGCCATGAAAATCCTGCGCAAAGGGAAATAACGCCTTGATATCAACCTGACCATTGCCCTGATTCATCACCAATTGGGTGGAAATGAAATTATGGTTATTTAAAACAAAGTCATAGTGGCCATCACGGTCAATATCGCCAATCGACGGCCCGCCATATTTGTATGTTTTCTCGGTAATAAGTCCAATTTGCTCCGAGATGTCGGCAAACGTCGCGACTTCAAGATCAGGACGATCGTCAAATTCAATGGCTTCTACAACAAAGGTACCGCTGCGACCTTCTACTCTAAGCGTTTGCAAACCTGATTGAGCGAACGCCACCAGCGCATTCAGGGTTTGTTTGCCCTGAGTGGGAATATCGAGATTATCAATTAATAACTGCTCACCGGCGTACAAACTCAAGTTGCCGTAGCCAGCTTGAGCATCGACCACTAGATTGACGCGTTTGACCGCAGCGCCGCTAACCAGATAGGGCGCCTCAAAAGATTGCGTATTACTAACTTTGGCTGGCAATCCAGCGATAACGCATGACTTGCTATGGGTAGCGGTGGCGCACGGTGCTAATGATTTCCCTGCCGCTGATTGCTCGGCAATCTGGCCACTGGGCGAACTCGGCTCATTTTGATGGGGTGAGGTACAACCGGACATTGCGGTCAATAGAACGGCAAACAAACCGAGCGGAACGAACTGACTGGTGACGCGAGTGCTTGAAAACATACAAATCCATCTATCGAAAACTGTTAACAAAAATAATTCTATGAATAAAAAACCGCGATCTGCTGCCAGATTGCGGTTACAACGAAAACCGGAACGCCGAGCGCGCCTTAAGCGCTTTTAATACGGGTCATTGGGCTTAATTTTGATAATCTCGGCGTAATCGACGATGTTGTTTTGTGTTTTCCAGACCTCACACATTTTCTCCAACATCGTTACCATTTCCGGCATTTCGTCGGCCAGATTATGGGTCTCTCCGGGATCCTTACTCAAATCGTAGAGTTCGTAAGCCGTTCCCGGTACAGCAAGGGTTTGCAGATACCAGCCTGGCTCAATCAATAGTTTCCAGCGGCCCTGATAGATCACACTTTGCTGGCCCTTGTCATTGAAGAACAAGGCTTCTGGCGGCGCCATTGACTGCCCTTTTAAACTCGCCAGTACGCTGCGACCATCGGGTTTTCTTGGCGTCACGCCACGGAATTGATCGGGGAATTCGGTGCCGCTGATCTCCAGAAAAGTAGGCACTAAGTCGCCTACCCAAATGACATCGTCGTTGATGGTGCCCGGCTTAATCACGCCCGGCCAAGCGGCAATACTGTGGGCGCGCGCGCCACCTTCCCAAAGCAACGCTTTGACACCTGTGTATGGCGCGTTCATCAAATCACCAATGTGCGATGCCGAGCCATTGTCAGAAAAATACAACACCAAGGTGTTGTCGTACTCGCCGCTTTTTTTCAAGCCATCGAGCAACTTGCCGATATTGTCATCCAACTTTTCCATCATGGCAGCGTGAACCGCCGACTGTAGGCGGAACTTTTCTATTTTTTCAGGTGATTGTTCGGTCCACATGTAATTGGCGTTGCGCGTTTTTGCGCTGGCAGGAAATAGCCCTTGGGCAACCAATCCGGCATGACGATCATCAGCAATCTTTTGTAAATCGGCGTAGCGCTTGAGGTATTTCTGCACCAAATGCTCGGGTGCCTGCAGGGGTTTATGGGGCGCGCGATACGCCACATACATAAAGAATGGCTGATCGTGTTTGGCGGCCTGCTCAATCATCTCAACGGCACGGTCGGTCATGCTGTCAGTGGCGTAGAAATTTTTCCCCGACTTACCGTGGCAACCGCCATAGTGCTTTTTACTGAAGTCATTGTCGGCATAACAATGCATTTGATAATCGTAATCGTACTTGAGTGTGGCTTTGGCATTGCCTTCGTAGTAGTCGTGCCGATCATCTGGGGTATAAAATAAGTTGCCTTGGGCGCCATGGAACACAAAACTCTGTTGGAAACCACGCTGCGGCGGCAGCGCTAGGTAATCTTGCTCCATCTCATATTCGGTTAATTTCATACTTGGCGGGTGACTGTTGCGCCACCACTGCTGCATCTCTGGATGCTGCTTAATGTAGCTGCCCCCCAAATGCCACTTACCCACCATCATGGTTTGGTAGCCATTGCCAGCCAATAATTCTGAGATCAGTGGCTGATGATAAGGCAGTCTGGCGCGGTGGGCTTCAAACGGCAGCTCACGAACCCAGTCGCCAACAACGCCACCACCAAAGCCAACGTGGGCGGCATCGACGCCGCTGAGCAACGTCGCCCGTGTCGGACTGCATCGGGCATTGGTATAAAAGGAGCTAAATCGAACCCCTTGATTGGCTAACTCAGTCAAGTTCGGCGTATCAATCTCACCACCAAAGCTATTGAGATCGGTAAAACCGGCATCATCAGACAAGATGACAATAATATTGGGTCGCTTATCTTCAGCAGCACCGAACATAGGTATCAGTGCGGTAAGTACCAACAACAGGGTCAATTTAAGCTTTTTCATTTTTGTTTATTGTTAACAAAGTTGATTTTTTATTATGGATAAGTCAGCCTCAGCTGACAACCGCTAGCTCGACGATCCGCGGCAGCAAATGGCAAATACATGATGTAGCTCATGAAACCTTTACCTTGCCGAGCCGCAATTAAAAGGAACAAAAAAACAACAATAAATAGCTATCATCACAGCAGAGTTTGGTTGTATAACGATTGCCTTAATGACTTGCCAGCGCCTTGTCGGGCGGTGTGAACATGACGGTTAGCAAACTACAAGCTGAAAAACACATTTTGCTGTTTTCTGTTGTCGCAGCGGTGGGCTTCGCCTTCCTTGGTTTTATCTGGGGTTTCTTAATTGACTCGCAAATGCTGATTTTTGACGGCATTTATTCCTTTATTAGCGTGATCCTCTCGGCCATCTCGCTGTACGTGTCGGATCTATTGCGCAAAGAAGATGATGATCAGTTCCAATTTGGCCGCGCACAGATTGAACCACTGGCGATCTTTTTCAAATCACTGGCTATTTTTTCGATCTGTTTATATGCGTTTATTACCGCCATCATCGATATGCTCAATGGCGGCAGCAATACAAACATCGAATCGGCCATCGTCTATTCGGTGGTTGCCACCCTCGCCTGTTTAGCTAGTTGGCTTTATATCAGTTGGCAGACCAAACGAGTCAAAGCATCGGGCTTGTTAATGGTCGAAAAACAGCAGTGGTTGATGGACACCTTACTCAGCTCGGCGGTTTTGGTCGGCTTTGTCATCGGTTATTTACTTAAAAGCACCGAATACAGCTACCTGGTTAAATATGTCGACTCGGCGATGGTGATCCTTGCCACCAGTTATTTCTTCAAAATGCCCATCGAAGCACTGAAAAATAGCTTAAAGGAGTTGATGTTGATGGCGCCCGAGCCGGATGCCAAAGTCAGCATTGAAGTCGAGCGGATCTGTCAGCAGATCCGACAAAAATATGGCTTTGATGAGGTGGTCAGTCGCATTGCCAAAACCGGCAGAGAATTAAGTTTGGAGCTGAGCTTTATTGGCCATGATCCGCAGTTTGCGCTTAATTTAGGCCAGTTGGACGCGATTCGCGATGAGCTCGATGGTCAGCTGTCGGCCAACATTCCGCTAAAACTGTGGCTAACGGTGTCGTTTATGCACAGTAAAAAACACAGCTAATACTAGGTGTAACAGAATATCAGCGAGCGTTGGCGGCCATCAGCTACCAACGCCGCCAACCCACTTAGAAGGCGTAGCTTAACTTAACGCCGTATTCGGTATTGGTGCTATCCGCTTCTTCAAACGGTTCTGAATCATATTCAATCTCAGCATCAAAACTTAGCGCCAAGGTATCCGTGATACTAAATTGAATACCGCCATTACCGGTGGCACGGACGTCGCCGAGATCATCCAGCACTGGCTGCACGTACAAACGGCCATAAAGTTTGAACGGAAAGTCGCCCTTGCGATCCCAAACCCATTTGCCGTAGAAGTTACCGCGCCAGTTGGACTCGGTCTCGCCAGTGCTTTCTGACTCTTCTTCTTCAACAAAGCCGCCAGCACCAAAAGTGGTATTCAATACACCGGCTTCATCTTCGCTCTTAAAGCGCCAGCGCACGCCTGAGCCTGCCAATTTGCGACTCTCTAAGTCATCAAATTTGTCGTACTGATACTGGGCGAACATTTCCAGATCCAAGCTCGGAGCAAAGAAATTGTTCTGGATCCAGCGAGTGTGCAAGAACAGATCGTCTTCATCTTTCTTGTCATTGGTTTCGCCGTAGTTGTAATCGGTCACTAATAGTAATGTGCGCTCACCAGCAACGTGGCGGCCAAGCAGACTGATGTTGTATTCCTGCTGATCTTTACCACCAGACTTACCCTTCAAGCCCAAGCCAACTGAGCCACTGAAACCTTCTTTTGGATCAGCGGAAGTATCAATCGGGGTAATCGCATGAGAAGCGAACGAAACGCCGAGCAATGCACTGGCGATAATAGATTTTTTGGCAAGGGACATCCTCGCTCTCCTTGTGAAAGTCACAGATAAAACGGATCGCTACGATCCAGAAGAATAACCGGCAAGTGGGGAAGTGTTGCCGAGGAGGCTATTAAAGCAACTGATGATGGTCGATTCAAGCAGGCAATTGTACGCGATCACCTGCGTAAACCGAGTAAATAAGCGATAATCAAGCTATGGTATTGCTTTACTTAGACAATTATTAATCTTCCATGACCAACATTCATATTTTAGTCGGCTCCATGCTCGGTGGGACCGAATACGTCGCCGATTGTTTAGCTGATGATCTTAATGCCGCCGGCTACACCAGTCAGGTTCATATCGATTTTGCTGATATCGGTGCGTTAACCGACAACGCCATTTGGCTGGTTTGTTCATCAACTCATGGCGCTGGCGATCTACCGGATAATATTGAGCCGCTGGCAGACTACCTCGCCACTAAGCCTGATCTCCATCATCTTCGTTATGGAGTCATCGGCATTGGCGACACCAGTTACGACACCTTTAATCAAGCATCAATCACCCTCGATCAATTGCTTCAACAGGCCGGAGCCATTCGCCTTGGCCAGCCACTTCATATTGATGTCCAAGCCGATGAACTACCCGAAGAACCGGCTCAACAATGGTTAAAAGGTTGGATTGAACAATACTTAACCGATTAATCCTGTGGATAAACCTATTAATATCCATTGATCCAAACTTGGCTATCCACTGGACAAGATCAAAACCAACTAGAGCTGTGGATAACCAAGTCTTTTGATCACCGGATACACAACAACAGATCCCAATTAGATCACAGTAAAACACTCTTATTATTTATTGATTTTAATAGACAAAAACCACTTACCCACAAAGATCAGCGCCTTTAATAGAAATAAAAATAAGATCATATAAAGATCTTTTTAATGATCTTAAATGATCGGAACTCAGATCCAATTTGATCCTTTGCTTTCTCTTCTGCCACTTCACAGTTAAAATACGCGGCTACGTTTTACTTGAGGAATAATTCATGGATCTCGCCCAACACTTTGATGTGATCGTGATTGGTGGTGGTCATGCTGGCACCGAAGCCGCTCTAGCAGCAGCGCGCACGGGTAGCAAAACCCTACTACTCACCCACAACATTGAAACGCTTGGCCAGATGTCGTGTAACCCAGCGATAGGTGGTATCGGCAAAGGCCATTTAGTCAAAGAGATCGATGCCCTTGGTGGCGCAATGGCTTTGGCAACCGATCGTGCTGGGATCCAATTTCGCATTTTAAATGCCAGTAAAGGCCCTGCAGTTCGTGCCACTCGCGCGCAGGCGGATCGCGCGTTATATCGCGCAGCAATCCGTGAAGTCATTGAAAACCAACCGAACCTTCAAGTATTTCAACAAGCTTGTGATGATCTGATTGTGCAAGGCGATCAGGTCAAAGGCGTCGTCACCCAAATGGGGCTGCGTTTATCTGCAACCACCGTCGTATTGACCACAGGTACTTTCCTCGCAGGCCAGATCCATATTGGTTTGCAAAATTACTCAGGTGGCCGAGCTGGCGATCCACCGGCGATCGCATTAGCTCAGCGACTTCGGGAATTACCGTTACGAATCGATCGGTTGAAAACCGGCACCCCACCTCGCATCGACGCCAGAACCGTTGATTTTTCGGTGATGCAGGCACAACCAGGCGATACCCCAACGCCGGTATTTTCGTTTATGGGATCGCGCGATCTGCATCCTCAGCAGATCCCGTGCTACATCACCCACACCAATAGCGAAACCCACGATATTATTCGTGCCGGATTAGATCGCAGTCCCATGTTCACAGGCGTGATCGAAGGCGTTGGGCCGCGTTACTGCCCATCCATTGAAGACAAAGTCACCCGCTTTGCCGATAAAAATTCGCACCAGATCTTTGTTGAGCCAGAAGGCCTGACGACTCACGAACTGTATCCCAACGGTATTTCAACCAGCTTGCCATTTGATGTTCAGGTCAACTTAGTGCGCTCAATGAAGGGCTTTGAGCAAGCCCACATCACTCGCCCTGGTTATGCCATTGAGTACGATTTCTTTGATCCGCGTGATCTGAAAGCTTCGCTGGAAAGCAAAATCATCAATGGTTTGTTCTTTGCTGGCCAAATCAACGGCACCACAGGCTACGAAGAAGCCGGTGCGCAAGGCTTAATTGCCGGTCTTAATGCCGCACGGCAAGCCGCTGAATTAGAGCCATGGTCGCCAACTCGCGATCAAGCTTACCTTGGTGTGCTGATCGATGATCTGGCGACCTTAGGCACCAAAGAGCCTTATCGTATGTTCACCAGCCGCGCCGAATATCGTTTGTTACTGCGCGAAGACAACGCCGATATTCGCTTAACCGAACAAGGTCGTGAGTTAGGCTTGGTTGATGATGCCCGCTGGCAACGCTTTAGTGACAAAATGGAAGCCGTTGAGCAAGAAAAGCAGCGCTTAAAAGACAATTGGGTTCACCCCAGTCATGCCGCTGCCGAGCAACTCAACCCGTTGCTCAAAACGCCGTTAAGCCGAGAGCACAGCTTAGAAACATTGCTGCGTCGCCCTGAAATGAACTATCAGGATCTGATGTCGATCGACGGCATTGGTCCAGGTCTTGATGACCTTGAGGCGGCGGAGCAGGTTGAAGTGCAAATCAAATACGCCGGTTACATTGAGCGCCAACTCGATGAAATTGCTAAGCAAAAACGCCATGAAGACACCTTGCTGCCGACCGAGCTCGATTTTGCTCAAGTGCCGGGTTTATCAAACGAGGTTGTTGCTAAGCTCAACGACGCCAAGCCGCAAAGTGTCGGTCAGGCATCGCGCATTTCAGGGATCACTCCGGCGGCGATCAGCGTGTTGCTGGTTCACTTGAAGAAAATGGGTTTGCTAAGGAAATCAGCCTGATATGAGTCAACTTGCCGAATTACTTGCCACTGGTCTTGCTCATCAGCAGCTTGAATTATCCGCTGAGCAACAACAACAACTGGTCGCCTACGTTGAGCAGCTCGATAAATGGAACAAGGCTTACAACCTGACATCCGTGCGTAACCCCGCGGACATGATGGTTCGTCACATTCTCGATAGTCTGGCGTTAGTGCCGCATCTGAACCCAACAGGGCGCTACATTGATGTCGGTACTGGGCCTGGCTTGCCGGGGATCCCACTGGCCATTGCCCTGCCCGAAGCGAATTTTGTGTTACTCGATAGTCTCGGCAAGCGCGTGCGCTTTATGACTCAGGTCAAGCACTTGCTGAAACTCGCGAATATTGAGCCAGTTCAAAGTCGAGTGGAAAGCTATGATGGCGAGCTAGCGTTCGATGCAATTCTCAGTCGCGCGTTTGCCTCAATCAATGATATGCTCAGCTGGTGCGGTCATCTGGGAACTCAATTTTTGGCCATGAAAGGTCAATACCCTACTGAAGAACTTGCTGAATTACCTGATAATTTTTCGGTTTCGGTGAGTCATCAGTTGGATGTTTTTCAGCTCCCGGAAGAGCGGCATTTAATCGTCATTGATAAAGCATCCACTTAAGTGAAAGCCGGAGTTCCCGTGGGCAAGGTAATTGCAATTGCCAATCAGAAAGGCGGCGTAGGTAAGACGACTACGGCGGTAAATCTGGCAGCCTCCATGGCTGCAACCAAACGCAAGGTGTTATTGATCGACCTCGATCCGCAAGGTAATGCCACCATGGGCAGCGGCGTCGATAAATACGACGTTGAGCACACCGCTTACGAACTGCTGGTGGATGAAATGCCGCTTGAGCAGGTCGCTGTGAAAAACACCTCTGGTGGCTATGACCTTGTGGCGGCCAATTCGGATGTCACCGCCGCTGAAATTAAGTTGATGGAAGTGTTTGCCCGAGAAGTTCGGCTGCGCAATGCACTGAAACCTTTTCTCGAGCACTACCATTACATCTTTATCGATTGTCCGCCGTCACTCAACTTACTGACCGTTAATGCCATGTCGGCCGCCAACTCCATCTTGGTGCCGATGCAGTGTGAATACTATGCCTTAGAGGGCTTAACCGCGCTGCTTGAGACCATCAATCAACTGGTGTCTGTGGTTAACCCTGATTTGCACATCGAGGGGATCTTGCGGACTATGTTCGATCCGCGCAACCGTTTGGCCAATGATGTGTCGGATCAGCTGCGGGCCCATTTTGGCGATAAAGTGTATCGCACCGTGATCCCTCGCAATGTCCGCCTCGCTGAAGCCCCCAGCTTTGGTGCGCCTGTGATGTATTACGACAAGGGCTCGACTGGCTCGAAAGCTTACTTGTCTCTGGCTGGCGAGATTTTGCGTCGAGCCGAACAACCTTCTGACGATAATAACGAGACCGCCGCTTAGGTGGGGAGACGCTGCAATTCATGTCTGCTAAAAAACGAGGCTTAGGAATGGGGCTGGAAGCGCTGCTTTCCAATAGCCAGGCCGCTCGCGATAAAACCGTTGATCACCAAGAGCCAGATGGCACACCGCCATCACCGGAATCGACCAATGAGTTGAAAAAACTGCCGATTGAGCTGCTGCGGCCGGGTAAATATCAACCTCGTAAAGACATGTCAGCCGAAGCACTGGAAGAGCTCGCGAGTTCTATCCAAGCGCAAGGGATTATTCAGCCCATCGTGGTTCGCCCCGTTAGCGATGGCGATTATGAAATTATTGCCGGTGAGCGCCGGTGGCGTGCCGCGCAGCAATCGGGCCTCGACGTAGTGCCCTGTCTGGTCAAAGAAGTTGAAGACAATGCTGCGGTTGCCATCGCGCTGATTGAGAACATTCAGCGTGAAGATCTCAACGCCATGGAAGAGGCCATTGCCCTCGACCGGTTGATGAACGAATTCGAATTGACCCATCAGCAGGTTGCAGAGGCGGTTGGTAAGTCGCGCACCACGGTGACCAACCTATTGCGCTTAAACAGCCTCTGTGAGCCGGTCAAGACCATGTTGGAGCATGGTGACCTTGATATGGGCCATGCGCGTGCGCTGTTGGCACTGGAAGGCGAAGTTCAGGTCGAAGCAGGCCGTACCGTCACCGCAAAAGCGTTATCGGTGCGAGAAACTGAAAAGTTAGTGAAGAAATTGTTAACGCCAGCGAAGCCAGCCAAGACGAAAACCATCGATCCCAACGTTGAAGCGTTGCAGACGGCACTTGGTGAACGCTTGGGAGCAAATGTCGCTATTTCCTGCAATGACAAAGGCAAAGGTAAATTGGTGATTAATTACAGTAGCCTTGATGAGTTAGATGGCATTTTAAGCCGAATAAACTAAGGTTATGAGCGGTTTATTACAGGTTAAGATTGTTACGTATTTGTTGGTTGGTTGTGGCATTTGTTAATGGTGACTGGAATTGGTTGCTTTTTAACGACAAAAAGTCTTAGAATCCGCCAGCTTTGTCGCGAAAATTGAGATAGGTCATGTTTAGTTTCGTTTTTTTACGAGATGGTCATACAGGTCCGGGGAATTCTCAGCGACCGATACAAGCGGCTGGATTGAATCTGGCGAGAACTTTGGTACGAACCCAACTGGTCGTTGCAGTTGCAATAACTGCACTGGGCCTTGGATTTGGTGTTCAGCAAGCAATTGCCGCAGGATTAGGGGGCGCTGCAGCCTTGATCCCGTATACCTTGTTCGTTTATCTTGCTTTTGCTTTTTCAGGGGCGCGCATGGCGCAAGCCACGGTGCGAGCCTTTTATCTTGGCGAAGCGGTAAAAATTTTTTCCAGTGTGATAATTCTGGTTGTCGCACTGCTACTATTCAGGCCTCAGGCTGAATGGGTCATGCTTGCATATGGTGCAACCATGGTACCGGTTTGGCTCGGGCCGTTGTTTTTAAAAACTAAATAGAAAATCGGGATGATTTATGGCTGCCTCAGGTGAAACTCTGACCTCCGCAGGGTACATCAAGCACCACCTTACAAACCTTCAGGTTTGTGCTGCCGAGAATATGGTTGACGGTCACTGTTCAGGATTCTGGACACTTAACGTTGACTCGCTGTTCTGGGCTGCAATCCTTGGTGTTGCTTTCCTGTTCCTCTTCCGCTCTGTTGCTAAAAAAGCCGATACCGGCGTTCCTGGCAAACTCCAGTGCTTTGTTGAAATGATCGTTGAGTTCGTTGACCAAAACGTCAAAGATACTTTCCACGGTCGTAGTCGCTTGATTGCGCCGTTGGCGCTGACCATTTTTGTCTGGGTTTTCCTGATGAACCTGATGGATTTGGTGCCTGTCGACTGGCTCCCTGAAGCGGCCATGGCTGCTGGCATTCCTTACATGAAAGTGGTGCCTTCAACTGACTTAAACATCACATTTGCCCTGAGTATCAGTGTGTTCTTCCTGATCTTGTTCTACACCATCCGTGTGAAAGGTGTTTCTGGGTTAGTGAAAGAGCTGACGCTTCATCCGTTCAGCTCGCCAAACAAATTCGTTCAGGCGTTATTCATTCCAGTTAACTTACTGCTGGAAAGTGTCACCCTGATTGCGAAGCCTGTATCGCTTGCCTTGCGTTTGTTCGGCAACATGTACGCAGGCGAATTGATCTTCATCTTGATCGCTATTATGTACGGCGCTGGCATTTTGCTAGGCGGCTTGGCGGGTGTGCTTCAGCTTGGCTGGGCTATCTTCCACATTCTGGTGATTACGTTGCAGGCCTTTATCTTCATGATGCTGACCATTGTTTATCTAAGCATGGCCAGTGAAGACCATTAATAGACTTTACTTTTTTACTAACACATAACAACCATTTGATTGGAGACACCAATGGAAACTGTACTGGGTCTTAAATTTATCGCCGTAGCACTTCTGATCGGTTTTGGTGCCTTGGGTACCGGTATCGGCTTCGGTTTGCTGGGTGGCAAATTCCTGGAAAGCTCAGCTCGTCAACCTGAATTAGCCCCGCAACTGCAAGTTAGAATGTTCATTGTTGCTGGTCTGCTTGATGCTGTAACCATGATCGGTGTAGGTATCGGTCTGTACATGCTGTTCGCTCTTTAATATCTGAAAAACATTGTTTTTCTACTTGAATATTAACCAGCGAATCGAACCAACGAAGGAGGAGCGGTCGTGAGTATTAATGCTACCCTTATCGGCCAAACCATCGCCTTTTTTATTTTCGTTTGGTTCTGTATGAAGTTTGTTTGGCCGCCATTATTGGCAGCCATTGAAGAGCGTCAGAAGAAAATTGCTGACGGTCTCGCGGATGCAGAAAAAGCTGAGAAGCGTCTTGAACTGGCCGAAGTGAAAGCTAAGGACCAACTCAAGCAGGCTAAATCAGAAGCCAGCGAAATTGTTGAACAGGCAAACAAGCGCAAGAACCAGATCGTTGATGAAGCGAAGGTTGAAGCCCAAGCTGAGCGGGAGAAAATCCTAGCTCAAGCGCAAGCTGAAATTGAGTCTGAACGCAATCGCGCTCGTGAAGAGCTGCGTGCCCAAGTTTCTGCCCTGGCGATTGCCGGTGCTGAGAAAATCTTGGAGCGTTCCATCGATCCTGCCGCGCATAGCGACATCTTGGACAAATTGGCGTCTGAGCTATAACGGAGGGTTGACGAATGTCTGAACTGACAACTGTCGCCCGTCCATATGCGAAAGCAGCATTTGATTTTGCTGTTGAGCAAAAGGCGTTAGACAACTGGTCCACCATGCTGTCCTTTGCGGCGGAAGTCGCCAAGAATGAAACAGTTGCCACTTTGCTGGCAAGCGGCGAATCGCCTGAGCGTATCGCCAATCTGTTCATTCAGGTGTGCGGTGACGAAATTGATGAACACGGTCAGAACTTGATTAAAGTAATGGCTGAGAATGGTCGTCTGGCTGCGTTGCCAGAAGTTCAGGGTATCTACGCTGAACTGGTGACCGAGCATCAAAAGCAAGCTGATGTTTACGTGACATCGGCCACCGAGCTGACTGATGCTCAGCAAAAGCAAGTCACCGAAGCTATGACCAAACGCCTCGCGCGTGAAGTTCGTCTCCACTGCACTGTCGACACTGAGTTAGTTGGCGGCATGATCATCAAGGTCGACGACCTGGTCATCGACAACACAGTGCGTGGCAAACTGGAGCGCCTGGCAGAAGCGCTGCAATCCTAATCGGGGAATTAGAGCATGCAACTGAATTCCACAGAAATCAGTGAACTGATCAAACAACGTATTGAGAAGTTCGATGTAGTAAGTGAAGCGCGAAACGAAGGTACGATCGTTTCGGTTTCCGACGGTATTATCCGTATTCATGGTCTTGCTGATGTCATGCAAGGCGAAATGATTGAATTGCCTGGCAACCGCTACGCAATTGCACTGAACCTTGAGCGTGACTCGGTTGGTGCGGTTGTAATGGGTCCATATGCTGACCTAGCGGAAGGCGTAAAAGTTAAATCCACTGGCCGTATTCTGGAAGTTCCAGTGGGCCGTGGCCTGTTAGGTCGTGTTGTTAACACCTTGGGTGAGCCAATTGATGGTAAAGGCCCAATTGACAACGACGGCTTCTCTCCTGTTGAAGTGATTGCACCGGGCGTAATTGACCGTCAATCCGTATCTCAGCCGGTAGAGACTGGTATTAAAGCAATTGACTCGATGATCCCAATCGGTCGTGGTCAGCGTGAGCTGATCATTGGTGACCGCCAAACGGGTAAAACGGCGATTGCAATTGATGCCATCATCAACCAGAAAAACTCTGGCATCTTCAGCATCTACGTCGCAATTGGTCAGAAAGCATCGACCATCGCTAACGTGGTTCGTAAGCTTGAAGAGCACGGCGCTCTGGAAAACACCATTGTTGTGGTTGCATCTGCTTCTGAAGCAGCAGCGCTGCAATACTTGGCCCCATATTCTGGTTGTGCCATGGGTGAATACTTCCGTGACCGCGGTGAAGACTCGCTGATCATCTATGATGACTTGTCGAAGCAGGCTGTTGCCTATCGTCAAATCTCATTGTTGCTTAAGCGTCCACCAGGCCGTGAAGCATTCCCAGGTGACGTATTCTACCTCCACTCGCGTCTGCTAGAGCGTGCTGCTCGTGTTAACGCTGAGTACGTTGAGAAGTTCACCAACGGTGAAGTGAAAGGCAAGACCGGTTCATTGACTGCGTTGCCAATCATTGAAACCCAAGCGGGTGACGTTTCAGCATTCGTACCAACCAACGTAATTTCGATTACCGACGGTCAGATCTTCTTGGAATCTGACATGTTCAACGCTGGCCTTCGTCCTGCGGTGAACCCAGGTATTTCGGTATCTCGGGTAGGTGGTGCTGCTCAGACTAAGATCATCAAGAAGCTCGGTGGTGGTATTCGTACCGCACTGGCCCAGTACCGTGAAGTACAGGCGTTTGCTCAGTTTGCATCGGATCTGGATGAAGCGACTCGTCGTCAGTTGGAGCACGGTCAGCGTGTTACCGAGCTGATGAAGCAGGCGCAATACGCGCCGCTGTCTACTGCTGAAATGGCGGTTACTCTGTATGCTGCAGAGAACAACTACCTCGACAATGTTGAGCTGGCCAAAATCAACGATTTTGAAGCCGCTCTGCACTCTTATGTCAGCAGTGAGTACGCTGAGTTGATGAACACCATCAACGAATCGGGCAACTACAACGACGACATCGCGGCTTCTTTGAAAGAAGCACTCGATAAGTTCGTCGCAACACAAACCTATTAAGAGGTAGGCCGCGAGGCCTGCCTTCAATGTTTGGAGTAGAAGATGTCCGGCGCAAAAGAGATTAAAACGAAGATCGCGAGTGTTAAAAACACTCAGAAGATCACCAGCGCGATGGAAATGGTCGCAGCCAGTAAAATGCGCAAAGCGCAGGAACAAATGGCTGCATCTAGACCATATGCCAAGAATATGCGCAAAGTGATTGGTCATATTGCGCTTGGTAGTTTGGAGTATCGTCATTCCTATTTGGAAGAACGAGAAGCCAAGCGTGTCGGCTACATTATTATTTCTACAGACCGCGGCCTGTGTGGCGGCTTGAACATCAACCTGTTCAAATCTGTGATTACAGATATGAAACAGTGGCAAGACAAAGATGTTGAAGTCGATCTGGCCCTTGTCGGTGCCAAGGCAACCGCATTCTTTGCTCACTTAGGTGGCAATGTTGTTGCGCAAGCATCCGGTCTGGGTGACAGCCCATCGGTACAGGACCTGATTGGTACTGTGAAGGTGATGCTGGAAAAATATGATAATGGTGAAATTGACCGCCTCTACGTGGTGAGCAACAAGTTTGTCAACACCATGAAGCAGGATCCGACCATTGATCAGTTGCTGCCTCTACCTAAGTCAGATGACGACGATTTGAAGCATCGTTGGGATTACATCTACGAGCCAGATGCCAAAGAGCTGCTTGACCAGCTTTTGATTCGTTACACCGAATCGCAGGTATATCAGGGCGTGGTAGAAAACCTAGCATGTGAACAAGCTGCACGTATGGTTGCGATGAAAGCCGCAACTGACAACGCAGGCAACCTGATTGACGATTTAACTCTGGTATACAACAAGGCCCGTCAGGCCGGTATTACCCAAGAGTTGACTGAAATCGTCTCCGGTGCGGCTGCTGTGTAGGTAGGGAATCAAACGAGATTCAGAGGAAATACAATGAGTAACGGTAAAATCGTCCAGATTATCGGCGCGGTAGTGGACGTAGAGTTCCCACAAGAAGCCGTACCACAGGTCTACGATGCGTTGACTGTAGACGACAAAGGTCTGGTACTGGAAGTTCAGCAGCAGCTCGGTGGTGGTGTCGTTCGTACCATTGCCATGGGTGCTTCTGACGGCCTTCGCCGCGGCGAACCAGTAAGTAACACAGGTAAAGGTATTCAGGTTCCTGTTGGTGCTGCGACACTTGGTCGTATCATGAACGTCTTGGGTGAGCCTGTTGACGAATGTGGCCCAATCGGTGAAGAAGAGCGTTACGTAATTCACCGTGAAGCGCCAAGCTATGAAGATCAATCAAGCTCAACTGAGCTGCTCGAAACCGGCATTAAGGTTATTGACCTAGTATGTCCGTTCGCCAAGGGTGGTAAAGTTGGTCTGTTCGGTGGTGCCGGTGTAGGTAAAACCGTAAACATGATGGAGCTGATTAACAACATCGCCCTGCAACACTCGGGTTTGTCAGTGTTTGCTGGTGTAGGTGAGCGTACTCGTGAGGGTAACGACTTCTACCACGAAATGCAGGAAGCTGGCGTTGTTAACGTTGAGAACTTCACCGAATCTAAAGTAGCCATGGTATATGGTCAGATGAACGAGCCACCGGGTAACCGTTTGCGCGTTGCTTTGACCGGTCTGACAATGGCTGAGAAATTCCGTGATGAAGGCCGTGACGTACTGCTGTTCATCGATAACATCTATCGTTACACCCTGGCTGGTACTGAGGTATCTGCACTGTTGGGTCGTATGCCATCGGCGGTAGGTTACCAGCCGACTCTGGCTGAAGAGATGGGTGTTCTTCAGGAGCGTATTACTTCGACTAAGACTGGTTCGATTACGTCGATTCAGGCGGTATACGTACCTGCGGATGACTTGACTGACCCGTCACCAGCAACCACTTTCGCCCACTTGGATGCGACCGTGGTACTGAGCCGTGACATTGCTGCTTTGGGTATTTACCCTGCGATTGACCCACTGGATTCAACTTCTCGTCAGTTGGACCCACTGGTTATCGGTCAAGAGCACTACGAAGTCGCGCGTGAAGTTCAGTCTCAGCTGCAACGTTATAAAGAGCTGAAAGACATCATTGCGATCTTGGGTATGGACGAATTGTCTGAAGAAGACAAACTCATCGTCGCCCGTGCTCGTAAAGTTCAGCGTTTCTTGTCTCAGCCATTCTTCGTAGCGGAAGTATTCACCGGTTCTCCTGGTAAGTACGTGAGCTTGAAAGATACTATCCATGGCTTTAAAGGCATCTTGGCCGGTGAATATGACCACTTGCCAGAGCAGGCCTTCTACATGGTTGGTAGCATTGACGAAGCGGTTGAGAAAGCGCAAAACGTTTAAGCATCAACGACCATTAGGAGCAAGCTATGGCAATGACGGTACACCTTGATGTGGTAAGCGCTGAAAGCGAAATTTTCAGTGGCCGCGTTGAGAGCCTGCAAGTTGCTGGTAGTGAAGGTGAACTCGGTATTAACGCCGGTCACGCACCACTGCTGACTCAACTCAAGCCTGGCATGGTTCGCATTGTCAAGCAGCACGGCCATGAGGAAGTTTTCTACCTCTCCGGCGGTGTGCTTGAGGTTCAACCTGGTAACGTCACCGTGTTGGCTGACGTTGCGATTCGAGCCACTGACATTGATGCGGCCGAAGCGGCCGAAGCAAAACGTCGCGCAGAGCAGCAAATCGCTGAGCACAGTGCAGACTTCGATTACGCAAAAGCAGCGCAAGAGCTTTCTAAGGCAATTGCCCAGCTACGTGTTATCGAATACACCAAGCAACGTTTTGGTTAATACCAGTTCAGGTACGAAAAAGCTCCTTCGGGAGCTTTTTTTTTGCCTGAATTTGCTGGTCGGAGTTAAATCGGCAGCAAGTTACAACGAAGTAGTGACGCTCAAGTCCATCCATGGAGCGCTCTGCAACAAGCATCCCTGCTTGTTGAAGCACGACTTCGTTGCAACTCGCTGCCTCTTGGAAGATCCGTGGGCTGTTTGGCTGCACTTCAGCGCGGAAGGTCTTCGTTCAAACTAAGTACTCCACCAATCTAGGTATGGAGCTAGCGCCGGACTGAAGTAAGGGGAGCGATAGTTTCTGCAGCAAGCTTCTGCCGCAGGGATGCGGCAGTAGAGCCATCAGGGAAGATTTTACGGCGTCTTGCTAAAGGAACTATTGGTTCCCTTGCGTTACCGACTCCTGACTTTCTTTGTTTCGGCATGTAATCGGCAGTAAGTTTCTGAGAAGCATTGCCGATTGGTGAAGTACTCAGTTCAAACTTAGACACGTCTTGAATACTTCCCTGTAGACTCTGCCGCAGCTTCCATGCTGCGGAAGGTCTTCGTTCAAACTGAGTACTCCACCAATCTAGATATAGAGCAAGCTTTTCGACTACTAGTGGTACTTGGCTGTTCTGCCCTACTCTGCTTCTGATTGCTGCTTTTGCTGCTCCCTCAGCGCTTCTAATTTGGCGCTACGTTGCTCTGGGGTCAGCTGCTCGGGAGATAAGTCATTAATTGGTTGAGTGGGCTTGTTCAGTTGTTGCTGGGTCGCTTGTTGCTCAGCCGAGTAGTCTGGCTCAAGCGTGACCTTTGGTGAGTTGCTGCTAAAGGTGAACAGCGCCATCACCATGACCAAACCAACTGCTAAACGCCACAACACGCCGAAATACAAAGTAGGCAAGCTGACGTGGCGGTTCGGCCAATGCCAGTAACAATAAGCGCCAATCCAGCCGATCATCGCCAGCACAGTTATCACCGCCACCAGCGTCGCGAAACTACCAAATATGCCGACTAACCAATTACTTGTTTGCCACGTCATTGCTGCCACCTATTTGCTTTTTGCTGTTTTCGATACCTGATCAGCAAAAACAGCTTGCTGCAATCCTACGGTGCCTAACGCTTCTACCGGCACAAATACTTTGTTGTCGCTGTCGGCCATCTTGTCGAGTACTTCGAGTGAACGGTAAGCTAGATACTTGTCGGTCACCGATTTCGCCAGAATGGCATTTACCTCTTTGGTCGCCTCAGCCTTTTCGCGGTCAATCGCACGCATCATTTTGGCCTGCTCAAGCTCCCGCTCCAGCTGAATCTTCTGAATCTCAAATTGAGCTTGTTCTCGGGCGATTTGCTCACGACGCTCAGCCGCTGCCTCTTTTGCCTTAGTGATCACCGCAGGGAACTGGACATCGGCCAAGCCAAAGCGTTTCACCTTCATTGGTGTGCCTTCAAGTGCCTGCGTCACCGAATCAAATAACTCCTGACTAATCCGCTCACGGCTTGAGGCGACTTCGTTGATGGTGTATTTCGCCATCACCTGACGCACCACATCGCGGATCACCGGTTGCGCGTAGGTAATGTAAATCATGTTCGAGGCAATCACCCCTTGTTGAGGTGGTATACGGTCAAATACGTTATCAATTTTGCTGTCATCGACCGAGATGGTCATCCGCACATCGAATGCCATGTTGAGCTGATCTTTGGGCATAAACAGAGCAAATTTCTCGGTTTTGCCGCTATCAGATGCCTCTAGCAGGACCAGCCGATCGCAATAAGCGAAGCATGAATCGAGACGAAATTTGGAGGGCGTTACCGTGTCGGGTTTATAACCGTTCTTGGTCAGAATTTTGCCGACATAGGCCGGCGGCACTTCAACTTTTTCACCGAATAGTGAGCAGCCAGAAAGCGTTGCCAATAGCAACGCTGTTACCGTCATCCGTAACAGTTGCATGAATAATTTCCTTATCAATAAAACAAAAAAAGCGCGTGTAGGTTAACAGCTGAACTAAGCTTGCGATATGACCTACCTCCAGTTATCGCTGTTGCTCTCTGTGCCGCCTTGTTCAACCTGTTATATTTCTTAGCGGGATTAGCGTAGCACGTTATTTCAACTACCCGTGGGGCCTTTTCGTTGCACAACCCGTTCATCCGTACATTGCGAAATGTTTTAGCTTTTTGGCTATTGCTGCTGACGGCAAGTACTAGTCAGGCCAGAATCAATGTTCATCAGATTTACCTCGAACATGAAGGTAAGGCTGACTACAACTACGCGGTGGTCAAAGACCAGCAGGGCTTTCTGTGGATTGCCACGGACAATGGCCTCAAGCGCTACGACGGCTACAACTACACCAATTACGTCAATGATCCACAAGACCCCAATAGCCTTGGCGCCAATGCCATTCCAACCTTATTAATGGAGCCGGACGGCACGCTCTGGGTCGGAGGCAACAAGCTCAGCCGCTATAACGCCAAGTTGGACAATTTTGATGTCTTTCCGATTTCCGATGGCGCCACCATTTGGGCCATGTATCGCGATCAGAAAAACATTCTCTGGGTTGGTGGAGAAGGCTTTGGTCTGCGTGGTTTTGACCTTGCCACTGAACAGCTGACCTACCAATACTTTATCGATCCGAATGAGCGATTCATCAACGCCATCGTGCCCCAGCGCAACAGCCATTCCATTTGGGTTGCCTCCAGCAATGGCTTGTATTTATTTGATACTCAGGACCACAGCGCGCGCAAATACGTCATTCCAGCCGATTTAGATGCCGGTATCGATACCATTCGGGCGGTTGTCGAAGACCGAAACGGCTTGGTTTGGGTGGGGACCCAAGATGGCATTGTGGTACTCGATCCGACGACCGAGAAAGTGCGACGCTACAGCGCCAAACAAGACCAACCTGGGGCGCTCAAAAGCAACACCATCTGGAGTATCTTTGAGGATTCGCGTGGCCAGATTTGGATTGGCACCGACAAACAAGGCGTGCATCGTTATCTGCCCGAAACCGACAACTTTCTCCATGTGCCGGCCAACCCCAATGACGAGTTTTCGTTCCCACCCGGTGCGGTCTCTGATATTTACGAAGATGAAACTGGCTCAATCTGGTTTAGTGTCTCGGACTTTGGCATTTATCGCATCAGTGAGCACTTAGAAAAATTTATTGCACTGCGCCACAACTCAAGCTCAATCGACTCCCTTGGTTTTGACAATGTGCTCGACTTGCACGAAGACCAGCACGGCAATATCTGGATTGCCACTGACGGCGGCGGTCTTGATCGCTATTCGCCGGACACCGGCAAATTCAAGCATTACCGCTTTAGTGACAAAGACGACACCAGCCTGAGCAGCGACTCGGTCATTGCCATTGGCGAAGACCAACAGGGTTATTTGTGGTTTGGTACATGGGCTGGTGGCCTGAACCGCTTTGATCCCAATACCGAAACCTTTAGCCATATCAAGCGCCAAGCTGGTCATGACGAAGGTGAAGGGTTAGAAAACAACAATATCTTTCGTATCGAGTTCATGCCCAATGGCCACATGATGCTGAGTTTATGGCGCAAAGGCTTGCAGATTTATGACCCAGTGAACCACCGTTTTCGCTCCTTCTTCCCCGGTGGCATTGGCAAAGAATCTGGCATTAACAACTACTCTATTAACGACTTTGAGGCCACTGGCGATGGCCGTTATTGGGTTGGTGGCCACAGCGGTCTTGAGCTTTTTGACCCCGACAAAGGCACTTTCGAACGCATTGAACTGCCCTATTTTGAAGGGATTTTTGATCTGCACCTCGATGATAATGGCCAACTATGGGTTGCCAGCTCTGCCGGTCTGATCCGCTATTTACCGCAACAACAGCAGCATCAGGTCTACACCGACGCCGATGGGCTGGCTGATAACTTTGTCACGTCCATCGAGCAAGATCAGCTGGGTTACCTTTGGCTGGGGACCCGCAATGGCCTCAACCGCTTTAATCCAAGCAAAGAAACCTTTACCACTTATGACGTCAGAGATGGCTTAGCGGGCTCGCAACTCAATCGTTTTAGCCATTTGCAAACCCGCGATGGGCTAATGTATTTCGGCGGCTCGGATGGCTTGACCCTGTTTGACCCCAAACAGCTGCCAACCAATACCACCCAGCCGCGCATCGCCTTGACTCGTATCGAGTTGGCCCAGCAAGTTGCTACCCCTCGTAATTCAGAATATTTAGCGGCGGATATCAATCAGCTCGAGCATTTAGTCTTGCCGTATCACCAGCGCGACGTTGCTTTTGAATTTGCCGCGTTGAATTTTATATCGCCGCAAAAGAACTTATACCGTTACCGACTGATCGGTCTGGAAGACAACTGGAACAATGTTGATAGCAGCCGTAGGTTTGTCCGCTACACCAACCTGAGTCCGGGCAAGTATGTGTTTGAGGTGTATGGCAGCAATAATGACGACTTATGGAGCCAGCAGCCGAAACGCTTGCAGCTGACTATCTTGCCGGCCTGGTGGCAAACGCTGTGGGCTCGATTACTGCAACTGGTTGCTGTTGCGCTGACGATTTACGCCATCGTTTATTGGAAAGTGCGGCAAAACAACCAGCGTCAGCAAGAGCTGCAACAACTGGTGCGTAATAAAACGGTTGAACTGGCTGGCGCCAACGAGTCGGTCCGGCAGCTCAACGCCGAACTGGAACAGCGGGTGATCCAGCGTACTCAGGAGCTATCGGTAGAAGTTGAAGAACGGCGCTCTGCCGAAGCCAAATTGTTCCATATGGCGTTTCATGATCCACTGACCGGATTGCCCAACCGGCCTTGGCTGTTGCAACAGTTAGAGCATGCCATCGACCATGCTCAGCGCAGCCATTATGCCTTTGGTTTACTGTTCCTTGATGGTGACCGCTTTAAAAAGGTCAATGACACCCATGGTCATCTGCTCGGCGACAGCCTGTTGCTGGACGCCGCTATCCGGCTCCAATCGCTGTTGCCTGAGCACTGTACGGCGGTGCGTTTAGGTGGCGATGAATTTACCGTTTTGGTGCGTGCGGTCGAGTCCGAGCAGCAATTAATCGACATTGCCGAGCTGATTGTGCGCAAATTTGAAGAGCCCTTTGCCATTGACCAATTGCAGGTGTTCTTCCGCGTCAGTGTCGGCATGGTTCACTGCAAACGCCAATATGCCAAGCCAGAAGAAGTGCTGCGTGATGCCGATATCGCCATGTACAAAGCCAAGGACAAGGGCCGCGGCACCTATCAGGTATTCGATAGTCACATGCGTGAACACGAAGTGGCGATGGCTGCACTGGAAGTGGATTTGTATCAGGCACTTGATAAAGGCCAGTTCAAAGCCGCTTACCAGCCGATTGTGTGCCTCAAAACCGAACGCTTGGTCAGCTTTGAATTGCTGATGCGCTGGCAGCATCCCGAATTAGGCATGGTGCCGCCGGATAAATTCATTCCGCTGGCAGAAGAAACCGGGCAAATTTACGACATGGGCTTGTGGGTGTTTGAGCAGGCGTGTCAGCAGTTGCAGCGGTGGCGTGAGTTGGTTGACGAAGACCGGCTACCGACCATTGCGGTCAATCTATCGGCGGTGCAATTGAACCAACCCAACTTAATCGAAAAGCTGGATGTCATCCTCCAGCGCACCGGCACCAATGGCCGTCACCTCAAGCTTGAGATCACCGAAACCGCGCTGATGGAAAACACGCAGGCGGTCAATGACATCCTTGGCTCATTGCGCGAGCGCCACATTGAACTGGCGATTGATGATTTTGGCACCGGTTATTCGTCTTTGTCTTACCTTGATCAACTGCCGGTGCAGGTGCTGAAAATCGACCGAAGTTTTATCAATTCCCTGATTAATCGCGGGGAAGAACAAGAAGGTACTCAGGAAATTGTCAAAGCAACGATTTCACTGGCCCATAGCCTGAAAGTCAAAGTGGTGGCAGAGGGCATCGAAAACGAAGATCAGTGGCGAACTTTGCACAGTTACCACTGTGATTTCGGTCAGGGCTACCTGTTTGCTAAGCCCATGTGGCATGAACAAGCGACTGCCTATTTACTCGATAACCTCGACAAACATCAGTCGCCAGTGCAGCACATTCGGCCGCTTAGTTAGTGATGGTGTTCTGTTGGCGCTGAATCGTGCTGAATGGGTTGGCGCAATTTGGCTTCTGAAAACACCAATGCCGATTGATGATCGGCCAACACCACATCAACAGTATTGATTTGGTGATCGAACTGGCCCATCAATAAACCGTTGTGAATGTCGCTTGCTATCAGCTTGGCAACATCACCTTGGTATTCCTGATAGACCCAGACGTAGTGGTCATCAATTTCCATTCCCACCCAACTCAGCTCAAGTGGCTGCTCATGATGATCAAGCACGGCAAAGTAGCGCTGCCAATATTGCGCAGTCCATTGCTGGTGCTCGGCTGAGTCAGACAGTTCAACCCGCTGATTTTTCGCTTTGCCTAGCACTGCGGCCAAATCGTTGGCAAATACTCGGTGAATGATCTCCACCGAGCCCGTTTGCTCATTCAACGTCATGGTGGTGCGAATGGCGTGATAGGTATGAGCCATGGCCGTGCCACAGCTCATCAACCACAGCACCAACAGCGATCCAATCCACGCCTTTAATATCGTTGTTGGCCGCTGCATTATTCGCCTTCTTTGCTGTCTTTGTCGTCTGTTTTGAGCTCAGCCTGAGCGTCTTTCATCAGGTTTTTGCGCGGCTTCGACTTATACAGCTCTAAACGAGACGGAATGATTTGGCGCGGATAATGGTTGTTGCTCAAGTCAACATCCGCGGTTTGCCAATGGGGATCCAGTGTCACGCTCGCCAGCTTCTTATCACGCCACAGCAACTTCGAGGTTTTCTTCGGGTTGTGACGCCAAATCTCAGCCGGAATATGGACAATCTCCGAGCTACCGTCCTGATAGTCGAGCTGAATGATCAGCGGCATCACCAAACCGCCAATATTGGAGAAGTCGATGACGTAAGCAAAACCATGGTCGTTGCGCAGATCTTGCTCCCAGTCCTCAAACTTCTTTTTGGCTTTGGCGTAGTTGTTTTTGTCGGTGTTGGTGACCGTGAACTCGTCATTTTCATTGTAGAAATCTTTCAGTTCAGGGAATTGCTCAACCCGACGAGCCATACCCTCATTGCGGATCACCGTGATCGATTCCGGCTCCGCTTGTTTCTGGGCGCGCTTGAACGGTTGCTCCACTTCTGGGATCAGGGTGTCTGGCGACATCACTCGCACGCTGTCGATGCTGATATCAACATGATCGGTGCTGTAGAACCAGCCGCGCCAGAACCAATCTAAATCGACCGCTGAGGCATCTTCGATGGTGCGGAAGAAGTCAGCAGGCATTGGCCGCTTGAACTTCCAGCGCTTGCCGTATTCGCGGAACGCATGGTCAAACAGCTCGCGGCCAACAATGGTTTCACGCAGAATATTCAGCGCGGTGGCTGGTTTACCATAGGCATTGTTACCGAACTGCAGAATGCTCTCGGAATTGGTCATGATTGGCACCTGATTTGGCGATGCCATGTAATCAACAATATTGCGTGGCTCACCGCGGCGGCTTGGATAGTTTTCTTCCCAAGCTTGTTCCGCTAAGAACTGCAGGTAAGTGTTTAAGCCTTCGTCCATCCAAGTCCATTGACGTTCATCGGAGTTCACGATCATTGGGAAGTAAATGTGCCCAATTTCGTGAATGATCACCGAAATTAATCCGTATTTGGTGCGGCGAGAATAAGTCCGCTTGCTGCGGTCGTCTTCGTCAATTTCGGGGCGTGGGCCGTTGAAGGTGATCATCGGGTATTCCATACCACCGACCGGACCATTGACCGAGATCGCCACTGGATATGGGTAGTCAAAGGAATACTTGTTGTATTGCTCAATGGTGTGAACAATCGACTGGGTTGAATAGGTTGGCCACAGCGGCAGACCTTCTTCTGGGTAGTAAGACATCGCCAGTACGTCTTGCTCGCCGCTTTTCACTGTCATTGCATCCCACAGGAACTTCCGTGATGAAGCCCAAGCAAAGTCGCGAACATTTTCCGCTTTGAACACCCAGGTTTTACGCGCTTTGCTGCGCGATTTTTCATTCGCTAGCGCTTCTTGTTCAGTGACAATCATCACCGGTGTTTTGGCGCCTTTGGCATCAGCCAAACGTTGTTGCTGAACCTTGCTCAGCACTTGCTCTGGATTTTCCAGAGTGCCGGTGGACGCAACAATGTGATCGGCCGGTGCATCGATCTCAACGGTGTAGTCGCCAAACTCCAAGGCAAATTCACCGCGCCCCAAGAATTGTTTGTTCTGCCAGCCATTAACATCATCGTAAACCGCCATCCGTGGGAACCACTGAGCAATCTCGTAGAGGTAGTTGTCGTCACGTTCAAAGTATTCGTAGCCACCGCGACCGCCGTGCTTCTTGGCTTCAACAATATTATGGGACCAGCTGATTTGCACTTGCGTCTGAGCGCCCGGCGCCAGTGCGGTGGGCAAATCAATCCGCATCATGGTTTTGTTGATAATGTGCGGTAGCGGTGTGCCACTGCCATCGGCCACCTGAGTGATTTTGTACCCGCCATCAAAAGCTTGTCTCGCGACGCGGCCACGGAAATCTTTCAACGACAGCTTATCGCCCACTTCAGTGCGTGGTTTCACTTCATAGCGAGTCACACCCGGCATGCTCAGGTTGTAATCTGAGTCTGGTTTGAAGCGGTTTTGGTCGAGCTGAACCCACAGGTAGCTGAGGGTATCGGGGCTGTTGTTGGTATAGGTGATCCGCTCATGGGCTTCGAGACGCTGGTTATCGTCATCGAGCTTCACCTTAATGTGATAATCGGCCTGTTGCTGCCAGTATTCATGACCTGGCGCGCCTGAACCGGTACGGTAACTGTTAGGCGTTGGGAGAATTTCTTCGAGCTGACGGAATTTGTCTTCCGGCTGGTTTTTCGGCCATTCTTTGGCCTCAACAGAGTGAGCAAGCAGCAACACAAGTGAGCTGGCAAGCACTGCGCATAATTTATTCACGAACGGATTTCCTGACAATTTGTAGGTAGTAATTCGGCGATTTTCAGAATCGCGCTCTCATTTTGTATACAATTTAACGTTCTGCATCTTACAGTCTTGCTACATTGATGTCAGCTTGCAGTACGTACGCTTGCCGTCAATGGCCCAACCTGCTATCAACGGATCTGCCGCTAAACTCTAGTGATTATGCTTTATCGTGCGGCAGTAACAGCAAACAGCCTGTTACAAAAATATAAAGATGGCGCCGAAGTGGATACCAAATGACAGACACACAATCGCAAAACACACTTCATCAATCGTTCAACATGCTGGCCGACAGTGTCATTGTGATTGGCACCGACAGCGTGATTCAAATCGCCAATGAAGCAGCCGACAAGATGTTTGGTTACGACATCGGCGAGTTGGTTGGTCTTGATGTCAAAACCCTGATGCCGAAATCGATTGCCGATAATCATGATGTCATGATGAACAGCCACGGCAGCACCATTCACAACGTCGGTCAAAGTCGCCAGGTGCTGGCTAAGCGCCGCGACGGCTCCTTGTTTCCCATTGAAATTGCCATTGCCAAGCAAACCATTGCTGGCGCGCCTGCTTATGTTGGCGTGGTGCGAGACATGTCGTTGCGGGTTCAGGCTGAATCAACGGCCCGCGAGCGCTTGCACATGCTCACCATGACTGAGCAAATGGCAGGCATTGGTTATTGGAGTGTGGATCTGATCAGCAATCAGCTGTCTTGGTCCGATCAGGTTTATCGTATTCACGGTGTCGACAGAAGCCTTTACCAGCCCAATGTTGAAGATGCGGTGAACTTCTACCACCCGGATGACCGCGATAAAGTGACTCGCTTTATTTCGCAAGCAATCGAACAAAAAAGCAGTTTTGAATTTGAGCTGCGTCTGCTGAACAAACACAGTCAGGTGCGTTATGTTCGCAGTAAAGGCGATGTTGAAGTGAACTCCGAAGGCGACGTGGTGGCTCTGTTTGGGGTTTTTCAGGACGTTACGGAATACAAATTAATTCAGCAGCAGCTTGAACATCGCAACCAAACCCTGATGCAAACCACCATTCAGTTAGAGCATCAGGCCAATACCGACAACTTGACCGGTATTGCTAATCGGCGGGCGTTTTTTACCGAAATGGCACAACTGCTCGACTCCATGAAAATGATGGACGGTGGTTTGGGCCTGTTGATGATCGACATCGACCACTTTAAGCAAATCAATGACACTCACGGTCACGACACCGGCGACAAGGTGCTGATGGAAGTTGCCGACATGCTCAAGCTCAACACCCGTGGTTTGGATATGGTGGCGCGCTTAGGTGGCGAGGAGTTTGTGGTGGTGCTGCCCAATTCTAAAATCCACCACATTGCGCCCATTGCGGAGCGCTATCGGCAGAACATTGAAATGGGGGTTTCCGATCACCTCCCTCAAGTGACCATTAGTATTGGCACCACCTTTGTCAGTGCTAGTCAGCTGACATCAATGGCAGCTCAGCCTGCTAAAGAGCGGATTAACGCGCTACTCAAGCAGGCCGATTTGGCATTGTATAAAGCAAAAAGTGCCGGTCGAAACCAAGTCCAGCACGAAGAACTAATGCTTTAAATTATTTCTTTTTCTCGGGGCGACGCCACTGACTAATGGTTCTTGAACGTGCCCTAGTGATTACTAACTCACCTTCTGAGACATCTGTAGTCACGGTTGTTCCCGCACCAATGGTGGCACCTTTACCGATAGTGACTGGCGCCACAAGCTGCGAATCGGAGCCAACAAAAACGTCATCTTCAATAATGGTTTTGTGTTTATTAGCGCCATCATAGTTACAGGTGATGGTGCCAGCACCAATGTTGACGCCATTGCCAATTTCGCTATCGCCCAGATAAGTCAGATGATTGGCTTTTGAGCCATTGCCCAGACGAGCATTTTTCATTTCAACGAAATTGCCAACATGGGCATCGTCAGCCAGCACCGCACCGGGACGCAATCGAACAAACGGCCCCAAGGTACACTTGCTGCCGACAGTGGCTGATTCAACAATCGAGTTGGGGCGGATCAAGGTATCTTCACCAATGGTGCAATCGGTTAGCACACAATTGGCACCCACTTTAACGCCATCAGCCAGTGTTACTTTGCCTTCAAACACCACGTTGACATCAATTTCTACATCCTGACCCACGGTGAGTTCACCGCGGACGTCAATTCTTGCAGGATCGCGCAGTAGCGCACCGGCGCGCATCAGCTGTTCAGCTTGCAAACGCTGGTATTCACGCTCTAGGTTCGCCAGCTGTACCTTGTCGTTGACCCCTTCCACTTCGGCCTCGGTGGCTGGATGCGCGGCAATAATGCTACACCCTTCTGATGCGGCCATGGCAATAATGTCCGTCAGGTAGTATTCGCCCTGGGCGTTGTTATTGTCGAGATTGCTCAGCCAGCGTTTGAGGTTGGCGGCATCGGCACACAAAATGCCGGTGTTACATTCGTTGATCAGCAACTGCTCTGCAGAGGCGTCTTTTTGTTCGATAATGCCAACGACCTGATCGTTATCATCACGAATAATTCGACCATACCCCGTTGGATTGGCCAGCTTCACCGTGAGCAAGCCAATGCCTCCTTCGGGCTGAGATTCGACCAGTGCTTTGAGGGTGTCGGTGCTGGTCAGTGGCACATCGCCGTACAGCACCAAGACTTTGTCGTTATCAGCAATCGCTGGTAGCGCCTGATCAACCGCATGGCCGGTTCCGAGCTGTTGTGCCTGCTCCGCCCACTGCAAATCGCGCTCAGCCAGTGCTTGTTTCACTAGCTCTCCACCATGACCGTAAACCAGATGGATATTGTTGGCTCCGACCTCGCTGGCGGCATCAATCACATGTTCAACTAACGATTGGTGAGCCAGGGTATGCAGTACTTTAGGCAGACGGGAACGCATGCGGGTGCCTTTACCGGCAGCCAGAATGACAACACTCAGAGCCATGGGAATTCCTTGTAGATTAGGGTGATAAACGCCGAAAGCGGGTGTGATGAAAATGGTAATGCATCGTCGGCAGGATGCAACGTTATTTATCCGGCGCAAATACCGCCAATTGGTCACGACCATTGGCCTTAGCCATTTTTACCGCTGCGCCAGCGTCGCCGAGCAGGCGATCGAGACCGTAGCCAGACAGCCGGTTGTCGGTAATACCAAAGCTGGCGGTCATGGTGGCTTCAAAGCCTGGCGAGCCCGCATCAATGGTATGAATAACTTGCTGAAATTTCTCGGTAACCTCTATCGCGCGCTTGTCATTGCAGCCGAGCAGCAATAAACAGAACTCTTCGCCGCCGGTGCGGGCCAGCAGGTCATTGCGGCGCGTGTGTTGCTGGCAGGCTTTGGCCACTTGTTGCAACACCCAGTCGCCGCGGGCATGGCCGTAGGTATCGTTGACCTTTTGAAACTGGTCAAGGTCAAACAGCACCAAGCTAACCGCTTGCTTGTTGTCTTCGGCATAACTCAGCGCCCGCTCAGCAAGACGCATAAACTGGCTGCGGTTGTGAATAGCGGTGAGGCCATCAAAGGCTGATAGTTGCTTGAGTTTTTGCTGAATCGAACGGCTGCGATACAAAAACATGCCAAGCAGAAAAACGGTGATACACAAGGCGACAATAAACTGGCGATCATTGGTGCGCTGCGCTTCAAGTAAATCTTCCTGCGTTTTTAGCAGTTCGTTTTTATCGTGAAGCGCCTGAATTTCGCTCTCTTTTTCCGAAATTTGCTGTTGCGCCAATTGATAAGCCAAACGCTTTGACGTGGCTTTATTGAGGTATTGTTCGCGCAATTGTAAATGCTGCCGCATTAAGCTGAGCGCTTGCTCGGTACGGCCTTGGTTTTGGCGAATATCGGCCAATAGCAAATAGCCGTCAGCAAGTTTAGCCAGATTGACATCGGCTTCGGTGAGAGTCGTTAAACGCTCAAGCATGGCTTCAGCTTGAGCGACTTGGTTTAGTTGCAAATACGCGCTAGCAAGTAAGTAATGTATTTCAACAAAGTTGAGTACCGTGTCTGAACCTTCAAACTCAACGAGATGAGGTTCTAACAAATCAACAATCAGTTGCGGTTGTTTGGTCAACAAATAACGTTCTGAGACGATGAGCTTAGAAGGGAGATATAGTAACTCCATACCCGAGCAAGAACTTAGCGTGGTGTCGATAATGGATTTATCATTTAACGGTATTTCTAGATTGTTAGCGGCGTTCATCGACAAAATACCGGCTGCGCAACCTAGGCGACCTTTGAGATCTAGCTCGACAATCTTTTGAGCGTTTTTATAACCTAGTTCATATTGTTCAATATTGTTGAAAAATTGGGCGAGAATAGCTGTTGAGTAATGATGAAGGTTGTCCGATTCGGGCAACCGGGTGATGAGCTTAGTTAGCTTGTTAGCTGCTGATAAGCCTTTTGACCAGTTTGCGGTTGCAGTGTAAACGTTGACAAGTGAAATATTGACTAAGACTGCGACGTTGATTGAGCGAGTCTCATCCGCAAGTGCAGTCAAACTCGACTCAGCCTCTGCGAAACGGCCTTGCAACGTTAGGTAATAGCTTTGTAAATAAGATAAATAGCTTACTTCTGCGCCGTTTAGCTGACGTGATTCCAACTCAGCAATCATGGCTGTTAGTTGCTCAATATTGGACGAGCGTAAGGCGACCGCTGAATCAATCAGATCGGGCGTCGCGATGTGGCTGTAATCTTGCTGCTCCGGTGTTGCGATAACCGAACTGCTGAATAACAGCGCTAACAAGCACCAGCGTTTTGCAAGTTTACTAATCAAATGAGTGCCTTTTTGACGGGCCTAGCGCCATCGTAATCGTTTACGTTGAACGATTCTTTGTCGGCGGATCAAACTAGCAACAAAAAACGACGAATGAAATAGATTGTATGCAACTTATGATCAGTGTCGAATTAGCCGTTACCCAAGCGGGGCTGGCGAGTCATCTGGTTTAAGTAATGAGGTGTGTTCGGCGGAAGGGTCATATAAGGAGACGGTATTGCGGCCACTCGACTTAGAGCAATACAGGGCTTCGTCGGCATCGGCGAGAATGCGATCCAGCTCGTAGCCAGACAGGGCGTTGTCGCTGACACCAAAACTGCCGCTGACTTTAAAATCAAAACCTGATTCTTTGGTGTCGATGTTATTGATGGCTCTGCGGCATTTCTCTGCCACGTCCAGCGCGGTATGGCTGTCACAACCAAGGAGTAAGAAGCAAAATTCTTCGCCACCAACTCGGGCAAAGACGTCATTTTTGCGGGTTAACTCCTGACAAGCTGCGGCGACTTGCTTGAGCACCCAGTCACCACAGGCATGACCGTAGGTGTCGTTAATCTTCTTAAATAAATCGAGGTCAAATAACACCACACTGGCCGATTGTTTGCTGTCTTTAGCAAAGGTCAGTGCGCTTTTGGCAAGCTGAGTAAAGTGGCCACGATTATAAACACCGGTAAGAGCATCAAATTCGGCCAATTGTTTTAACCGTAATTGGTTTTGGCGGGCTTTGTATAAATAAGCTGCGAGCAATACTAAACAGGTCGCTAATAAAACAATAAATAGCTGTTGGTTTTCTTTTTCTGATTGGGTTAGTTGTTGTTCTAATTTTAATAGATCATTTTGATCGGCAAGAGATTTGTTTTCTCGCTCTATTTCTTTAATTTTATGCTCCGCAAGCCTGACAGAGTAGTTGCGAGCTTCCAAATCATTCAAATAAATGCTGTTCCTCTCTGAGTACTTAACATAGTAATTCAGGGATGACTCATACAAACCTTGAATATAGTAAATCCTGTACAAGACCCAGTATGCAGTTATGGTGCTTTTTGTTGCTCCCGGAGAATTATCAAAAATCAAAGCCTCTTTTGCGTATGACTCTGATTCTAAATTTTTTCCTATATTTAAGTATGCTTTAGCTAGTAATGCGTAATAACCTGGCAAAAGTATCTCTTTGCCTAAGTCGTTAAGTTCATAGACAATAGCTTCCGACTCTTTTATGACTTGTAATGGTTTAACATCGACAAGGGACTCGAAGTAGAGGAGTCTAATAATATTAGATACATAAACTTCATTCGCCGAATCGCAGGCATCGATAGCTCTCTCAACTAGTCCCGTTCCTTTTTCCAAGGCCAAGTTTTTATCGAATGACTCAACTGAAAGCTGATACCACATACACTTATTTCTAGTGTTAAGTGAGCCTACATCCAAATTAGACAGCGATATTCTTGCCATTTCATAATTCTGGGCTTGGACGTAAAAGAAAGGAACAAATAAACCGGCGTTTTGAGCTAAGCTGGAATCGGAAATCTTTTCAATATTTGATGTTACAAACATCAAGCTATCCAATCCAACTTGCCAATTTCTGGAGTAAAGTGAAGCTGTTCCCATAAGTACATGGGTTCTCATTAATAAGTTCAGATCTTCAGAGTTGTTGATTATTTTTTGGCCAATATCTAGCGACCGAGGGACGTTACCTGATGAAAATTCTCTATAAGCTTTAAAATATTCAAGTTCGTTTAATTGGTGGGGTGTTAACTGTTCTGAATTTCTCTCAAGTAATGCAATTCCATGGTTATACTCAATTTGGTTGGTGCTTTTTATTTCATAAAGATTATTTATTGTGTTTTCAAATTTGTTTTCTGAAAAGCAAAAAGGGGAAAAGAAAGCACATAACGCCCATGCATAAACAAATATGTGCTTCCAATTGCTCACTTGCTTATATCTCTATTAAGCAGCTTTCGAGTTAGATGGAGTATCATCTGATTCTTTTTCATCTCCACCTTCATCATCATCTGCCGGCAAGATAATTACATTGGTTGGCACTCCAACTTTCATACCCGCCGCTTTTTCCAAGGATGCTTGGGTAAGATCGTCGTTGTCTTCATCTGCAACGACAACAACGACATTCATTGGTTGATTTTGAATACGGACCTGCTCAGCCAAATCTGCTTTTGCTGACTGCATAGCTTTTGGCGTTTGCAAACTAGCGTCTTGCCCCAGTTTTTCTAACATATCGATAATAGACGGCATAAATTTAATCCTTATTATGCTGGGTTTAATTGAGTTTCTTCTTCTAATTTGGCCAGCTTGGCCAAAATGGGTTCATTACGCTGCATTGGCTGACAGGCGGGCACTACCATGGTGGTGTGCTGAGATAACTCGGCCTGCGGCAAGTCGCGTAATGGAATTCGGTCAATGCGGGTATCATCAATAGGTAATACCGGCGCTTCGTAAAGAATCACTTCATGATCAAGCGGGTAGTACTGTGCCAGCATGTCCACCAGAATTTGAAGTTTGCCGCTATCGGTTGAGAATTTACTGAGGCTGCGATCACCGGTAAGACCCACCTGCCAGAGTATAAGTAGCGCCGCTGGATCGAGCTGGCGTTTATAAAACATAAACTGGCTGGTTTCATATTGAATGCAGCCGGTTTTACCTGGGTCTAAGCCAAGGTCCGCCACTAAACAGTCTTCGGCCGAAATACCGGGTAACATGCGGGCTTCAAAACCTTCTTTTCTGGCCCAATCAATGGCTTTGTGGGGTACCAAGGCAAAAACGCCGGGGTGACCATAAAAAGCACCCACCACTTTGTTGCCGGCGCGTACTTCAGCCATCATGGCTTCGGCCATTTCATTGTAAGTTTTATTACGGTTTTTACCTTCTGAGTAGAAGGGTTGGAGACTTTGGCAATTGGCGTTCATTTCACCAATCCAAGCTTCGACCAGACTGTTAGAGACTAGTACAAAGACTTTGTCAGCTTGTTCAATATAACTGCGGCTAAGGGGGCAGATATGAGCGCCCAGCATCATTCCCGTGCCGACACAAACAAGACTCCCTGACATTTTTTTGACTCCCTTTAGCAAAAACACAAAACTAACAATAATTGAGCAATGTTGGAACCTTTAGATCACACCAATATGCTGGTAGTTGGCAATTATTTTGGCCTAAACGCTGATTCACGATGGTGCCGCTCTGTTTGGTTTCAAACCTATGTCAACCGTCGCTATGGTGTGTAGCAACAAATTTGGGTATCGGAATCCGATGGTAAAAACTCGAAACCAAGTTTTTTCACAAATCTCGCCGTCGCTAAATTCCGAGACATAAACTCAGCGGTGATTCGTTTTAATCCCCATTGTTGAATACCAAAGTCCATGACTACTTGCATGGCTTCTTCTGGGAATAGTTTGCCATTGGCTTCTGTCAGCAACATGATGCCAATTTTGGCATTACTTAAATCTGCTTCTATTTCGTAAAAGCAGATGATCCCAATGGGTAGCCCATCGATTTGTTGTTTGATAACCCAAACCAGAGCTTTGGGTGGCGGAGACGCTATAACTTTTAGTGTGTGCTCGAACATAGCATCCACTTTCTCCTTTGAGAAAGGTGGGGCGGTATTGCGCATTATTTTGGGGTCTGTGTATAAGCGCTGATAAAGCCATCGCTCATGCTCAGTAAGTGGGGCCAACTCTAAGCGCTGGGTAGTTAGCCGAGGAAAGAGAGCCTGCTGGGGCACTTCTTTCTCGGCTAATGGCTGTTGCTGGTTGCAGCTGGCAGTCATACCGTTTTTTTAAAATGTTTCGGTTTGGCTAATACCCGTCTCGCCAGTGCCATCTTCATCTGGCGCTAAAATAATCATGTTCATTGGCTTAACAAGGTTCTGACAAGTGGCCATGAATTGTTCTTTCATTGCTGCCAGAGTTTCTGCGTTTTGGTTTGATGCGTTTGCACCGAGTTGTTCAAGAGTGGCTACCCAACTAGACATAATACTTCCCTTACTACTTACTAAATTGTGTTAGTGGTGGTCAAAAAGTGAGCGTTTCATGTTAGTGATTAACAAAAATTTATCAAGTGCTGATTGCGATTGTTTATTGCTCTTGCTCAAAGTAAGCGCTAACTGGCGGGTGCAAAACGAATCACACCTAATTCATGCTCGGCTCGGTCGAATACCACATAGTAATCATTGAGTAGCGGCAGGCCTATTAGACTTTGGTTTGGCCAATTCGGTAGCTGGCTAATGATTTTAAACACTGCTTTACCGGGCGCGGGGCTGTTAAATTGCCAGTAATCGCTGGGTTTGCAGGTTAAGACTTGCTCGCCGGTTTCACTATCAAAATGAAAGTGTAAATCGGGCCAATCATTAAGATTGATTTTGCTGGCATCAATGCCGGTTGCCATAAAATTGGTGTCTTTAAATGGTTCGATTAAGGCATTAAATTCTTGCGAAATGGCGGTAAACCCTTGCTTCATGTGCTCAAACAAATCATGGGTCAGTGCCAGCACCGAACAGCCGGTGTCGACAATGGCATTGGTAAAGTAATTGTGTTCATGAGCTTGATCGATTGGCGCAGCCGCCACCGGTGCTCCGCTACCCACCTGAAACTTATTCAGCACCACGTTGTAGTAGCAATCATGCTTAACGTCGATGGTTTGAAACTCACCCTGATACAGTTCGGTATGCTCTTCGCCGCCGCCAAGGATTAAGTAACCTTGGTTGAGCGGATCGGCTTTCAGCGCTTCGTCATCGGCTTTGGCATCGGTAACGTGAACGCTGGATCGCTTGCTGTAAAACGACCATTTGTTGGCGGTTAGCCCGAGTTCTTCCATTTGGGTGAAATATGGCAGCAAGTCTTTTTCTGGTTGTTGCCAGAGGAATTTTTTGAACTGCTTGAGATCGTCACTATTAAAATGTGCGTTGCCCATTTCAACACAATCTGGTGTACCAAATGGCCACGGATAGGTGTGTGGCGGCTCAATATTATGATGATCGAGGTAGTGGGCTAAATCATAACTTTTGTTGAGGTGACGATACGCTAAACCGAGAATGCCGTTGGCTTTGCCGAAGGTTTTGTTTTGGTTTTCATTGGAGATCAGCGCAACGGGGCAATTGTCCATGGTGATGGCGTCATGGGCATGCTCAACGGTGACTTGAGTATTGATGACCGGGCCGTCCCAGCCGCCGATGCCGTAGGTGATTTCTTGCGCTAATGTGGTTGGTTCGAGCAGGGTATCGCCGGTGGCGTGGTAGCAAGTTTGGTTCATGACTAAGGTTGAGCTGCCGCTGTCGAGGATCAGGTTGACGGGGCTTTGTTCGCTGCCAATATGCAGTGTGGCGGTGTAGTCGCCGTAGGCGTAAATATTGGTGATCGGCAGTTTGATGGTTTTCGGCTGGGCCATGTTGTTGCTTCCTTGTCCTCTACTCGGCGCTGGCTGGGAAACATCCTACTTTGACTGAGCTGGCAGTACAAACTCCTTGCTCTCTCCGAGCGTTATCGGCAGCAAGTTACAGCGAAGTAGTGACGCTCAAGTCCATCCATGGAGCGCTCTACAACAAGCATCCCTGCTTGTTGAAGCACGACTTCGCTGCAACTCGCTGCCTCTTCGAAGCTCTGTGGGCTGTTTGATTGCTCTGAATCTTTCGAAAAGTTCGGAAGGTCTTCGTTCAAACTAAGGCTACACCAATCTAGGTATGGCGCTAGCACCGGACTGAAGTATGGGGTGCGATAGTTTCTGCAGCAAGCTTCTGCCGCAGGGATGCGGCAGTAGAGCCATCATGGAAGATTTTACGGCGTCTTGCTAAAGGAACTATTGGTTCCCTTGCGTTATCAACTTCAAGCTTTTTATCTTCGGCATATAATCGGCAGCAAGTTTCAGCGAAGCATTGCCGATTGGTGAAGTACTCAGTTCAAACTCAGACACGTCGTGAATACTTCCCTGTAGACTCTGCCGCAGCTTCCCTGCTGCGGAAGGTCTTCGTTCAAACTGAATGCTCCACCAATCTAGGTATGGCGCTAGCACCGGACTGAAGTAAGGGGAGCGATAGTTTCTGCAGCAAGCTTCTGCCGCAGGGATGCGGCAGTAGAGCCATCAAGGAAGATTTTACGGCGTCTTGCTAAAGGAACTATTGGTTCCCTTGCGGAGCCTGCTCTTGACGTTGCCAACTACTCCAATCCCAAGAAGCCGCCGGATTGGTGCTGCCACAAACGAGCGTAAGTGCCATTTTGAGCCAGCAGTTGCTGGTGGCTGCCCTGCTCGATGATGCGGCCCTCGTCGAGCACGATCAGTCGATCCAAAGCGGCGATGGTTGATAGCCGGTGAGCAATTGCAATCACCGTCTTACCAGCCATCAGTTCATTCAAACTCCGCTGAATCGCCATTTCCACTTCCGAATCCAACGCCGACGTTGCCTCATCAAGCACCAAAATCGGCGCATCTTTGAGTAATACCCGAGCAATTGCAATGCGTTGACGTTGGCCGCCGGATAGCTTTACGCCGCGCTCTCCAACCATGGCGTCGTAACCGTGGCGGCCCTTGTTGTCTTCCAGCGATTGAATAAACTCATCGGCCTCGGCACGGCGAGCGGCTTGTTTCAGTTCCGCATCACTCGCATCTGGGCGACCAAACAAAATATTGTCGCGCACTGAGCGGTGCAGCAGCGATGTATCCTGCGTCACCATGCCAATTTTGCTGCGCAAACTGTCTTGTTCAACCTGTTGAATAGCCTGATCGTCAATCAGTATTTGGCCCGAGTTGGGGTCATAAAACCGCAGCAGCAAGTTGACCAAGGTTGACTTGCCTGCGCCAGAACGACCGACTAACCCGATTTTCTCGCCGGGCTTAATCGTCAGGTTTAAGTTGTTGAAAATTGTTTTATCGCCATAGCTGAAATGGATATCACGAAACTCAATTTTGCCCTGTGGCACCGTCAGTCGTTTAGCATTGGCTTGGTCTTTAATCGTCACCGGCTGCGATAGAGTATTCATGCCATCTTGCACTGTGCCGATGTTCTCGAACAGTGACGCCACTTCCCACATGATCCACACCGACATGCCCTGCAAACGCAGCGATAAAGCCAGCGCAACAGCAATCGCGCCGGTAGTGATGTCGCCTTTAGACCAAAGGTAAATGGCCACAGCGGCAATCATCACCAGCAAGCTGTAGTTAATCAGGGCCACGGCAAAGTCGAGCTTGGTGACCAAGCGCATTTGCGGGTAGACGGTGCCGAGAAAGGTTTTCATGGTGCCTTTGGCATAGTCCGATTCGCGGCGAGCGTGGGAGAACAGTTTGACGGTGTTGATGTTGGTATAGCTGTCCACCACAGCGCCGGTCATGGTGGCGCGGGCATCGGCCTGTTGCTCTGATACCAGTTTGAGCCGAGGCAGGAAGTAACGTAACACTAGAATATAAGCCAGCAGCCAGAGCAGCAATGGCGCGGCCAAGCGCAGATCAGCAGCGGCGACTAATCCGACCATAGAGAAAAAATACACGCCGACGTAGAGCATCACGTCGAGCACTTTCATGACGGTTTCACGTACGGCCAATGCGGTTTGCATGACTTTGGTCGATAACCGGCCGGCCAAGTCGTTCTGGTAAAATTCCATGCTTTGTTGCAGCAAAAAGTTATGCGCTAACCACCGGATCCGCATGGGGTAGTTACCCAGCAGGGTTTGGTGCTTAATGGTTGAGCCGAGTAGTTCAAGCAGCGGTATTCCAATGGCCACCAGCACCCCAATAATGACTAGCGACCAGCCGTGTTGCTCAATAATGGTGTCTGGTTCGAGTGTGGTGAGCCAGTCAACAAGGACGCCGACGAGGCCAAATAAGCTGGCTTCGATAATGGCAATGATGGCGGTGAAAAACGACATCAAGAGTAAAAAGCGCCCTGCTCCGCGGGTGTAGTAACGGCAGAACTGCCATAGCCCAGTCGGTGGTGGTGTGTCGGGCTGATTGGGAAATGGCTCAATCAGGCGCTCAAAAAAACGAAACATGCAGGGTGACTCGAGGCTGGTTGTCGAATAAGGGGCGTTCATCATACCAGAAGGTATTAAAATTGGCGGAAATCAATACTGGGCGGCAGCAACCGGCGCAAACTTGTGATAAGTAAGCTGCTAGCAGTAATAGCGACGTTGACAAAGGAACGGACAACATGCGCGCGCACGGTCAGTGGCATATTGAGCTCAATGGGCCGCTTATTCGATTAGTTTTGCTGGATGCCTTTAATGAGGAGGGGATCCGGCAGTTACGACAGGCGTTAAAACGCGCCATCAACAGTGGTGCGGAAATGCCACAATTGGCACTGACAGACATTCGCGATAGTGCCATTGCCATTCCTGAAGCTTATCAAGATATCCGAGAGTTACATTCTGCTATGGCGGCGATTGGGGTGCGCAAGGCGGCTTACTGCTGCGCGGCTCATTGTGCTTATGGTGAGTTTGTTTTGGAGCCGCTTTGGCAACATGTGCCGGGAGTGCAGCGAGGTTATTTCCGAGATGACAAGGACGCTTTGGCCTGGCTGCAGCAAGATTGATGTTTCACATGAAACACCGGAGAAGTTGGGTTATCAACTTCTAGCTTTTTATCTTCGGTATGTAATCGGCAGCAAATTTCAGTGAAGCATTGCCGATTGGTGAAGCACTCAGTTCAAACTCAGACACGTCGTGAATACTTTGCTGACGGGCTCCTGCCCTTTGCAAAGCCCCGCTCCGGCTTCCTGCCTACGCGACAACTTTATAAAGTTGTCCCCTGTAGACTCTGCCGCAGCTTCCCTGCTGCGGAAGGTCTTCGTTCAAACTGAGTGCTCCACCAATCTAGGTATGGAGTTAACGCCGGACTGAAGTAAGAGGTGCGATAGTTTCTGCAGCAAGCTTCTGCCGCAGGGATGCGGCAGTAGAGCCATCATGGAAGATTTTACGGCGTCTTGCTAAAGGAACTATTGCTCCTCTTGCGTTACCGACTCCTGACTTTCTTTATTTCGGCATGTAATCGGCAGCAAGTTTCAGCGAAGCATTGCCGATTGGTGAAGCGCTCAGTTCAAACTCAGACACGTCGTGAATACTTTGCTGACGGGCTCCTGCCCTTTGCAAAGCCCCGCTCCGGCTTCCTGCCTACGCGACAACTTTATAAAGTTGTCCCCTGTAGACTCTGCCGCAGCTTCCCTGCTGCGGAAGGTTTTCGTTCAAACTGAGTGCTCCACCAATCTAGGTACGGAGTTAACGCCGGACTGAAGTAAGGGGAGTAATAGTTTCTGCAGCAAGCTTCTGCCGCAGGGATGCGGCAGTAGAGCCATCATGGAAGATTTTACGGCGTCTTGCTAAAGGAACTATTGCTCCTCTTGCGTTACCGACTCCTGACTTTCTTTATTTCGGCATGTAATCGGCAGCAAGTTTCAGCGAAGTAGTGACGCTCAAGTCCATCCATGGAACGCTCTGCAACAAGCATCCCTGCTTGTTGAAGCACGACTTCGCTGAAACTTACTACCTCTTTGAAACTCCGTGGGCTGTTTGGTTTCGCCGCTCTTACGGCAAGTATTCGTGCTTCACCCAGTCGACTTCCATCTCCCAGTAGGGCACGTTCATTTTGCCATCGTTGATTTTGGCAAAATTAAGAATGGCAAAGAACGGCTCCGGCAGAGCGCTGGCTTCACCTTTGAGGCGATACACTTCCACGTCATCGAGACGGAAGATAATATCGCCGCCAAGCCACTCAACCGAATAATCATGGAACTCGTCCAAATTCGACTCTTGCACCAACATTTGAGCCTGCCAATCTCCACCATCACAGTGACCTAAGCTCTTGATGGTGCGGGCCGCGTAGTGATTTGGGCCACCGTCGCTGTGGTGCTCAAAAATGTCCAACTCACCAGAGCCAACCATTGGCCAGCACACCGTCTCGTCAGCTTCTTGCACCGGCGGCTCATTGTTCTGTGCGCCAAGTAACCACCATGCTGGGAACATACCGTTCTGGCCACTGTTTGGCACCCGCAGTCGTGCAGTCCACTTGCCGCCAACAAACTCTTTCAGGTTTTTCGACGCAATGCGACCCGCGACATATTGTGTGTCTGGGTGCTGTTTGCCATCTTTGCTCATATTGTCGCAAGGCTGTTTCACGCCTAAATCGACAACGCGGAGCTTCAACGTGCCATTGCTCACTTCGCGGGTATTGTGGGCGCCGTCGCGAACGTAACACTGATCTTCATTGTTAACCCAGAGGATTTGGTCCTGCCAGTTGGCCGGATCAAAGCGGTCAAAGTCATCAAAAAAATCCACTTTCCATTCGACTTGCTGATCGCTGCTGGTGGCTTGGCTGGCCTCAGCGGCACAGACATTGGCGGCGAAAATGGCGGTGGGGATAAGCGCCAAAGAAAGTAGTTGCTTCATACAAACTCCAGGATGTTGATTTCGTTGTTACCGGGAAAAGTTGCGCAAATACTAGGTTTTCGCCGGTTTCTCGGCGTCTGTTTACAGGTTTTTAAGCCGAACTTGAGGAAAACTGTGAGCTAGGTCTGCTGATCTGGCCGATTTTAACGATCGGCCGACAACTGCTTTTTGCGATAGGCCGATGGCGTCATGCCCTCGCTTTTGCGGAAAAAGCTGTAGAACACCGACTTACTGTTAAAGCCAACTTCATAAAAAATATCGGTGATGGCCTTATTCGGTTGTTCAACCAAGGTGCGCTTAGCGTCCTCAATGCGATAGTGATTAATGAACTCGTAAAAATTCATTTGGAAGTGGTGATTCAACGTCACTGACAGCACTTTCGGGCTAATCGCCAATGCCGTTGCCAGACTGTCGATGGTGATTTCTGAGTCCAAGTAAGGTTGCTCGGTGCGCATGTAGTGCTTGATCCGCTCCACCTCGCCACTCTTTTCATTGCCGACTTCTGGCTGATGGCTCGCCGCCTCAGTTTCTGGCAGTTGAATTTGTTCAACCCAAGGGCCGCGCGCAATGGTGTAAGTGAGCAGCGCCAATAGCAGGACAAAAGTCAGGTGGTAGATCGACACGCCAATGTCGCTAAGCACGCTAATTTCGATGGGTTCAAACAGGTTGAAGATCTTCACTGCCGCCAACACCGAATCGCCAGCAAACACCACCACAAAGCCAACTACCAGAGTATGCAGCCACGTTAAATTGACCGCCGTTAAATCGGCCTTGGTTTCTTTTTGTTGCTCGCGGTAGCGGGCGATCAGCACCAAGCAGCCCACGGCGTAAGCGACTCGGCCGAGTTTGATCAGCAAATCGAGCACCACGTAATGCCATGACGTGGTCAGGCTAAAGTGTTGAATCATGGTCTGCTTGGCGGCGGCGCTTTGGCCGTAATACACCGCCATCATGTAGATGAGGTAAGCAAGCAACGGCAAGGCGTGTAACAGCTGCGCCTTACCGACATTGAAGTCGCGATAGATCAGCGTTTTGGCGAACAAAAACAGCAATACACCATCGACTAAATAGCCAAAGCTACCGATAAAAAACAAATTGCTGGAAGCGTCAAGAATGGTGTAGCGAAACTGCAGGCCGTAGTAGCTCAGTTCATGCCAAGCAATCAGCGTATGAGCCAACAAAAAACCGACCAGAAAGGGCGTGCTGGGGTGTTTTTGGCGTTGTGCCAAATAAAACAAACCCGCCAATACCGCGCACAGCAGCGCCGTCATCGCTAGGGTCAGATCGTGTAAATTGAAAAGGACTTTATCCATTGGCTGGAGATGGTACTTGATGTTTATTGGCGATTCCAAGCTTTCAAAAGCAATCGCGATCCGCCGCAGAAAAAACTGTTGTAAACGCCGCTGTTTGTATATTTTAGGGTGGCGGGCTTGAGTAAGACATAGAGCGAACCAAGCTCCCCCACAACCAAATCACTCGCAAATTATAAAACTGGAGAGAGCCATACCCATGTGCTGTTGGGATGGCATTAAATCAAACATATAAGCGAGAAAATAAATGAAAATGAAAGGATTACGCTGGTGGGTGGTCGGCCTTATCGCCGTAGCCGCTGTCATCAACTATATCGATAGGCAAACGTTGGCGGTGTTGTGGCCAACCATTGCTGCCGATTTGTATCCCGACAAAAGCATTGATGAGCGCAATGAGATCTATGGTCTGATTAGCACCATCTTCATTTTGGCTTACGCCTTTGGCCAAGCGATTTTCGGCAAAATTCTCGATTGGGTTGGTACCCGTATCGGCTTTGCTTTATCCATTGGTTTTTGGTCGTTAGCCACTGTCCTGCATGCCTTTGCCAAAGGCGTCACCTCATTCAGCATTCTGCGGGTTGTGCTCGGGGTTGCCGAAGCCGGTAACTGGCCTGGCGCAGCAAAAGGCAATGCGGAGTGGTTTCCGGCCAAGCAGCGCGCATTGGCACAGGGCATCTTTAATGCCGGTGCGTCGCTCGGTGGCTTGGTGTCGATCCCTATTATTGGTTATTTGGCGCTCGTCATGAGCTGGCAAATGATCTTTATTGTGGTCGGTCTGATTGGCTTTTTGTGGCTGGTGCCTTGGCTGGTCTTGGTCAAAGCGCCGCCGGAAAAACACCCGTGGATCACCAAAGAGGAGCGTGAGTTTATTCTCTCGGGCCAGTTATCGAGCAGTGATCCGCAAGATAAGCCGGTTGATGCTTACAACCCTTCTACTGCCGAGCTGCTTAGCCGTAAACAAAGCTGGGGCGTGATCATTGCCTCGGCAGCGATTGACCCCATTTGGTGGCTGTTTGTAGTGTGGATCCCCATTTACCTCAGCACCAGTTTTGGTATGGATGTTGGCGAAATTGCTCGCTTTGGCTGGGTGCCATTTGTTGGCGCTATGGTTGGCGCCCTGTTCGGCGGCTTTGTCTCGCAAAGCTTGATGAAGCGCGATTGGAGCGTCAATGCCGTACGCAAGTTGGTGATCACCTTTGGCGGTCTGATCATGCTGGCGTGTTTGTTGGCACTGGCAAAACCAGCATCGCCTTTGGTTGCGGTGCTGATCATGGCGGGCGTGTTGTTTGGCTTTCAGATTGCCATTAGCAGCGTGCAAACCTTGCCGGCCGATATGTTTGGCGGCAAAACCGTGGGTACGTTAGCGGGCTTTGCTGGCATGGCGGCTAAGTTTGCCGCAGCGGGCGTGACCTTTATTATTCCGGCGATTACCGCCGGTGGTAACTTTGCCCCCGCCTTTATCTTTGGCGCAGGTTTGGCGATCACTGCGCTGTTGGCGATATGGCTACTGTGTCCGAAGATTGAGCCACTGAAACCGAAAAACTAACTCGCCTCAATTCACTCATCTCAAGGCGCCAGAAGCTGGTTCTGGCGCCTTCGTTACTCTCAAACCAACTTGTTTTGCGGTGATGATATTGCCCCCTGCTCGCGATCAAGATCACGAACTGAAAAAGTAGCAAATCTTGCTGTAGCCCTTGTCAGATAAGGGGTGTTCGACTGTACGACAAACAATCGAACCCGCAATTTGGCTACCCGACTCGTACTCAGACGACCATTATTTCAGTTGTCGCCACTATTGGCCGCAACGAATCCCATGACTTATCCCAATGTAGAGGACGAATTGTGAAAACAGTTGCCCCCAAGAAGCTTGTCGCTGCCATTTCTGCTGCTCTGACTGTTGGTCTGCTCAGTGCCTGCAGTCAAACGACGAGCAATGATTATGCATTGACCAAGACCAGTGAAATTATCGTCACCAATGAAGCCGGTGATGTGCAGGCGCTTAAACCGAATGTTGCTTTTGTCGATCAGGCGCAACAAGCGCAAGCCGTGATCACCATTAGCCCGGATATCAAAAAGCAAACCATTGTTGGTATTGGCTCCTCGTTTACTGAGTCATCGGCGTTTATACTGGCCCACTTAGAGCCGGAAGTTCGCGCCGAGGTGATGAATAATGTCTATGGCGCTGAGGGCGCTAACTTTAGCCTGACCCGAACGCCAATCGGAGCCACCGATTTCTCGGTTGAAGGTCAGTGGTCCTATGCCGATGTTGCAGGCGATGTCAGCCTCAAGCACTTCTCCATCGAAGAGGACAAAAACGGCTTTAGCAAAGCCAAATATCCCAACATCAAAGATGAAAGCTTTGATGTGCTGCCGATGATCCATGAAGCTTTGGCGATTAAAGCCAAGCAGGACGATTCCGATTTACGGATCATTTCTTCGGCTTGGACCGCACCTTCGTGGATGAAAGACATCGATACTTGGTATATCCGGCCAACGCCAGAAAATGGCTATCAAGGCACAGGCGGCGAATTAAAGCCTGAGTACGTCAGCACCTATACCGATTACCTGCTGAAGTATCTTGATGCATACCAAGCCGAAGGTGTGGATATTTGGGCGCTCACCCCAGTGAATGAGCCGGCGGGCAACAGTGGCCAGTGGGAAAGCATGCACTTTACCCCAGAAACCCAGCGCGACTTTATTAAAGCTCACCTTGGCCCAACACTGGCGGCAAGTAGCCACAAAGATGTCAATGTGTTGATTTACGACCAGAACCGCGATCACCTCGAAGACTGGACCGATACCATTCTGGGCGATCCAGATACCGCGCAATATGTCTATGGCACCGCCGTTCACTGGTACAGCAGCACTTACAAGGTTTATGAAGATGCGTTGGAGCGGGTGGCGACTAAATTCCCAGGCTACGGCATCATCAACACCGAAGCGACCATTGATGACTTGGGCAAGCCTGCGCCGGGTGGTGTCTCCGATCCGGAAAACTTCCAAGAAAGTGACTGGTTCGGCAACGATGCATTCTGGTGGAACGACACCGCCACTGACTGGGCGTATTCCGCTGAATGGGCGCCGAATGCTGAAGATCACCCCATTTACACACCGGTCCACCGCTATGCCCGCAACATTATCGTTAGTCTCGATCACTGGATGGAAGGCTGGGTTGACTGGAACATTGTGCTTGACCACAACGGTGGCCCGAACCATGTCGGCAACTTCTGTGGCGCACCGATCATGATCGACACCAACACCGGTGAGATTTACTACACGCCAGTGTTCCATGTGTTAAGCCAGTTTAGCCGCACCATTCGTCCGGGCGATGTGGCGGTTCAAACCAGCATCGACCGTGGCCAGTTGGGTGACGATGACTTGCATACCAGCGCGACCCTCTCTGCCGACAACTTGCTGAGCGTGCAGTTGCTGAATACCACTAAAAAGCCAATTGATTACGCGTTAAAAATTGGCGAGCAGATGGCCAACATCACCATTGATGCCAATGCTGTGCAGACCGTGCGAGTGCAACTTTAACAGCGCCCCCAATTTGTATCGCTGTAAGTTTTGCCCGGCAACCAACCGTCGGGCTTTTTTATGCGGTGGTACTCAGAGTTTGCAGCAGCGCGTCTTTGTCAATCGGCTGGCAGAGGAAATAGCCTTGCGCTCGATGACAGCCTCGCTGTTGCAAGTAATCTAACTGTTGTTGTGATTCCACCCCTTCTGCGACCACATCGAGTTGATACAACTTGGCGAGCGACAGAATGATGTCGACCATGGGTTGTTTAGTCGCGGAACGATCGCCAATCACCGCAGTAAACGAGCGGTCAATTTTCAAGGCTGACACTGGATATGAAGCCAGCTGGGTAAACGCGGTATAACCGGTGCCGAAATCGTCCAACGATAGGGTTAAGCCTAACTCGGTGAGTTGCGTCAGGGTGTGGAGGCTATCGGGGTCATCATTCGCTAGGCTGGTTTCGGTCAGCTCAAGCTCTAATTGAGCAGGGTTTGTTTGATATTTAGAGAGCAACTCACTGACTTGGCGGGTGAACTGCTTGTTGTGAAGTTCAACGGCTGAAATGTTGATGGCCAGATAAAAATGTTCGAAAGCGGGTACCGCGTTCATTTCTTGTAGTATTTGCAAAGCGCGCTCAAGTACCCACAAATCAATTCGCTTGATTTGACCGGTGGCTTCGGCGATGGGAATAAACTGTTCTGGAGAAATACCCATCTCGGCCAGCGCTGGGCAGCGAATGAGCACTTCTGCGCCGGTTGGCTGCATGATGGTGAGGTCATATATCGGCATGAAGACCAAGTGAAAGCCGTTATGATCAAGCGCCTGCTCCAATGCTTGTTCGATTTGATTGCGCAGATCCAGTGCTCTGGCGATGTCTTCGGTGCAGAATTGATAGCGGTTTTTGCCGAGCGCCTTGGCTTTGTACATGGCGGCGTCGGCATGCTTCAGAATGTCTTGGGAGTGAGTGCCATCTTCGGGCATCATGGCAATGCCGATGCTGGCTTGAACATTGTAGCTCACACCGTCGACTTCGAGCCCGTTGTCGAATAACTTGAGAATCCGTTTGGCAACAATTTCAGCACTTTGCGAGTTATTGACCTGAGTCAACAGCACGGCAAACTCATCCCCTGCTAACCGCGCCAGTGCGTGCTGGCGCATCGATACGGCGACATCTGAGGGGCGAATGGAGCTGATCAATTTGGCGCTAAATGTTTGCAGCAGCCGGTCGCCGGTGGCGTGGCCATAATTGTCATTAACCCGCTTAAAATTATCCAAATCGATAAATAGCAGCGCCATTTTCTCGCCGGTCTTGGCAGCCCTTTGCGCTTGCCGCTCAAGCCACAAGTGAAAACTGTAACGGTTGGCAAGGCCTGTCAGCGAATCATTGGTTGCCAGATGGTGGACGTCATTTAACAACTGGACATACGCGTTATTGAGCTCGGATACCTCGTCGCACGCCAATTTGTGCTCCAGCGTCATGGTGTTGTTTTGTTGTGACAGCCGGATCTCGCCAACCAGTTTGTTAATCGGCTTAATAATTTGCCGATTAATCAGCCCTCGAATGACTAAAAATGCCAGCAACGTCAGCACCAAAATCATCACGCAGATGCCCAGCAAAATGTCGCCCATGATGGCGTCTCTGGCCCGCTTGGGTAGCGTGACTGACAGGTTAAATTGCGGATGATGGAGGGTTGCTTCAAACCCGCCTTGTTGGTTGCGGCGCCATGACACAGGTTGTGCCAGCGGTGTGGCAGCAACAGCATGCGGAGCAAGATCAATGACAACATCGGTTGCTGCGAGCTGGTAACGGCGCGCTAGCTTCTGTTGTAAGCGGTCAAATTCGACCAGTTTAGTTTGCAACAGCAGGACATGATGCCGATCGGCAGGAATGTTGACTGAATCTTCGAGTAATAAATGACTGGAAAACGGCATCAGCAAACCGAGGTAAATAGTGGATTGGTCATCCCGATAGACAAATTGGCGCTCGTTTAATCGAGGCTCTGGTTGTTGTAACTCGAGTAAATAGTCGTGATAAGCCGGCTGCGGAAACTTGAGCAACTGTGGCTCGCTAAACGGGTCATCCTTGCTTGTTTGCGAGATTAAAATGCTCAACTGGTTGGTGACCAGCTGGACTTCGATGGAAGATTGGGCGGCGTTGGTGACGCGCTGAAGGACTTGCCGCACCGCTGTGGCATGGGCAAACGCCTGAAAATCAAGATTGGACTCATTGAGAAAACGCAGCAACTCGGCACTGTTAAGGATCTCGCGGGCGGCGGCATGTTGCTGTTCGCTGGCTTGTGCCATCTCTTCGTCGAGAAACAACAGATCTTGCTTCACCGCTTCTTGCAAGAAAGTGTCGCTGTGACGGATAAACAACAAGTAGGCAAGCGCCCCTGCGAGCATTAATAGCCCGAGGATGATTGGCACTAAAATGACGTTAACCCGTTGGATTAGTTTCACGAGCTTATTGGTTCTCCAAAAATGCCATGATGCGCGAGCGTGTATTCATGGCGTCTGGCTCCAGAGATCGGTAAGTTCGGCTGTTTTTCATCAGGGCGGCGGCCGGAAACAAATTGGTATCCTGCTGGTACTCTGCAGAGGTCAACGCCAGCGCAGCTTTATTCGGCGTTGAAAACCACAGGGACTCGGCGTTGAGCGCGGCTATATCCGGACGCGATATAAATTCGAGAAAGGCGATGGTTGCCTCACTCAACGGTTTTTCAGCTGGCGCGGCGAGACACTCAGCCCATAACAAAGTGCCCTCTTTAGGAACCGTGTAAACCCAGTCTTGCTGGCCTGTTGCTTCTGCCATGACGTACTGGTCGTCGGAATAGCCCAGCGACATGGTGATATCGCTGTCTTGTTTATGTTGAAGGGTGTAGTCATAGCCATATTGATAGGCTTTGACGTGGGTCCGCTGGGCGATGAGTAGCTCATAGGCCTGTTTGAGCGCTTGTTGATCGCCGGTTAATGGATCTTGCTGCAGTGCCAGCAAGGCGCTGCCGACGGTGTCAATGGTGTCCATGTACATGGCGATATGGCCGCTGTGCTCTGGCGGTGGCTCAAACAGTTGCCGCCATGAGGTAATTGGGGTTGCAGACACCGACTCCCGATAGACAATGCCCAGCGTGCCCCAGCTGTATGGCAGGCCATGGGTTGAGCACAGTTCAAGCCAGCGCTGGTCATAATGACCTTGGTAGTTTGCAGTGGTGGTGGCGAGCGATTTTAGGTAGTTATGGGAGGCCAGTTGGCGCAGACTGGCACCATTAATCATGATGAGATCATAGGCCTTCGCTCGACCACTGGTAATGACGCCGTCGCGTACGTCTTCATCATTAAAATAAGTTTGATGAACGGTGTGACCGCTTTCTTCGGTGAAAGCTTCGATGACCTCGGGCGCTAAGTATTCCTCCCAAATGTACAATTCGACAGTCGCTGCAGCAGCGTAAAAGTTGATGCCGCAGGCTAGCATGGCGAGATAGGGTGAGACCTTCATATTAGATCGCTCTAATAAGCTGTTGGTCTGGATAAGTATAGTGCTAAGTCACTTTGCTGAGTAAGGTCGGCGAGTCGTTATGCGTTGTTGATCAAAGGATAAAGCCTACATTGGTGTTAGTTGGTGGTTTCGCTCTTATGATTCAAATAAGCCTTCGATAGCCAGAGCCTTGGCAACGGAAAAAGCGCCCAACCGTTCTACTTCGGTCATGGTCAGTTCGCCATTAAAGTGGCGGATGGCCAATTCCAGCGACCGTTGGTTGGCTCTGAGCCAGCAGTCGCTGCTGATAAATTCGCCCTGATTCAATGCTTGCTGATTGTGCAATACCGGCTCAAAGCGCCACGGTGAGCCGGGCTGATAACAACCGGCCAATTCCACTAAACCTTGTTCGCAGTTGATCTCGAATCGGTGGTAAATACCGGCCTCTCCGGCAACGGCAAAATCAATGTCAATGTCGGTTGTTCCGCACTGCAACTGGAGCTGGATGTGGTGGTTATCGAGGTGGCGGCGATCTAATGTTGGTTCGCCCAGCCAGTGCAGTAACCATGACAAAGGGTGGCTAGTGACTTCAAAGAACCACTGGCGAGCATCAAAATCAAAACCTGAAAGATTCACCCGAGAGTGCAGCTTGATATGGCGCGGGGTGAGTTGTTGCGCCATGATGCAGCGACTTGAGTCGAGCTGACTAAAGGCGTAGTTGATCAGTACTCGGTCGGCCCAGTGGGGCAACTCGGCCGGATTGCCATAGGGGCCAACAACTGGCTTTTCACAAAAGATATGGCTGTGTGGAAAAGCACGGATGATCTCGGCGTGAGTGACGGCGGGGGTGGCAACAATGACCAAATCGGGCTGACCGATGGCAGTTGCTTGGTCGGTGACTAGGGGGATCTGGTGCTCGGCGGCAACGGCTTGAGCTTGTTGCAGATCGTGGCTGACCAGCGCCGTAACTTTGATGCCGAGCGATTGCAGGGGTGGCAAATGCACTAAGCCCCAGTGGCTGCCGATGATAGCGGCATTGCGAATCCGGCTCATGTGGCTTTAGCGGCAACAACAATGATGCGAGCACCATCGGCGCCGGCTTGGACAAAGTGGCTTTCGCTGGGGCGAATTAAGTGGGCATCACCAGGATGAAGTTGCAGCGTTTTGGCGGGCTCGCCGGCGCGATGCAGTTCGATGCTGAGTTGGCCTTCAAGCAAGTAATAGATTTCTTCTGTGTCTTGGTGTTGATGCAAGCCGATGGTTGCGTGGGGCGCGAGTGTGCTGTCCATCATTAATTGGATGTTGCTGGCAAGTAGCCCCTCGGCTTTGTTGGCTTCTTCATTGAATATCCAAGTGCCCAGTGTTTCACCCTGCCCTTGTTGCGCGGCTGGCGCGTCCGGATTGTGATGAGCCGGCTGGTAACGCACTCTAGCCATCAATGCGCTTTGCTTATGGCTGCCATCAGTTTGACCGGCATAAGTTGGTGCATCGGTTTGATGGTATTGCTCGGCACTCAACACTGGGGGTTTAGTCATCAATTTCTACCTAAGTAACCTTCCAGCACTTTATTCCACTCCGGCTCGTTGATCACTTTGAGAATTTCCTGATTAATGGTTTCGCGTTCCTGCGCGCCAGGCGGCAGGGCGATGCCATAGTCTTGGCGTACCAGAATATTCGGCAATACACGCAGTTCTTCGTTGAACTCATTGGCCACCATGTATTGCAAGATGGGCAAATCATAGACCACGGCGGCGGCTTTACCATCGGCTAAGGCAGCGAGTGCTTCTTCAATGGTGGCAACGGTGCGGTGGCGGATCAGCTTTTCTTGCAGCAGTTGGTCACTGGTACTTTCGGCGACGGTAATGACGCGCTTGTTATACAAGTCATCGAGGCTATTAATGGACTGGCCGAGCTGATTGACGGTGAGTGAGGTGGCAATTGCGGCGGTAAAACCAGAAATAATGATGATGCTGGCGAACATCCAAATCAATGCGATGATGCGACCGCTGGTGGTTTGTGGTGCTTTGTCGCCGTAACCCACGGTGGTCATGGTGACGGCTGACCACCACAAGCCAGCGCCAATACCGCGCATGGGTTGCTCGGAAAACTGGCTGTTGTGGCGACGTTCGGCCAACCACAGCAAAATACCGATCACCGAAAGGACCAGTAATAAGGCGCCAACCGCCTGTAGAAAGTCGCCAGATACAAAGCGCTTCACCGCCGCCATGATGCTCACTTGTTCGCTTTGTGGCACCGCAATGCCAAGCCCAGAGGTGAGGTATGGGTGAGTAAAATCGAGTCGTTTTTCACGATCGGCGGTGATGGTCAGAGCGGCCGCTGCTGCAGCAACCTGATGGCTTTGGGTGGCGTCGAGCATTTCATCAATGCTCATATCAACAAATTCAATTTGATGCTGTTTGGCGTCAGCGACCCGCTTGACCAGCTCGATGGTGATGCCCTGCCAGCCCTGCTCTGTTTGAACACTGAATGGCGGCGCATGGCGGGTGGCAATTCGATAAACTTTATCGCTGGCAGGTTGTGCGGCCACTTCGGCTGCAACGGCAGTATTCATCGCAGCAATTGGCATTTGCAAAAACGCCACAATGAGAACGGCTGTTAGTGAATTGTGGAGTGCGCTGAAGATATGTTTAGGAGTCACTTCAATCACCTTATCCCTAGGTTTGTTGTTATCGAGTGAATACCTTACATGGTAACAGCCGCTAGCGGAAAAGGTAGGCAGACAAAAAACGGCTCCCGAAGGAGCCGTTTCAACGAAGGTTGTTGCTGTTACTTGCTACTAAGGCGTTGGTGTTAGAACAACATTGCGAACATCGAATGAGGCATCTGTACCAACACCTTCCATCACGAATGGGTTGATCACGCTTGCTGGGTTTGCAATCCCTGATGGGTCGATGCTGTTGCGGCGCTCAAGCAGGTCGCTCATCAAGATTGAATAACTGTGCCATTCGCCATCATCCATCAAACCGGTCGACGTCAACGATAGTGGCATGTCACTAACATTTGGCCAGCCGCTGTCGATTTTAACCAGTAGGTCTGAAGCGCCACCAAGGTTGTTGATCTTGACATCAAAGGTCAGGTACCAGTTGGTTTGCGCCGACAAATCCAATGGCTCTGGGGCAACAAAGTAGACGTTACCGCCGCCAGCGAAGTCAACTTCCAATACGCCTTCATCGGTGATCACCCATGAATCTTCGGCATCGGCATTGTAGCCAGTCAGGTCGAAGCCATCGGCCAGTGTGGTACCGAGCCAAACCATCGGTTCGCCACTGGCACCGCCGTTATCGCCACCGTTGTCGCCGCCATTTGAACCTTCTTTGAACAAGCGGATGTCACGGACATCAATCGACAAGTCAGCACCGCCAACACCTTCAAACACGATTGGGTTGAGGATTGAGGTTGGAATTGCTTGGCCGCTGCCGTTGACGCGGTTGGTGCCATCCAGCAACTCGCTGACGCTAATGGTGTATGTATGCCACTCACCATCGTCTTGCAGACCAGTTGATGTTTCTGCCAGCTTAATATCACTCACTGCCGGCCAGCCGCTATCGAACTTGACGTAAACGTCTTCGTTGCTGCCCAAGCTGTTTACTTTCAGGTCGAAGACCAGATCCCAAGTCAGATACTCGGTGTAATCTAGTGCTTCTGCCGACTCTAGGTAAGCGTTACCGGCACCATTGATACGAACTTGCAGGACGCCATCAACAATGGCGTTGTTGTCTGGGTTGTCATTACCATCGTAGCCGTTCAACGAAAGCCCGTCAGCAGGACCATCAGTGCTCAGCATGACGAACTCGCCGCCTGGATCGTTGCCGTCACCTACTTTGTCAGCACCGGTGAATTCAACATTATCCATGCGATAGATAGCGCCCTGACCTTGGCCCCAAGTTGGGAACAGCATCACCACGTCAATACCATTGTGGTCAAGACCGCTGAGGTTTTTCAGTGGAATGCTGTAGTGGACCCAAGTATCCAGCTCTGCTGGTGGCGTGATGGTGACTTCGCCATCGGTACCGCCGCCTTGGCTGCCGCCATTTTGCTCAACTTTCACGTACCAGTTGGTTGGCCCAGCCAGTGGCTGACGGACAATCTTGAGGTCAAATTCAAGGTCGCCAACATCTTTGATTGGTGATGCATCAAATGGTTTGCTTTCTTCAGCAATGCGGGTGTTGAAGCCAGCTACTTGGTTGCCGACAATATTGAATTCAACTGCTTTGCCGTAGTCACCGTCTTCGTCATCAACGATGGCTGGATCAGACTGACCATCAGCCCATGCCGGCCAATTTGCATTTTCTTCTTCGTCAAAGATGGTGAGATCTTGCGGAATGCCAGATGATGGAGGCACTGGTACTGGCGCTTTGCCTTCGATTAGGGTGCCGCCCTCTTCAACTGGGAAGTGGTAGCCAAAATCGAAAGTGCCGCAGCCGGTACCATCTAAGGAAGCGGTTTCACACTTGTACACACGAACATAGTCAATTTCGTAGGCGTTGTCGGCGTGGAATGCCGTTGGATCGACGCCACCTTGGTTGACGTTTTCAGGCCAGCTGCCGCCCACCGCGAAGTTCAACAGAATGTGGAAGTCCTGATCGAATGGTCGTGAATCCCAGACAATCTCGTCGTCGATTTGGGTGAACCAGCCTTTGTGGATCAAGCCAACGGCATCGCCCGAGGTGTTGTATTCGACTTCGGATTGACGCTGAGTGACGTAGTGGACGCCATCGACATACCAGCGAATTTCGCCTTCTTCCCACTCAATGGCATAAGTGTGGAAGTCATCTGCTGGGGTGCTGCCATCAGGCAACAGGTAGGATTTACCACTGTTTTCGTTACCCGGCCATTGTTTGCCATAGTGCAAGGTACCGTGAATGGTTGATTCAACACCGCCATCTGCTAATGGCACGCCAATGTTGACGGTTTCCATAATGTCGATTTCGCCGGAGGTTGGCCAACCGCCGTAGACATTGTCGGTTGGTAACATCCAAGCCGCAGGCCATGAGCCTTGACCGGTTGGAACCTTAGCGCGAATTTCAACACGGCCGTAGGTGAAGTCGACTTTGTTGATGGTGCGGAGACGAGCAGAGGTGTACTCTTTGCCGCCATCAAGGCCTTCTGCTGGCAGCGCAACGATTTTCAGCACGCCGTTGTCAATGTAGGAGTTTGCTGAGTCATCTGTGTAGCATTGGCGTTCTTGGTTGCCACCACCACTGCAGTTTACTTCGTGCTCCCAGTTGTTCATATCGATGGCGTTGCCATCAAATTCGTCTGCCCAAGCGAGGGTCCATCCGCCTGGCTCTATCATTGGGGGTTCGTCAACTTTTTTGGTGACATTATCACTGCCACCACAGCCTGATAAACCGACGGATACCGCTACGGCGAGCGGTAATAAATGAATGGTTTTCATCCGTATCTCCGTGTGATTCTTTTCAATCGTTGCTCGAAATTGGGGTGTGTTTCGCGCCGCTTGTCATGTAATCGACCTTTTGCTGTTTTGCTGCATTTATGTAAGCGCTTACGTAAAGCATATGCCTCTCTTGGTTCTTTGGTCACGGTCAGTTGCTTGTTTGTACGATCTGGATCGCAGTAGAGATTAAAGAATTGAGATCTTGCTCACGTAAGCGCTTACATGATGAAAAAAGGAACAGCTCAGCAGAGCCCCAGCTTGTTTGCTGGGGTTACTTGCTGGCAGGTGGTTTGGTGGAGTGGCGCTGAATGAGTTTTGGCGAAAAGTAGTTGTTGTACGACAACTTAGTTTTACCGTAGGCGTTTTTCAGCACCCAGCGTGCTGCCATCTTACCCATCTCATTGATTGGGAATTCGACAGTGGTCAGCGATGGCGTTAACAGCCGAGCGTAATGGACGTTATCGAAGCCGACGATGGATAAGTCATCTGGAATGCGAATGCCTTTTTGCACGGCACTAATCATCGCGCCAGAGGCCATTTCATCATTGGCGCAGGCCAGTGCGGTGAACTTACGGCCACTATTGAGTAGCTGTAAAAAGCCGCTACTACCACCAGCTTCACGGTAATCGGATTCGAATAGCAATGCTGGGTCGACTTCAATACCGGCCTCTTCCATGGCCTGTTTGTGGCCGGCAAAGCGGTCTTCGGCATCGTGCTTCCACAGTGGTCCGGAGATATAGGCAATGTCGCGGTGACCTTGCTCGATCAGCAGTTTGGTCGCCAGGTAGCCACCGAGTTGGTTATCCAGGGTGATGCATTGAGATTCGAGTGTTTTGGTGGAACGGTTGAGCATGACGAACGGGGTGTCGCGCTTGGACAGCTCAATTAGGTATTCATTGGGCAGAGTTTCTGCCAACAGAATCAGGGCATCACAGCCGCGGCCAATGAGAAATTCGACCCCTTCTTTTTCGGTCTCTTCATCATCGTGGCCGGCGGCAATAATGACGTGCTTGCCGGCTTTTCTTAGCTCAGATTCGACCCCAGCCATGACTGGTCCGTAGAACGGGCCGTCGAGTTCGGCAACCAGTACACCAACGCTGTCGCTACGGTTCAGTGCCAAAGACTGCGCTGCCGAATTTGGGCGGTAATTCAGCTCTTTCATTGCATCCAGCACTTTCTGCTTGGTTGCATCGGTCACATAAGCATTCTGGTTCATCACGCGGGACACTGTTGCCAGTGACACACCAGCGAGCTTGGATACTTCGTATATCGTCGCCATGATCAGTCCGTTGGTTTTGGTAAATTCTTGAAAACGCCGCCCATCTTACACGATGAGCGGCACAGAATTAACACGTACCTGCTTGTAGTTGTTGATGGACTTGTTCAACCTTTTTGTCGTTCAACTTATACCAGCGCATGACGAAGGCAACAATTAAGCAAGAGATTGCTGGCCATACGGTGAAGGTGAATAAGATGCCATCGACGGTATCTGCTGCCTGAGTGGTTAAATCGGCATTGTAGCCATAGTAAGCCAACAGCCAGGCCGCAATTGCACCACCTAATGCGACTCCCAATTTGATGAAGAACACCACGGTTGAATAAACCAAACCGGTGACTCGCATGCCTGTTTTCAAATGACCGTAATCAATGGTGTCAGCCATTTTGGCCCACAACATTGGCGTTGCCATTTGTAGGAAGAAGCAGTAAATGAAATTCATGAAAATTGCCGTTTCGACTTGCTCGGGAGCAACAAAGAAGCTCAGTCCGCAAATGATTGCTGCGATAAATTGTAAGCCGACGTAGGCTTTGACTTTATCAATTCGCTTGGTGACATGCTGGGCAACAAAGCTACCGATGATATTGCCGACCATACCGATGGTGAGGAATATGGTGATCAGCATGGGGACCATTTTCTCCAACGCTTCGGCATCAGACAAACCAACGTAGCTGTCGCCAACAAACAACTTAATGAAGCCGTAGTCGAGATAGTGCATCACTGAGCTGACATCGAGGTAATTCTTGACATAGTAGATGGCGAGCGTGCCGCGGATCACCATACCGGTGAGTAATAAAATGGCCGCGATGCAGAGGATCCGCCACTGGTCGTTTTGCCACAGCGAGCGCATCGCTGTGCGGAAGTTAATTTGCTGGTCTTTCGGTGGTGATACCCGCTCTTTGGTACCGGCGAAGCACAGCAAAAACAGCACAATACCAACCACACTCATGGTCGCCATGGTGTACTGGAAGCCTTTCGCTTCGTCGCCATTACCAAAGTATTCGACCAATGGTAGCGTCAGCGAGGTGACGATAAAGCCGCCGATCATGCCGAACACAAAGCGGTAGCTTTGCACCGACACCCGCTCTTTGGGATCGTCAGTAAGGACACCACCGAGCGCTGAATAAGGAATATTGATCGCGGTGTAGGCCAGCATCAACAGAATGTAGGTGACGTAGGCGTACAGCACTTTATTGGTTGGCGATAAATCTGGGGTGGTAAATGCCAGCACGCTGATAATAGCGAACGGCACTGCGAGCCACACTAAGTAAGGACGATAGCGACCCCAGCGGGTTTCGGTCTTGTCGGCAAACGCGCCCATCAATGGGTCGGTGACGGCATCAATAATACGTACCACCAAAAACATGGTGCCGACCACTGCTGCTGAAATGCCAAAGACATCAGTATAGAAATAAGTGATGAATGACATCACGATGGCGAAAATAAAGTTACTGGCTGTGTCACCTAGCCCATAGGCAACTTTTTCTTTGGTTTTCAGCATTCAGCTTGCCCCGATTATAAAATGTGTACGACTTGGCAACTTGAACCACTTGCAAGGCAACTCAAGAAAGCGCTTACATGGAAGGTTATGCAGATGTAAAGGCAAGATCAAGGATTGAACCCTGCTGGCTAGTGAAAACTTGATTTCGAATCACAAAATTGAATCAAAGCACTGCTTCCATGCCGATGCTTTGAGAGGGGGAAAACCGTGGCAGCGGTTTAACTGGCTTGTTTGAGCTGGGTTACATCAAGCCAAAGTTCTTGTCGGTCGACCGGTGTTTCGGCCGGCAGATGGGGGTTGGCAATGCGGATCACGGTTCGGTTGTTCAAATCGATCTTCGACATCACTTCCTGAATCATCGGATGGCTGACAAACCAATTGGCGAAACTGCCGTCCTGAACCGCTAGCTCAAAACCTTGCTCCAATGCATTGGACAGCTCGGTATTGGATTTGGCCGTGTAAAACAGCATGGGCTGCGGATAAACCAGCAAAATATTGTCTTCGATGGCGAGGTTTAAGTGGGGGCGAGCGGCGATCTCGGTCAGTGGCTCGTGAATCGCCCTAGGAAAATAGTCAAAGCGATTGCCATCGAGCATGTAAAACAGGCTGTCGTATTTGACTGGGGTTTCCAGCTGCAAACCGGCGCTTTTTAACACCGCAGTATCGGCCCAGAAACGGCCCTGACCGCCGATCAATTTGCTCAATTGTTGGATGTTTTCAATGTGGTTGAAACGGTTTTGATCGCCCTTGCGAATAATAAACACTCGGTGCCCCAGTAAGCCGCGAAAAATCGGGTACTGAATGGCATGCAGCTCTTGGTTGAGGTTGTCGTTTGCTGCTAGTGTTGAAATGCTGATGTAGCCCGCATTGAGATCGGCGATTTGGCGCATTTCGGTCGAATCTGATGCGCTCACCGGATCGAGGGTGTAGCGAGTACCCGCTTTGGTCAGCAGGAACTCGACTAAATCAATGGGGTATTTGTCTTTCTTGTTACGGGGTTCGTAGTAGCGGACGGTCAGCTCTGCATGGGCCAGCATCGGCCATAACAGCACTGTGCTCAGTATAATTAGCGTCGTTATTATATTTTTCATGTTGTTTTACTTCTCATCGAGTAAATTGGTGGCGTTTTTTATCTTGTAGTCATTTTGACTTTTAGGTTAATCAATTTCTCCTCTTGATCCCAGTCGCGGATGTCACAATTTTTTTATTGACCCACTAACCCTCTGTGTTTTGTTGAGTTTTAGTTGCAATAAATAGCTATGATAACGTTTACATTTCTTGGCGAGTAGAATTGCTGATCACAAATCAACAAATTGGCAGTGGTACGGAAGGGGGTAAATCGGAGAGCGGGTGGGCAAGCGTCCGTGCTCAGCCCATTGTCGTTTTGCCTATTGTGCTAAGAGGTCTTTTTAAGCTGCTCGATATCGAGCCACAACTCTTTGCGGTGAACCGGCGTCCCTGCAGGGAGGTGCGGGTTATCAAGGCGCAATACGGTGCGATTATGTAGTTCGATCTTAGACAGCACTTGTTCAATTGCTGGGTGTTCAACAAACCATTTGGCAAAGCTGCCATCTTGAATGGCATTTTCAAAGCCCAACTCCAACGCTTTATATAGCTCTGGATTGGCCTTGGAGGTGTAGAGCAACATCGGCATCGGATACACCAGCAAAAGATTTTTCTCGATGGTCAGGTCTAGTTCTGGTCGCGCCGCGATCTCATTGAGTGGTTCGTGAATGGCTCGCGGAAAATAGTCAAAGCGCTCGCCCTCTAGCATGTAAAACAAGCTGTGATATTTGACTGGTGTTTCAACATTTAAGCCTGCGCTTTTTAGTACCGCGGTGTCGGCCCAAAAACGGCCCTGGCCGCCAACCAGACGGTTTAGTTCGGCAACAGAGTTGATGCCGTCAAATTTGTGTTGGTCACCTTGGCGAATGATAAACACACGGTGCCCTAGCAAGCCACGATACATGGGGTACTGAATAGCATGCAGTTCGTTGTTGAGGCGCTCATTGGTGGCCATTGAGATAAAAGACACCTGACCGCTCTGAACGTCGCTGATTAATCGCTGCTCGGTCAGGTTTTCTGACGGCACGCCGTTGAGCTGGTAGTCCATGCCGGATTTGTCGAGCAGGAATGACACTAAGTCGATTGGATAGCGGTCATTTTCGTTACTAGGTTGGTAGTAGTTGACCTTTATTGCTGCCTTAGCGGTCAATGACACGACTAATAAGGGGAATAACAGCAAAGCAATTACTCTGTTGAATCTCATTGCTCTTTACCTCAAAACTACTTAATCGCTTGCCTCATAAATTGTGAAAATTTATGTAAGCGTTTTCTTTTGGCGATTATATGGGTCGGTTATTTTGAATTCATAGCGCGATCGTCATTTATTCTAAGTAGTTCACAAAATCGCCAAAACATGGTGCTGGCGAGCGAAAATCAGAAGGCATTTATCTGTTAACAAATGCAGCATGTTAAATGCCAATCAAACCATGTGGTTATCTGTTCTGGCATTGATTCACGTTAGAATCAAACACGATGATTTTTTGATCTGAGTTCTCATTTTTGTCGATCGTCACGCAAATCTGACTTGCAATGTTTCCAAAATGTAATGAAAATTCACTGTAAGCGCTTACATGAATGTTCATCATTCTCTGGAGATGAAGTTCAACGAGCAACTGTATTTACGCGTCTTGGGATAAAAAAATGACAAACACTCACTTTGCGGCCGATGTCGGCTCGAGCGGATTCGTAACGCTCAACGGAGAACGCTTTTACGCGATCAAAGATTATGACCAAATGCCGCCATTCTTTATCAGCCTGGTGTCGAGTAGTGATCATTGGCTGTTTATCTCATCGACCGGCGCCCTAACTGCGGGCCGCACTCAGCCAGAAAATGCGCTGTTCCCTTACGAATCTGTAGATAAGATCCACAGCAATGCCCACAAAACAGGTTCGAAATCACTGTTTTGGGTTACCACAGTGCAAGGGCCTGTGTTGTGGCAGCCGTTCGTTGAGCAAGGGCCAACAAGCCCTAACGTCACCCGCACCCTTTATAAGAACTTACTCGGTAGTAAATTGGTGTTCAGCGAAACCAACCATGAACTGGGCCTGAAATTCAGCTATAGCTGGAGCTCAAGTGACGCATATGGTTTTGTTCGCCACAGTTACTTAGAAAACCTCAATGACGCCACTGTCGATATTAAGTTGCTCGATGGTGTCACTAACCTGCTGCCTTGGGCGGTACCACGCAAAACCCAAACCGAAGCAAGTTGCTTGGTTGATGCATATAAGTGGAATGAACTCGATCCGGCCACGAACCATGCCGTGTTTGCCTTGTATGCCGCCATTTCAGACCGCGCCGAGCCGAGCGAATCGCTAAAGGCATCCGGCGTCTTTAGTCTTGGTTTGCCGCAGGCCAATGTGTTGTTGTCGACACGTCAGCTCAATGCCTTCCGCATGGGCCGTGAAGTGCGCAGCGAACACCTAATGCGCGCCGAGCCTGGCGCCTATTTACTGGTTAGCCAGCTGAAACTGGCAGGCCAAACGGAACAAAGCTGGCAATTGGTTGCGGACGTCAGCCAGTCACAATCCGATGTCGTGGCGACACGCAAGCAAATTGCCGAAAACCCACAGCTGGCCGCCGACATTGCCGCTTCGATTGAAGCCAATTCAGATGAGCTGGCCCGCCTGATGGCTGCCGCTGACGGCTTCCAAGCGACTGCCGAAGAGCAGGTCAGCACGCACCATTATGCCAATGTGTTGTTTAACGTCATGCGTGGCGGCATCTTCAATGACCAATACCAAGTGCCGCGCGAAGATTTCAACGCCACCTTATCGGTATTGAACAAAGCGGTGTGGCAACGTCATCAGAAGTTTATTCGCGATCTGCCGGAAGTATTGTCTTATCAAGATTTGCATCAGGCTGTCATTGACCAGAAAGATCCGCAACTTGAGCGCCTGTGCTACGAATATTTGCCAATCACCTTTGGTCGTCGTCATGGCGATCCGAGCCGACCATGGAACCACTTTGTCATTAAACTGCGTGATGACGCTGGCAATCGCTTGCTGTCTTATCAGGGCAACTGGCGCGATATTTTCCAGAACTGGGAAGCGCTGGCGGTCAGCTATCCAGATTTTATCGAAAACGTCATCGCGAAGTTTGTTAATGCCTCAACCATTGATGGCTATAACCCCTATCGAATCACTAAAGATGGCATCGACTGGGAGTTGGATGAGCCAGATGATCCATGGAGCAATATTGGCTACTGGGGCGATCACCAAATCATTTACCTGCTGAAATTGCTCGAAGCATCGAAGCAATTCCACCCACAGCAATTGCAAGCTTTGTTGCAGCAACCCTTGTTCTGTTACGCCAACGTTCCCTATGCGATCAAGCCGTTTGATGCGCTGGTTGCGGACTTTAAGAACACCGTCGACTTCGATCATGAAAAAGCCAAGTTAATTGATAAACGTGTTGAAGAAATTGGTTCTGACGGTAAGTTAGTGCTTACTGGAGGGGGTGAGGTTTATCAAGTAAACCTGTTTGAGAAACTGTTGGTGCCATTGCTCAGCAAGTTGAGCAATCTGGTAGTTGACGGTGGTATCTGGCTCAATACGCAGCGCCCAGAATGGAACGATGCCAACAACGCACTGGTTGGTCAGGGCTTGTCGATGGTCACCATGTACTACGTCCGTCGTTACATTACCTTTATGCAACGGTTGCTGACGGAGCAAGGTGAAGCGGCGTACAGCATGTCTGCAGAAGTCAGTCAGTGGTTAGCGGATACCGCTAAGGTGCTGGCACAGTACGCGCCGCAATTGGGCGATGCCAAAGTCACCGACCAATTCCGCTGGCAAGTACTGCGGGACTTAGGTGAAGCCGCGGGTCGTTATCGTCAGCAGGTTTATGCCGGTGGCTTTAGCGGCACCAGCGAGCAAGCTGTTAATGCCGTGATGGCTATGCTCGATGATGCGCTGGCATTTGTTGATCATTCTATTGCCCACAACGTCCGTCAGGATGGCTTGTATGAAGCCTATAACTTACTTGAAGTTGCACCAGAGAAAGCCAGTGTTGATTACCTCTACCCAATGCTTGAAGGTCAGGTTGCGGCTCTGAGCGCTGGCGTGATCGCGCCAGATGATACGGTCAAGGTACTTGATGCATTGTTTGCCAGCGATATGTGGCGCGCCGATCAGAGCACCTTCATGCTCTACCCTGATCGCGATTTGCCAGGTTTCTTAACCAAGAATCAGGTCGCTGCTGAACAAGTCAACGCCATTCCGTTACTGAGCATGATGCTGGCTGAAAACGACTATCGCATCATCGAAAAAGATGTCGCTGGCGCCTATCGCTTTAACGCCAACTTCCACAACGCCGGTGATTTGATTGCTGCGCTGAACAAACTCAATGGTCAGTTTGGTACTGCCGTTGCGCAAGATAAGCCTGCAGTACTTGACCTATATGAGTCGGTGTTTAACCACAAAGCCTTCACTGGTCGCTCTGGCACCATGTTTGGCTTTGAAGGCTTGGGCAGCATCTACTGGCACATGGTGTCGAAGCTGTTGCTGGCGGTACAGGAAAACTACTTCAGTGCCGTGGCTCAAGGTGCCGATAAGGCAACAATTGCGGCGCTGGCCGATTACTACTATCGCGTTCGCGAAGGAATTGGCTTTAACAAAACGCCAGAAGAATATGGCTCGTTCCCTTACGATCCGTATTCCCACACACCGTCTCATCTCGGCGCGCAGCAGCCGGGCATGACCGGTCAGGTGAAAGAAGAAGTACTGACCCGCTGGGGCGAATTGGGCTTGCGTATTTGGGATGGTGAGATCCGCTTTGAACCAAGCTTGCTCCGTCGTCAGGAATTTACCAACGAAGCGACCGAGTTGCGTTACCTTGATTTAGCTGGTGACTGGCAACAGCTAGCAGTGCCAGCAGAGGCATTGGCATTCACATTCTGCCAAGTGCCAATCCGTTACCAAGCAATTGATAGCGCGGAAGCCAAGCTGTCAATCGAGTGGGCTGACGGCCGCACTGAAACCATCACTGGTTTGGTGCTGAACGCAGCAATCAGTACTCATCTGTTTGCTCGCGATAATGCGATCAAGCAAATCGATTTGGCGTTGCCTAAGGCGTTGCTGAACGATTAGTTGTTCCACCCCCCCTTGGGGTCTGTTGACCTCAGCTGTGTATTCCTTTTGGGCGTCTGTTGCAGGCGCCCTTTTTTGTTTTTGACGCATATCAGAGGAGTTGCCGGTGAACGGCGTAAGATGGGGTTGAAGTTATAGAGGCAGGACAATAGCTCGTTGCGCGAGACGCCGTAAAATCATCCCTGATGGCTCAACTGCTGCATCCATGCAGCAGATGCTCGAACAACAAGCAATTGCCCTACCTCTGTCCGTGACCTGTGCGCCATTTGGGCACTCATAACCTAGCGATAGGAAACCCTGATGAGCTTTAACCAATGGAAACGGCTGCTAATGGTGGCGATGTGGCTCGGTGTTGCTTTGATCGTGCTTGGTATTGGCCTCATTGTGTTGACCGACTTGCGAACCGATGGCGTCGCCGGTGTTCGGGTCATCGCCCTGACCATAGGCGCAGGCCTGTTGTTGCTGATCCCATCGAAATTGGTGATCACCTTATTGTTGATGATGCACGACAGCAAAAGCCGCGAGGAACAATGATTTCTCAATCCAAGCTGATATCATCAGCGCAGCAACGCCACAACCCAACTCTCCGCCATGCATGATCAGCCTGCTGAATTTCAGCCAACCAACCACGATTACATCGAGCAGCACAAACAGCGCCTGAACTGGATGCCGTGGCTGTATTATTCGCTCAAACCAAAACAGTTGCTGTGGGCCAAACCTTGGCAAACAAGCATTCAGCAGCGCCTACAAAAGTTAGAAACGGTAGCGCTCGGTGCGGATTGCTTTATTGCCGACAGTGCGCGGATCTTTGCTGAACCGGGGCGTGATGTTACTTTTGGTGATCGCTGCATGATCGCAGCAGATAGCTTCATACATGGTCCAATTAAAGCCGGAAATCGAGTGAGCATTAATCACGGTTGTAGCCTTGACGGTGGCCGAGCTGGCATCACCATTGGCGATGACAGCCGAATAGCCAACTCGGTCAAAATATTCGCCTTTAATCATGGCATGGCGCCGGATCGAGAAGTTTGGCAACAGCCGGTTAGCAGTGTTGGTGTCACCATTGGCAATGACGTATGGATTGGCGCCGGAGTCGGCATTGTCGATGGCGTCACCATTGGCGATCATGCGGTCATTGGTATGGGCAGCGTGGTGACTCGAAACGTGCCAGCTTATGCCATTGTTGGTGGCCAACCTGCGGTCATTATCGGCGATCGTCGCGATAAACCAGAACTTGGTTAAACCCCTGACACAACCAACTAAGCAAAGGTCACAGATGATACCCGAGCAACTCAACCCAGCTCATCGACACTGGCACCGGCTAACCCAGCTACGTTGGCTGTTAATCGTGGTCGAAGTGGTACTGCTGCTGGTTTGGTCGAACGCTGCGATTGCGACTTGGCCTGTGGTGATCTGGCTTGCGCTGGCAGGACAGCTGGGTCAGCAAGCATCTGCTTTACTGGTTTATCGCTCGAGCAGTCCGATCAAGCCCCTTGCTTTGAGTAGCCAACTGCTACTCGATGTGCTGTGGCTGAGCTGCTTGTTATATGCCACAGGCGGTGCCACCAATGCCTATGTCTCTGGCCTGTTGCTGCCGGTCGCTCTGGCAGGCGTGATGCTGCCAGTGTGGGGCACGGTTGTGGTGCTCAGCGCCGCCATTGCATCCTATTCCAGCATGGTGTTTTGGCTACCACAGCAGATGCATCACATTCACGATATGCAGGGCCACTTTGTTGGCATGTGGATCAACTTTTTATTGTCGGCGTTAGTGGTTGCTTTTGTGGTGGCAGCAATTGCTCGCGAACTGCGTCAGCGCGATGCCCAGTTGGCACAACAACAACTGATGGCGATGCGTCAGCAGCAACTCTTGGCCATGGGCACCGGCGCCGCGCAAACCGCCCACGATATGGCAACACCCATTGCGACCCTGAGCTTGTTGCAAGAAGAGCTGGCCGATCAATATCCAGACAATGCCGATATCGAGGCGCTGCAAGCGCCACTGCAGCGCTGTCAGCATAGTCTTGCCGAGCTGCGGCAGTTGGCGGTGGATATTCGTCAGCAGCGCTGGCAACGTTGGCAGGCCACGGAACTGGCCAGCATTCTGCTTGAACGGAGCCGACTGATGTGGCCGCAGGTTGCTTGGCAATTGCAGCTTGAATCAAGCACCAATGACAGCGAAGGCGAGGTAGAGGCTGATTCTAGCCTACTGCCGGCGCTGACCAACTTAATGCAAAATGCCGCCCAGGCCAGTGAGTCCAGCGAACCGGCGCAAGTGACGCTGAAACTTGCGGTGTTATCGGCAAACGCCACTGATGAACACTGTGGTTGGTGGCAGCTGGCGATCAGCAATCGCTGCCCGCCAGAGCTGGATGTGGCGCAATTAATTGGCGAGCAACTGGTGTGGTCTGAATCAGGCTTTGGCATGGCAATGTTATTGAGTCGCAGTGTGCTAGAGCGCTTTGGCGGTCGCTTAGCCGTGCAACAGTCGGAAGACAAACAGCGCATCACAGTGACCATTGAGTTACCGCTTCACAGGAGTTCGGACCATGACCGCAGCAACTGATCGCTTGTTAATCATTGATGATGACCAAGCGTTTGCTGAGTTACTCAAGCGACGCCTTGAGCGCCATGGTTTTCAGGCCGAATTAGCCGTTGATGGTGCCGAAGCTCTGGGAAAAGCGCAGCAGTTTAAGCCCAGCCATATCTTGTTGGATATGAAGTTAGGTGACGATAGTGGTTTGCAGTTACTGCCTAATTTACGCCAGTTGGCGCCTGCGGCGCGGCTGGTGTTGCTCACCGGTTACGCCAGCGTCACTACTGCGGTGCAAGCGATGAAACTGGGGGCTGATGACTATTTGTCGAAACCGGTAGATTCCGCGGCGCTATTGGTCGCGTTACGGGGCCAGAATCCGGCTACTGAAACCACCGCCGTTGACGAAATGATGTCACCGGAGCGGGCTGAATGGGAACACATTCAGCGGGTGTTGGCGTTGCATCAAGGCAATGTCTCGGCGGCGGCGAGAGCCATGAATATGCATCGGCGCACCCTGCAGCGAAAATTACAAAAACGCCCTGTTAAACAGTAACAGGGCGCTACCCTAAATATGGGGCCAGAGTGAGATTCAAAGGGGTTTACATAGTGACTTCGACCTTGGCCCAAATGGCGCGGCCCGCTGCATTGAGCCGCTCACCAACGGGTTGTTCAGCTGCCATAACTCGGTTGTAGCCACCCAGATGATCGGCATAGGCTTTATCGAACAGGTTGTCGACGCCAAGGTGTATTGATCCGGCGCGCTCGCCGCCAAAATCCAACTCGCGACTGATAGCCAAGGCCACCAGTCCATAGCCGCCAGTAGTCTGTTCACTATTGGTAGCTGATACCTTGTCCTGCTCGGCGACCAGCTGCCAGTCGGCGCTCAGTTGCCATTGCTGCCATTGATAACTCAGTTGTTGACGCCAGTTCGGCGGCGCAACGCGATAAAGATTGTCATTTAAATCGCGGCGTTTGCCGCGAACATAGCTGATCGTAGACGACCATTGCAGGCGGTCTGTGATCAGCCAATTGAGCGCAAGATCGGCACCGTACAATTCGGCTTCAAGGTTAGCGAACAGCAACGGCGGTTTGCCGGACATCATGGTGGCTACCTTATTGGCGGCCATATAGGTGTTGTCTTCGGGGAGAGGCGTCCCTTGTATGTAATCATCAATGCGCTGGTAGAACAGGTGCGGCTCAATGCTAAACGCGGGCGATTGCCAACGGCTGGCGACGTCTAACTGCCAAGCCGATTCTGCATTTAGATTGGGATCGCCGATATAGCTGCGGCCATCGGCTAAGCCGGCAGTGGCCTCCAGCGGAAACCACAGGTATCGCTCCTGATAACTGGGCGCGCGTTGTTTATGGCCGAGTGCCAGCGAATGTGACCAGTGGCTGGATTGCTGCCAGTTGACACTCACAGTGGCATCAACCAGCCAATCCTCTTGCTGACGATCAGCACCATTAAACCGCTCAACTAATTGCGCAATCATCGGATTCATTGCGGCCATCGAATGCTCAACAACACCGGCATCCGCTTCGATATAACTCAATCGCAAACCTGCCTGCCACGACAACGCCGAATCGCGTAAAGCTTGGATCCAACTGCCGTAGACGCTGGTTTTGTCATCTGTAATGGCATTGAAGTTGGCGATCTTGAACATCGGGTTAGTGGGATCAGTAATGGTGGCGTCGTGATTGGCGCGTAAGCCATCAAAACCCAGCTCAATGGTTTGCTGCTGACTACGTTGGCGTGTCGTCAGCGACCATTGTAAGTCGTCGGAATTGGCCAGATTTTGTCGCATCCGAGAGGTCATCGGGCCGTTATCGCGCATGCTGAAGTTATCCATCAGGTGTTCACCATCGCTATAACTAAGCTGCAGTTCGGTTTGCCAATGGTGCCAATCGACGCTGCCGGAAAAGCCAAATCGATCGGTTTCAATGTAGAGAATATCCATCGGCAATGCCGGGGTGCCGGCGTCTTGGGTGTCAAAGCGTTGCGCCCACACTTGCCAGTGGCCGCGGTTGAAGTTGTGCTGGTATTTAATCCCCGCTACCCACTTGTCATAGTCGGTTGGTTCAATCGCTTTGCCGTTACCTGCTTCGGTATCGTCGCTGGCTCGACGCCAGTCGAAGAAGGCTTGCACCGCATGATCGCGATTGCCGGTTTCGGCAACCACTGCCGCTTGCGCCACATCGCCGTTGTCGCGGTAACCCAATTGCATGGTCGCGTCTGACTGGAAGGTGTCGGTGAGCACGCTTGGCATCGGCCGAAGATGAATTTGATAAGCACCGCCAAGGCTCTCGATAGCACTGCTCACTGGAGCAATACCGCGATGTAGCTCAACTGAGTCGAGCAATATCATCGGCACATAACTGAGCGGCGTATCCATTGCATTGGGGCCGGTACCAATGACACCTAGGCCATCGACAATGACCGCCACCCGATCACCATAAAGACCGCGGTATTGGGCAATCGGTGTCAGTGGGCCATTGCGATTGATGTTGGCACCGGGCAGTGTTTTTAACAGCTCGCCGGGATCGGGGCTTTGATAACTTGAGGTCAGTTCGGCAACGACGTCGTTGAATTGTTGATGGCCGATCACTTCAATGTGATCGGGTTGGGCGGATTGGGCCGAGGTGATGGTGAAACAGCCACACGCGACGGCCACAGCAGGGCCAAAAGCAGATTGTCGCAAGTTCAACTCCAGTGTGTTTTTGATTTTGTTATCAATTTGTTGGGCAACATAAGAGAGCGGCGAATCGGGCTCAATGGAAAACCAGCAAACTGCGACAATATGTCGCAGCTGCCAAAGCACTGCTGGTTAGTTCGCAAAAATCTCAGCTAAAGCGCTGCTTGTTCTTGTCTTTAGGGCGCAGCAAATCTATCGTTCTGGCAATTATCGAGATTCCATCAGGAGAATGGTGTGCAGTTGAGTCATCAGCGCTTAATCCGTGTTGCTTTGGTTTGTTTGGTGTTGCTGACAGTGGCAATCAGCCTGACCATCAGTTTAATCAAGCCGGTACCGCCCTCGGGACTACCGGCGATCCGGCTCACGTCTGACGCCGAATCGTTGCCGGACTTTAGCGCTTACCCTGCAGGGCCAGAGCGCAAACAAATGTTCGCTGATTATTTGGCTCCGCTGGTCCAGCAGACCAACCAGCATGTGCTCAATGTTCGCCAAGCTGCGCTTGGTTTGATTGCCCGTGAAGAGCCACTCAGCCTGCCCGAACGGCGTTGGCTGTTGCGGCTGTGCGAGATTTATCGGGTCAATGCGCCATGTCAGCCGAGTGAGCAGTTGCAACAAGAACTGGAGCGGCGCATTAATGCGGTGCCGGTTGCCTTGGCACTGGCCCAAGGCGCGAAAGAATCGGGCTGGGGCACATCGCGCTTTGCTCAGCAGGGCAACAATATCTTTGGTCATTGGTGTTTTCAGCAAGGTTGTGGCCTAGTGCCGCTCAACCGCCAAGCTGGCGCCGATCATGAAGTAGCAGTATTTGATGCGCCGTTGCTGGCGGTGGCGGCTTATGTGCGCAACATTAACAGTCACAAAGCCTATCGGCAGGTGCGGATGCAGCGTGCTCAACATGGTTTGGATGCGCACGTGATGGTGCAGGGGCTCAGCAAATACTCTGAACGCGGTCAGGTGTATGTCGAGGAAGTCAGCTTTATGTTGAAGCAAAATCAATCTTGGTTGGAGCTTGAACCGATCATTCCTGAGCCGTAGATGGCTTGGGCATCGCTGGATTCGGTGCTAGATTGATAGCCCGTTTTATCGTTTCTGGTCCGCAAACAAATCGCGGTAAGTAAGGCAGCATGAGTAAAATTGAACGAGTCGCGGTTGTTGGCGGCACCCATGGCAATGAATTTACCGGTGTGTATTTATACCGCCATTATCAGCAAAAACCGAAAACGGTCAGCCGTGACAGTTTTACCACTGATCTGGTGTTTGCCAACCCTCGTGCCCATGGCGAAAACAAACGCTATTGTGATCATGACTTGAATCGCCAGTTCGCCGTCGCTGATCTCGAAAATCCTGAGCTGACCAGCTACGAGCAAAGCCGCGCCAAAGCGATCAATCAGCAAATTGGCCCAAAAACCAATCCACGGATCGATTTTGTTATTGATTTGCACACCACCACCAGCAACATGGGCGCGACGTTATTGCTGCTGCAGCCGGGCGAAATTTATCGCAAACTGGCTGCCTACGTGACGATGAAAATGCCGGAAGTGCTGGTTATTCGCGATCTCGACCATCTGCCGCGTGAAGAGCATCGATTGCTGGCAACGACTGGCAAATATGGCGTGATCGTTGAAGTTGGCCCAGTGCCACAAGCGGTCTTGCGTGACGATGTTTATCAGCAAAGTCACCAAATGACTCAGCATATTCTCGACTTTCTGGAATTGTGGAATACCGATCAGCTACCTGAGCTACCGCCGACGGTGGAAGCCTTCCGCTACACCGAATGTGTCAAATTGCCGGTTGATGCGCTGGATAACCGCTTGGGCATGGTGCACCACAATGTCCAGGATAATGACTTTAAACCGCTACATCCGGGCGATGCCATGTTCCAGTGTTTTGATGGCACTGTCATATGCTATGAAGGTGACGAAACGGTTTATCCGGGCTTTATCAATGAAGCGGCTTATTACGACAATAATCTGGCCATGTCGCTGCACGAAAAAGTGGTGATTGATACCTACCAAGCCGACTAGGCGACTGCTGTTTGCTGGCGGCTTGCCGCCAGCTCCTTCGGCAATACCGCTGCCACTCATTCCCCCAAACGATTACCATTGCAGCGGTGACTCTAGCGAGGTCAACACCTTGATCTGGCATTGTTCAATTTGCTGGCGGTAACTGCCCACATCGCTTACTTGCTGATGATCACCAGCAACCCCTACCCAGCCGTTGCGGCCAGAATTTTTAGCACAATAGAGATTGATGTCGGCGATATCGATGATTTGTTGCCAGCTGAGTTGTTGACCTTGCTGATCCTGACAATTGTAGGAGGCAAAGCCGACCGAGCAGGTAATATCGAGCGCTAATTGATCATTGATTCGGATCGGCTGTTGCCGCACCGACTGACAAATGCGCTCGGCGACATCGCTGGCATAATCGTGACTGACAAAGCGTGACAGTACCAAAAACTCCTCTCCTCCCCAGCGAATCACATAATCAGAAGCTCGTGTTGCTTGCTTCAGCAACTCAGCAATACGTTTGAGCACGATGTCGCCAGCCGAGTGACCATGGACATCATTGACTTGTTTGAAGTGGTCCAAATCAATCAGAAAGAATGCCAAATCACTGTTTGCTGGTGGAGGCTGATCGCTTTGCCGCTGCCAAGACTCATAACGCCGTGTCACTTCGGCCACATCGGCATCAATAAACTGCTCGAAAAAGCGTCGGTTGTTTAGTCCGGTGAGTGGATCGCTAAAGCTAATTTGGGTGAGTTTTTCATTGGCCTGATGAAGCTCCTGAGTGCGCTCCCGAACGCGTTGTTCAAGCTCCTGGCGGCGCTTATTCTGATTGTGGACATATGCCAACACCACACTGAGTATCAATGCGACATAGAGGCTATAGGCCCACCAAGTGCGCCAAGGCGCAGGACGCACGTGCAAAGTGATAGTGGCATCCTGAGCGCTCCAGCGGCCTTCGCGGTTTTGTGCTTTGGCACGCAGGGTGTAAGTGCCAGCATCGAGATTGGTGTAGGTGATCCGCCGGTGATTGCCCAGCTGAATCCAATTCTGATCAAAGCCGTCGAGCTTATAGGCGTAGCGATTGGCGGCGCTACTGCGAAAGTTTAGTGCCGACACTTCAAACGAAACCACATTCTGACGATGGTTCAGCCACACTTCATCGGCCACCGAAATGCTTTGCCGCAGCGCACCGCGCTCGTTAATTGGCACTGGCTCATTGAGAATTTCAATGTCGGTGAAGACGACTTTAGGGCGGGCGTTACGGGCTTTAATTTCGGTTGGATCAAAGCGGGTATAACCGCTCTGGCCACCAAAAAAAATCTCGCCGAAACTGGAAAATAGCACGGCGCCGACATTAAACACGTTACCGGCAATGCCAAAACTGCTGTCGAAATTGCGAATTAAGCGGCTCTCTGGATCAAAGCTCACTAGCCCTCTATCGGTGCCTAGCCAGAGGTTGCCTTGCCGATCTTCGGTAATTGAAACCACCACATCGGATGGCAACCCGTGCTCTCTGGTAATGGTGGAGAATGTCTCGTTGTGGTAGTGGAATTGACTGAGGCCACCGCCATTGGTGCCGATCCAGAGGCGCCCCTGAGCGTCTTCAAAAATTGCTCGGATCTGGTCGCTGTGCAGACTGCTGGGGTCGTCAAGTGTGGTTTTGTACACCTTAAAATCTTGCTGCTCGCGGTCCATCCGCGCCAAGCCCTGTTCGGTCGCCAGCCAAAAGTTGCCCTGCGAATCTTCGCGCATGGCCCAGACATTGATATCTGGTAACGCGGTTGGGTCATTGGGATCATGCTCAAAGACTTGGCTGGACTGGCCGCCCTCTCCTACTCGGGTTAAACCGCCACCAATGGAGCCGAGCCACAAGGTGTTGGCTCGATCGCGATAAATGGTCCAGTAATGATTGATGTGATGGCTGGCCGCATCTTGATGAAGCGGGGGGAGGCGAACGAAGCGGTCACTGTCGATGTGATATTTGGTGATGCCGCTGACGCCAGCGACAATCCACAGCCAGCCGTCGTTATCAAGGTGCAGATCGAGCACACCATCAGAACTTAAACTGGCAATGTTGCCCGGCTGGTAATGAAAAAAGTCGTATTGGCCGTTTTCCGGCCGATAGCGTGCTAGGCCGTTGCCATCGAGCGCTAGCCACAAATGACCATGATGGTCCTCGACGATACTACGGACCTTATTGATTGGCTCAATAATCTCATTAATGCGGGTATCGGTGACGCCGTAAAATGGCGAGCTATGGCGTTCAAAGACACTGACATTACTAGGATAAAGGCCAAACCACATATCGCCGCTGGCCGTTTCCAAAATGCTACGCACGGCATTGGAGCCGAGCGAATAGCTGTTGTTGGCGAAGCTACCTAGTGTCATTAACTGATCGAGTTCTCGATTCAGCCACTGAACGCCAAAACCATCGGTCGCGACCCATAAGATGCCCTGACGATCTTCGTAAATATCCCAAACCGCAGCACTCGATGGTGAGTCTTGTGTGGCTGATGCGCTGGCATCGAGTTGGGTCGGATAAAACTCAAAATTTTGGCTTGCTGGCAGGTACTTGAGCAGGCCCTGCTCGCTGCCAACCCAGATTTGGTTTTGGCTATCAACAAACACCGAACGAATTAGTGATGTCTGCAGTTGGTCACTGACATTGGGCTGCTCAGCAAAGTGCTCAACGACACCGGAGCCCTGATGCCAGCTGATCAACCCCTTGCTTGAGGCCAGATATAAATGGCCGGTTTGATCAGCTGCAAGATCGAATACTTCTGGCTGCTGCATGGTCGCTGGGATTTGGTCGTTGCTGTGGCAGATTGCGTCTGTCGTTTGATTGGGGCCAAGGCATAAGCCGCGTCCGGTGGCGAGCCACATGATGTCGTGATTGGTGTTGTCATTGACCTTGCTATCGAAATGAATGCGATAGACTGGCGTGTTAGCTTGGCCGGAGAGCGGTGCTGGGTAGAAATTATCAAAGTTTTCCGAGGCGTAATTGTAACGGCTTAACCCCCGCTCAGTGCCAAACCAGAGGTTGCCGTCGCTATCTTGGGCGATGTCATGCACGGTGTCAGCGCTAATTGTGGCGGGGTTGGTGTCGTCGTAACGGAAAATCTCAAAGTCGTAGCCATCAAAGCGCGCTAGCCCGAGACGCCCAGCAAACCATAAAAAGCCATACTGATCTTGGTGCATATCCAGTACCGCACCAATGGATGTCTCGACAGCGATTTGCCGTTGCTGAAATGTCACCTGCTCAGGGATTGCCGCGGCATTGCTGGCGGACGAAATCAGCCATAAGCAAGTGGCTAGGCTCACGAGCCAAACGAGCGGCGAGCGCAGGCGGATAATAAGGGGAGTCGAAAAGCCCATAGACCTCGTCAGGTGTTGTCAGGGACATCTAACTGTCAGAATCAATGGCTATAAGTGTAATGCAACTGGCGCCGAACGACGCTCGTAATTGACGCCCGTCGTTAAGGTTTTGCTGCCTTTTCAGTGATCCACAGGGTGATGGTGCCTTTGACCACGACTTTGCCATGCTGATCAACCGCTTCGACCGGTACCAGCATATCGCCGGGTTGCCACAGTTCGGGGCTAATTTTAACTCGGCAGGTGATGTCAGTTTCCGCTTTGGCGGTGTAATCCACCGTCATGCCTTTGGGGATCCAGCGCAAGTGTTTGGGGACCGATGCTTCGGCCATAAAGCCCATTGCCATTTCGAGACCGTTGCAAATGGCAATAACATGGACGGTGCCAATATGATTGGTTACCGCTTTGCGCTTTTTGATCAGCACTTCACAGTGGTTTTCAGCAATATGAGTTACCAAGGGTTTAATGGTTTTGAAGTAAGGAGCACGCCGCGCTGCATAACGGCTAAATAGCCACTGACCAAAGGGCATTTTACTGAATTGGTTATAGATTTTAAGAACGTAATTATCCGACATAATTAACTCCTCCGACCAGTTATTGTAACTTAGTTGGATTGCTGTCGGTTTGGCAAGGGAGTTGGCCAAGCAAAGTTGAATTTTGTTGGTTGGGTCAAGCCATTAGCAAACTAGTGGGATTGATGGCCACGCTTCCGATAAATCACCGCCGTTGCCGCAATTCTGTCTTGAATTGCCTGCCGGTTTGGATCCCAATAGATTTGCAAAAAGCCCAGCATGCCGGTGGCTAAACCGGCGACATAGCCACCGTAGCGACCAAAACAGCCCCAAGCTGTTAAGGCTTGTCCATCAAGCCGCACAACTTGAGTCCGCAGTAATCGCTTGCCAATGGTTTGGCCATTGAACCATGCCGGAAGCACTGTGAAATACGCAATGGCCCAACTAAAGCCAATACCCAAATCTTTCATGGCGCCTTGCAGCCAGACCATTGGCGTCACTTGTTGCTGGCAATCGTCGTCATTGCTCAAATTACCAAACTGTGCGTCCAATTCAGTAATGTGACTAGCGGGTTCTGCCGCAGGTTGGTTGTTGTCTTCGGCTGCAACGGGCGTTGGGCTTGGTCCGAGTAACTGACTTATTTCGGCGGCAGACAGAGGGCTTTCTTGCAAAGCTTCTGCGAGCACTTGGTATTGCGCCTCAGCGGGTAAGCTGGTTTCTGCCAATGCCTGTTTAAGTGCCGCCACTTCCCGTTCAAAACAGCCCTGCTCGCTGCAGCTATTCAGCGCGATAAAGCTGGGTACCTGACTGAGAATGGTGAGTGTGTCGTTGATGCCTTGCTGTTGTGGTAAGTCGTCATCGTCGCTGAGCATCACTGCGACAATGGGCAGCAGAATAAAAGCGGCAATTAAGGCTAGGCGTTTACTGGTGCCATGGAGGTGCTGCTTGATCATCCACAGCAAAATAAAAACAGGCATTGCCCAGATGACATCAAGCAATACCGCGGCGCAGCCGACGACAATAAGGTCGATCAGCATGGCGATGCCACGTCGCCATGGTCTAGCGAGGGGAGTCTCTAATAATTGTGGCGCTACGCGAAACGCATACGGGGTGATTTTGGAGCGTGTTTCACTGCCGTGCTGATTGCTGTCTTGTTCCATGCCTGAACTCTGTTGTCGGTCCGTCTGAGGTTAGCTTAATGGACTCGATGGCTGGTTTTTTGATCCGCATCGTTTTTTGGTTTTGGGCATCAGAGCAGTCGTCATAATCTTGGGTGACGCCGAGAAATCATCCCTGATGGCTCAGCTGCCGCTTCCATGCGGCAGATGCACCCAAGCTCATGACGACTACTCTGCTGCTGGGGAAGCGCCAAGGCGAACATGGTTCCCTTTTGTTCCCCGCTTCCATGCGGCAGATGCAGCTAAACTCATGACGACAGCTCTGCTGCTGAGGTAACGCCAAAGCGAACATGGTCCCCTTTTGTTCCCCGCTTCCATGCGGCAGATGCACCCAAGCTCATGACGACAGCTCTGCTGCTGAGGCAACGCCAAAACGAACATGATCCCCCCTTCCGCCTAGGACGAGTGTCAACAAAAGTGTCCAAAAGGGGCTTTGCAAACGGTCAATAAATAATCGAATGACCTTGCCTTGATTAATCGTGGCCGCTAGCTTCTAAGCAAGACATTCCATTGTTTAAAACCAACTGTATGAATTGTTCAATCGCCCATCGCAAACAAGATTCGCTACTCGTGCGTAACGAGTGGCAGCCTGTTTGCGTGTGTAACTGAACATTCAAATCTGGCTGCGAAACGCAGCCAGAATGCCCTCCGTTTCGCAGCCCTATCAGCAAAGGTTATCTAACCGCTAGGGAGGCGAACGATGACTACCGACACTTGCACCGACAAGCCACCGCCGAGTATGGCGCGGCCAAATCGCTCGGCTTTATTGGGCTCGCTTTTGTGTGTTGCATCTGCAGCACTGTTTTCCAGTAAAGCCATTTCGATCAAATTAGCGTTCCAATACGGGGTTGATGCAACCACCCTATTGGCGCTGCGAATGGCGTTCACGCTGCCATTTAGCTTAGTGATCCTGTGGCTGCAATGGTCGCGCCGAAAAAGCCAAGCTCATCATCTCTGCAGCAAAAAAGGGCTAGCCGTTATCGGTATTGGGGTTTTGGGCTACTTCATCGCCAGCTTGTTGGACTTTATTGGCCTGAGTTATATCAGTGCGCAACTTGAGCGGGTGGTGTTATTCAGTTATCCGCTACTGGTTGTCTTGCTTGGCTGTAGCCTGTTTGGCATGACCTTTCACCGACCGTTGTTGTGGACTATCCCCTGCTGTTGGCTTGGCATCGCCATCAGCATGTGGTCGGAACTCAGCATCAACAGCGAAGGCACCCTGACTGGCGTGTTGCTGGTTTTGGCCTCGGCCGTTTGCTTTGCCTTTTACACCTTGTGCAGCAAACACATGATCCAATGGTTTGGCGCGGGCATATTCAGCAGCTTGGTGATGTCAGCGGCAAGTGCCGTTGCTCTGGTTTACTACGCCGTCACTGCCGATCTCGTCACTTTGCTCGAGCAGCCGATGGCAGTCTATGGACATGCCGTTTACATGGCGATTATGGCAACGGTGATCCCAGGGTATTTGTTCAGTGAGTCGATTCGCCGCATTGGTGCCGATCAAGCCTCGGTGACCAGCTCTGTTGGCCCTGTCAGCACCGCGATCATGGCTTACCTGATTTTGAATGAGCCCTTTGGTTGGGGTCAGGCCATTGGTTTGTTGATGGTGACTGCCAGTGTGCTGTGGCTGACGCTGAACCAGCGAGCGAAAGCCTAGTCCAGCTTACTCGCTATCTTCTGGCTCATCATCGCCTTGCTGGGCGTCGGCATTGGCGGTGATGGTGGCCAGTGCCAAACAAGTATCGAGCATGCGATTGGCATAGCCCCATTCGTTGTCACACCAGATCAGCAACTTCACTAAGTGGCCATCGGATACGCGGGTTTGGCTGCCATCGACAATCACCGAGTGCTCATCGTGATTGAAGTCAGCCGATACCACTGCGTCTTCGGTGTAATCCATGATGCCGATAAAGCGCTCTTCAGACGCTTGCTTCAGCATGGCGTTAATGCTGGCAACATCAACCCGCGTCGACAGCGTGAGAGAAATATCCATGGCGGTGACATTGGTGGTTGGCACCCGCACGGCGATTGCCTCGAACTTGTTTTCCAAGTGCGGCAGCACCCGCTCAATACCGCGGGCAAGCTTGGTATCGACCGGAATAATCGACTGACTGGCGGCGCGGGTTCGGCGTAAATCAGGGTGGTAGGCATCAATCACCATCTGATCGTGCATCATCGAGTGAATGGTGGTGATGGCGCCGCGCTCAATGCCAAACACTTCGTCCAGCACGCCAAGTACTGGCACGCAGCAATTGGTGGTGCACGACGCGTTAGAAATGATGGTGTGCTGTGGTTGCAATTCATGTTGGTTAACGCCAAAGACAATGGTGGCATCAACATCCGGATCGGCAGGGTGGCTGAAAATCACCTTTTTGGCGCCGGCGGTGATGTGCTTTTCAGCATCTGCGCGGCTGTGCAACACGCCAGTACATTCGAGCACAATGTCCACTTGCAGCTCTTCCCATGGCAACTGCTCTGGATCGGCCTCGTGAGTGAGGGCAATGGCATCTTCTTCGACCCAAAGCACACCTTCACCAATGCTGACCGGTAAAAAAAATCGGCCGTGGGTGGTGTCGTATTGCGTTAGATGACGAATCGCTTCTGGGGTCGCCAGTTCATTAATTGCGACCAGTTGCATGTAATCCCTTAATCCCGATTCATATAAGGCTCGAAAGGCACTGCGGCCAATGCGGCCAAAGCCGTTGATGGCAATTCGAAGGGGTCTATCTAAGCTGGGAAACTGCATGGACATACAAACTCGCAAAAAAGTTAAAAACAGTGCTGGCAGCACTTTACCACACTCAAAAGTTCAGCTGCGGGTTTATCCGATTGATGTTTGAATAACTCAGAGTGGGTAACGGATGAATGGCCGTCTATTTAATAACGCCATGTTTTTGTTATTGAAAACAATATTGAGATAAGAAAATAACCAAATGGTTGTGACTAAATAGTCATTTTTGATGCATATTTTTTCACTTGCCGGTATCATGCCCGTTGACTTTGTCCTACAGGTAAGTGAAGTTGCTCAAATAGTCGCTGCAATCAGTTACTACAAATGAGCAACTATAATAACGGGCCGTTAGCCGAATGAAAGCCGTTCATAACAGGTCCAACAACAAGCTTACAGCGTTAAAAAGCCACATGGGGTTGTTCTTGGTCAATTATTTACCAAGGTAAATGACTGATAAAGAACGCCTGTTTTTCACACTCCGTTTTAGCAACAAGCCATAGGGGTGTGACAGAGTACCAGTACAATTAGGAACCATCTCATGCAAATCGGGATTCCACAGGAAATCGCAAACAACGAGAAACGTGTTGCTGCGACTCCCACCAGCATTGCTCAGCTGCTTAAGCTTGGCTTTGATGTGGTGGTTGAAGCGGATGCGGGGCTCGCCTCCAGTCTCAGTAATGAGGCATACGAACAAGCAGGCGCTAAAGTCGTTGATCGTCAAACGGCTTGGCAAAGTGACATCGTCTTAAAAGTAAATGGTCCGGTAGAGACCGCTGACGGTCACGAAGCCGATCAACTGAAAGAGGGTGCATTGTTGATCAGCTTCATCTGGCCTGCCCAGAATGAAGCGTTATTGAACAAACTGGCTGAAAAGAAAGTCAGTGCGATGGCGATGGATATGGTGCCACGGATCTCCCGTGCCCAATCGCTCGACGCGCTCAGCTCAATGGCCAACATTGCCGGTTATCGCGCCGTGGTAGAAGCGGCTCACCACTTTGGCCGCTTCTTTACTGGCCAGATCACTGCCGCTGGTAAAGTGCCACCGGCCAAAGTCTTGGTGATTGGTGCTGGTGTTGCCGGTTTGGCTGCAATTGGTGCTGCCGGTAGCTTAGGTGCCGAAGTCCGCGCCTTCGATACTCGCCCAGAAGTGAAAGAACAAATTAACTCCATGGGTGCCGAGTTCTTAGAGCTCGATTTTGAAGAAGAAGCAGGCTCTGGTGATGGTTACGCCAAAGTCATGTCAGAAGAATTTATTGCTGCGGAAATGGCCTTGTTCCGCGAGCAAGCGAAAGAAGTCGACATCATTATCACTACGGCACTCATTCCGGGTAAACCAGCGCCTAAGCTGATCCTCGAAGACATGGTGCAACTGATGAAGCCAGGTAGCGTCATTGTTGACTTGGCTGCCGCAACCGGTGGTAACTGTGAGTTGACTGAACCTGAAAAAGTCGTGGTCAAAGAAGATGTCACCATTATTGGTTACACCGACTTGCCATCGCGCTTGCCAGGCCAATCAAGCCAGCTTTACGGCACCAACTTGGTCAACTTGTTGAAGCTGCTGTGTAAAGAAAAAGACGGCAACATCGACATCGATTTTGAAGATGTGGTGATCCGCGGCGTGACCTCGGTGAAAGAAGGTGAAATCACTTTCCCACCTCCACCGATTCAAGTGAGCGCTGCGCCGAAAGCTGAACCAAAACCAGAGCCGGTCAAGGAAGAGCCAAAAGCGCCGAAGCCTTGGTTAAAGCCTGCTCTTGCCGCTGCTGGTATTGCAGCCTTCGGTTGGGTTGGTAGTGTTGCGCCGCCAGATTTTCTTGCCCACTTCACTGTGTTCATTCTGGCCTGTGTGGTCGGTTACTACGTGGTATGGAATGTCACCCATGCCTTGCACACCCCGCTGATGAGTGTGACCAATGCGATTTCCGGCATCATTATTGTTGGTGCGTTATTGCAGGTCGGGCTTGAGGGCTGGCTGATCACTGTATTGGCCTTTATTGCGGTATTGATTGCCGCCATTAACATCTTCGGGGGCTTTACCGTCACCCACCGGATGTTGAAGATGTTCAGTAAAGGGGAGTAAGCAGAATGTCTCAAGGATTAGTTACTGCGGCATACATTGTTTCTGCCCTGTTATTTATCTTGTCGCTTGCTGGCTTGTCCAAGCAAGAAACCGCCAAAGCTGGTAACTGGTATGGTATTGCCGGTATGACCATCGCCTTGGTGGCGACTATTTTAGACCCGAAAGTCAGCGGCGTTGGCTACATCGTGGTGGCCATGGTGATCGGTGCCATTATTGGTATCCGTTTAGCACTGAAAGTTGAAATGACCGAAATGCCAGAATTGGTGGCGGTGCTTCACAGCTTCGTCGGTTTAGCGGCGGTGCTGGTTGGTTTCAACAGCTACTTTGAACACCACAATCTGTCTGAGTTTGAAAAGTTGGCGATGGACTCTGCAGTGGTCAACATTCACCTCACCGAAGTCTTCTTAGGCGTCTTTATTGGTGCGGTGACCTTTACCGGCTCAATTGTGGCGTTTGGTAAGCTACGCGGCATTATGTCGTCCAAGCCGCTGAGCATTCCGTTCAAGCACAAGCTCAACCTGATGGCGATTGTGTTCTCAACCGTGCTGATGATTCACTTCGTCCAGCAAGGCGGTGTGACTTGGCCGTTGATCGTGATGACCCTGATTGCCTTTGCTTTTGGCTGGCACTTGGTTGCTTCGATTGGTGGTGCCGACATGCCAGTGGTTGTATCCATGCTGAACTCTTACTCGGGTTGGGCCGCAGCGGCCGCTGGCTTCATGCTGAGCAATGACTTGCTGATCGTGACTGGTGCCTTGGTTGGTTCGTCAGGTGCGATTCTGTCCTACATCATGTGTAAAGCGATGAACCGCTCGTTCATTAGTGTGATTGCCGGTGGTTTTGGTACCGATGGTTCAAGCTCTAGTAGTGACGAAGAGCATGGCGAGCACAAGGAAACGTCGGCCGAAGAGGTGGCCGAAATGCTCAAGAGCGCCAACTCCGTGATCATCACTCCAGGTTACGGTATGGCGGTCGCTCAAGCGCAATATCCGGTTGCAGAAATTACGAAAAAACTGCGCGACGCTGGCGTTGATGTTCGCTTTGGTATTCACCCGGTTGCTGGTCGTTTGCCGGGTCACATGAACGTGCTGTTGGCAGAAGCCAAAGTGCCATATGACATCGTGTTGGAAATGGACGAAATCAACGATGACTTCCCTGAAACGGATGTGGTTTTGGTGATCGGTGCCAATGACACGGTGAACCCTGCTGCGCAAGACGATCCAAACAGCCCGATTGCCGGCATGCCGGTATTGGAAGTTTGGAATGCCAAAGAAGTGATTGTGTTTAAGCGTTCGATGAACACTGGTTATGCTGGTGTACAAAACCCGCTGTTCTTCAAAGAGAACTCATGGATGCTGTTTGGCGATGCCAAAGCCTCGGTTGATAACATCAACAAAGCGCTGTAGTTCACTCGCTAAATCGACATTAGAAACCGCCTCGTTTGAGGCGGTTTTTTTATGTTTACTCAGGGCGTTTCCAGATTGCTAAAAGTGCGAGGCTCCCAACTGACTCCGACCATGTATGCGTCTTGGTTTTCTGTAGCCGGTGCAATGACACACGCGCTGCGAATCATTCGCTCTTTACCGCTTGCCAGCACGATGCGAAATTCACAGTTGAATTGCTCGCCTGCTAGTCGCGGCTCAATGAGGTGGTCCATCACCATTTGCTGATCATCCGGATGAACCTTAGCGAGCCACTGTTTATCAAGTGGCTCTGTGGTGTCGGTCTCGATCTCAAACAGCTGATACATTTGCTGATTCCAAATCAGTTCCTTGTGATTTCGGTGCCACTCCCAAACGCCAAAATTACCCGCTTGGGTTGCTAAATTCAGGCGATGAGAAAAAGCTTTCAAGCGTTGCTCGCTTTGCCGCAATTGTTGCGTCAATAAGCGTTGTCGAACGAGTAGCCCAGCCAGCAGCAACAGGGTTAAAACGGCGGCGATGATGGTCATCGAGTATTGCTTTGCGACTTGCGAGAGATCGACTTCTTTGGCTTTGTCATAAGGAGGCAGCTGCAGTTGTCGCAGTAGGTTGCGAACCGGTTTGTAGTGATATGGCACGGTCCAGCCTGCAATATTGGCCGCGGTTGCAGCGCCATTTTGCGGCATGGTGATCAGAGCCGCGGCCACTTTTTCGGCCAGTTCATCAGAGGTAAAGGCAACGCGAGAAAAAGGCCATTCGGGGTAAAGCTCGGTGGATAGCAGAAATGGAAATTCGTTGAGGCTTTCGCTGGGTGGTGGCAATGCGCTGATCACTGACAGATCGATGTGTCCTTCGCTGGCCATTTGTTCAAGATGATCGGTGCGGACAATGCCAACATCGGCCTCGCCCGCTAACACCGCTTGTACCACGCGATCATGGGTGCCTTTGAATTGCACGGATTGCACGTCGTGTTCAGGATCAATGCCATGATCCATCATCACTTTCAGGGCCATGTGCCAGCCGCCAAGAGATGCTTTATCGACCGCGGCGATGCGCTTGTTGCGCAGTTGTTTGACTTTTTTAAGTTGCAGTTTGCGGTTGTCGGAAAAAATCACGCTGCCAAAAGTCGAAAAGACTTTGCCAGATTTTTGGTTCTTTAACGTGGCGATACGGCTAACGCCGTAGTCTTGCTCCAGTTGGACGTAAATGGAGGCGTTGACGAGCACAAATTGCACGTTGCCGGAGGCAACCGCCTGTCGCACTTGATCAAAATCGAGTGGCAGTACTTCAAACTCGTAACCGGGAATTTGCCCAGTCAGATAATCTGCCATCGGTTGCCAGCGCATCAGGGTAATTTCGTAGCCCCGCTTAGCGATGACACCAATTCGCACCAGCTCTTCGGCAGCGGCAGACGGCAACGAGCCCGCTAATGCTGCTAGCAATAATGTTGTGGCTGAAAAATAACGGCAGAAACCCGATGTATTCAATCGTTATCTCGCTCTACTGCTCACCCATCTTACTTAAGCCTAATGCGGCTGCGGTGGTTGGCAAATCTCGGCTGACAAAACTGTGGGCTGGTGCCAACTCATGGTGTCGTCAATGGCGACAACAAAACCGTGATCTTGTGGTTGTCGCCGAGTAAGCTGGGGGCGATTGATTATTGGAGAGCCAAGATGCGACGTAACATTTGGACACTGCTGTGTGCTGTTTTGACCTTGCCAGCATGGGGCTATGACCGAGTCACTGGCCATGATTTTGCCAGTCGTTCGGAGGTGATTGCGGTGAATGGCATGGCAGCCACCAGCCAGCCACTGGCAACGCAGGTTGCCTTAGACGTGCTTAAACAGGGCGGTAATGCCATTGATGCGGCCATTGCTGCTAACGCCATGCTGGGGCTGGTTGAGCCGACCGGTTGCGGTATTGGTGGCGATTTATACGCCATTGTTTGGGATGCGAAATCGGCAAAACTCTATGGTTTGAATGCTTCGGGTCGATCACCAAAATCACTGACCTTGGACTACTTCAAGCAGCAGGGCTTAGACAAAATTCCAAGCCATGGACCGTTGCCAGTGTCGGTGCCGGGCGCCGTTGACGGTTGGTTTGAGTTGCATGATAAGTTCGGCGTGTTGCCCATGAGTCAAATTCTCCAGCCTGCCATCGACTACGCCGAGCAGGGTTTTCCGGTCACAGAGCTGATTGCCTATTATCTTGGCCGCAGCGCACCGAAACTTAGCAAATATCCAGGTTTCACTGACACTTATATGCCAAACGGCGTTATTCCGGCAAAAGGCGATGTGTTTGCTAATCCGCGTTTAGCCAACACCTACAAGAAGATTGCCAAAGGTGGCCGAGAAGCCTTTTACAAGGGCGATATCGCCAAACAAATTGCCGCTTACATGAAAGCCAACGGTGGCTTTCTCAGCTACGACGATCTGGCTAGTCATCGCTCCGAATGGGTAGAGCCGGTATCGGCCAATTATCGCGGCTATGATGTATGGGAGCTGCCGCCCAATGGACAGGGTATTGCTGCGTTGCAAATTCTCAATGTCCTCGAAGGTTTTGATATTCAAGCCATGGGGCTGGATTCGGCAGATTATGTTCATGCCTTTGTCGAAGCCAAGAAGCTGGCGTTTGCTGACCGAGCTAAGTATTACGCGGATACGGATTTCAACCAGATCCCAGTGCAGCAGCTGATTTCAAAAAACTATGCCGACAAACGCCGTCAGCTGATCGACATGAATAAAGCGGCCAAGCGGGTCGATGCCGGTATTGTCCATGGCGATACCATTTACCTCACCACTGCTGACAAACACGGCAACATGGTGTCGTTAATTCAAAGTAACTACCGAGGCATGGGCTCGGGGATGGTGCCGGGCGATTTAGGTTTTATGCTGCAAGACCGTGGAGAACTATTCGCCCTTGAGGAAGGTCATTTCAATGTCTACGAGCCAGGTAAGCGCCCGTTTCACACTATTATTCCGGCCTTTATCACCAAAGATGGTAAGCCATGGGTGAGTTTTGGCGTGATGGGGGGAGCCACCCAACCGCAGGCTCACGCCCAGATTGTGATTAACTTGGTTGATTTCGGTATGAATCTGCAAGAAGCAGGCGACGCCCCGCGGATCCTCCACACCGGATCGTCGCAGCCCACTGGCGAGCAGATGCTCGATGGCGGCGTGCTGAGCTTGGAAGAAGGCTTTTCATTTATGACTCGCAGGCAATTGCTAAAACGAGGCCATGTCTTGCAGCAAAACTCGGGTTCATTTGGCGGCTATCAGGCCATTCTTCGCGATCCGAAAACCGGTGTTTATTACGGCGCATCTGAAAGTCGCAAAGATGGTCAGGCCGCGGGTTATTAATTCAAGGGTAGCGAAATTAGCGGAATAAACTTTTGTGGCGCTGAGTTGACTTGGGTGCATTAAGTCGTGATGTGTATGTTTGCTGTGCATGACGCCAAGATCGGAATCCCACTGGGTTGTATCGGAAGGGAATCAAAATTGGTGAAACAAACTTCTGCCGCAAGGATGCGGCAGTAGAGCCATCAGGGGACAAATTAATTAATTTGTCGCGAAGGCAGGAGGCCGTAGCGGGGCTTTGCCAAGGGCAGGAGCCCGACAGCAAAGACTTTACGGCGTTTTGTGAAACCAAATTTGATTCCCTGAGTGTTGTGCTGACTGAGAAAGCAAAAAAAGGAGCGCGATGCGCTCCAAATTACCTCATAGGGGGTGGTAACTATTTGCTATTTGGGAGTGTAAGCGTAGTAGCGGAACCAATCGTATTCAGCCGTCATTGGATAAGCGTTATCGATTGGATCACCACCAAAATGAACACCGACTTGGCGGGTCGGGATCCAGAAATTCATCATGATCTTGGTGTCTGTTTCTGGCACCCACGTTTTATTCACCTGTGGTGCTTGATAGGGCTGGTTATCTAAATCGGCATTGGTTAGCCGCCGCACTTCGACGCCATCCATAAACCAAGCAATGTAATCCGGCGTCCACTCAATGGCATAAACCGTCCACTCGCTGGTTGCTTTGGTCATCGGGTGGAGCTTTTCCCAAGCGCCCCAAGCGCGGGTATCGATCCAAGCAAAATCCGGATCAGATGCGCCATCGGCAAAGATGAGGTTCGATTGCATCGAGCCTGGCCGGCCACCTTCTAATTCAATATCAATTTCACGCCACATGCCGTCATCACGGTCATAGGTGAACAGCGACGAAATAAAGCCAGATGTCGCCGTGGTTGGCGTTTTAAAGCGTGCTTCAATTCGGCCATATTTGAATTTTTCGACGGTGCGCATCTCACCACAGCTGAATTCGTAGGCGCGTTTTTGCAGTTGGTGGTCTTCAGAGAACCCTGCCGCAACAGACTCTTTGCGCACGGTCAATGCCATCACACCGTCGCGGATCTCAACGCCCTGTGGCTGAAAACGGCAGTCAGCTTCATGACCGACGGCGCCGTCGCCGCGCTCCCATACTTTGGCGTCAAATGAATCGAAACGTTCGTCGAGTACCAAGGTGAAGTGGTCGTATTGGCCGGTGTAGCCAGCATAGGCTTCAACCTGTGGCGTTGCTGGATCGGATGAGCAGGCGGTTAAGGTGGCAACCGTCATGACTGCAGCTGCGCAGGTATTGATGTGTGATTTCATAGCGTTTGTTCTTTTCTCGTTATCCGTATTCGGCGTGAACGGGTGGCTTCAATGTATTATGAGCCGATGATTGGTATTTCACCATGTAAGGGCTTACATGGGAATCAAATGATGGTTTTTATTGGTCACTCATTGACCCTGTTCACGAAAATTATCGCTAATCCACCTTGGCTCTGATTTTTTAATGGGGCGATAGTTAGCGCGCGATGTTCTGCCAACAACCGAACTAATGTCGTTTATTGCAATCATACGGTGTAACTCACGAATATTAATTAACTGACAGACAAAGAGGAATTCACATGTTTGGCAAGTATAAGGTCATGGCGGCGGCATTAATGGCTTCGATTGTGCTAGCGGGCTGTAGCTCAACCGCACAAGATGAAACGGAGCGCAGTGGCTTTTTAAGCCGTTATGACAACATGGTTGAAATCCCAACCGAAGATGATGACTTATTCAAAATGCGCTGGGTCAGTGATCAATTCGCTTCAGGCAAGTACAGCAAATTGATGATCGATCCTGTTGTGTTTTTTCCAGCGCCAATGACTTCGGGCAAGGTTGGTGATGAGGTGCTGGCTGATATTCTGCAATACACCAATGATAGTGTGACAAAATCGGCGGCAAGTACCGGTAAGTTAACAACCTCTGTCAGCCCAGGTACGGTTCGTTTGCGTTTGGCGATTACCGGAGCCTCCATTGATGATCAGGGTTTATCGGCCATTCAATACTTGCCGATTGCATTCATCGCCTCTGCGGCAACGGGCAACCTCGATAATCTAGCTGCTAAGTTGATCATCGAAGGCGAAGTGATCGATGCCATGACCGGAGAATTGCTGAGTACCGCATATATCGTCGGCATCGGCAAAGAGGTGGACGATGATGAGACGGTGCTGAATTTTGATATGGTTCAGCCGGTTATCGACAAGTGGAATCAAGAAATGGTTGCGGCTATCCAGCGGGACTTGAAGTAAGCCATCGCAAATCACCGTCAGCAAATCACTTACAGTAAATCACCTTCAAAAGCAGCTGCAAAGCTGCTTTTTTTAGTTATCGAAAACTAGCTTGTTCGCAAGATCAAAATTGTTACATTTTACTCTCTTGCGCTGGTTGACGGGCTTGAGCCATCCTTGCTGGATAACAAAATAATACCTGCCTGCCCACGAGAGAGCTGTCATGATCACCATTAACGGAAAAGACTACGAAGTCGATGTACCTGCGGATATGCCACTGCTTTGGTTTATTCGCGATCGCCTCGGTATTAAAGGAACCAAATATGGCTGTGGTATGGGCCTTTGTGGTGCCTGTACTGTGTTAATTGATGGCCAAGCGCGGCGCTCGTGCATCATGCCAGTGGCAGCGCTCAATGGCGCTAAAATTACCACCATTGAAGGTCTTTCCGAGGATGCCAGCCATCCGCTGCAAAAAGCTTGGCTTGAGCACAACGTGCCGCAATGCGGTTATTGTCAGGCTGGCCAAATTATGAATGCTGCAGGCTTGCTGGCTCAGAATAATCAGCCTTCTGAGCAACAAATTGATGATGCCATGCAGGGCAATATCTGCCGTTGTGGCACTTATCAGCGAATTAAAAAAGCCATTCAAACGGCTGCTGATGAACTGGCCAAGGAGGTGTGACATGAAACCTTGGTTGAAACACACAGAAGCAGGTAAGTCGGTTGTCGTTGATAGTAGCCGCCGTAGTTTTTTAAAAGCCGCATCGTTAACCTCGGGTGGCTTGATGATGGGCATTACCCTGCCCGGCTTCGCCGCCAGCGGCGCTGCTTCTGCGCAAGAATATTCACCTAATGCTTACCTCAAGATTGCCGCCAATGGCGACACCACGATTTATGTTGGCCGCTGTGAAATGGGCCAAGGCATTAGCACTGCGCTGGGATCTGTGGTGGCCGAAGAATTAGAAGCCGACTGGAGCCGAGTCACTGTGCTGCAGGCTGACGGTGACGAAGATAAATATGGCTCGCAAGCGACCGGTGGCTCAGCCAGTATGCGGGTGATGTATACCCGCATGCGCGAGGCTGGCGCTGCCGCCAAAGAGATGCTGGTGCTGGCGGCCGCCAAGGCTTGGCAAGTGTCGGTAGATGACTGTGTTGCTGAAAATCACTATGTCCTCAACAAGGCCACTAAGGCCAAGCTTGGTTTTGGTGAGCTAACCAAAGTGGCTGCCACCTTGCCAGTACCGGAAAAACCGCAGCTCAAAGAAAAAGCCGACTTTCGTTACATTGGCTCCGATTTAAAGCGTCACGATGTCGATTTAGTGATTCGTGGCCAGCGCGTTTACGGTGCCGATGCCAGCGTACCTGGAATGAAATACGCCGCGATTGTTCATTGCCCAGTGCTCGGCGGCAAACTGAAATCGTTGGACGATAGTGGCGCCAAAGCAATGAAGGGCGTCAGCCATGTGGTTACCATCGACCGCTACGATGTGCCGTACGGCTCAGTCGGTGGTGTGGCGGTGGTGGCGGATAATACTTGGACCGCCCAGCAGGCAGTTAAACAACTCAAGATTGAGTGGGACCTAGGCCCGAACAAGGACTATGACACCGACAAATACCGCCAGCAGTTGGTCGCCAATGTTGAAAAACCGGCCAAAGTCATGGCTGAACGTGGCGATCTCGATGCCGCTTTGGCGGCGGCCAATAAAACGGTCTCGGCGACCTACACCGGCGGTCACCTTTGTCACGCTCCGATTGAACCAAACGCCAGCTTAGTGTGGGTCAAGCCGGATCAAATTGAAGTGTGGGCGTCGACCCAGAGTCCTGCCGATATCCAGAAGGTATTGGCGGATTACTTCAAGCGCGACAAAAAAGATGTCATCGTCCATGTGATGATTTCTGGTGGCGCATTTGGTCGCAAGTTCAAGTGTGACTATGTCCATGAAGCCGCCGTGCTATCGGCGCAAACCGGCCTGCCAATCCAGCTCACTTGGAGTCGCGAAGAAGACATGCGCACCGGCTATTATCACTCCATCAGTGCTCAGCATATTGAAGCGGCTATGGATGAATCAGGTCAGGTCACTGGCTGGTTGCACCGCGCGGCGTTTCCATCGATTGCGACCCTATTCGATCCGAGCCACCCTTACGCGCCGAAAGGACACGTCAAAGACATTGCCGAACACCCTTTTGGCATTGTTAATTTCCGCAGTGAATCAGGCGAAGCGCCGGCTCACACCCGCATTGGCTGGTATCGGGCGGTGTATGCCATCTTTTATGGGTTTGCGTTTGGCTCGTTCGCTGATGAACTGGCCCATGCGGCCGGCAAAGATACCGTCACCTTTTTGAATCAGGTGTACGACAACAATGGTAACCCCAAGCAGGCTGAGCAAGTCGCCCGCTCCAAAGCGGCCTTGGCCTTAGCTGCGGAAAAGTCTGGCTTTGGCCGCCAATTGCCAGCTGGTGAAGGGATGGGGATTGCGGTGCATTACAGCTTCCAGAGCTATGTGGCGATGGCTGTCCATGTCAAAGTGGATGGCAGCGATATTGAGGTGCTCAGTGTCGATTGTGCGGTCGATTGCGGCCAGGTGGTCAACAAAGATGGCGCCACTGCTCAAATGGAAGGGGCAGTCGTCATGGGCATGGGCTTGGCATTGCATACCGAAATTCACTTCAAGGATGGCGCGGTCACTAACTCGAACTATCACGATTATCCGGTTATGCGGATCCCCGATATGCCGCAAGTTAGGGTTCACTTTATCGATTCCGACCATGAGCCGACAGGGCTGGGCGAGCCTGGTGTCGGGCCGTTTGCTCCGGCATTGGCCAACGCCATCTTCGCTGCCACCGGCAAACGCTATCGCGATCTGCCGCTCAAGCCGCGAATGACGTAGCGGATCAGTTGGTTCTAGAGTAAGACAAGCCCACTGGTTTAGTGGGCTTGGTTAATCGATAAGTTTCCCCGACGTCTCGGGGCGCCCAGCTGGGCCTTTTGCAAGTGGCACTGCGGCTTTTCAGCTCTGGCGTTATCCTGCCAAGTGACTAATCAGCCTGCCAATTTGGTTCGGTCTGCGCTCATACTCATCCTATTGTTGTCGCCGCGACCGGATTTATTAGTGCCTTTGTTCCTACGGGCCAAATCGCCAATAAGATTACGAATCGCGCAGATTTTTTGCTGTGTAAATCGCTTGGCCTGACTGCGCTTGAGCGACAACTTGTCGCTAAATTTGCACTCCTCATCTCATCTTTGCTTACGCTGTTGTTACTGCCTTAGCCATTTTGTTATAGATGTCGAAACTTGTTGGTGTTTGACCGTAAGGCAGAATTTCTTGGGTAACTTTCTCTCTGGCACATTGCACAGGCCGTCTCGGCTGTTTTGGCTCATGCAAGCGAGTGGTTGGTTGGCCTATGCCGTGGTCATTGAAGTGGCGATCAAGCTGCCGAATGCCGATCCGCTGCGAACTGACTTACTGCATCTGTTGGTCGATGTTGTCACCGGCATCGCCGTTTCCTTTGGCTTGCGAGCGATATACCTGCGCAGCTGGTCGTTTCACTTGCTGTGGCGGTTTTCGCTGGGTATTGGCGGCATTGTCATTGGCTCGTCATTTTGGACTTACATGAAATGGATCAGCTTGCTGGCATTGCAGGGGCAACCCGGCTTTTACATTAGCTGGTATGACTTTGGTACATGGCAGTTGGCTTCGGTTGGTATTTTACTGGCTTGGACTGGCAGCTATTTTGGCATCAAGTATTACCTGTTGCTGCAGCGCGAAAATCGCCGGACTTATGAGGCGATGGCGCAGGCCAAAGAAGCGCAAATTAGAATGCTGCACTATCAGCTCAGTCCACACTTTATGTTCAATGCCCTGAACTCCATTTCCACCTTGGTCCACCTAGAGCAGAACAAGTCGGCGGCGACTATGCTCGATCAATTGGCGAAGTTTTTGCGCTATTCCCTCGATATTGACCCGCTGGCACTGATCCCACTGCAAATGGAAGTCGAGGCGATGCAGAACTACCTGAGCATTGAGCAAACTCGTTTTGGTGATCGGTTGGCGGTCGAATTTCAAATTGAACCTGAGGTGGCACAAGCGTTGGTGCCGAGCATGTTGTTGCAGCCGTTGGTCGAAAACGTCATCAAATACGTGATTAGTCCATCTATTGATGGCGGCAAAATTGCTATCGCAGCGAAAGCCGAGAGCGATTCATTAGTCATTACCGTGGTTGATGATGGCCCTGGCATCGCTGAAGGCGCTAATGGCGAAGTCAATATTAGCGGTGGTATTGGGCTGCAGAATATTGCTAGCCGCCTCGACACTCTATTTGGCAACCGAGGTTCAATTGATCTGAGCAACCTACCCCAAGGCGGAGCTCAGGTTAGGCTGTGTATTCCGCTGCAGTATGGACATAGCAAGGTGGTCGCATGAAGTCATTGCGAGTGATCTTAATTGATGATGAACCATTAGCGTTGCAAGGGTTGGAGTATCGCTTGCGTGCTTTTCCAGAGATTGACGTGATTGCCCAATGCGGGAACGGTTATGACGGCTTAAACGCGATTCATAAGCTGAGGCCAGATGCGGTTTTTCTAGACATCGAAATGCCTGAGCTCAGTGGCATCGACATGATCCAAATGGTCCATGCTGAGCTCATGCCCATGGTCGTTTTTGTTACCGCATTTAACCAGTTTGCTATCGACGCATTCGCCCTTCATGCCATCGATTATTTACTCAAGCCTGTGTGCACCGAACGATTGCAGCAGGCTGTCAGTCATTTGCACAGCCGCCAGCAGCAGCGCGACTCGCAGCGCCACAAACAGCAACTATTGCAAGCCCTATGTCAGTACACGGGGCGCTCCATTTTTGAATTAGACAGTGATTTGGAGCAAGGCGAACAACTCTGCCGCTACCCAAGTAATCTGACGATTAAGGACGCTGGCCGCGATACAGTGTTATTGCCTTGCGATGACATTGATTGGATTGATGCCGCAGGCGACTACATGTGTGTTCACAGCAATGGCGATACGCACATTATGCGAAGCTCAATGAAAGCCCTGTTAGAGCAGCTCAATCCGCATGTATTTAAGCGTATTCATCGCTCAACCATTGTTAACGTCCAACGGATTTGCAAAGTGACCCCGCACACCAATGGCGAACGCTACATTTCATTGATTGATGGTACCTGCTTGAAAGTCAGCCGCAGCTACAAAAATGTCGTCAGTGATTTTGCATGAAACGCTTAATCGTTCGTTCGCAACGGCTTATCTGAATTTTCTGGTAGTTGCCGTCGTTGTTACTCAGGATCGAGCAACACCTGTTGCCCGAAAGCCTAACAATAATGAAAAAAACAGCACTACTATTACTTGCCCTGTGGGCATGTCCTTGGTTTGCCACCGCCAACTTTGAGTCCCGCATCATTAGCATTAATCAGCTTGGTTACCCCGTTCATGGCGATAAAATTGCAACCTTGCGATCGGCCAGCAAAACGCCCCTAGGATGGCGTCTTTACAACCTAGACAGTGAACAATATGTGGCAGATGGCATGACCGTGCCGCGCGGCCATGATCATGCCTCTGGGGTGTCGGTTCATCACATCGACTTTAGCTCGGTCACCAAGCCCGGCCGTTACGTGATCAAGTGCGATGGCTCACCAAGCTATGGTTTTCGTATTGCCGATGATCTTTATCAGCAATTGCCTAGCGATTCGTTCCACTACTTCTATTTCCACCGCATGGGAGCTGAACTGGATAAAACTCTGCTGGCTGATCCGCGCCACTGGCGAGGGGCGCTGCATACCGCAGATCGGCAGATTAGCTGTTTTGATGATTGGTGTGGCGACGATGTCATGCTTAATGTCCAAGGTTCATGGGCCGATGCCGGTGATTTTGGTATTTACCCCGTCAATCATGCAATTTCCGCTTGGACCCTATTAAACGCTTATGAGTTGATGCCGCAGCAGCATCAAGATAACCAGTATGCAATTCCTGAACGCGGCAATGGTGTCCCTGATGTGCTTGATGAGGTGCGCTTTGGCTCGCAGTATTTCAACGGCTTAATGCCGCCGGAGCAATTGGCCTCGCATAAGGTCACCAATCAACAATGGAGTGTGTACCCGCTGAGTGTGGCGCATGAAAACGCCATGGAGCGCTATGCTCAACCTCCTTCTACTGCTGCCACCTATGCCGTTGCCCGCGTTGCGGCGCAACAAGCGCGAGTCATGGCGCCGTTTGATCCGGCATTCTCAAGCCAGCAGTGGCAATTGGCGCAGCTCGCTTGGCAGCGGGCAGAACAGTTACCACAAGTCCTGTATACCGCGGCAACCAAGGATTCACCCGGTGGCGGCGATTATCCCGACGAGGATGTCAGTGATGACCGCTATGCGGCATTGGCTGAAATGACCATCACTGCCAAGCGGCTACAGTCGAAGCACTTCGCAGGGTTTGTTGCCGAGCTGAAACAATCGCCTCACTTTTTGACCTTTAACTGGCGCGGCTCGATGGATTGGCAAAAGACTCAAGGAACTGGAACCCTATCCATTATCGCCAACTGGAAGGAGCTTGGCTTGTCACAAGCCGACCGCGAAAAAGCATTTGAAAGTTTGATTGTGTCGGCCGAAACCAGTTTGCAGACCATCGCCAATAGTGGTTTTCCAACACCCTACAACCCAGTGATTTACGATACCGAAGCGAAGTGGGAATGGGGTTCCAATTCGATGGTCGCCAACAACATGATTGTATTGGCCTATGCCTATGCAATCAGCGGCGAGCGCAAGTACTTGCAGGGCGTGTATCGTGGCTGGGATTATCTGCTGGGTAATAATGCGCTGAACCTGTCGTTTGTCACCGGCTATGGCTCTAACGCCGAGATGGATACCCTGGATGGCCACGCTTGGACACAATTATTGCGCGGCATCCCTTATCCTGCCGGTTGGCTCAGTGGTGGCCCGATGAATGACCCGTCCTCTTGTGTCGGTGAGCCGATGACCGATCTGTCTAAGCCGCCAGCACGGGCCTATGCGCCAGCAGGAACCGCATCACGCGCTTGGTGCAGTAAAGAAAACACTATTAACTGGAATGCCCCTTTGTATTGGTTGGCGATTTTCACTGCAAACAACCCAATGCCGAGGCAATGATACCGATCACATAAAACGGGGGGAACGTTCCCCTCGTTGTCACTGAACGCAGTAAATCGTCCACTTATCTCAAGTCAATTGAGGCTGCTCGCTGATTGCTCAACTATTGAACTTGCTAACAACAAGTCGATAACAAAATGAAAACGTTATCATTGAATAATAATCACAAGGTAGAGCAAATGAAAGCACACAAATCCGCGCTGCACCCCATTGCAGCAGCCGTTTCTCTGGCATGTCTTGCTGTGTCTGTCCCAGCCGTTGCAAATGACGACGCAGAGCAAGCCAAATCCGGCATTGAAGTCATTGAAATCACGGCGACCAAGCGCGTCACTAACCTGATGGACACACCCGTTGCGGTCAGCGCTTTTACCCAAGAGGCAATGGATCGCCAAGGCATCAAGAACGTTAAAGATATTGCCAACCTGGTGCCCAACTTGGCGATTAGCATGGAAGGTAGCCAGCAGGCTCCGGTGATTTCAATGCGCGGTGTGCGCTCTACCAATGTCACCGAGCTGGGCGACCCATCGGTTGGTATTCATTTGGATGGTGTTTACTCGCCGCGTACCCAAGGCGCTTTGTCGCTGATGTTTGATAACGAGCGAGTAGAGGTCTTACGTGGCCCCCAAGGCACTTTATTTGGTCGTAACTCAACAGTCGGTAGTATCAACATCATTACCAATAAGCCGGATTTTGCCGGCGTTGAAGGCAACATTAATTTGGAATTGGGGCGCTGGGATGCCAAAGAGCTGCACGGCATGATCAATATTCCCATTAGCGATACCTTCGCCATTCGCGCCGCCGGTAAAGTGCATGAGCGCGATTCCTACATGGACGTTTACTACGATCCAAACCAATATGATCAGCGCTATTTGTCTGATGAGGTGATCAATGCTGCGCCGATTGATCCCGCCGACGCAATCACCAACACGCAAAAGAACAACTGGTGGATTGATTGGGCTGGCGGCGGTGATCAGATCCGTGAATTGACCAAAGCCGATGAAAGCGACAGCTACGGCAATATTGATGAATTTGCTTACCGTTTGTCGAGTTTATGGGAGCCTAATAACGACTTGGCCGTTAATCTGACTTATCAGTACTACAAGAACAAAGGGGCGGGCCAAAAAGAAACGGCGAACTGTGAAAAGATGAAAGGTCGTCCAACTTATGACGACAACGGTGAAGTGAACGGCGTCTCTGATTGCACCACCTTCTCTCCGCACAACAACAATTACACCGCAATCGTTAACGTGCCGGGTAAGTTGATTGTCGATATGCACATGCTGCGCGGCAATATCAATTACGACATCAACAAAGATCTGGCGTTTGTTTATAACTTTGGCTGGGAAAACCAACGTCGAGAGCTCGCTCAAGATATCGAGAACAGCTATGACGTCTGGGATGGTGCCATGTTCTTCTTGCCGGGTACGGCGTCACGCTCTTACTTCCACGAAATGCAATTGCAGTCGCAAGCGACGTCGCCATTTAGCTGGATTGTCGGGGCCAACCTGTTCCACGAGAAAACCACCACGCGTGGCTATTATGACAACTCCATCAACGACAAAACCTTCTGGCTGCAACCTGATCGCAGTTCCGATTCCTACGCTCTGTTTGCTCAAGGCACTTACGACATCACCGATAGATTGCACCTGACCCTCGGGTATCGCTACAGCGATGAAGAGAAAGAGGACAAAGGTGGCAACAACATGACTTGTTCGAACGACAACGGTTGTGCCGTTGGTTGGTGGGCTCGCGATCTGCTCAATGAATTGCCTGCCAATTACTACGAAGATGAATCGCTCTACGAGCCTGGTACGGACAACTCCAACAAGGGATCTTGGGATAATCATGATTATCGCATCGGCTTGGATTATGACTTGAGTGACAACACCATGATTTATGGTTCCATTGCGACTGGCTTTAAAGCCGGTGGTATTGGTGACGTGTTTGATTGGACCGATGATTTGACCGGTGAATATCATCGGATTGCCACCAAGTTCGATCCCGAGGAAGTGACCACCTATGAAATTGGAGCCAAGTCGAAATTGCTCGACAACAAGCTTCACCTGCAGGCCACTTACTTCTTCCAAGATTACGACAATATGCAGTACTCGTCGGTCGGTACGGTGGGGTATCGCAATCAGCAACAACCGGTTTATGACGATGATGGTATGCCGGTCTTTGATGACGAAGGTAACCCGGTATTGGAATGGCGCGAGCAGCCGGTCGTGGCTTATTACACCCAGAATGTTCCGAGCTCTGAAATTCAGGGTATTGAACTGGAATTCCAGTGGGAAGCTTGGGAAAACGGCAAGATCTCCGGTTACGCCACTTGGACTGATACTGAAATTGTTGACGATTGGCACACCAAGTGGGATTACGATCCGCGTTACCTGTTTGGCATTGGCTATGACGAGTCGGTTGACCCAGAAAATGAGGCGCTGAAAACCAACCTCAAGGGCAATGAGCTAGCCATGACGCCGAAGTACACCTTGAACCTCAATATCGATCATTACTTCGATTTAGGGGAGTACGGCGCCATTATCCCTTGGCTGAATTTCCACTGGGAAGACGAGGCCTATCTAACCGTATGGAACGTGGACAAACACACCGATGACATGGACTTTGCGATTGCTGATGAAGACATTCATTACAGTGATGACAAACGTGATTCCTACTTACTGATCAACGCCAACCTGCGTTACAACGCGCCAGAGGAAATCTGGTATGCCGAAGCATTTATTCAGAATGCCACGGACGAATCTGTCCAGCACTGGAGCAATGCTGACCAAGGTTACAACCAAGGAACCTACAACACACCGCGCTATTACGGTATTCGCGTCGGTTACAATTTCTACTAACCCCCACCATTTAGTAGTGGTAGGCCAGCACCCAGATAGTGCTGGCCTTTTTTATGTTCAGGACGAACGGTATGCCGCGGGCGCATGGATGCGCAGGAGCGGCGATGTTCAGGACGAACGGTATCCAGCGCGGGCAGCCAAATTAACCCTCTTTTTTTACGTCAATTATGTCCTCATAGCGAACCAAGCGATTTCGCCCATCCGCTTTGGCTTGGTACAGTGCTTTGTCGGCTTTTTCCAGCAGATCCGCCAAGGTATCAGCGGCATCGATTTTATTGCAGTTTTTGCAGTCAAGCTGGCAGCTACCAATCGACACGGTTAGTGGTTCGGGCAGCCTTTCAATCCGCTTAATACTGGCCATGATACGACGGCACACTTCAAGGTTGTCGGCCTCGTTGGTGTCAGGAAACCAAAGAACAAATTCTTCGCCACCCAACCGCGCAACATAATCATATTCACGCAGGGCTTCAGAGATGGTTTGGGCCACTTGCTGCAAAACCTGATCGCCAACGGAGTGGCCATAGGTGTCGTTGACGCGTTTGAAAAAATCGATATCAACCAAGGACAACGAGCCTTGGCTTTGGTTTCGACTTGCGCGATTCAGCTCTTTCATCATGTGTTTAAACATGCCACGACGGTTGGGAATATTGGTCAGGCTATCGTAGTAAGCTTGGAACTTGAGCTTTTGGTTCAGTGCTTCTAGCTGCTGCTCTTGTTTGCGCCGAATCAACTCCACTTCGATCCACGAAGCCATTAGTTGCAACGCATCAATATCAATTTCCTCGAACTGTCTGGTGTAGGGAATGGCACTGGAGAAATTCAGCGTGCCATAGACCTGACCATCAAAACGAATGGGAATGCCGATGTACGATTCAAGACCGAATGCTTGGTACGCTGGGTGGCTCGCATAGCGGTCATCTTGGCCCATGTTTTCAATGGCTACTGGGCCTTTGGCCTTGCAGGTAATGGCACAGTAGGTGGATTTAAAATCAAACTCATCGCCTTTTTTCAGCTCGATGCCATCTGGCACGACACAGTAATCGACGGTATAGAGTTCACCAACGACGTGCGACAAAATGCCGATATCGAGCTTGAAGCGTGTCAGTCCCATGCGGATCAGTTCGGTGATCTGATGCTCAAAGCCGCGCTCATAGTCTTGAGTGATCTGATAGAGGCGGCGGATCACCGCTTCGCTACTGGATGGGGATAACATCGACAGCTAACTCCGAAACATACCTGCATTCAGATTAGTCAGCGACGCGGGGACTGCTGCGATAAGGCAGCAGAAATCAAAACCATCTCACTGTTTAAGGGCGTGGCAACATCAACAATGAGAGGGCGATATCAAAATGGTTGCTGGCTAATTAGCGGCGGCGTAGCCACAGCCAGCAGCCGGAGATGGCTAAAAGAACCAGACCGATGGATGCTAAATCCATCAGCAACACACCAATCGAACCAAACAACCGGCCGCTGTGAAGGTCTAGCAGCAGTCGCTCTAAGCTAACGCCAACACTCAGCGCTGCTGGTAAATCAACATGGCGAAAACTACTGGCCTCAACGCTTAGCGGCGGTTGTTCCGGCGCCTGTCCAGGTTGCCAGTCGGCTAACTCCGGATCGGCGATTAGCCAGTCGTTATCGGTGCCGATTTGAAATTGATCTCCGGTGCGGGCCAGCGTCGCTTTGGGCTCAGCAATCGGGCTGGGCATCTGGTCGATGACTTCACCCTCATGAGTCAGCCAAATCAACCCATAGCCGCTGCCAATAAGAATGAAGTCGTCGGTTGCTGCAGCGCCCCACAATGGCCCATCGCTGCTACCGACGACCGTTTCGCCAAGGAGGATCTGATCATCAACCTGTATGACAGCTTGCTGCTCGAGCTGAATCAGGCTGACCTTGGGTTCAGGGTAGTTGTACCAATCGAGCAACCAAGACGACGTCAGGTAGGTGCGGTCGAGTTTGAACAACTCGGTATGTTGCAGCAGTACCCCAGTAATACTCAGGTTAAGGGCCAAAATGGCGACAAATAATCCGACCTGACGATGCCAGTTGAGCAAAACTCGGTTAGTTAGTTTGGTGATGCGCAAGGGTGAGCTGAACCTCTTGATCGAGTCTAAGCGCTAACTTTGCCATGCGATTCATCGCGTTAACAGAGAGTGTGGCGCCAGTAATGCCGTCAATGTGTTTTGACAGTCGATTATCATCGGTCAGTTCAGTAAATTCAAATTGTTGGGTAAAGGCGGAGCGTTTGATTTCCCAGCCACGCGATTCTCGGAATACCAAGACATGAGCTTGGACGATACGCTGTTGATCGACCACAAAGCCGGCAGTAATGGGCCGCTCTTTGCCGATTTGCTCCAGGATCCAGCTGGTGGTGGAGCCTTGTTGCCAGTAATGCAGGCGGATCTTGCCGTAGGCGTGGCCCAGCAGATCGGTAACCTCTTTTTTCAGGTCGCCGCGTAGCCAGAGGGTTTGGCGAGTCGGAACCGACTCGCCAAAGGCTTGGGTCAAAAACGCCGATTGCGTCATGTACTCACCCTTAGCCAGCGCCAAAGGCGAGGCCAGAGTGAATAGGAATATCAGCGTAATGATTGCTTTCATAGTGGTTTAAACGTCTTGGCTTAGAAGTGGTAACCCATGCCCAAGTTCACGCCTTCTTGCTCTTTACCATTGTCGTTGTCCTGAATCTGGTAATCAGCTTTCAGCACGACCTGCGGGTGCAGCCACCAATTGACACCAAAGTCATATTGGCTGTATTCGCTATCGCTGTTGTCATCGCCAGCTTGGTTATCCCATTCGCTGAAGCGAGCAAACACGCCGAATGACTCGTTAATGCGCCAGCTTGGCTCAACATAGAAACCATACTGCTCATCGGCGCCGATTGCTTTTGGTCCTGAACCATCCAAATCCCAGATTGCGAACAGGGTACGCAGGCCGAATTGCTCGTATTGGTAAGCACCGTGGAATTCAACCAGGGTGGCGCTGCCTGCATCTGGATCTTCACTTTGAGTGATGTCGCCTTGATATTGCACGGTTGCGCCCAATTCCAAGCCTGGAACACCGGTGTACTTAACATTAGCGGTGTAGGCTAAATCGTCTGCTGCCGCCTCGGCCACTTTTTGGCGACCATTACGGATTTTGTAGCTCTTGTCAGCGCTGGTTTTCAGACCAGAGTGAACATAAGCACCCCAGCTGACGCCGTTGTCGTATTTACCCAATACGCCGGTACCCGCTTCCCACCATGTGGTAGGAATAATGTTCTTTTCAACGTTGTTACGCTCGACACCATAGAAGGTTGGAGGCTCGTGAGTTTCATTGAGGAAACCAACTGGCAGCAGGAACAAACCGACTTTACCGGAGTAGTTGTCGTTAAAATCATATTCGATATAGGCTTGTTCCAGCTCGACTTCACCTGGCTTATCGTCGCCAGATAGCGAGTGCTCTAGTTCGAGCTCAGAGAAGAAACGCAGGTTGTCGGTAAACTCATAACCGGTGAACATCACGAAGCGGTGGAAGTCGATTTCTTTCTTGTCGCTAGCGCCGCCAGAGCCGTCTAGGTTGTTATAGTGCAGCTCACCGTAACCACCGAAGCTCAGGCGATCCCATGCAGTACCTTCGCCGGTTGATGCTGTTTCAATGGCTTCCACGGTAGCTTCTACCGCTTGGGTATTGGCAACGGTTTCTTCTTCAACTTTCTCTACTTTTTGCGACAGTTGGTCAATCAACTGGTTTTGCTTGTCGATCATCGCCTGCTGGGCTTTGATCATTTCCATTAATTCTGCAACGGAAGGTTCTTTGTCTGCAGCAATAGCGGTTGCAGACAAAGCTGCAGTCAACGCGATTGCGACCGGCTTGATTGTGAAACGCATGGGCGAATCTCCATATCTCATTAGGCAAAAGTGTGTCGTTCGTCGCATAAATTGCGATCGTTATGGCGAAGATTATGAGACGGTTTTAATTAAATGTAAATAAGAACGATTGTTGTTTATATGCGCGTTTCTATGATTGTGATCAATGAATGCGTCAGATGTTGCCAATGATAACGATTGGTATTTGTAAATTTTTGCGGTGGATCAAACTGCCGATTGGTTGCTTCAGCAGGCCTGAGCCTGCTGCTAGCGCGAACGTTATGAAGATGTTTTAGCTAATGCCCAGAATGCTGCAACTTTTGGATCTTGCAGCCCGCGTTTGCTACTGCACAGCCCCACTTCAAACGAGCCAAATGACTGAGGTAGCTGCAGAACTCGGATATTGCTCCGCAATGGGCTGTTTTTCAGCACCGGTTGCGGCACCGGCCCAACGCCCAAGCCGAGAGCGACCATAGAGACAATGGCTTCATGGCCGGATACCTCGGCATGCACTTTGGGCTTAAAGCCAAGATTCTTACACCATTTGTCGAGCCGAGTGCGGGCTAAACCGCGCTCAGGAAGAATGTAGGGCAATTGCGCCCAGTCGATGTCATCCGTGGCGATTTGCTGACTGACTTGACATGGCACCACGGGGCCGACCATCTGCAGCGGTGCATCGCCGAGCTTTTGGAATACTAGGCTGCTCGATAATTTGTCGGGCTTGGCGGTAATTGAGATGTCGGCATTGCCTTCTTTTACCCAATCCAGCGCATCAGCGGGATCACCGGTACTCAATTTGATATCTACCCCCGGATGCTGATGACGAAAGTCATTGAGCAAATCATATAAGAATGAATAGCTCGCAGTGACCGAACAATAGATATGAATTTGACCACTAAGGGCTTGATGATCGGCTGATAATTGCTGTTCGAGATCTTGCCAGTCGAGCAGCACCCGTTGGGCAAATAAGAGGAATTTTTGACCAGCATCGGTGAGCTCAACACGACGGTTGTCACGACTAAACAACGCATCCCCTACTTCTTCTTCCAATCGTTGAATGGTTCGGCTTAAAGTAGGCGCGCTGACGTGCATGGCGCTGCTGGTTTGACCGAAATGTAAGCTCGTTGCCAAGTGGCAGAACATTCTTAAAGAACGGATGTCCAAACCCATGCTCCTAAATGAATCATTTCATATATTGAAACATAGTCTTGAAAATATGTCATTTTACGAAATCATCCCAGATCTCTAGAATGGCCTCGTCGAAATTGAGGAATCTATTACCATGGCGAACTACTTCAACACCCTAAACCTGAGACAACAACTCGCTCAGCTTGGCGTGTGTCGCTTCATGAAACGTGACGAATTTGCAGATGGCTGCAACGTCCTCAAAGGAAAGAAAGTCGTAATCGTTGGTTGTGGCGCCCAAGGCCTGAACCAAGGTTTGAACATGCGTGACTCTGGTCTGGATGTTAGCTACGCCCTGCGTGAAGCTGCGATCAAAGAAAAGCGCGCCTCGTGGCAACAAGCCACTGACAACGGTTTTACCGTTGGCACTTATCAAGAACTAATCCCAACTGCGGATCTGGTGTGCAACTTGACGCCAGATAAGCAACACACCAATGTTGTTGAAACGGTTATGCCGTTGATGAAGCAAGGCGCAACTCTGGGTTATTCCCACGGTTTCAACATCGTTGAAGAAGGCATGCAAATTCGTGAAGACCTCACTGTTGTGATGGTTGCTCCGAAATGCCCAGGCTCTGAAGTACGTGAAGAATACAAGCGTGGCTTCGGTGTACCTACTTTGATTGCGGTTCACCCAGAAAATGACCCACAAGGCATTGGCTACGACATAGCCAAAGCTTGGGCATCTGCAACTGGTGGTGACCGTGCTGGCGTATTGTCGTCTTCATTCGTGGCAGAAGTAAAATCTGACCTGATGGGCGAACAAACCATTCTGTGTGGCATGCTGCAAACTGGCGCTATTCTCGGTCACGAGAAAATGGTTGCCGATGGCATGGACCCAGCGTACGCCGCAAAATTGATTCAGTACGGTTGGGAAACTGTGACTGAAGCGCTCAAGATTGGTGGCATCAGCTTGATGATGGACCGCCTGAGCAACCCAGCCAAAATCAAAGCCTATGATTTGGCTGAAGAGTTGAAGGAATTACTCGCTCCATTATTCCAAAAACACATGGATGACATTATTGCCGGTGAATTCTCTGGCACCATGATGGAAGACTGGGCAAACGATGATGCGAACTTGTTGAAGTGGCGCGAAGAAACAGCTGAAACCAGCTTTGAAAAAGCACCAGAATGTGATGTTGAAATCGATGAGCAAGAGTTCTTCGACAAAGGCATTCTGCTGGTAGCAATGATCAAAGCAGGCGTAGAGCTGGCCTTCGAAACCATGGTCGACGCTGGCATCATCGAAGAGTCGGCTTACTATGAGTCGCTCCACGAGACCCCATTGATTGCAAACACCATTGCTCGCCGCAAACTGTACGAAATGAACGTGGTGATTTCAGATACTGCCGAATACGGCAACTACCTGTTCTCACACGCTGCCGTACCGCTGCTGCGCGAAAAACTCATGCCTAAACTGACCACAGAAGTTATCGGTAAAGGAATTGAATTTGAGAGCAATAGTGTGGACAACATGCGTTTGGCCGAAGTACACGAAGCCACTCGCAACCACCCTATCGAGATTGTCGGTAAGACCCTACGCGGGTACATGACCGACATGAAACGGATTGTAGAAGTTTCTCAGTGACCTGACTGTCGGTAGTTTGTAGTATGTTGCCCAACCTTGTGTTGGGCTTTTTTTTGCCTGATTGAGCTGTGCTTTTGTCGTTAAAGCCGCTCGAAATACTCTTCGTATTCCTTCACGCCTTTGCCTCAAAACCCCCAGCTCACTCAAGCAAAAAACTGCCAGAAAACCATAGCCGGTATTGCTTCAAATATTTGCCTTGAACTTTCCTAGCCACTGACGCAAAAAAATGACGACTTCACTCGCTTGCCGCGACCAACTTCGAAAACACGCTTTGTTTTGAACTCCTTTTGGCTGTAGAGCTGATTCAGCCTTTGCCTATTGGCGTTGTGGAAATCGGGCTTTAAACCATCAATGCGACGATTTGCGGTACCAGTAGCGGGCAAAGCATGGCGCTGAACACCGCGCTAAACACCAGCGATAGCGCGGAATAGGCGCCTTGCTCTTCACCTAACTCCACAATGCGGGCGGTGCCTAGTGCATGACAGGCCGAGCCCATGGCAATGCCTTGTGCTTTGGGATGGTTGATTTGTAGCGCTTTCAGCCATGGAATACCGATCACCGAGCCCACCAAGCCGGTAACGATCACGGCAATGGCAGTGATCGACGGGTGTCCGGCGATTTGCTCTGAAATTAACACGGCAATGGGAGTGGTGACTGACTTTGGTGCTAACGATGCGGCGATATCGGCGCTGGCGCCAAGAGCTACGGCAATGGCGGTGGTTGACGCGACGGCAATAATCACCGCAATGAGCACGGCGACTAATATCTTCGGTAACTCGCGCTTGATCGTATGTATTTGCAAATACAGCGGCACACCTAATGCAACCACGGCCGGCTGTAATAGGTCGGTAAGAATATGGCTGTACTGGTCGTAAGCGGCGTACTCTATGTCTGCCAGTAACAACAAGACAACTAACGTGCCGATAGAAACCAGCACCGGATTGAGTAGCGGGGTTTTGATTTGGCGATAGAGTTGTAACGCCAGCCAATAAACAGCAATGGTTAGCGGCAGATAGACCCAGTTCATGACGATTGCCGCTCGGATGATCTGTAACTTAACTGAACACCCCAGCCAACCAAGGCGAGCAACGCCAAAGTTGCGAAGATGCAGGTGATAATAATGGCCAGCAGCGCACTGCTGAGTACATCTAATTGCTCAACTAAACCGACGCCAATCGGCACAAATAATAGCGACATCCAACGAATAAATTGATTGGCGGCGCCTTCGACCCAAGTCAAACGGATCACTCGGAGTTGCAGGCTGGTGGCGAGCAAGACCATGCCAATAATCGAGCCGGGGATGTAGTCTCCGGTCATGTTGCTGATGGTATTGCCGAGCCATAGCACGAACAGAATAATGCCGAGCCCTACGAGGAGCTGCCAGAGTTGGTGGAGCTTGCTTAATTGCTGCATGAATGTTGAGCTTGTTTTGAAGGTATCGTTTTAAGATTCAAAACAATTTTAAGTCAGCATTCAGGTGATTTATAGCAGTCAAATCAAACTGGCGTACAGCAGGCGAAAGATGTTGTATTGATTCGGGAAAAACTATCGGGGAATGGCGCAATTGGAAGGTGTGAGTGCCGAGCTAATGCCAGCCGGAGGGCTGGCATTAAGCTGAGCGAGTATTCTTTTACAGTCGACTGTAATTAAGACTCGGCTTTGGCAGTTTCTGCTTGCTTCTGATATTTGCGTGAGAAAGCAGTGATAGGACGACCGTTACAGACCAAAGTACGAGTCTGGTATTTGTTCATGCCGTTTGCTTTGGCAACTTCATCAGCGGCTTGAATACCTTGTTGAGCAGCAGTCATACAAACTTGAGTTTCAACTTTATCGTTAGCAGCAACGAACTTCAAAGAAGGAGAAGCGAAAGTAGGAGCAGCGAACAAAGCGACAGTAGCGGCAACAGCAGTAACAGTTTTCATAATTAACCTCAGCAATAATTATTTAAGTTGAAACTCAACGTTTTCAAGTTTGGTGATCGCCGGTAATGGCCATCAAGTTGCGTTGAATTGTGATTGAAGTCACAAATTCAGTCAAGTTTTTTGTGATGTATATCACGTTAAATTTTTATTAAGAGGTGTTGTTTATTTTGTTTTATATTGATAATTCATTATTAATCAGTGGCTTGTTGTGATTTTGGAATTGTTTGGTAGTCAAAGAATACTGGTGGACGCCGTTTTTTTGCTGCCGGAGGCCGAGTTTTATCAATTTTAAGGCAAAAAAATAGGCCCTTGAAAGAGCCTATTTAAAACTGCTGAGCGGGTGTATCCCCGCTGTTGCGCGTCTGCTTATGCAGATCATGTCATTCGGTAGTTTGCAGTTTGTTGCCCGCCTTGTGCGGATGGATATTGTATACAATAGTTTCTGCGTTAAATGCCAGAAACTTTTTCAATAAACCGATCTTCCGTTTATTTTTTAGTCGATCACGCCGCGCGCTCTGAGCAATGCGGTTTTGAAATCTTCCTCGCAGTCTTTGGCAATACCAGGAATCATCTCGTCTTTGCTGGTTTCGCCCATCTTGAGCTGATAAAACAAGGTGTCGTCACTGATTTCGCTCAGTGGCTGTTCGCAGCCTGCGTCATCGGCCAGACGTTGCAGTAGCTGCGTCAGGCTCTTATCTTGGTTTTTCAGCCAGTGTTGGCCAAGCAGATCAATAAATTCTTCGATTTTGTGTTGAGTCATTGCCATTTTATTCATCCAATAAAACGAGTTGCTGAGCGGTTTTGCACACTGTGGTGAGGTGTTGATCTTCAAGTACCAAGTGACCTCCTTGTTGGTCACAATGTCGATTCATGAACATCAGTAAATCGCCACTGCTTTTACTGATATTGTTGATATAGTTGCGTTCGCGAGGCGATAGCGGCAAGCGATGTTCTTCCAGCGCGTCAATAAAGTGCTGCTGCTGGTAGTCCGCTACCCCAGCGATATGCGCTTTAATCACAGCGAACCATTGTTGTGGTTTGTCGCCAATGGTTTTCAGTACTTGATCATTCTTAGCTGCTAGCATCAGTAGTATGATAGCCAACATCCACAGCATAACTTTTTTCATGTTTCACTTGATCCATGCATGGGGTATTTCAGCGAATGCGAATATAATCGGCCATTGCGGCAACCCCGTAGCGTTCTCTACATAACTATTATGATGATCTTGCGGTTCCCTGACCAGCAAGCCAAGCCAGAATCAGGACGAGATGATGTCTGAGTCAAATTCAGAGCAGAAAATTCCGGTAAAACAAATTCATAGCAAGGATAAAAAAGTCAAAGTAAGCGGTCGCCGCAGTACCAAGCACGAAAAGCACAGGCCGCGCCACCGCATTTATGTGCGTGCCGTCGAGGGTGTTTATCAAAGCCTTCGTAATCGCATGAACTGGGTGATGATGGTTAGCTTTATGCTGCTGCCTTGGATCCATATTGACGGCCGCCAGTCGGTGTTTTTGGATTTCGCCAATCGCCAATTTCACTTATTCGGGCTAACCATCTGGCCGCAAGACCTGATGTTGCTGGCATTTGTCTTTATCATCGCTGCCTTTTCTCTGTTTTTCTTTACCACCTTTTTAGGGCGAGTTTGGTGTGGCTATTGGTGTCCACAAACCGTGTGGACCTTTATTTTTATCTGGTTTGAAGAAAAGCTCGAAGGGCCGCGTAACAAACGCATGCGGCTTGACGAATTGCCATGGGACTTTAACAAGCTTTGGCGCAAAACCGCCAAGCATGTGTGTTGGGTCGGCTTCTCATTATTTACCGCACTGACATTTGTTGCCTATTTTTGGGGAAGTCACGCCTCGTTTGTTGGTTTCTTCACCGGTGACATGACCTTTTGGCCCTATTTCTGGACCTTCTTCTTCACCCTTGCAACATACGGAAATGCAGGCTGGATGCGCGAAACTGTGTGTCTTCATATGTGTCCTTATGCGCGTTTTCAGTCGGTGATGTTCGATCAGGATACCTTCACCGTCAGCTACGATGCCGCCCGTGGTGAGGCCCGTGGCCCTCGCCCTCGTAAGAAAGATCCAAAAGAGCTGGGGTTGGGCGATTGTATTGATTGCGTACTCTGCGTGCAGGTTTGTCCAACCGGCATTGATATCCGTAACGGCTTGCAATACGAGTGCATTAACTGTGGTGCTTGCGTGGATGCCTGCGATCAAACCATGGATCGAATGGGTTATGAAAAAGGCCTGATTAGCTATACCACTGAGCGCCAACTAGCCGGTGGCAAAACCAATATCATGCGACCAAAGTTGCTTGGCTACGGCATGGTGCTGGTGATTATGATCACCGCCCTAATTGCCACTGCAGTGGGCCGAGACCCGCTTAAACTCGATGTGATCCGCGATCGCAATATGCTTTCGAGACTGAACGAATATGGTTTGATGGAGAATGTTTACACCCTCAAAGTGCTTAATAAATCGCAGCAAGTCCGCGACTATCAGCTGTCTGTTCAGGGCATTGAAGGCCTTGAGTGGAGTGGTGAGCAAGTGGTGACCGTGGAGCCGGGAGAAGTGTTCAGCGTGCCAGTGTCGCTGGCGATTGATCCGTACCTGTTGGAAAAGCCGATCACCGAATTGGAATTTGTCCTGATCGATGATGCGGGCAACCGAGTGGTTCAAGAAAGCCGCTTCATTAAAGGGCGCTAAGGTGACAACTGCAACGTTTGATTTTGCTGGCCTCAGTCCAGATACCATCTTAGATGCTCTTGAGTCGGTGGGCATCTATGCTCAATCTGGCCTGCTTGCACTCAACAGTTATGAGAACAGGGTCTATCAGCTGTTGGCTGAGGATGGCCGCCGTTACGTGGTGAAATTCTACCGGCCTGGGCGTTGGTCACAGCAACAGATTGTTGAAGAGCATCAGTTTGCTCTGCAATTGGCCGCGGCCGACGTGCCGGTCGTTGCGCCGTTGGTGTTTGACGGCAACACCCTGCTGCCTTGGCAAGGCTATTGGTTTACTGTGTTTCCATCGGTTGGTGGCCGCACTTTTGATGGTGACGATTTTGATGGCCTGGAGCGCATTGGCCAGCAATTGGGTCGGCTCCATCAGGTTGGTGCCAATGAGTTGTTTCAGCATCGGCCAAGTATCGATAGCAGCATGCTCAAGCAGGCCGTGGCAGTGCTAACAGAGCAGGCCGAGATCCCAGACCATCTGCGACAGGCGTTTTACCCAACGTTGATGCAACTGGCGCAAGCGGTGGAGCCGCATGTTCAATCGCTGGCCGCATTGCCGCAACTGCGACTCCACGGAGACGCCCATTTGGGCAATATTCTGATCCGTGACGAGGTGGTCAATTTTGTCGACTTGGATGACAGCCGCAATGGCCCAGCGATACAGGACTTGTGGATGTTTTTGAGTGGCCCTCGCGATCAGCAACTGGCTCAGCTCGATGCATTGATTGAAGGCTATGAAATGTTTCAGCCCTTCGATCATGGCCAATTTGCCCTGATAGAGCCAATGCGTGGCTTACGCATGATTCATTATATGGCGTGGCTGACCCAGCGCTGGTGTGATCCGGCTTTCCCACGCTCATTCACTTGGTTTAACACCATGCGCTATTGGGAAGATCAAGTGCTGGCAATGAAAGAGCAACTCGCTGCACTGGCAGAGCCACCGCTGAGTTTGTTACCAAACATTTAATGGCGTTGACCGATGACTTAGCTGTGGTAGTCTCAGGGGCTAATTATCCGTACCTAATTTCGCAAAAATGGGAATAACTATGAACAAATACCTCGTTGCGCTTTTTGCCTTGCTGGCGTTACCGCTGTCTGCATGTGCGGCGGACTACGAAGAAGGCACTCATTATGAAGTGCTACCAGGCCAACCAACTGCTGCGCCGGAAGTAATTGAATTTTTCAGCTATTACTGTGGCCACTGCTATAAATTCGAACCCATTGTTGCGGCGCTCGAAAAAGGCCTGAAGGGCACTGAGCTAAAACGAGCACACGTTGACTTCCTTTACTACGTCGACCGTTCAACCCGCAAGCGCTACCCTGAAACCGGCAAAATTGTTAGCCGTGGATTTGCTGTGGCGCAAGCATTGAAAGTGGTTGAGCCGGTGAGCGAAGAAATTTATAAGCGCCACTTTTATGAGAATCGCCAAATCTCATCGGTTGGTGATTTGCGTGATGCCTTCATTGCCGCTGGCGTAGCCGCTAAAGATTTTGATTCTGCCTACAACAGCTTCCCAGTCAATTCGATGGTGGCGCGGATGGCGCAACAAACTAAGAAGTATGGTATTCGCTCAACGCCAACAGTGATTGTTAATGGCAAGTACAAGGTGAAGCCAAGTGGGTTATCTGGCGCAGATAACTTCATTGATGAATACGTCAAATTGGTCAATTACTTAGTGGCCAAAAAAGATTAAAGCCAAAGGCCCTTCGGGGCCTTTTTTAATGCTGCCTCAGAATGCCGAAAATCCTCATTAGCAGTTGTTTGCTTGGCCAACCGGTCCGCTATGATGGCGCCGCTAAGCAGCTGCAACACCCTATTTTGCAACAGTGGTTTGAACAAGGGTTGCTGGTCAGCATGTGCCCAGAAATTGCTGGCGGACTTGGGGTGCCGAGAGCGGCCGCTGAACAGCAGGTCGATGGTCGAGTGATCACCAATACCGGTGCAGATGTCACAGCAGCTTTTGAGCGAGGTGCGCGAGCCGCATTAGCATTGGCTCAGGCGAATCAATGCCGCCTTGCTGTGCTGAAAGCAAGAAGCCCATCGTATGGCAATAATGAGGTGTATGATGGCAGCTTCAGCGGGCGTTTAATGGCTGGCGAGGGAGTTACTGCCAGCCTGCTTCGGCAGGCTGGTATTGCCGTGTTTAATGAAGATCAATTGCAGCAAGCGGCAGCCTATTTCGCAGGACTAGCGTCGACAAAGTCCCCCTTACTGCCATTCGGATAAACGCTGATCTTTGGCCTGCCAACGCTCATTGAGGCGTTGCTGAAATGCCACTCGAAACGCTTTGTCTTCAAAATAGTCACCGATCAGCTCAGGCTCTACAGACGTCACCTGCACATCCACTTGCACGGCTTTAAGTTGGCCGGTCAAGACCTGTTTAAACGCTGGCGCATCGTCATCGATACCGGGGTAATTCAGGGTCACATCGATGATATTTTCAAACTGATCACCCATCGCCGCTAGGGTGAATGCAATACCGCCTGCCTTGGGTTTCAATAAGTGCTGATAAGGCGAGCGCTGACGCTTGCGTTTCGCGGAGGTGAGGCGAGTACCCTCAACAAAGTTGACGATGGTGGTTGGTGTCGTTTTGAACTTGGCACAGCTGCGCCGAGTGCTTTCAATATCCTTGCCTTTCAAGTGTGGATTTTTCTTTAAAAAAGAGTGTGAGTAGCGGCGAATAAACGGCATATCTAGGGCCCAAGAGGCAATGCCGACAAACGGCACCCAAATTAGCTCGTGCTTTAAGAAAAATTTAGGCGGAGGTAACTGCGCTGTCAGCACCTGCATGAGCACCACAATATCAAGCCAGCTACGGTGGTTGCTGAGTACTAGATTCCAACTGTGCTGCTGTACTGGGTGGGAAAAGTTCACCGTCCAGCTTGGTTTGCTGGTGAGTTGGATGATGGCTTTGTTACCGGCAATGAACAGGTGATAACACACGTGGCTAAAGGCGGTCCATAATCGCTGTAAGGGTGGAATTGGCACCAGTTTTAAGATCCCCATTAGGGTGATCAGACTGCCTGCGACGGCAAGGTTGAGAGCCATCATCACGACAATGATGGGCGTTTTAATCACGACAGGTAAACGATGAAGCATAACGATACTACTTTGAATCGGATTCGATTAGCTGACCGAGACGCTCATCTTTTTCGGTCCAGATTTGGTTAATTCGGCGTTGGAACGCCACTCGATTTTCACTGCTACCAGCGTAATCACGAGTGAGTTCGTCATCAATTTCAATCGCGCGGATGTGTACTTTACATTGCGACAGCTTGCCACAGACAAATTCCCACATGGTTGGCGGGCGCTCGGTGTCGTAGCTAATGGTGATATCCAGAATCGAATGCAGCTGTTCGCCCATGCTCGACAACACAAAGGCAATACCGCCGGCTTTGGGCTTCAACAAGTGGTTGAAGGGCGACTTCTGGCGTTTGTGCTTTTCTGCCGTAAAGCGCGTGCCTTCGACAAAGTTCATGATGCTGACCGGCAGCTGCTTGAACTTCTCACAGGCTTTGCGGGTGGTTTCGATGTCTTTACCCGCCAGATGTGGATTCTTTTTGATATAGCTTTTCGAATAGCGTTGCATGAACGGAAAATCCAGCGCCCACCAAGCAATGCCCAGCAATGGCACGTAAAGCAGCTCTTTTTTCAGGAAGAACTTCAAGAACGGAATGCGACCGTTGAGCACGCGCTGCAAAATCAGGATGTCGACCCAGCTCTGGTGATTGGCAATCACCAAGTATCTGGCCTTAGTGCTTAACTCGGCATCAATGTCGGTATGTATTGAAAGTTTGAGAAACAGACGTTGGATAAGGCCATTTACGCTAATCCATGATGATGCACACCAATTTAAGATGCGGCTTAGCACGTTGCGTACCGCCGCGATTGGGATCAGGAGCTTGACGATTGCCAGTAAAATAAGCGGAGTGGACCAAAATATGGTGTTGATGATGTACCCCAACAAACCGAGTACACCGCGAATAACTCCCGGAAGAAAAGACAGCATGACAATGATCCCTATAAATTTGGCGTGATTTTACCCCATGCAGGGGCTGCTGTCAGGCCGGATCAGTCTGCAATAACACTGGCTGTTAATGGCGTTAGCAGGAGGAGTTGATTGTCAAGAAAGCTAAGTGGCTTTGTTACGATTGGCGACTACTTTTTTGCTCAAATCTGCTTCGATCACTTTGAGAATATCGCGCCAAGTGACAATGCCAACTGCTTTGCGATCCTCGTCGATAATCGGCAGACAAGAAATTCGATTGCGGTTAAATAAATAAATGGCTTCGAAAATGCTTGCTGTGGGCTTTAGCGTCAGCGGATCGCGGGTCATGATTTGGTGCACTGGGCGCTTTAACGCCTGACGATCTTTAGGAGTTTCGGCTTTGGTGCCAATATTGGGGCTAATGGCCAGCAGTAAATCGCGGTCCGAAATAATGCCTTCTAGGTGACCATCCTCGACCACTAACAAATGATGAAAGTGAGCGTTATCAAAGATATCTTTTACCGTAGATAAGGTATCGTCCAGCTCAACCGTCACCAGTTGAGTGTTCATAATCCGATCGATTGCCATAGTTTGAACCGTGTAAAGGTCTTTGAAAAAAGCCGATTGCTCACTCTATCGCGAGCCATACTGTTTGTAAATTATGCTGTTTTGTGAACAGTTTAGATGAACTAAGAAATGTTGCGGTGATTCAGCTTGAATACAAGCTTGGCTGGGCCTTAGCATTTTTGTTAGTGTTAGTTGTCGGAGTAGTAAATGAAAAGAATTGAACGGATATGATTCAAAAAGCCATCCATGACGATAGCAACGCTATCAGTGAAGCCTTGTTGGCTTGTCCAATTAACAGTCCACTTGAAGTCGAAGTGCTTGCCGGTAGCCATGTTTATCGGCTCCGCACCCGTCTCGTTGGTATTGATGTACCGAATGTCTTATTACTGCGTTACGGTGCGGATCAAAGCTGGCAGGATGCGCGTCATGTGATTGAAGCCGGACAACCTGTGGTGTTGCGCATGGTCAATGAAATTGGCCAGTGTCAGGTATTGGCGTTTCGTTCAACGTTGGGCGTTTCGACTAAGGTGCCGCGCAAATGGCTCACGGTGCGTTTTCCTGAAGCCATTGAAGCGGCCAACATGCGCGAGCAAAAGCGGATCCGAGTGAATTTTGGCTGTTACATTGAGTTTGGAGACAGCGGTGAGAAGCTGGCGATGGGTGATATTATCGACTTATCCAGCAAAGGATGCCGGATCGCCACAAGCCTCGAGCGCCCGATTGGAGATGGCGCTAATATCCATGTTCGCTTTAAAGGCGACCACTCCCACTTGTCGTTGCCGGGCATCGTCAGAAATGCGTCCTACGATGCCCAAGGGCGAGTCTTACACGGTATTCAATTTGATGGCCTCAGCCCCGAATTACGAGCCGGCCTTACTGAGGTGATGCTGGCCAACTACTAAGTGGACCAGCCTACCAAAACGTCTGATTTAACTCGCTTTGAGGTGAGTCAACGCGGTCTCGCCCCAACCGGTTAGCTGTTTGTTCTCAAACAACAGCGGCGTACACTCGCTCTTGGTGATTTTGCCATCGCTGTGCTTACTGTTGGTTTGGTAGTAAAGAATCTGAAAGTCTTTGTCATCAATGGTCAGGCGCTCGGTGAAATCTGGTGTGCCCATATCTGAAATCACCTGATCATAGCTTTTACCCAGTTCTAGTTTGGCGATGTCGCGGCGGTTTTCTTCTTGATGACTTCTCCAGCTTGAATTGCTGTCCCAATCGTCGTTGCCAACAGCAACAACGCATCCAGCTAATGTGTTAATGGCAATCAATCCAGCGGCAATAGCAACAACAGTGCGTTTCATCTTTATCATCCTTTTTGTAATTTTGACTAAATCAATAAAGTAACGAACTTGTTATAGCGATAGTCGTGCCAATATTTTTATTTCAATATAAACAATATGTTGGGATATTTCACTGATCTTTGTCTTGCTAGGGATTCGTCATATTTACTAACTATCGGCTAATTTAACAATTTATGTGGCGAGTTGCTGCATGAGCCGGTCGACTGCTCGGTAACTGATTGCTTCGGAAATATGGCTCGATTCTATCTGCTCACAGTGGCGCAGATCGGCAATGGTTCGGGCAACTTTGAGCACCCGTTGCTGGGCGCGCGCGGATAAGCCAAATTGTTCAATGATGCGTTGCAGTAACTGCGAATTTTCTTGGCTAAGCTGGCAATGCTGGTGCAGTAGTGCGCCCTGCAATTGGCCGTTGGCACAACCTTGTCGATCAAGCTGTAGTTGGTAGCACTGCTCGACGGTCTGTTTCACGTCGGACGAGCTAGGGCCATCAGACCGCTGCTGGTATAGGCCTTGCTCGGCCAAAGCCGGTACTTCCAACGACATATCAAAGCGATCCAGTAGTGGGCCAGATAGCCGATTAAGATAACGCCTGATTTCATCTGGCGTCGAGCGGCATGCCACATTCGGATTGCCCCAATTGCCGCAGGGGCTTGGATTCATCGCCGCAATGAGCTGAAATTGAGCCGGAAAATCAAGTTGCCGCGCCGCTCTTGAAATGGTGATTTGACCGGACTCTAGGGGTTGTCGCAACATGTCTAAAACATGACGGCTAAATTCGGGGAGTTCGTCTAGAAAAAGCACGCCGCGATGGGCAAGGGATATTTCGCCAGGTTTGGGTTGGGAGCCGCCACCAACTAATGCCACCGCACTGGATGAATGATGAGGCGATCGAAACGGTCGCTGACGCCAATTGCAGGCTTTGAAGCCTTGGTGGCTAATGGAATAAACCGTTGCGCTTTCAAGTGCTTCTTGATCATTCATGGCTGGCAAAATCCCAGGTAAGCGACTGGCGAGCATGGTTTTGCCGGTTCCTGGAGGTCCATAGAACAAGAGGTGATGGCGCCCAGCAGCAGCAACGGTTAATGCCCGCTTGGCCTGCTGCTGGCCAATCACATCCTGCAAATCAGGATGATCGGCGCCGATGGCGGTTGCTGATTCTATTGCTGCGTTAGCCAGTTCTTGTTTGTCATTTAGCCATGCGGTGACGGTGAGTAAATGATTGGCGACAAGGCAATGATTAGCCTCAACTAATGCTGCTTCGGCACCATTTTGCTCGGGCAATAATAGTTGCCGATTCGCTTGCTGCGAGCTGACCACCATTGGAATGATGCCATGGACTGGGCGCAACTCGCCCGACAGCGCCAGCTCGCCTGCGAGCTCAATGTTTGCCAGCTTGTCACTTTGGCACTGCTCGGAGGCGGCCAGAATGCCAATGGCAATCGGCAGATCGAAGCGCCCCCCTTCTTTGGGTAAATCAGCTGGCGCTAAATTGACGGTGATACGCCGAGCAGGCCAGTCAAATCCAGCGTTGATCAGGGCGCAGCGCACCCGTTCTTTGGCTTCTTTAACCGATGTTTCTGGCAAACCCACTATCGAGAAAGCCGGGAGGCCTAGGCTTAAATGGACTTCAACAGTCACGGCAGGTGCGTCCATGCCGATCACGGCACGGCTATGAATGAGGGCGAGATTCATCACTTGTCCTTGTGGTTTTGGTAGCCGCAATCCTTGCGAACTCATATCGCTAGTGAGTATAGGTCAAATAATGCTCAGTGCTGCGGAACATAGTCATCGAACGAAAGGACTCCCCTGAAAAACTGGGTGAAGTCTCAATGACTGGCTAATAAATGTTCTACTCTCAAACAAGCGTTAGTCTGAATTCCCCTTAATGTGAGTCAATTCGATGAATCAGAATGGCGCTCTGTCATATGCTTAAAGAAAAACTCAAAGGTCTATGCTGATGACTCCAGATACTTTGGTGAATGACACCAAACAACTCCTATCGTTGCCAAAAGTGCTACTTAAAGCCAATGAGTTACTCAATTCCGATCGTTCAGATGCAGATGATTTGGGGACTTTAGTTAGCCATGATCCTGCTCTGGCAGCGCAAGTACTTAGGCTTGCAAACAGCGCTTCGTACCGGCGAAGTCGAGCTGTTGATAGCCTCTCTCAAGCCACTACTGTGCTCGGCACGGATGGGCTGAGAAACCTTATTTATGCATCCAAGTCAGCTGAAATATTCGATGGCATATCCTCGGATTTGATCGATATGACCAGCTTTTTCCATCGCAGCATCTATGTAGCGGCATTGGCTAAAAGGCTGGCTGTCAGCTGTAAAATGGGACGTGGTGACGACCAGTATTTGAGTGGTTTGTTTAATGACATTGGCAAGCTGGTGTTGTACTCCCAGCAACCGGTATTGGCAGAGGAAATTTTACGCCAAAGCGAGATCTCTAAAACGCCGATTCCAGAGGTTGAGAAAGCCAAGTTGTCGTTTACCAGTGCAGCAGTCAGTGCCGCCCTGCTGAGACAGTGGCATTTACCTGAAACCATTTGGGGGCCTATTGCGCAATTGCATTGTCGTTCGTTAACCAAGATGAAAGCTGAGACCATGCTGCTTCGCTTGGCCATCAACATTACCGATAGTATTGAGCCCGAGTTGAAAAACACTATTCCGCCAGAACAGGTCGCGCTGCCAACTGACTTGTTGGCTTATTTTGATCTCGACGAGGTTGAAATCGGAGTGGCGGTTATGGCGGCGAATAGCGAATGCGATGATGTACTTGCCATCATCAATCAGCAAGGCCCCATGTTCTGCTAACGAATGTTCTGCTAAGTCTCGATGCCAAAAGCCTGCCCTAGTCCATACCCGGCGATGAATTGTGCAGCGTTGGGCTGAGCCCCTGTCACACTAAAATTTACATGTTTATTTACACTTAAATTGCCGCAGATTTTGCCATCGGATTGAGTCCGGTGGCAGTATGTACAGCCATGTCGAGAGCAAGCTTCAGGGCTTGCTTGGCGGCAGTAAATAATAAAAACCTTCAAAGCAATAACCGACAGTCAAGAGAACTATCCAAATGAAACGTTTACTCATTGCTGTAAGCGCTCTGGCCGCATTGGCCGCGCAAGCAGATGAAGGCATGTGGCAACCGCATCAAATGCCGCAAATTGCCTCACAATTAAAAGCCAAAGGACTGGAGCTGGACCCAAACAGCTTGAGTAGCCTTGATAAATTCCCAATGAATGCAGTGATCAGCTTAGGCGGTTGTACGGCATCATTTGTGTCGCCTAAAGGCTTAGTGGTGACCAACCACCATTGTGCTTATGGCTCAATCCAGTTTAATTCCACGCCCGAAGCCAACTACTTGCAAGATGGTTTCCTTGCCAAAACTTATGGCGAGGAACTGCCAGCAGCGCCTGGTTCGCGAGTTTACATTACCGAGTCGGTGACCAATGTGACTGATCAAGTTGTTGGCGCCATTCCGGCCAACGCTGATGGTGCCACTCGTTATCAGCTGATTGAAGATAATCGTAAAGCCTTGGTTGCCGAATGTGAAAAAGCCGACGGTTACCACTGTAGTGTGCAGAGCTTCCATCATGGCTTGGAATACTATTTGGTGAAGAAACTGGCTATTCGCGACGTTCGCTTAGTGCATGCGCCAGCCCTGTCTGTGGGCAAGTTTGGTGGCAGCATTGATAACTGGATGTGGCCGCGCCATACCGGCGATTATGCTTTCTATCGCGCTTATGTCGGCAAAGATGGTAAGCCTGCCGATTACAGCAAAGACAATGTGCCATTTGAGCCGGTGAGTCACCTGACCGTGTCTGCGAAAGAACTCGATGAAGATGATTTTGTTATGGTGGCGGGCTATCCGGGCCGCACGAACCGTTACCGCACTGCCGACGAAGTGAAGTACGCCTTCACTGAGTTTTATCCAATGGCGAAAACTCTGCGCGAAGATCTGATGGATATCATCAAGACCACTGCGCCTGAGGGTTCTGATGCTCGTATTCGCTACGAAAACACCTTGGCCGGTTTGGACAACTACGCCAAAAACTATCAGTCGATGATCGATATCTACGCCAAAAGTGACTTCCAGCAGCGCAAAGAAGCATTGGAAGCCGATCTGGCCAAGTTGGATGCCATGTACAGCAACACTAAGGTGGGGGACGAAGCGACTCGTTTGGCTTGGATGGAAGCCGATTTAGCGACCTTGGAAAAAACTGACGACGCCATGCTTGAGTTCGCTAAGGCCATGCATGACACCACCATGGCCATGGAAAAAGAAGAAAAAGCTCATGATGGCGAGTTGCAGAAATGGCGCCCGCGTCACATGCAGGCCTTGATTGCTTATGCCAAAGAACAAGGCAAACCAATCTATGCCGATGCCAACTCCAGCTTGCGGATTTCCTATGGCTCGGTGAAAGGCGTTGAACCTCGCGATGGCATGTACTACACGCCGTTCACCAAAGTCGAAGGCATTGTTCAAAAAGAATCCGGTGAATGGCCGTTTAATGCCCCTGCCGAGCAACTGAAGCTGATCGCTGAGAAGCAGTACGGCAAGTTTGTTGACTCGCAGTTGCAGTCAGTGCCGGTGAACTATTTGTCGACGGTTGATACCACAGGCGGCAACTCTGGCTCGCCAACTTTCAATAGCAAAGGCGAATTGATTGGGTTGTTGTTTGATGGTACGACCGACTCGATTATTGGCGACTGGGACTTTGACGAAACGCGTAACCGTTCGATTCACGTCGACACTCGGTACATGCTGTGGGTCATGAAGCACCTTGATGGAGCAGACAACTTGCTCGATGAAATGAACATCGTCTATTAACTCATTCTCATTAAGCGCGCCAAATGGCGCGCTTTTTCTATCTATGCCTGATAAAGGAACATCAGTTGATGAAACAGAACATGAGTCGGCTACTGGCACTAAATTCTCGCCTCCTATTGGTGCTGCTTGCGTTGCCTCTGGCGGCTTTTGCTGACGTTGAAGAAGCGCGAGTTGATAAAGCCATTGCTGCGATGCCGCAGCTATTGGCGCCGTTTGACTCAGAATTGGACAAGATTACTAAAGGTATTTCTGCGGCCGAACTGGATCAGGTTGCGATTGCTGGCTGGCAAACCGGTAAGCAAGTTGCCCAGTCGCAAGGTGATGATCGTGGCTTGTATTGGTTTCGCTTGGCTGGCAAGCAACGCATTCGCCAATTACCGTTGACCGAAGCTGAAAAAGCGCCGCTGCTGCAGCGTTTTGAACGACTAACTCGTGGTATTGAACAAGTTGATTTCGGTAATGCCGACAAGCGAATTTTGCTCACCGGTTTTGACCCGTTTTTTCTCGATCGCAACATTAAGCAGTCCAACCCCTCCGGATTGGCTGCCTTGCAATTGGATGGCACTGAGTGGCAAACAGCCACCGGCAAAGTTCGCGTTGAAACCGTGCTGATCCCAGTGCGCTTTGCCGATTTTGACCAAGGCATGATCGAGCAGTTGGTTCAGCCCTATTTGCAAGACAACAGCATCGACATGTTGGTGACCGTCTCCATGGGCCGCGATCATTTCGATTTAGAGCGCTTTCCGGGTAAGCGCAGAAGCTCTGTTGCGCCAGATAATCTCAATGTGTACACCGGCGCAAACGCGAGCAAGCCGCTTATACCGCCGCTGTGTCACGGCCCATTGCTGGGACCTGAGTTTGTTGAGTTTTCGCTACCAGTAAAAACCATGCAACAAGCCGCTGGCGATTTTCAGATTAATGATAACCGTGAAGTGGAAACCCTCACAGGAACTTTTGAGGCAAACAGTTTAGAGCAGTTGCGCGAGCATACCGCGGTACAGGGCGGCGGTGGCGGCTACTTGTCTAACGAGATTAGCTACCGAACCATCCGAATGCGCGATATGTTTAACGCTGATTTGCCGGTGGGCCATATTCATACCCCGCGCATTAGTGGCTATGACAAGGCAAAAGAACAGGCGATTGTTGAGCAAATCACAGAAATGTTAATGCATGCTGCAGTAGAATTGTAAACGGTTACATTTGGGCGACTGCAACGACAGCGCTCCAGCAATTCTATGACAGGAAAGTTAATGTTTGTTCGAACCTTATTACTGGTTATTTTAATGGGGCTGAGCGGCGCTATCTCTGCAGCCGCCATTTCATCGTCATCAATCGAAGTCAGCCCGTTGGTGTCATCGCACATGGTGTTACAGCGTCATGTGGCAAATCCGATCAGCGGCAAAGCGCCAGCCGGAACCGAGTTGGTGGTGTCTTTTGCTGATATCCAATTGACCACTCAGGCCAATTCCGAGGGTTTGTGGCAGGTTGAGCTACCGCCAATGAGCGCAGGTGGACCTCATACTCTGGCAATCCGCAGCGAAATAACGATGTCCTTCGATGATATTTACATCGGTGATGTCTGGGTCGCCTCCGGTCAATCCAATATGGAATGGAAGGTTGGCAATGATATCAACAATATGGCGGCCGAAATTGCCGATTCAAATTATCCGCTGATCCGCTTCGCCGAGGTCGCTAAGGCATTTTCACCCAGCCCGCTTGACCAGCTGCAGCAACCACTGCATTGGCGGGTCGCATCGCCAGATACCGTAGCCGACTTTTCGGCAGTAGCGTGGTTTTTTGCCAAACATGCGCAGCGTCATGAAAACGTTGCTATTGGCATCATCGACAGCACTTGGGGTGGCACTCCTGCGGAGGCGTGGACGCCTGTGGCGCAGCTATTGAGTTTGCCTCGCTATGAGGCTTTAGCTCGTGATGTCATGACCAATCCCCAACAATGGCGCCAGCGAATAGCCAGCAATCAACAGCTCGAAGCTCAAAGATGGCAATTGATTGAGCAATTAGATGGTGATCTTGCAAAAGGCGTTCATTTGCCAAATTTTGATGATAGCCAGTGGCTGCGGATTGCATTACCCAACAACGAGCCATTGACGGACATCGTCTGGTTGCGCAAATCGTTCAACCTTGAGCAGCTGAATCAACCCCTTGTACTTGAGCTGGGTTCGGTAGTGCAAAACGCCCATGTGTTTTTAAATGGCCAATTAATTCATACCAAAAACTGGTCGTCGTCACTGGAACAGTTAGCCCTTGACCCTGCGGCGTTGCATGTCGGTCAAAATGTACTGGCGCTTCGAGTCAGCAATGATTGGGATAACAAGGTCTATGTTGGCAAAGCCGACCAGGTGCGCTTACATGTCGGCGACAACAGTTTCGACTTTACTCAGGGCTGGGCTTACAGCAATCAGATTTCTCCCCCACTGCCAGCGGTCGAGCGAATTCATTGGAACCCATCGATGTTGTTCAACGCCATGATCAAACCACTGACCTCACAGCCGATTAAAGGCGTGATCTGGTATCAGGGAGAAAACAATGTCGGTGAAGCAGGCTACTATCAGGCGTTATTTGGCGAGCTAATTAAGGGCTGGCGAACAGCTTGGCAGCAGCCAGAATTACCATTTGCATTCACTCAATTAGCGAATTTTCTGCAGCCCAACCCATTGCCTGTGGAAAGCCAGTGGGCGCAACTCAGAGAAGCGCAGCGACAAACCTTGGCGCTCGATAATACGGCAATGGCAGTGACCATTGATATTGGTGAAGCCGACGACATTCACCCGCGCAACAAACAAGATGTAGGGTATCGACTTTGGCTTGGTGCCAATGCGTTGGCTTACCGGCATCCTCCTATCATCGCTAGCCCCATGCCTAACAAAGCTCAGCAGATTGGTACCGACCTGGTGATCCCGTTTGATTTTGCCGAACAGGGGCTCAAGCTCAGCCATGGCGACAAGTTAATGGGCTTTGCCATCAAGCCACGGAATGGTTTGTGGCAATGGCAGGATGGCAAGATCCGCGGCTCCCAAGTTATTTTGCCGCTGCCAGCGGAGGTTAAGTCTGTCGAAGCGGTGCGTTATGGTTGGGCGGATAATCCAGAGGTCAATTTGATCAATGGCGCAGGGTTGCCGGCGACGCCATTTGAGCTGACGCTCGCCGACTGAACTTTGTCATGATCTGCAATGGGTTTTACAGTTGCTGCTGCGAGGATGAGCGAGCAACCACGGCTATTTTGTTGTCCGTGACCGCAGCAAATGTCTCGTAAACCCGTTGCAGTTTGCTTTGATAACGCGCTTCTTCGAGCTCGATCATTTCTGTTAATTGCTGCGCGCGGGCATATTGGGTGTCTTGCTCATGGCGCAAGTTGCCTGCGTAGCTGCTGGCAAACAGCGCTTTTTCGCGCGCTTTTTGCAGGGGCGTGACGATCGCTTGATATTCGTTTCGAACTTGTTCGAGTTCGTGGTGAATGGTTTCCGTGGTGGCTGCGATCACTTCATTGTTGGCCACGGTGCGCTCAACGCAGGCGAAACCGCTAATCCCGCCGATAACGGATAGGCCGAGCAACATGGCGATCAATAGCATGCTGTTTTCGGGTGGCTTATCGGCTTTCAAATAGGTCATCACCACTTTTGCGCCAACCAACAACATAAAACCGAATAAGACCACAAAGCCGAATTGGATCAACTCAAACTGATGCATATCTGCTCCTTGTTCTCAGCGCATGAGCTGAGATAAATCGTGATGGTGCTTGTTGGTGGTGAGCACTTGTTAAAAATGGATAAGAATTGTGCAAACCCTAGTCGATGCGCTCTGCTGCAACATGATCAAAGTCATGGTTTTTCAGCTTTTAACAATAAAAGGCCTTTATTAACAACTGGATAACATAGGTGTTTGACACCGCTGTTGAGCCCAGTGGGTTACTACAAGTCTGGTAACTAATTCTCATTCGTCAACCGATTGCTGGAGATGAAATATTTTTGGCAACAAAAAATTTGCACCAAAGGCAAGCCTGTGTTTGAATTAACCACCTTAGCCGCTGTAAATCCTTGGTTACACCCAATGGAGCCAACTGAAACAGCGCTTTAACTGGAACGGCTTCTGCCAAAAGAATTGAATAATGACTCGTAAACTAATGTCTCTCGTGCTGATTCGCATTGTCGTGGTGGTGATTACCAGCGCGCGGGGGACTCGTTAGCTTACGATTCAAGCTGAACAACAAACCCCCGCGCTGAAAGGCTCGGGGGTTTTTCTTTGTCTCCAGCCAAACTTCAGCTCCGCAATGACCAACAAGCGCGGGAATAACGAGCAAGGAACAACAAGATGACAGGCGCAGATTTAGTGGTACAAACGCTCGCCAACCTTGGGGTAAAAACCATTTTTGGTTATCCAGGTGGCGCCATCATGCCCGTGTATGATGCCATTCATCGCGGTGATATTGATCATATCCTGTGCCGCAATGAACAAGGGGCCGCGTTGGCAGCCGTGGGCTTTGCTCGTGCCTGTAATGATGTTGGCGTTTGCCTTGCGACATCTGGCCCTGGCGCAACCAACCTGATCACAGGCTTGGCTGACGCCATGCTCGATTCGGTGCCAGTGGTGGCGATTACCGGTCAAGTCGCCAGTCCGCTAATTGGTACTGATGCCTTTCAGGAAGTGGATGTTTTGGGTCTGTCGTTGAGCGTCACCAAACACTCATTTTTGGTGGAAAGCGCGAGCGAACTGCAAAGCACTCTGGAAGAGGCATTTATCCTTGCTCGCAGCGGTCGTCCGGGGCCGGTCTTAGTTGATATTCCAAAAGATATTCAAGTTGCTGCATTGCTGGGTGGCCCCGCTTCTGCGGACGCTGAGCCAGCTGAATCAATTGCAGATGAGCCGTTAGAACAAGCCGCGGCACTGATCCGTCAGGCCAAACAGCCGATTTTATATGTCGGAGGCGGTGTCGGTATGGCGGGTCCGCAAGCTGTTGCAGAGTTGCGTCGCTTCGCTGAGCAAACCGGCATTCCGAGTATTGTCACCTTAAAAGGTATTGGTACAGTTGAAGATAGCCGTGACTATCACCTCGGCATGGTGGGTATGCACGGTACTAAAGCGGCAAATTTAATGGTGCAAGAGAGCGACTTGCTAATTGTCGCTGGGGCTCGTTTTGATGATCGGGTGACCGGCAAGCTCGATACCTTTGCCCCCAACGCAAGTGTGGTTCACTTCGATATTGATCACTGTGAGATCAGCAAACTGCGCCATGCTCATGTTGGTTTACTGGGTGATCTGACCGATGGCCTGAAACGTCTTGGCGCCAAGCTCGCGGAACAGCCCGGTGAAGACTTATCGCCTTGGCAGCAACGAGCGCTGGCAGAAAAAGCGCAGCACCAATGGCGCTATGACAAGCCGGGTGAAAGCATTTATGCGCCTAAGTTGCTGAAGTTACTATCCGAGCAGCTACCAACTGATTCAGTGGTCGCTTGTGATGTCGGCCAACATCAAATGTGGGTCGCTCAGCACATGTCCTTCTCACTGCCATACAATCACCTCAGCTCTGGTGGCTTGGGCACCATGGGCTTTGGTTTGCCTGCGGCAATTGGCGCCCAGTATTCCCGCCCTGATGCCACTGTGGTCAATGTGACCGGTGACGGCTCGTTCATGATGAATGTGCAGGAGCTAGGAACGATTCGCCGCTACGGCTTGCCGGTGAAAATCCTGCTGATTGATAACGAACGCCTTGGCATGGTGCGCCAATGGCAGCAATTGTTCTTTGATGGTCGCTTTAGCGAAACCATTTTGTCGGACAACCCTGAGTTCGTCACGCTGGCCAGCGCCTTTGGCATTGCTGGCCGCACCATTACCCGCGACGACGAATTGCAACAAGGAATCTCGGATCTCGTCAATAGCCAAGGCAGTTACTTACTGCACGTGCGGATTGATGCCGAAGAAAACGTTTGGCCGCTGGTTCCACCCGGCGCCGCCAATCAACAAATGATGGAGACAGCAGAATGACGACATCCGCGCAATCAACGGCCAGCCAAGCTGGTCAACAACACACCATCAGCATTGAAGCACAGGACCGTCCAGCGACGGTTGAGCGTTTGCTACGTGTGATTCGCCATCGGGGCTATCGGTTGTGTAGAATGGCCGTCGAATCGAGTCAGGAGGACGAGCGCATTGCGTTGTCGGTGACAGTCGCCAGCGACAAATCCGTGGTTCTGCTGCAAAACCAACTCTCTAAACTGGTGGACGTTTCTTCTGTTGAAATCACGTCTGCTGAAACGAATCCACTACGTATTAGTGCTTAAAGGAAGTATCGAACATGGCTGCAAAAGCTGAATTTATCTGGTTCAACGGCGAAATCATGCCTTGGGAAAATGCCCAGGTTCACGTGTTGAGTCACGCTATCCACTACGGCTCATCGGTTTTTGAGGGTGTCCGTGCGTATAACACCCCGAAAGGCCCAGCAGTGTTCCGTCATCCAGAGCACACTAAGCGTTTGTTTGATTCGGCCAAGATTTATCGCATTAACATCAACTACAGCGCTGAAGAAATCATGGAATCAACCCGAGAGCTGATCCGCCGCAATGACCTGAAAAATGCGTACATCCGCCCGGCCGCGTTCTTGGGTGATATCGGTTTGGGCTTGCGTGCCAATCCAGAAGCTAAATCTGACGTGGTGATTGCTGCGTTTGAGTGGGGTAGCTACTTGGGCGAAGGCAGTTTGGAAGCAGGCGTTGATGTGGGTGTCTCAAGCTGGAATCGCTTGGCACCAAACACCATGCCGACGGGCGCTAAAGCAGGCGGCAACTACTTGTCGTCCCAGCTGATTGCTGGTGAAGCCGGCCGCCACGGCTATGCCGAAGGTATTGCGTTGGATATTCACGGTCAGATCTCTGAAGGCTCAGGCGAGAATATCTTCATCGTGCGTAACAACGTGTTGTACACGCCACCTACAACGGCAGGCATCTTGCCGGGCATCACGCGCGATACGCTGACTATTCTAGCGAAAGAGCTGGGCTATGAAGTGCGCGAAGAATCTATTGCTCGTGAAGCACTGTATCTAGCGGATGAAATCTTCATGTGTGGTACCGCCGCTGAAGTGGTACCAATCCGCTCGGTTGACGGTATCCAAGTTGGCGAAGGCAAGCGTGGCCCAGTCACTGAGAAAATCCAAAAAATGTACTTCGGCTTGTTCAGTGGTGAAACCGAAGACAAATGGGGTTGGTTGGATTACGTCAACGCCTAAGACATTGATAGTTATTTGAGACCCGGCCAACGCCGGGTCTGTTGTTCAGAATTAGACGAGATTTGGAGGACGTATGCCTAGACCATTGCGTTCAGCAACAACAACCGAAGGCCGTAACATGGCCGGCGCGCGCGCCTTGTGGCGTGCAACAGGCACCAAAGAAGAAGATTTTGGCAAACCCATTATTGCGGTAGTGAACTCATTCACTCAGTTTGTACCGGGCCATGTGCACCTAAAAGACTTGGGTCAATTGGTCGCAGGTGCGATTGAAAAAGCAGGTGGCGTAGCGAAAGAATTCAACACCATTGCGGTCGATGATGGTATCGCTATGGGCCACGGCGGCATGTTGTACTCGCTGCCTTCCCGTGAGCTAATCGCCGACTCGGTTGAATACATGGTCAATGCCCACTGTGCTGATGCCATGGTGTGTATCTCCAACTGTGACAAGATCACCCCAGGTATGCTGATGGCCGCAATGCGCTTGAACATCCCCGTGATCTTCGTTTCTGGCGGCCCAATGGAGGCTGGGAAAACTAAGCTTTCCGACCAAATCATCAAATTGGATTTGGTGGATGCCATGGTTCAAGCGGCCGATCCAAATATCTCCGACGAACAAACTGAGCAAGTTGAGCGCTCAGCTTGCCCTACTTGTGGTTCTTGCTCAGGCATGTTCACCGCTAACTCAATGAACTGCTTGACCGAAGCGCTGGGCTTGTCACAGCCGGGTAACGGCTCGCTACTGGCAACCCATGCTGATCGCGAACAACTGTTCTTGAAAGCCGGTGAGCGCATTGTTGGCTTAGCCAAGCGTTATTACTTCGAAGATGATGACAGCGTCTTGCCACGAGCGATTGCTTGTCGTGAAGCATTTGAAAATGCGGTTGCGCTGGATATCGCCATGGGTGGCTCAAGCAACACGGTGTTGCATTTGTTGGCAGCCGCGCAAGAAGCAGGCGTTGACTACACCATGGATGACATTGATGCCATGAGCCGCAAAGTGCCGCAATTGTGTAAAGTGGCGCCATCAACCAACAAGTACCACATGGAAGATGTCCACCGCGCTGGTGGCGTGATTGGTATTTTGGGTGAGTTAGCACGTGCTCGTTTGCTCAATACCGAGGTTAAGAATGTGCTGGGTCAGACCATGATCCAAACATTGACCGAATACGACATCATGGTGACTGAAAACGAAGACGTTAAAACCATGTATCGCGCCGGCCCTGCGGGTATCCGCACCACCAAGGCATTCTCACAGGATTGTCGCTGGGATACCCTCGATGATGACCGCGCTGAAGGTTGTATTCGTTCGTTTGAAAATGCCTTCTCTGAAGAAGGTGGCTTGGCGGTACTGTCGGGCAACATCGCTGAAAACGGCTGCATCGTCAAAACTGCCGGCGTTGACGAAGAGAACTTGCTGCATAAAGGCCCAGCCCGCGTTTATGAATCGCAAGATGATGCCGTCGCTGGCATCTTGGGTGGCGAAGTTCAAGCTGGCGAAGTAGTGGTGATCCGCTACGAAGGTCCAAAAGGCGGTCCGGGCATGCAAGAAATGCTGTACCCAACCAGCTACCTCAAGTCGATGGGCTTAGGTAAGAAATGTGCTCTGCTCACCGATGGTCGTTTCTCGGGTGGTACTTCTGGCCTGTCGATTGGTCACGTAAGCCCTGAAGCTGCATCAGGTGGCATTATTGGTTTGGTAGAAACTGGTGATGAGATTGCCATTGATATTCCAAGTCGCACCATCGAGCTGAATGTTTCTGAGGAAGAGCTAGCAGCTCGTAAAGCGGCGATGGAAGCGCGCGATAAGCCATGGCAGCCGGTCAATCGCGAGCGTGTGGTTAGCAATGCATTGAAAGCGTATGCAATGCTGGCAACAAGTGCGGATAAGGGTGCGGTTCGCGACACTAGCAAACTGTAATCCTCTGCGCCCTTGAAAATATCTCGTCGTTGATGGCGGCAACTAACCCCAGTCACGTAGTTATCTACGCTCGTGGGGCTTAGTTGCCTTATCGCCTCGATATATTTCCAATAGCTTTGAGGATGTTGGAGCAAAAAGGCGCAAATGACGTAAATTGGGGCTGATTTGTTCAGTCACATGTGTCTGCCGCAGGACGCGGTAGCCAAGCGTACACGGATGTATTCACCGCGTCTTTTGACTGAATGAATCAGTCGCAACATTTGATAGTAAGAATGAACAGCAACACTTAATCGCTAGCATTAGTAGTCATAGCAAACGAGAGAATCATCATGTCCCAGCAGCAAAAAGTCGTCGATTTACAGCTTCAGCAACCTACGGACGCAGAGTACCTGCGGAAGATTTTGCTGGCGCCGATTTATGACTTAGCTGAAGTGACGCCGCTGCAAAACATGAAAAAACTCTCGGCTCGGTTGGGTTGTGAAGTCTTGCTTAAACGTGAAGATTTGCAACCTGTTCATTCGTTCAAGCTGCGCGGTGCCTACAACAAATTACTTAGCCTGACCGAAGAGCAAAAAGCGCGAGGTGTGGTTGCAGCATCGGCTGGAAACCATGCGCAAGGGGTGGCGATGTCTGCCGCCAAGCTTGGCATTAAGGCGACCATTGTGATGCCTAAAACCACACCGGATATCAAAGTCGATTCGGTCCGTCGCTTAGGTGGCAACGTGGTTCAGTTTGGCGATAATTTTGATGCTGCCAGCGCCGAGTCTCGCCGCTTGTCGGTAGAAGAAGGCATGACCCTGATCCCGCCGTTTGATGACTGTGACGTCATTGCCGGTCAAGGCACCTGTGGTATGGAAATGCTGCAACAATCGCAACAGCTGAATGTGGTGTTTTTGCCGGTTGGTGGCGGTGGTTTAGCTGCTGGTGTGGCGGTGTATCTCAAGCAGTTGCGCCCAGACATTAAACTCATTGGCGTTGAATCCGAAGATTCCGCTTGTTTAGCTGAGGCGTGGAAACATGGCCAGCCTTCCGATTTGGATAGCGTTGGCTTGTTTGCCGATGGCGTGGCGGTAAAGCGGATTGGCGCGGAAACTTTCCGGGTTTGCTATCAGCATTTGGATGACGTCATTACGGTTTCGACCGATGAGATTTGCGCAGCCATTAAAGACGTGTTTGATGACATGCGTGCCATCGCTGAGCCTGCCGGTGCGCTGTCGTTGGCCGGTTTGAAAAAATATGCCCAGCAACATGAGTTAGCCGATCAACAGTTGGCAGCAATTTTGAGTGGTGCCAACCTGAACTTCCATACCTTGCGTTACGTGTCCGAGCGCACCGAGTTGGGTGAAGGTAAAGAAGCGGTGTTGGCCGTGACCATTCCTGAGCGCAAAGGCAGTTTCCGCCAATTCTGTGAAGCGCTATCTGGTCGTGGTATTACCGAATTCAACTACCGCTTTGCTGACAATCAGAGCGCCAATATCTTTGTTGGCGTCAAGGTGGAAGATGAAGCGGCCCGCTTGGCACTCATCGATGATCTTCAGCAGCAAGGTTACAACACCATTGATTTGACCAACAACGAGCTGGCCAAGCTGCATATTCGTTATATGGTTGGTGGTCATCCACACCGCAATGTGCCAGAAAAACTGCTGGGTTTTGAGTTCCCTGAGCATCCAGGCGCACTGTTGAAGTTTCTCAATACGCTGGGTGAACAATGGAATATCACTTTGTTCCATTATCGCAATCACGGTGCCGCTTATGGCCGCGTGTTTGCTGGCTTTGAAGTGCCAGATGCTGATGAAACGGCATTCCACCAATTCCTCGATCAGGTGGGGTATGAGTGGCATGATGAAACCGACAACCCTGCCTATCAGGCTTTTTTGAAGTAGCTTCGGAGAGCCTCAATGAAGCACGCTACAGGCTGACGCTTGAGCGTGCTTTTTATTGGCTACAGTCCGAGTTTGCCCCAATCGAGAAACGCTTGTGACATCCCTAGCATCAGGGTGCAAAACCAAGTCGCCATGAGCAAATAACTAAGATACGCCAGCACTTTTTGTAATCGCGTATTGGCATGCAGTGCGGCATGAACGTGTTGGTGAAGGAGCAGCTCGGCACAGTCTTTATCCTGAGCCATAAAACTCAATTCATGTTGCTCGCTCAGTTGCTTGACGCGATGTTGATCGGAGCCGGATAAATGCGCTGCTAATTCCGGCTCAGGCAGTTTACTGAGCAAAAAAATGCAGACGGCTGTATTCATGTGTGACACCGAATAGGGGCCAAGCCCATGGCTGTGGAAGTTCAGTCCCCGCAGCCCTTTGACGATGGTCCGGTATTGGATTTTTAAGCCGACACTCATGGCAATCGCACCAGCCACAATCAGATAACCGATCGACATGCCATTGTTGAGTAACCAATCACTGAGTTGCGGCATCACTTGTGACTCTGCTTCAAACTGACGATTCACTTCGAGTAGCAGGTAGTCGGTATGGATCAGGGTAATGCCAAGAAGCAGCACGGCGATGATGATGACATGGCCAAACTTCACCGGATATCGCTCCAGATATCTTAGTGCCCGCAACCAATGACGTGGCTGCAGACCGGTGGCGCCACAATGCGGGTGATTAGCGCATAAGTGTAGGAGTTTTTGGCGGCCTGTCAGGCGGCGCCAAGGTTGCTGCTTGGTGTGTTGCAGCTCGTCGGCTAACTTGGCTTGCCAGTGCTCGGGGATATCAGTTCCGGTGGCACTGGCGCGAGTGGATAAGTGTTTATACAACAGAGTGAAACGGGCATCGTCCGCAAGCCACTTCATATTGCTTCCTTTGCTGGTGGATTGATATTAGAGCCTGTTGATCTTTGCTGTATGTTTTTGCAGCAATTTATTGGTGATTTAGGCAAGGAAGTGGTTATGAAGTTGACTGGCCGTCATTGAATAATCGCTGACGCTGAATAAATTGCCAATAAACGCTGCCCGAAGGGTTCGTCAAAATGCTCATTTCGCTACGTCGCTCGCTATTTATATAGATTGCTATACGGCATAGCTCGTTTCTTGCTTAAAAGAGCATTTTGAACGAACAAAATTCATACACCAAAGATCAACAGGCTCTAGTCCTTGGCTTTTAGTGTAGCCTCCAACTCAGCAACAGTGGCTTCAAGTTGCTCTAATTTTTGTCGGGTCTTCAACAGCACGCGATTCTGAACATCAAATTCCTCGCGGGTGACCAAATCCAACTTGCTCAGTTGAGCTTGTAGCACGGTTTTAGCCTGTCTCTCGACATCACCAGCGAATTGTTTGACGCCAGTAGGCATGGACTCGGCGATTTGACGAGCGATTTCTTCGAGTTTTGATGGGTTAATCATGCCGCTTTCCTTCGGTTAGGCGCTATTTTTAGCAGGCATTGTAGCGCCTAGATAGGCCCAGCGGAACCGCTGGGCCGAACCGATTTATGGTGAATTGGCTGTATCTGGCAATGGCGCCAGTGGTTTATGTTCAGAAGCTAAGAAGGTGTAGATAACCGGCAACACAAACAAGGTGAAAATAGTGCCAATCAGCAAACCGGCGACAATCACCAGACCAATACTAAAGCGGCTAATGGCACCTGCACCCGTTGCCATCAGTAGTGGAATCAATCCTGCGACCATCGATAGCGTGGTCATCAGAATCGCCCGTAACCGAATGCTGGCCGCTTCGATAACCGCCTCCACGCGATTTTTACCATGGTGGAGCTGGGCTTCTTTGGCTACTTCGCAGATTAAAATGCCATGTTTGGTGATTAGGCCTATCAGCGTCACCAAGCCAACCTGAGCATAAATGTTCATCGTGCTCAGGCCCCACGCCATGGCAATTAGGGCGCCACAGACTGCTAATGGCACCGACACCAGAATCACCAAGGGGTCGCGCAGGCTTTCAAACTGACTGGCCAAAACCAGAAAGATAATTGCCAGCGCCAGCAAGAAGGTTTCGTAAAGAGCCGAGCCCTCTTCAACATACTGACGAGATTCACCGAGGTAATCGTATTGATAGCCTGTTGGTAATTGCTCCGCCGCAAGATTGTCGAGGTAGCTGACGACATCACCCATTGAAGTGCCGGGCATCGCCACACCGCCAATCGTGGCGGAATTGAGCTGATTAAAGTGTGGTAGCGAGCGCGGCTGGCCTTTCACCTTAATGGTAATGAGCTCGGATAATGGCACCGCTTGACCATTGGCTGCACGGACATAGTAATTGGCGGTGGACTCTGGATTCAGCCGAAGCTCACGAGGGACTTGGGTGATCACCTCATAGCCACGACCATCGAGATCAACGCGGTTAATGTAACCATCGCTCATCAAGGTCGACAGGGTTAAGCCAATATCTTGCATGGTGATGCCGTACGCGCCGGCCTTATCACGGTCGATATTGATCTTCATAGTTGCCGAGTCATAGGCCAAATCCATTTCGCTATAAACGAAGTAAGGACTAACTTTGATTTTCTCATAGAGTTGGCTGGCAACTTCGAACAGACTCTCAAAACCATTGGGTGTGCTGATCACCATTTGTACTGGCAAGCCACTAGAGGCGCCGGGCAACTCTGGAAAGGCAAAGGCAGAAAATGCCTGACCCGCGGAGTCGCCAATTAGCCCAGAGGTGTGTTTGATCACTTGCGCTTGCGACTCATCCCGCTGCGACCAGGTTTTCAGGTTCATGATGCCCATGGCCATGTTGGACTGGGGAACCCCAGAAAACGCCAGCCAAGAGTCGACCGCATCAAGCTCGGCGACTTTCTCGGCAGTTTCTTGGGCATGATTCTGAATGTAATCCAGATTCGCAGTTGCCGGAGCTTTACCCATCATCATAAAGCCGCCCTTATCCTCACTCGGCGCTAATTCAGAGGGAATAAAGCGGAACAGCAGTGGCAGGCTGAGGAACACCAAAATCGCAAATACCACCACCACCGGACGATGCTCTAGTACTGCACGCAGCCAGCGATCATAGGTGCGGTTGACTGCGCTCAGTACGCGTTCAACCCCTCGCTCAAAGCGATTGGGTTCAGTGTGTGGTTGCAGTAACTTAGAGCACATCATCGGTGACAGCGTTAATGCCACGATGCCAGAAATAAACACCGAGCCGGCAAGGGTCAGCGCAAACTCGGCAAACAGTGAGCCGGTGACACCACCCATGAGCGCAATAGGTGCATAAACAGCCCCTAGGGTGATGGTCATGGCGATTACTGGCACAGCGATTTCACGAGTCCCGATGACCGCTGCTTCAAATGGCTTCTTACCCATCTTGATATGGCGATCGACGTTTTCTACCACCACGATGGCATCATCCACCACCAAGCCAATGGCCAACACCATGGCCAGCAGGGTCATCAAATTCAGCGAAAATCCGAACATCGACATCACCATAATGACGCCGATAAGTGACAGCGGGATGGTGATAACGGGGATCAGCACGGCTCTGAAATTACCGAGGAATAGGGTGATCACCACCAGCACAATGATGCCGGCTTCGACAATGGTCCGCACCACTTCATCAATCGACTCTTCGATAGCCAATGTCGAGTCGTACAGCACCTTCATTTCAATGGTGTCGGGCAGATTCTTGGCCAACTCAGGCATCATCACTCGGACATCTTTGGTGATGTCCAGCGGGTTGGCAGTGGGGGTCGCGTCAATGGCAACCACTACGGCATTACGGCCGTTGGCAATGGCGCGGTAACTATCGCGGCTTTTTTCCAATGACACTTGAGCAATATCGCCAAGCCGAATCACCGAGCCGCTGCGACTGGCAACCACCATGCGCTGCAACTCCTCGGTACTTCTGACCTGTGAGTTGAGTTCGCCATTGTAAAGATTAAACACACCAACAGCCTGCCCCGGAGCCGACTGGAAGTTATTGGCTTCAAGCACTTGGGCGACTTCCGTGGCAGTTAAATCCAGCGCCGCCATTTTCTGTGGATCGAGCCACACCCGCAGGGCGAACTTGATACCGCCGTAGAGATTGACTTTGGCGACACCTGGAATGGTGAACAATTGTGGCTGGATGACCCGCTCTAAATAGTCGTTGATTTGACTGGCATTTAACTCAGGGCTGGTAAAGGCAATGTAGATCACCGAGGTGGATGAGCCGGTTGACATATCGACCGACGGATCTTCGGCTTCACTGGGTAGTTGTGAGCGAACCGAGTTGACCTTGGCGAGAATATTGGCCAAAGCTGCATTGGGATCGGTGTTGAGCTTCATCTGGACAGTGATGGTGCTTGCCCCCAACGACGACTGACTGGTCATAAAGTCGACGTTGTCGGCTTGGGCAATGGCCTGCTCGAGCGGCTGGGTAATAAAGCCCTGGATTAGATCGGCGTTTGCTCCCCAGTAGCTGGTGCTAACGGTCACCACCGTGTTGGTCATTTCCGGGTATTCGCGCAGTTGCATATCACGCAATGCTTGCAGTCCGAGTAGGACCAACAGCAGGCTGATCGATACCGCGAGGACCGGACGACGAATGAAAGTATCGGTAAAACGCATGGCAGTCTCCGATTACAGCCGCGGTAGTTTGGCGGGTAATGCCAACGCATTGGATTCGACGACACGCACTAGACTGCCGTTGGACAGTCGCACCTGACCGGTGATGACAATTTCCTCGCCTGCAGATAGCCCATCGCTGATTAATGCTAAATCGCCGTGTCGTTCAGCGACCTTCACCGTGGTTTGACGCACGTTGATGGTGCCATCGGCTTCGCCATCGCGATTGAGTACGTAGACGCTTTCACCGTACAAAGTGAAGTTGACAGCGCTTTGTGGTACCAGAATTTGGTTAGTCATGGTGGGCTGGATAATGGCTACCCGTGCAAACATACCGGAGCGCAGGTTGCCGCTATCGTTGGGGATGTCGGCTTGAACCTGAACCGTGCCAGATTGGTAGGCGACTGCTGGCTCGATGGCGGTGATTTTGCCTTCAAAGGTTTCATGAGAGCTGTCGACCTCCACTTCAATTTGTTGACCAACAAAGACTTTCGATAAGTCAGTTTGGGCAATAGTGAAACGGATCCGCATGGTCGAGATGTCTTCCAATCGGACGATGTCATCGCCGGACTGCAAATACTGGCCGAGATAAACGTTGCGTAATCCCACCACGCCATCAAACGGGGCTTCAATCGTGCGGCGATCGATACTGGCTTTGAGCGATTCGATTTCGGCCTTCAGCGTGAGGTATTCGGCCACGGCACTATCTTTCTCGCCCTCCGATACCGAACCTCGCTTAAACAGCTTGGTCATCCGATCTTTTTGGCGTTCGGTCGCAGGCATTCGGCCCAGTGCCGCTTCTAAATTGGCTTGCTCGACGTCCAAATCAAGGACGACTAGCGGTTGGTTTTGCGCGACTTGTTGGCCGCTCTCAAAATTGATCGACTGCACCGTGCCATTTTCTTCACTGGCTAGGGTGACGCCACGATAGGGCTCAATAAAGCCAAATGCGCTGATCCGCGGAACATAATCCTGAGGTTTAATGGTGGCGACGGTGACTGGAAAGGTCGGTGCTGGGCTATTGGCCAAGTATTGGCTAATCATATGAGCTTTGAAAAAATTGAATCCAATGACCGAGCCAAGCAAGGCGATCACCAGAACAATCATCCACGCATACCATTTTTTCATGAGTAGAGATCCAATAGTGTTAAAAAGCGAGTCCGTGTAATGTGTAGTTTGTTCACGCCACAAATGCGAGCAATAACGGGCTCAACGCCCCGAATGACAATGGGCACGAATGTTGGAACTGTGTTTCTTGCTTTGTTTTGCATGGGTTTATCCAAATGACTGGACAGTGCACCCAATGCTTCAGTAGGCATCACAGAGCACCGCCCTTGTTAAAGGTCAGTGCCGTGGGTTTGCTGGAAGGGCAACTAAATCTCGCTTGGCGAGGACAGGAATAACCGAACCTGTCTGAAATCTTTTCGACAACGAAATGCTAAAGTTCAGCTTTTCTGATGTCAATATTCTTTCTCGTCAGCCTATCCGTCCCAGAGTCTGAATTTTAACTGCGGGTGGAAGAATCCAAACGCCGACAGTATAGCGGTACTTGAATTCGTTTTCGGTTAAATGATTGTTAAGAATGGTTATTTTTATTTTCAGAAAGCTCCGCATGACAACACATAGGACTGAGTTACAATACCGCCCTACATTTTGAGGTCCGTTCATGAAGCTAAATCCCGGTCAACAACAGGCTGTTGAGTATATTTCTGGCCCCTGCTTGGTGCTGGCTGGCGCCGGCTCCGGAAAGACGCGAGTTATCACCAATAAAATTGCTTACTTAATTCAGCAATGTAGCTATAAAGCCCGCAATATCGCGGCGGTGACCTTTACCAACAAAGCGGCGCGCGAAATGCGCGAACGGGTTAGTCAGACGTTGGGCAAAACCGAAGCCCGCGGCCTGATGGTGTCGACCTTTCACACGCTGGGATTGAACATCATTCGCCGAGAGCACCGCACCCTTGGCCTGAAAGAAAACTTTTCGTTGTTTGATGAGCACGATGCGACGGCGTTGATCGCGGCGCTGACCGAAGACGAGTGGGACAACGACAAAGATCTGATCCGCCAGTTAATCAGCGCAATCTCAAATTGGAAGAACGAAATGCTGTCGCCGAAAGTGGCGTTAGCCCAAGCACAGGGCGAACACGAGCAAATGATGGCGCAGTTTTATCAGCGCTATCAGGATCAGATGACGGCCTACAATGCCCTCGATTTTGATGATTTGATTTTATTGCCGTGTTTGTTGCTGAAACAAAATGCCGAGGTGCGGCAGCGCTGGCAGGACAAAATACGCTATTTGCTGGTGGACGAATATCAGGATACCAACACCGCTCAGTATGACTTGGTCAAACTCATTGTCGGCGACAACGCCAAATTTACCGTGGTCGGCGACGATGATCAGTCGATTTATTCATGGCGTGGCGCCCGCCCGCAAAATTTGGAATTGCTGAAAAAGGACTTTCCCGGCCTGCGACTGATCAAGCTTGAGCAAAACTACCGCTCCAGTGGCCGGATCCTAAAGGCGGCCAACATTCTGATTGAAAACAACCCCCACGTATTCGACAAAAAACTGTTCAGCGAATTGGGCTATGGCGTGCCGCTGAAAGTGCTGTTTGCCACTGATGAAGAGCATGAAGCCGATCGGGTGATTTCGGAATTAATGGCGCACAAGTTCCTCAATAAAACCAGTTATCGCGATTATGCCTTGCTGTATCGGGGGAACCATCAATCCCGAGTATTTGAAGGTGCGCTGATGCGTAATCGGGTGCCGTACAAGATTTCGGGTGGCACGTCGTTTTTCTCCCGCGCCGAGATCAAAGACATGATGGCCTACCTCAAACTCTTGGTGAATCCCGATGATGACAACTCGTTCTTGCGGATCGTCAATGTACCGAAGCGCGGCATTGGTCCAACGTCATTACAAAAATTGGGGCTGTTTGCCAATGAAAAGCACATCAGCCTGTTTGAGGCGGCTTGCGACGATCACCTCATGAGCGTGATTGGTGGAAAACCGGGCGCTGAAATTCAAAAATTTGCGCGCTGGATGGTGGAGCTGAGCGACAACGCTGAGCGCTCTGAGTCGACTGACGTGGTCCGTGAGCTAGTGCGCGGCATTGGTTATGAAGATTGGCTTTATGAAACTAGTGCGTCGGCAAAAGCTGCTGAAATGCGGATGAAGAATGTCTCCGAGCTGTATCGCTGGATCACCGAAATGCTCGAAGGTGACGAACTCGAAGAGCCAATGAATCTGCTAGAAGTGGTTAATCGTCTGATGCTTCGCGACATGATGGAACGTAATGAATCGGAAGATGGCGCCGATCAAGTTCAGCTGATGACCTTGCATGCATCGAAAGGCTTGGAGTTTCCGTTTGTCTTTATGGTTGGCATGGAGGAGGGTTTGTTGCCGCACCAAACTAGCGTTGATGAGGATAATATCGAGGAAGAGCGGCGCTTGGCTTATGTAGGCATTACTCGTGCGCAGCAGGCGCTGACCTTTACTTTGTGTAAAACGCGGCGCCAATTTGGTGAAACTATTAAACCCGAGCCGAGCCGCTTTTTACTGGAGTTGCCTCAGGATGACTTGCAGTGGGAAGCACGCAAGGTTGCCAGCGAGCAGCAGCGCCAGCAAACAGCGAAAACCAATATTGCTAATCTCAAAGCCATGCTTGCCAACAAATGATGACATGGTAATTGGCTAAAAGATAAAAAAACGCCAGCGATTGCTGGCGTTTTTGTGTTTGCTGCTGCGGTATGAGTTATTTGCTCATGAACTCAATGGCAGCGCGGATCTCTTCTTCAGAAGCCATCGCTTTTTGCGGCGGCATGGCGTTAAAGCCATTGAGCGCATGGTCGACCAATACATCCAAGCCTTTTTCCAAGCGCGGTGCCCAATCATCAGCATTACCTTTCACTGGCGCCCCAGGAATTGCGCCAGTATGGCAAGCAATGCAGACTGCGTTGTAGACTTGGTCGCCAGAGCGTGGGCCGGCTGGGGCTGCATCAACTGGCTCATCACCAGCAAGGTAAACGTCGCCTACCGGCTGAATACGTTTAAGGATCTCGGCATCTTTATCAGTTGCGGCCATTGCTAAAGCTGACGCAGACAGGCCTACAGCAGCCAGGAGCCAGGTCGTTTTCATGGGTACATCCCCTCGGGCTTCTAAATGTTATTGTTGGTTAATAGACTGGAGATTATATCGGGATATTTTGTCACCACCAACCGATGTGAGTGCGTTTTTTATTGAACGTGATTTAATCGATTTTTATTTCCTGAAATTTTTTTTAAAAAAGGGCTAGACCTGCCCATAGGACGTGTGTAGTATACGCATCCGCTGACAGCCAGTGAGCGCCCGTAGCTCAGCTGGATAGAGCGTTGCCCTCCGGAGGCAAAGGTCAGAGGTTCGAATCCTCTCGGGCGCGCCAGCCCGACTCAGTGACTGACTCGGAAGGCGAAATATGCTACGGTGGCTGTAGCTCAGTTGGTAGAGCCCCGGATTGTGATTCCGGTGGTCGTGGGTTCGATCCCCATCAGCCACCCCATTCCTTGAATGGAAGTGATGTCAGCAAAAATTTGTCGGTGAATAGCGCAGTTTGGTAGCGCATCTGGTTTGGGACCAGAGGGTCGGGGGTTCGAATCCCTCTTCACCGACCACCATTCTAAAGCCCTGCTTGTAAGAGCGGGGCTTTTTCGTTTCTGAAGCATGAGAAAACCAGATGCGCGTGGTAGCGCATCGCCGTCAATTACTCCTTGATCTTCTCTGGCAGTGAGATAGCAATCCGAGTGCCATGGGACATCGCACTATCGATCGACAGCGAGCCTTGTAGCGAATTTCGCACTAGGTTATTGACGATACTCATCCCCAGCCCCGTGCCGCCACGCCCTCGTTTAGTGGTGAAAAAAGGCTCGCAGACTTGCCCTAGTGTTGCTTCCGGCATGCCGACACCGTTGTCCTGAACGATTAAATGAATATGCTCAGCGGTTTGGTGGGCTGCGATGTTAATGGTCGGAGAAGCGGTTATTTGCTCGGCAGGAAAAGCATGCTGGGCCGCATTGGTCAGCAGATTGATGACGATTTGGGCCAGCTGCCCCGGAAACGTGGTCATTTCAATGTTAGCCGGCTGGCAACTGAGTTGAATGCTGATTTGATGCTGATCCATCAGCGGCTTAAGACTGGCAACCACAGTATTTAGCCACTGTTGCAAGTCGATTTTAGCGAGTTTGTCAGCATAGTGTTCGGCAGAAACCTGTTTGAAATTTTGCACTAAATCAGCAGCGCGTTGCATGTTGAACTGCTGCGTTTGCTGGGCTTCGCTAATCACCTGTAGCGATTTTGCCAGTGTTTTTCGAGTCAGATTATTACTCTCGACCTCGCGTTGCAGATCTTGCAAGCTTTGATTGATGGTGGAGTTGGACAATAACGCTACGCCAAGCGGCGTGTTGATCTCGTGAGCGATACCTGCCACTAAGCGGCCAATGGACGCCATTTTCTCATGCTCAATCATTTGTTGCTGACTGGCTTTAAGCTCCTCCAGCGTGGCTGTGAGTTCCGCCGTGCGCTGGGCCACTTGTTGCTCTAAGTTCTGATTAAACTGGATCAGTTGCTGCTCTTTTTCGAAGCGTTCAATCTCGGCCGAAATTCGTCCTGAAAACAAGGTAAACAGTGCTTTGACATCGTCGCTGTTGGCTATCGGATTTTGATAGAGCGCGACGACCAGCCCTAATACACTGCCCTCAGAATCGTACAGTGGTGTGCCGACATAGCCCTCAATGCCCATGTCGATAAGCAATTGATCGTCAGGAAATAGGCGGCAAATATCACTTAGGTAGACGCAAACGGACCCTTCTGACACGTCAGCGCATGGGGTATCGGCAAGTTCGTATTCGAAGTTATCAACCACCTCGCCGTGAGCCACTAGTGAAATGGTTCGGGCGCTTTTGCTAGCGCGGCTGAGACGCGCGATAAATGTGTAATCGGCATCTATGACTTGATGGAGCTGCAGCGTCATGGTGTTGAAGAACGCTTCACCATAGCTGGCCTGCAGCTTTTCGATTATGACGGATATGCTTTTGCTTAGCATGAGTCCGCAGCTGATTGTTGAGAGCACATAATACGCTCAAGGATCAGTACAATGTTTTGTGAAAACATCGCCAACAAGCGCTCTCCTTCGGCGGATAGCTGCTCGGTTGTTTGAATCACAAACACCGATTCGGTGCCTTTCGCTGAGCGATAGTAGTGGGCATGGACCGGCGGCTGAAAAATACTCTGTTTCTCCTTCATTGCTCGGTGAGCAAACGATTCAATGGAAACATTCTTCGCAGTACCGTCATCAACTTTGAGGTGCCAGCACGATTGCTCACTGTTTTTAGCGAGGGTGACAATCTCTGATGGGTTAACCATGAAGTCACTTTGGTAAGCATTGAGGACGGAACCAACCTGCCCCATCAGCGAATGAGCAAACAGCGAGAAGTCATCCACCTCATTGAATTGAGAAATGGCTTTGATAACAGCCTCAAGGCCATGTTGATAACGTTGCATGCGAACCAAGTCGCGATAGGCTCGCAGCGTGGTGTAAAAGGTTTGCGTCAGCGCCTGATGAGTCAACTCAGTTTTAGCGCGGTAGCAGTCAATATCGTATTGGCTTACTACTTCATGCTGCGGCGCCATACCAGGCTGACCGGTGCGCAGTACAATGCGCGAATAGTGATTGCCCAGCTCATCGCGAAGAAACTCAACCAAGCGCAGGCCAGCGTCGTCTGAATCCATCACCACATCCAATAACACCACAGCAATATCATTGTGCTGGCGGAACAGTTCACGCGCACTGGCGCCATCGTAGGCCTGAACAAATGTTAGTGCTCGGTTTTCGAACTCAAAATCTTGCAGCGCCAACTTGGTAATTTTGTGTACTTGTGGCTCATCATCCACGATGGCGATTTTCCATGGCTTCTGCCGAGATTTTTGCGCACACTCAGGTTTATCGTCGAGTAACCAATCCATAGAATTCCTCAATCTAAATATTCAACTACTCACTTACTATAGAAGAGCAGTCCATTATTCAGCGTGATGACAACCAAAGAATTGAAACGCGCCAGTAGCCGTCAATGAGACGATGGAGAGTTTCATCGATAGCGTGTACCTTTGATTGTTAACAATGTTTGTCAGTGGCAGAATGAATGCTTGCAACAATGAGATGATTCGATGATAGATCTATTAAATGCCTACCAAGGCATTATTTTTGACATGGATGGCACCTTGGTTGATTCCATGCCTGCACATATTGAAGCATGGCGGCGTACCGCGGAAATACATGGTTTTCCGTTTGATGAGAAGTGGCAATATTCCCTTGGCGGTGTGCCGACGGCAAAAATTGCGGAGCGCATTAATGCTAAGTATGGCCTGCAACTCGATTGCCAAGAAGTTGCTGCTACTAAGCGTCAGCAGTGGGCGTTACTGGACACTTCGCCACACTTAATTGATGAAACATATCAGGTGTTTAAGTCTCTGCTAGGAAAAAGGAAAATCGCCGTAGGAACGGGCTCTATTCGATCCCATGCGGAACATGTGTTGACGGATGTTGGGGTTATCGAACACTTGGATGCACTGGTGACTGCTTGTGATGTGAGCGAAGGTAAACCGCATCCAGAAACTTTTGTCACCGCCGCCGAGAGCATGGGCGTTGCGCCTGAACATTGCGTAGTGTTTGAAGATACCGATATTGGCGAGCAAGCAGCCAGAGCAGCTGGTATGGATTGTATTCGTATTGATTTTGGTGTGATTCGCTGGCCTGCGAGCTCCAGTTAATACCCAATTGGACGCACTGGCGGCGATCAAAAAAGCGCTCAGAACGAGCGCTTTTGTCGTTTAATTGTTGCTTTGCTTACCAGAAGCTGTAAGTCACGCCGGCAAAGACCATCGACTCCATGTCGTCGTCCAGCATCGGGCTATCTTCTAGATCTGAATCCAGCATAGAAACGCGGCCACCGCCTAGCACTTTCCATTTTTTGTTAATTTCATAGGTGGCTAGCAGTTCTGCACCGTACTTCAGTGAGCTGCCTGGAGCATATGCGGCAAGGCCGCCTTCGTCTTCTGAAACGCCATAGTAGTAGTCAGCGTAATCACTGCTCATCCACTTCACGAAGCCGCGAGGCAAAACCACGAAGCGATCAGAAATGTGGAATGGGTAACCGTAGCTGACACGAGCAATGGTACCTTCACTCTCATCAGAGATATCGGCAGCGACTTTGGCATCGACGATACCCCACTTGGCCATATAGCGATAACGCACACCAGCCATGAAGCTGCGATCGCGATCGTCAAGACCATCGATGTCACTGTCGCCCGCGTCAAACTCTTCAGAGCCAGCCATCAAAATCACGCTGAGGCGGCTGCTGCGGTTTTCAATTACCTTATAGCCCGCTTCAAAACCTTCGAAGTAGAAGTTCTTGGAGTTAAAGAAGACCAGCGGTACTGCTGAAGTTGAATCATCATAGCTACGATAGGCCGAACTTGGCGCGGCAACACCAAGACCAACTGCCAGCGTACTTTTTTGAGCGCCTTTAGTTGGTACGCCATCTGGAGACGCTGAAATGGAAGCTGCGGATGCTGAAGTGTGAATAAGTGCTGCGCCAATAGCGGCAGCTAATATTTTTTTATACATGTTGGTTACCTGTCCTTGCGGTATTCGTTGAACGACTGAAAGCCTTGTGCATTCAGGCTTAGATCTAACATACCGGCTGAATATGACTGTTGCTAGATGCCACAGCAATAAAGTTCAGCCGTTACCTTTTTTGCTGTTAACTGGTTGTAATTTCTAACGGATAAAAATCTCTCAGTTGTGGCAGGCATTACATAAAAGTAACAGGGCTAAGTGTAGAACGAAGTTCTGATAGTTAAAGTTTGGCGACGAAATTATTATTGCCGAATATCGTTTAATTACCTGATTTCTCGTTAATAATCGTCTTTTTCGCCAAGTTTCAGCAGAACTGGTTGCCGCAGTAGCCGTTGGTTTTATTGGGATTAGTGGACTGCTGATACAAAATGACGATGCTGTTAACGACATCGTTTCAATCTGGTCTAACCAGATGAGGATGAATTGATTAAAAACAAAACAACCGTCAATTAGAGGTGGTAGGTTAGAGTTAATACTCAAGTGGAAAGGCTGAGATCATCATGAAAGCTTCTACATTCTCTCGTTATGTTGACCAGTTTGGTTTGCCGGTTATTGAGCGCCAGCATCGCCGCGGCTTTCGCCAGTTTTTGGTGTTGTGGATTTCTATTTTTGTGGTGATGGCAATTGTCACTTTTAGCAATTGGTCGTTAGGTTTCCCCTCGCCGGTTTGGCTGACCTTAAATGGCTTGATTGTGATGGCCTTCTTTGGCTGTGCTTATCAGCGTTACCAGATACATCGCCATATTCGCCAATACCGCCAAGACGACCAGCGCCACTAACGACTTGCAATGACCTGTAATGTTCAAGCCCCGCTGAGTTGCGGGGCTATTTGTATTGCTACTTCACCCACCCCAATACATCTTTGATGATGGACCAGCGAGATTCTTTGGTTGTTGCACCATGGCCCTGAATCCAATAGTCGTATTGTTTGTCGATAAAGCCATAAGCGCGAACCATATCAAGCCAGTTGTTGACGTAGTTGAGTAAATCTTGGTTGCGGCGGGCGAGGGCAAAAGCAACCGGAAATGAATACAGCCGGCCCGTACCGGGCTCTTTCATTAAGGCTACGCCATAATCTGGGTAGAACAAGCTCCACGCATAGCCAGCCTCTGCGCTGGTCAGCAGGGCATCGTATTGATGCGGTTTGTCTGGGTTAAAGAAGCTTTCATAGTGGACCAAATGCTCAAATTCTAGATTGGTCAGCACTTTTTGTGCGCGCCGCACCATGGCCTCATGCTGAACAAAGGCAATATTGACTTCATCGCGCCGCAATAAGCTGGTATCGCTGTAATGTTTTACTAGGTGGTCGGGTACCACTAAGGCGAGATTCAGTTGCATCACTTGCCGCGTAAACGCCACGTGTTTCATTAATTCGGCGTCCACTTCTATGCCTGACATGGCGATATCAAAGTAGCCCCGTTCCAAATCGTCGGCCATGTGGTCGTTCATATAGGGAACAAATTCAACATCAACGCCGAGATCGGCAGCGAGTCGATAGGCCAGCGCGACATCCAGGCCAACCAGCTTGTTTTCACTGTTGAAATAGCTGAACGGGACATTACCTCGTTGGTAACCGACCTTAATCACGCCGCGCTGGATGATGTTCTCAACGGTGGAGATTTCCGGGTTAGAGACTCGATTCCAGCTTGAGGTTTCTTGCGCTTGATCGGTCAGGTTGCGCTCGACGCGCATGCCAGCAATCAGGCTAGAGGTATTTTTATCTTCGTCAATTAAGTGCTCTAGCATGATGCGGGTGCCGGCGAACACTAACACTGTACTGATACCAAACAACGCAAAGAATTTGATGGCAGCAATTTTCGGTCGTTTGACGCCATAAACCACCACCACAGCGGCTAGCAGAGTCACCGCCATCAGGTTCATCACGGCGACTAGGGAATTAAAGCGACCGGTAATAAATGAAGAAACCACAAATAGCTGGTTTAAGTCGGCTGGCAAAAAGACGCTTTCTAGTAAGAAAGGTACGGCCACATAAACACTACCAAATAAGCTGAGCAGTCCACTGACGCCGACCATTGGGTAGCTGCCTAGATCGACCGGTTTGCCAATAAACCAGCCAGCAAAAAAGATAAATAGAATAATGGTGAGCTTGCCGAGATTGGGGAAGGTGAAGGCAATCGGCAACACCACATCAACCAGCCGTAAGGCGTCCTCAGAATCCTTACCGTGTTTCTTCAGCAGTTGTTTACTTTCTTCTAGTATCACCGGCAGGCAGATGAAAATATTGCCGGTGGAAAAGGCCGTGACCAGCGCGCCCCAAGATACTCGCATCACATCGCGATAGCTAAATGGAGTAAAGCTGGTTAGCAGAACAGGCAGCACCACAAAGGCCAGCAGCATGCACAACACAAAGTAGCTGATCATGAATACTTGGAGGCTTTCTAACTCTTCCACACTCATGGTGCCGGCGGCATTTGCTGACATGGCAAACACGCCGATAGGAAGAATTTTCACCACTGATTGAGTGATTTTGGAAAGCCCTTCGGCAGCAGTTGACGCTAAATCAATCACCCGATCTTTATTTTTGACCGTGATTAACGCGACCCCGAGGGCAATGCTAAACAGCACCAGAGCGGGCACGGCGCCACTGGCCATCGATTCAAAAGGGTTTGCCGGGATATACAGCTTGAGGTAGTCGATTTCTGCTTTTGGCTGTACTTCGCTGGTACTAAAAAAGCTCGCTGATTCTAATGTCGGGAACGTTACCGGAGCGAGCAAAATAGCGATGAGGCCAATGGCCCAGATCGCGGCCATGATACTGCCTGCTTTGGTGAATATCGATTTGGCATCATCGGCATTTAGCTTGCCGATGCCACTGATCAGACTGACCAGAATGTACGGGTAAATCGTCATTTGCATCAGCATAATGACGGCGCTACCGACCACCCCGGTCCATGCGACGAGTTCACCAAAAAAAATCCCAGTGATGATGCCCAGCACCATGGCGATGATCATGGTGGTGGCTAATGATGGGCGCCAACCCTTTGATTTTTCTGCCATCGATAACCTCCGTGTTGACTGATTTAAGCGGTTTTGGCTTCCGTTACCAGTAAGCCATGGTATACCGCCTCATGCGCGATGCATACCGCTTCGGAGGTGTAATTGCTGTTGGCTTTGTCAATACAGCGTTGATGCATTTCGGCGGGCGATTGCCGTTGTTCATCAAGCAATGACAACACATTTTGTGCCGTTGCTTCGATGTCGCCGACAGTAACCAGCCTGCCGGTGCCAGCAACTACCTCTGGCATGCCGCCGACATTATTGGCGACCGTCGGCACCCCTTGCACCATGCATTCGATTAAGGTCAAACCGAAGCTTTCATAATCGGATAGCTGCAAATTGACATTGGCAGCGGCAAACCAGCGGTTGATATTGGGCTCCTGACCCACCCAAATAATGTCATCGGCCATCCCAAGTTGCACCGCCAAATCCTGGCAGGGCGTTACTTCTGGCCCTTCGCCGAGCAGTATAAGCTGGCAATCCCGTTGCTGCCTGACTAGGGCAAAAGACTTGATAATGTCGGGAATACGTTTGATTTTACGGAAGTTTGAGGCGTGGATTAGATAGCTGGCTTGTTGGTCGAGTTGCAATTGTTCACGTGCTTGCTGGCGTGAACCGGCAAACATTTTTCCCGGTGGCACGAAGTTGGCGATAACTTCGGGGTAAACCGGCAAGTCAAAACGCTGGTGGGTTTGCTGCGCCAGATCATCGGACACACAAATAACCCGCTGCGATTGGTTTAACACCGTGTCGATCACCCGATGCATGGCTGGATCGTCTGCCAGCTTCACCACATCGGTACCATGCAGAGTGGTGACCAGCTGAAAGGGTTGCTTGCAGATTTGCTTTGCCATCACCGCGGCGGCAGCATAAGGCACCGCGTAATGGGCATGAACGATTTCAATGTTCTCTTGCTCGATCAGGTTGGCCAAGGCGCCAGCCAGCGCTAGGGTGTGAGGCGCACTTTCAAAAACCGGATAGTCATTCACCTCAAGCTTGAGGAAGTAGAGGGTGTCGCTTACCTGACGCCACGAATAAGGGTGCTTTTCGGCCAGTAGCCAGACATGATGGCCGCGTTCGGCCAATGCCATGGCCAGCTCGGTTGCAATGATGCCCGAGCCACCCATTTTCGGGTTACACACAAAAGCAATTTTCCTTGGGTGCGCGACTTTCTTCGCTGCCTGTTGTGGTGGCGTGTTGGCATCGTTTAGTTGACTCTGGAGCGATTCGATCACAGCGTTTCTCCAACCATTGTTGTTGCTGATAATTAAAGGCAATCATTAAGTTATAGTTAATTTTTGACGCTTTGTTGAAAACTTCAGCGGCATCGATACATTGGCTTTTCGAGCGTCGGTTGCGAGGAAAGTTCAGCAGCCATGTGAGGCTGGAGATGATGACTGTGGGCTGCGGACGACCGATGCGGCGCTCTTTCTCCGTTGCCTAGGTTCCGTTACAATCGCCGATAACTTTTTGATAAGGCTTTCCCATGACTGACTCAACATCTGCCACGACGCATTTTGGCTTTCGCCAGGTTGCCAAAGAAGACAAGGTTTCGCTGGTTGCTGACGTATTTCATTCAGTGGCGGATAAGTACGATGTGATGAACGATTTAATGTCGTTTGGTGTTCATCGTGTTTGGAAACTGTTCACCCGTGAGTGCAGCGGCGTTAAAAGTGGCGATCGCGTGCTCGACATTGCCGGTGGCACTGGCGATATCACCGCTTTGATGTCAAAGCGAGTCGGCCCGACAGGGCAAGTGGTACTAGCCGATATTAATGGCTCCATGCTGAAAGTCGGCAAGGCCAAATTACGCGACCGCGGTGTGGTGGGTAATGTTGAATTTGTCCAAGCAAACGCCGAGGCGCTGCCATTCCCCGACAATCATTTTGATGTCATTACCATTGGCTTTGGTTTGCGCAATGTCACCGAGAAGAGCAATGCGCTGGCGTCGATGCTGCGGGTTTTAAAACCGGGCGGGCGCTTGCTGGTTTTGGAGTTTTCCAAGCCTCAGTTCGACTGGCTGAATAAAGTCTACGATGCCTACTCGTTCAAATTGTTACCAAAAATGGGCGAGTTGGTGGCGAATGACAGCGAAAGTTACCAATATCTAGCCGAATCGATTCGCATGCACCCTGATCAGGACACGCTGGCGCAAATGATGCGCGACGTTGGTTTTGATGAAGTCAGCTACTTCAACCTCAGCGGCGGCATTGTTGCTTTGCACCGCGGCTTCAAATTTTAACCCATGATGTTGCAAGCATTTGCCATCTCGCTGGCTGATAAGGCATTGGCGGCTTATTGCAGCCAACAGCCTATGCCACCAAGTTTGCAGCGCATCAAAGGAGCCACGTTAGCGATTGAGTGCTCCGATGCACCTATTGCCATCCTGATTGAAGTCGGCGAACGACTGCGATTGCTGCCATTGCAGGAGCAAACTGCCGATTGCCGGATCGACGGCACACTCGCAGCGCTGCAGCAACTCAAACACAGCGAACGCTTGCCGGAGCTCCTTAAAACTGAAGCGGTGTCGGTTACGGGCGATGTCAAAATTGCCAGCCAAATCGGCGAAGCGCTCAGTCATACTCAGTTCGATAGTGAAGAGTGGCTATCGCAGCGCATTGGCGATGTGCCGGCTCACCTGCTGGTGACCGCGGGCAAGCGTGTACAACACTGGGCAGCGCACCGAAAGCAGACCATGGAGGCCGACGTCGAAGCGTATTTGCAGGACGAAATCCGCTGGCTACCTGCTGCTGCAGAATTGCGTCAATTTAGCCGCCAAGTGAATGAGCTGAACGCTCGTTGTCAGCAATTGAGTGAGCGAATTGAGAAACTAACATCATGATAAACCTTGCTTTCATACCCTGCCTTGCGACTCCGGGAGTCTGTTCGGAATGCTAATCAAACAACATCGCCGGCTCTATCAAATTACTAAAATTTTCTGGCAATACCGTCTTGATCGACTGTTTCCAGAAAGTTGGCTGCCTTGGTACGTTCGCTATGGCCGGTTCATTGTGCTGTGGTTTCGCCCGCGTCACAAAGAAGCCTCTGATGCGGCGCGGTTTCGTCTTGCGTTGGAAGAGCTGGGGCCGGTGTTTGTCAAATTTGGCCAGATGTTGTCGACTCGCCGTGACCTGCTGCCTGATGCTTTTGCCGAAGAGCTGGCCAAGCTGCAAGATCGAGTGGCGCCAATTAATGAATCACAAGCGCGCCAGCAAATTGAGCAAGCCTATGGCAAATCGCTGGAACAGGTGTTTGATTCGTTTGAAGCGGAGCCAATGGCGTCCGCCTCAGTGGCGCAGGTACATGGCGCCAAACTGACCATCAATGACGTGCAGCTGAGCGTGGTGGTGAAGGTGATTCGCCCTGGTATTGGCAAAGTCATTGATGCCGATATCTCGGTGATGCAACTGTTTGCCGGTTTGGCCGAAAAATTTCTCCCCGATGGTAAACGGCTGCGTCCCAAAGAAGTGGTCAGCGAATATCGCAAGACGCTGTTTGATGAGCTCGACTTAATGCGAGAGGCCGCCAATGGCATTCAGCTAAAGCGTAATTTTGACGGCTCAGATAGTTTGTATGTACCAGAAATCTATGCCGATTTCTGTCGTCAGAATGTCTTGGTGATGGAGCGCATTGATGGCATTCCGGTCAGTGATATCGCCGCCCTTGAAGCCCAAGGTACCAACATGGAGCGCCTTGCTGAACGTGGCGTTGAAGTGTTTTTTACCCAGGTTTTCCGTGATTCGTTTTTCCATGCCGACATGCATCCGGGCAATATTTTTGTCTCTCGGCAACACCCTGATAACCCGATGTACATTGGCGTCGATTTTGGCATTGTTGGCACCCTGAACCGTGAAGACAAACGTTACTTAGCGGAAAACTTTTTAGCCTTTTTTAACCGCGATTATCGCAAGGTTGCAGAGTTGCACGTGGCTTCGGGTTGGGTGCCTTCTGACACCAATGTGGAAGAATTTGAATTTGCCATTCGAACCGTCTGCGAGCCGATATTCCAAAAGCCGTTAGCGGAAATTTCCTTTGGTCATGTCTTGATCAACTTGTTTAATACCGCGCGCCGATTCAATATGGAAGTTCAGCCGCAGCTGGTTTTGCTCGAGAAAACATTGCTTTATATTGAGGGCTTGGGGCGGCAGTTGTATCCCCAGCTGGATTTATGGAAAACCGCGAAGCCATTTTTAGAAGAGTGGATGCAGCTGCAAATTGGGCCGAAAGCCGTTTGGCGTGATATCAAGGAAAATGCGCCATTTTGGGGTGAAAAATTGCCCGAAATGCCGAACCTGATTTATGACTCGTTGCAGGCGGTGCAGCGCTTCACCGAACAACATCAGCAATCTGCAGCTCAAATCAGCCAATGGCGGCAGCGCCAAGCGCGCTCATTTTATTGGCTGGCGACTGCGGGGGTATTGGCGGTGTGTGGCGGACTGGTCCACGATACCGTCAGCTGGCCACAATTAACTGGTGTTTTAACCGCTGCCGCAATATGTTGGGTGCGGGGGCTGTGGTTGAATCGGCAGTAGTAGCCGTTGCGAGCCTAGCTCTTTATAATGACGAAGATTTTTTAACCATCGAAATAGGACTGACACCATGGGTGGAATCAGCATTTGGCAACTTTTGATTATTGCAGTGATTGTTGCGCTGCTGTTTGGAACGAAGAAGTTGCGTGGTTTGGGCAGCGATTTGGGCTCGGCCATCAAGGGATTTAAAGAATCTGTCAGTGACGATAAATCGGAGCCGCAAAAAAATGAGCAGCTGACCGATCAAAGCCAAACTGAACAGGATGCGGATTTCACTTCGCAGAAATCTGAAACTCCAAAGAAGTAATCGAACATGTTTGACATTGGCTTTTGGGAGCTCGGCGTTATTGCTGTTCTGGGGCTAATTGTGCTCGGGCCTGAGCGCCTCCCCGGTGCGCTGCGGACGGTGATTGGCTGGATCCGCTCGGTGCGTTCCATGGCGACTAATGTCAAAGAAGAAATTAGTCAGGAGTTACATATCCATGAGCTCCAGCAGAATCTGAAAAAAGCCGAGGAGCAGGGGATGAGTAATTTGGCTCCGGACCTGCAACGTTCAGTGGACGAACTGAAGTCGGCAGCAGAATCGGTGCAGCGCCCTTATCAGACTGACGCTACGGCAGACAGCACGCCACCTTCGCAACAATCTAATTCCGAGCAGCCTTCTCCGACAAAGAGCCCACGTGATGACGGATAACAGTGTCCCGCTAATCACTCACTTGATTGAATTGCGGTCGCGGCTGTTGCGAGCCGTCGTTGCCATTTTGGTGATTTTTCTCTGCTTGGTTTACTTCGCCAATGATTTGTATCATTGGATCGCTGAGCCGCTTGTTGCCCAACTGCCTGAAGGCAGCAACATGATTGCCACTAATGTCGCAGCGCCATTTTTTACTCCGTTTAAACTCACCATAGTGGTTGCCATGGCGCTGGCCATGCCAGTGGTGTTGCATCAGGCATGGGGCTTTATTGCGCCGGGTCTGTATCGGCATGAACGACGTTTAGCCATCCCGTTATTGGTGATGAGCGTACTGCTATTTTACGGCGGCATTGCATTCGCGTTTTATGTGGTGTTCCCGCTGGCCTTTAGCTTTTTTACTAGTGTCGCGCCCGATGATGTGGTGATCGCCACGGATATTTCCAGCTATCTCGATTTCGTGCTGAAAATTCTGTTTGCCTTTGGTTTGGCATTCGAGATCCCCATTGCGGTGATCTTGCTCTGCGTTAGTGGCGTTACATCGCCTGCATCGCTGCGCAAAAAACGCCCCTATGTTATTGTTGCAGCGTTTGTTATTGGAATGCTGCTGACACCGCCTGATGTCATATCTCAAACTTTACTAGCGCTGCCGATGTGGCTGCTGTTTGAGTTAGGCGTGTTGATGTCATCGCTCTACAGTCGCCAGCGCGATGACCAGAATGAAGAGGAATCTGATGTTAAAAGCTAATACCGTGTTGCTGAGCTGGGCATTGCTCATCAGTGGTGCCGCCGCCAATGCAGCCGATTGGCAAGCTGAGTGGCAGTTGTGTGCCTCGGTAAAAAACGATCAGCAGCGCCTGCTGTGCTATGACCGAATTGGCGCCCGCTATGGCTTAACTGGCTCGGGTGCGGCGAAAACCATCAGTCAGGAAGTGCAGCAGCCCGCCGATTCATCGGCACTTGCAAGCGCAATGGTGCCGGCAGAACAGTCTCAAGCTGCGGCGGTCGTTGCCGGCAGTACGCCAGCACCATCTGTTGTGACTGTCGATTCGTCGCCGGAAGAGCAATTTGGCCTTGAGCAAAAAATTATCAAGCAAGAATTGGACAAGATCGATGCCATTGATGCGGTGATTACCGACCTGTCAAAAGATGCATACGGCAAATTAACCCTAAGCCTCGATAACAATCAGCGCTGGAAGCTGCAATCGACCGGACCTAAATTTGCTGAGGGCGACAAAGTGGTGATTGAACGCGGTGCATTTGGCGCGTTTTATGTTCGTAAAGATGGCGCCGGACGAAAAACTCGGGCGAAACGTCTCGAGTAACAGGGTGTTGAATGTATAAGTCGCCATGGAGCTGGTTGTTATCTCTGAGCTTGGTATTGCTGCCAGGCTTGGCCGTGGCGGCTAACCCTGATATTTCCTACCTGATTTCTATTGATCTAGCCGCCGACAGCTATACCCAGCAAGCCAGAGCATTGGCCGTGAACGGTTTATTCTGTGGCGTGCTGCTGGTCATGGCGGTTTTCAAGCTGTTTGTCTATTGGCACAGCCGCACGCTGAGCTTCTTATTTCACGGTTGTTATGGCCTTTGCGTGTTCCTGATGACTGCGGTGGCCACTGGCTTGAGCAGCTTTTTCTGGCAGCCACCATTCTGGAATACCTTCCAATTAATCATGGTCATTGGCGTCGCTGCCGCCGTGTTGATCGCATTATTTGCCGGTGATTTAGTGGCGCAGGCTAAAGCGCCGAAACGACTTCAAGTCGTCTTCCGAGTGTTGATTTTAGCCATTGCGCTTAGTGGCATGGTAATGCTGCTCAGTTGGCATTTATATGCGGTGCGGTTGGTAGTGGTGCTGGCGTGCTTGCTGAGTTTATATATGCTGGGTTGCAGCATCTGGCTGTGGCAGAAAAAAGTTCGTTACAGTGGTTTTTATTTTATCGCTTGGCTGGCGTTGTCCATTGGTTTTGGTTTGACGCTGTTGAGTTACAAAGGCTGGCTGACGTTGCCGATTGCCACTCATGTGCCGCTGATCATTGGTTTGATTGCTGAAGTGATTGTGATTTCGTTTGTTATGGCTGGCAGCTTTGCTGATGCTAAACAAGCGCGCTTGGCAGCCCAGCGTGAATCGCTGAAAAATGCGGAGCGAGCCAATCGACTGCAGCAGCAAGCGCTGCAAGCTCAAGCCAATGCCACCGAAGAATTAGAAAGTAAGGTTCAAGAGCGGACCTTTGAGCTGGAAGTGGCTCTGCGCGAATTGGAAGAGACCAATCGCCAGCTTGAAGAGCAAAGCACGGTAGACTTCCTCACTGGTGTAAAAAACCGCAAGCACTTTGATAAGCGCTATGTTGCTGAATTTCGTCGCAGCCGCCGAGAGCAAACGCCGCTGGGTGTGGTGATGCTCGATATTGATCACTTTAAGCGGATCAATGATACCTATGGCCATTTGGTTGGCGATGAAGTGATTCGCCAAGTCGCCCATCGAATTCAGTCGGTGTTAAAGCGCCCTTCGGATGCTTTGACGCGCTACGGTGGCGAGGAGTTTGCGCTCATCCTTCCGGCAACCCATTTAGAAGGCGCGTTGCTGGTTGTTGAAGAGGTGCTCACGGCAATCAGACAAACGCCGTTCATCACCAATGACGGTGCTTTGCCGGTGACTATTAGCGCCGGATTGTCGGTTGCTGTGGTACAGCCTGAAATGGAGCCCAATGGCTTGCTCGATGCGGCCGATCAGGCTTTGTACAGCGCCAAAGAAGCAGGCCGCGATCAGGCCAAGTGGCAGCAGGTCGGCGCCCAAGGCCACTCACCTCAATCATTACTTTTTAAATCGGACGACTATTGATGACCGCTACTTTTCCTTTTGCCCGCCCTCGGCGGATGCGTAAACATACTTTTTCTCGTCGACTGATGGCTGAGAACCAAGTCTCTGCGGCTGATTTAATTTATCCGGTGTTTGTCTTAGAGGGCGAACAGCAGCGTCAATCGGTGCCATCGATGCCCGGAGTAACACGCCTTTCCATTGATTTGCTACTCGAACTGGCCGATGAACTGGTTGAGCTCGGGATCCCGGCGGTTGCTTTGTTTCCGGTCACGCCGGCGGAAGTAAAGACCGAGTTGGCCGAGCAGGCTTATGATCCGAATGGCCTAGCCCAACGCGCGGTGCGAGCGTTAAAAGCCCACCAACCTGAGCTTGGTGTGATCACTGATGTGGCGCTCGATCCGTTCACGATTCACGGCCAAGATGGTTTACTCGATGAGTCGGGTTATGTGATGAATGATGAGACCGTCGAAGTGCTGGTCAAGCAAGCCTTGAGTCATGCTCAAGCTGGTGCTGATGTTGTTGCCCCCTCGGACATGATGGATGGCCGTGTTGGCGCTATCCGCGAAGCGCTCGAGCAAGCGGGCTATATTCACACTCAAATTTTGGCTTACTCAGCCAAGTACGCTTCAAGTTTCTATGGCCCATTTCGTGATGCGGTTGGTTCATCCGGTAACCTCAAGGGTGGTAATAAATATAGCTATCAGATAGATCCGGCGAATGGTGATGAAGCGCTGCGGGAAGTGGCGATGGATTTGCAAGAAGGCGCCGACATGGTCATGGTCAAGCCAGGTATGCCTTATCTCGACATTGTTCGTCGCGTGAAAGACGAATTCAAAGTGCCAACCATGGTTTATCAAGTGAGTGGTGAATACGCCATGTTAAAAGCGGCGGCGCAGAACGGCTGGCTCGATGAAAAAGCGGTGGTAATGGAGTCGCTACTGGCGTTCAAGCGTGCCGGAGCGGATGCCATTTTGACCTATTTTGCCGTGGACGTGGCGCGCTGGCTCAAAGAGCAAAACAGCTAATCTGACTGGCAAGCGGCGAACATCAGGCTTCTGATGGTTCGCTGAGCTTGGCCTCACTGAGTTGAAAGGTAAAACCAGCTTCGGTTTGGAAATGACTTTCCTCTGCTAAGTTGACAGCCGTTAACGGGTGCTTCTTTTGCCAGTCAGCGGGCATCTGCCAGTGTACCTCGTGGCCATCGCAGTGGATCTGCAGCGGCAGTAACAAATGGTTTGAGCGATGGCTGGTGAGAATCATCGCCCAACGCAAGATCCGCACAAGAGCGATCACTTGTTCATTATCGTAGCCTTGCAGGTGCTGAAGCGAATCGGCCGATAAATCGCCTTTGCTGGCGCCGAGCAAGGTGGCAATCAAAGTTTGTTGGCTGGTTGAAAAGCCCGGCTGATTGGTATGGCTGAGAATGTACGCACCGTGCCGATGGCCATTGACGAATCCAATCGTGAAGCCAATCTCATGCAATTGTGCGGCGCAGGCCAGCATCGCCTTGCCGTCTTCAGTAATCGGCCAGTGAGGCTCAAATTGGGCGCATAACGCCATGGCCGCCTGACGGCATTGTTCGCCATGCTGAGTATCCAAATGGTACTTGTCGGCGAGATTGCTGAGCGTCCGCTGTCTGACATCATCACCGGCGGTGACGTTGAGCATGCCGTACACGAGCCCTTCGCGAAGGGCGCCTCCGGAAATGCGCAAATCGTGGATAGCCAAGGCTTCAAACAAACCAGTCAGGATCGCCAGACCGCCGGCAAACACCGGCTTACGTTCTTCTTTCAGACCATCAATGGTCAGCAGACTCAACTTTCCTGCAGACACCACGCGTTGCTGCAGTTGGTGCAGTACTTCTAAGGTGATGACGTCATCGTAGCCGTTCGCCAGCAGCACTTCTTGAATCGCCCGCAGGGTGCCTGATGCGCCAAGAGCTTGCTGCCAGCCGATTTGCTGATAGTTCGCCACCAGTGGCGCAACGATGCGCTTGGCCTCGTTGACGGCGGCAGTGAAGCTAAGTTGATTAAACAGCCCATCAGCGAAATATTCTTCAGTAAAACGGACACAACCCATATCAAGGCTGACGGCTTGATGAATGTCGGCCCCTTGGCCAATGATCAGCTCGGTACTGGCGCCACCAATGTCGATCACTAAGCGCTGATCGCTGCCGGCAGATGTATATGCCGCACCTTGATAAACGAAGTGGGCTTCTTGTTCACCGCTGATGACATCAATGCGGTTACCGGTGATGTGCTCGGCTTGGGTAATAAATTGGGCGCCATTGGTGGCGAGCCGGATGGTGGCTGTGGCCACAATACGAACGTTTGAGCTGGGAATGAATTGCAGGCGCTCAGCGAATAGCTGGAGGCAGTCAAAGCCGCGCTCCATCGCTTCGGCTGAAAGTGTTAGGTTGTCGTCCAGACCCGCCGCTAACCGCACTTTTCGTTTGATTTTGGCGATGGTCTGGATGGTGCCGGCTACTTGGCGAACCACCAGCATGTGAAAACTGTTTGAGCCTAAATCAATGGCGGCAAACAAATCTTGGTTACTGGTGGTCATAAGCCAAACACTACTTAGACGGTTTTCCTTGCGGACGTCGGTTACTATTGCCACCGCTGCGAGAACGCTTGCGGCCACTTTGATTGACCTGACGAGTACGCGGCATGTGCTTAGCTGGTTTGATATCCGTTAGCAATGCGTTGGCATCGTATTGAGTCACTGGAATTTCATGAGCAATGTAGGACTCAATCGCCGGTAAGTTAATCGCGTACTGCTCACAAGCAAAGCTAATGGCGTGACCGCTCGCACCCGCGCGGCCGGTACGGCCAATACGGTGAACGTAATCTTCGGCATCGTCTGGCAGGTCATAGTTAAAGACGTGAGTCACTGCTGGAATGTGGAGCCCACGTGCTGCAACATCCGTTGCCACCAGAATATCCAACTCACCTTGAGTGAATTGCTCGAGGATTTTGAGACGTTTACGCTGCGGCACATCGCCGGTTAGCAAGCCCACGCGGTGCTCTTCGCCAGCCAAAGCGCCCCAGATCTTTTCACAACCATGCTTGGTGTTGCCAAACACAATGGCTTTATCGGGCCATTCTTCTTCCATCAGCGTGAGTAACAAGGTCATCTTGTCTTCATTCGATGGGTAGAACAGCTCTTCTTGGATTTTCTCGGCAGTTTTACGCTCAGGTTCGATTTGCACATGAGTTGGCTCATTCATGTGTTCATAAGCCAGTTCACGGACTTTATAAGACAGCGTTGCTGAGTAAAGCAGATTGAGTCGCTCCGTTGGCGGCGGCAAGCGACGCATCATGTAGCGAATGTCTTTGATGAAGCCGAGGTCAAACATTCGGTCTGCTTCATCGAGCACGACCACTTGGACATCATCCAAGCTAATCACGCCTTGCTTGAAGTAATCGATCAGACGGCCCATAGTCGCGACCAGCACATCGACGCCTTGCTGCAAACGCTGGCGCTGAATGTCGTATCCTTCGCCGCCGTAGACCACTTGCAGCTTGATATCGCTGTGCTTGGCCATCAATTCGGCGTCGTTATGGATTTGAATAACCAGTTCGCGCGTTGGTGCTACGATCACCGCTCGGGGGTGATTCGACGGTCGATCTTCACGACTTGGCGTATTCAGTAAATGATGAAAAGTAGCGGCTAGAAACGCGATGGTTTTCCCTGTACCAGTTTGAGCTTGGCCAGCAACGTCTTTGCCGTCCAATGCCAAAGGCAGGGTCTTAGCCTGAATCGGGGTGCAGAAATCGAACCCTTTTTCGGTGAGTGCGCTTAACACTTTTGGGTGTAGCGGGAATTCGCTAAAGCGCTGTTCTGTTAAATGTGTTTTGCTCATCTGGTAAGCATATCAGGTTAAACTTGCAATAATAAACAACATGACTTGAAATAGATCCAAAGTGTCGCCATATATAGTGACTGAACTGAGAGCGACCTAACCCTATATTTGGAGCAAGCGATGAGCGACAAAATTGTCCACGTGACAGATGCCAGTTTTGAAGACGATGTATTAAAAGCCAGCGGCCCTGTGTTGGTTGACTTTTGGGCGGAATGGTGTGGCCCTTGCAAAATGATCGCGCCGATTCTGGATGAAGTTGCTGGCGAGTTCGATGGCAAGCTAACCATCGCTAAATTAAATATTGATGACAACGCTGAAACTGCGCCGAAATTCGGTATTCGTGGTATTCCGACATTGTTGTTATTCAAAGATGGCAATGTTGCAGCAACTAAAGTTGGTGCTTTGTCGAAAGGCCAGCTGGTTGAGTTTATCAACGACAACCTGTAAGCAAATCAGTCATAAAGGCTATCAATGTTAAATCGTTAGCCTTTATGACTATCTTTCTGGACGAATCCAATTATAGGTGTTACTTTACATCTAACTGAGTTCCCTTCTTGCGGCTAATTTTGCCGGGAAATTCCAAAGTCTTTTCTCCGTGGTGCGCAGAGCGCGTCACTATGCAATTGAACTATTCCAACATAACCGACGTGTAGCAGATCCCAAGATGCACCTAACCGAGTTAAAAAACACCCCAGTATCAGAGCTGATTGCTCTGGGCGAAAGCAAAGGCCTAGATAACCTAGCCCGCTTGCGCAAACAAGACATCATTTTTACGATTCTCAAGACACATGCTAAAGGTGGCGAAGATATCTTCGGTAGCGGTGTGCTCGAGATTTTGCAGGATGGTTTTGGCTTTCTCCGAAGCGCCGACAGCTCTTATCTAGCTGGGCCGGATGACATTTACGTCTCTCCGAGCCAGATCCGTCGCTTCAACTTGCGGACCGGTGACACCATTGCCGGTAAAATTCGTCCGCCGAAAGAAGGTGAACGCTATTTCGCTCTGTTGAAAGTCAACGAAGTCAACTTCGACCGTCCAGAAAACTCCCGTAATAAAATCCTCTTTGAAAACCTCACCCCACTGCATGCTGCAGAGCGTATGCGGATGGAGCGTGGTAACGGCTCAACAGAAGACATTACGGCACGGGTACTGGATTTGGCATCGCCGACCGGTAAAGGTCAGCGTGGTTTGATTGTGGCACCGCCAAAAGCCGGTAAAACAATCTTACTGCAGAACTTGGCGCAATCGATTGCCGCGAACCACCCAGAATGCGAACTGATGGTATTGCTGATTGACGAGCGACCAGAAGAAGTGACCGAAATGAAGCGTTTGGTGAAGGGCGAAGTGGTTGCTTCCACCTTTGACGAGCCAGCCAGCCGCCACGTGCAAGTGGCAGAAATGGTGATCGAAAAAGCCAAGCGTTTGGTCGAGCATAAAAAAGACGTGGTGATCCTGCTTGATTCCATCACTCGTTTGGCACGCGCTTACAACACTGTGATCCCATCGTCAGGTAAAGTACTGACCGGTGGTGTTGATGCTAACGCCTTGCACAAACCAAAACGTTTCTTCGGTGCGGCCCGTAATGTCGAAGAAGGCGGTAGCCTGACGATTCTGGCAACGGCATTGATCGATACCGGCTCGAAGATGGACGAAGTGATTTACGAGGAATTCAAAGGCACCGGTAATATGGAAGTGCATTTGGATCGTAAGATCGCTGAAAAACGTGTGTTCCCAGCCATTAATATTAATCGTTCGGGTACCCGTCGCGAAGAGCTGCTCACTACGCCTGATGAGCTGCAAAAAATGTGGATCCTGCGCAAAATCATCCACCCAATGGATGAAATCAGTGGCATGGAATTCCTCATCGATAAGTTGGCCATGACCAAAACCAACGATGAATTTTTCGAAGCGATGAAGAAAAAATAAGATTTAGCGGTCTTATCAAGGGCAGTAAGAGCTAAATGCTAGCTTTTTCTGCCCTTTTTAGTGCAGAATGCTTGATTAATAAGCAGCCGATGTACGCTGCACTAATAACTAACCCTACCTCATCAGACAAATTGGGATTTGGCCAACGGATGAAATCTGCCATGAAGGCGTTGAGTGTCGGCATCGGGCTGCTCATTTGGAGCTTAGCCTGTCAGGCTACCGATCTCAGTGATGAACTCGCCCATAGTACTGATTTCCAACAATCGTTTGCTCAAGCTCGCCTAAATCCAACTGCCCTCAGTCCAACTGATCTGAACCAGACTGCGTCGAATGACGCCGCCATTGAGCTTGCTGTGCTACAGCACATGCAGCACTTAATGGGGCTGCCGGAACCGTTAACTGAGGCGCAACGGGCTTGGACCGAGGATTGGCAACGCAGCGGTCATGGCTTGATTCAACACACGGCCGAGCAGCTTTTGGTGCGAGCCAAGCAACGCGCGCTGCCGACTTGGTCAGACTGGCTGATGCTATCGCAGCAACGACAGCTTTATTGGTTAAGTCAGCAACAATTTCCTGCATGTTCGGTTGATGGCGTGTTCGATGGGATTGACGCGACCGTGTTGGCCGCACTTGCCCTGCGTTGCGAGCGAGCTGATTTATTGCGGCAGGTTATCGCTCGCGGGGAGCGCGAAGCCACCTTAAATAGTTTGCGTGAGATACCCCAACGCTTTGACCAAACTACTGCCAAACAGTTGCTGGTTGAAGCGGCGCAACAAGGCGATTTGGCGGTGGCAGCAATGCCAGTTCTAGCAACTCACTTTGGGCCTGATGATGATGTTCAACAATTGATGGTCGATGGTTTGTACGATGAGCGTATCGGGCCCGTATCTGCGGTGTCGTTGGCAAAATATGGTAGTCAGCAAACATTGCAGGAATTACATCGTAAATTGCAATTAAAACAGCTGGATAGTCCTGCTGACCGATTTGCTCAGCTGGCCATTGAACAAAGTGGCTACGTCCTTGAACCATTGGCCTTACGCCATCGTTAAACTGCGCTGAGTCAGCCGCGCTTATTGCGTCAGCTTCACTATACTAATTCCTCAACTTTTCTATGTGGCCGTTATGAAATATAAGGATCTGAGAGACTTCCTCGACCAACTCGAGTCGCTCGGCGAATTAAAGCGTATTGCACAACCTATCGATCCTAATTTGGAAATGACCGAAATCGCCGATCGCACACTGCGTGCAGGTGGGCCGGCGTTGTTATTCGAAAACCCCAAGGGCTTTAATATTCCGGTGTTGGCCAACTTGTTCGGCACGCCCAAGCGGGTGGCGTTGGGCATGGGCCAGAGCGAAGTCAGCGCGCTAAAAGATGTGGGTAAGTTATTGGCATCGCTGAAAGAGCCGGAGCCGCCAAAGGGTTTCAAAGATGCCTTGCAAAAGCTACCCATGTACAAGCAAGTGCTCAACATGCCCACCAAAGTGTTGGGCAAGGCGCCTTGTCAGCAAGTGGTATTTGAAGGTGATGAGGTCGATTTAAATCAGTTACCGATTATGACCTGCTGGCCCGGCGATGTTGCACCACTGGTAACCTGGGGCTTAACCATTACCCGTGGGCCCCGTTCGAAACGGCAGAATCTTGGTATCTATCGCCAGCAGTTGCTGGCCAAAAACAAGCTGATTATGCGTTGGTTGTCGCACCGTGGCGGCGCCCTCGATTTGCGTGATTGGCAAGAGCAGCATCCGGGGGAGCCCTTCCCTGTTTCGGTCGCCTTAGGTGCCGATCCGGCGACCATCTTAGGGGCGGTGACACCTGTGCCTGATACCATGTCGGAATACGCCTTTGCTGGTCTGCTGCGCGGCAATAAAACCGAAACGGTGCGTTGTATTGGCAATGATCTGGAAGTACCAGCGAGTGCCGAGATTGTTCTCGAGGGTGTCATCGAGCCAGATGAATTTGCACCCGAAGGCCCCTATGGCGACCACACCGGCTACTACAATGAAGTGGAGCAGTTTCCGGTATTCACGGTGCAGCGCATTACCATGCGTAACGAGCCGATTTATCACAGCACTTATACTGGCCGGCCGCCGGATGAGCCAGCCGTACTTGGTGTTGCCTTGAACGAAGTGTTTGTGCCGATTCTGCAAAAGCAATTTCCCGAGATTGAGGATTTTTACTTACCGCCGGAAGGTTGTTCGTATCGCTTGGCAGTGGTGACTATCCGTAAACAATATGCCGGTCACGCAAAACGAGTCATGATGGGTGTTTGGTCGTTCTTGCGGCAGTTTATGTACACTAAATTTGTTATTGTTTGTGACCATGATATCGACGCTCGAAATTGGCAGGATGTGATTTGGGCGATGACCACGCGAATGGATCCGGCCAGAGATACCACGCTGATTGAGAACACCCCGATCGATTACCTCGACTTCGCCTCTCCGGTTGCCGGTCTTGGTTCGAAGATGGGGATGGATGCCACCAATAAGTGGCCAGGCGAAACCGATCGAGAGTGGGGCGAGCCGATAACCATGAGTCAACAAGTAAAAGACCGAGTCGATGCCATATGGGACGAACTCGGCATTTTTGACGGTGACAATTAAGTCACCGTATCTGGAGAAATGATGAAACAAGTGATTTGCACGGTAAGCCGTCTTGAGGCGCTGACGCCTTACGTTCAACGTGCAATTTTGATCCCAGCAGAGCCAGTCGAATTTTTGCCCGGCCAGTATTTGATGCTGCACCTATCAGATGACGATAAGCGACCTTTTTCCATTGCTAGCGCGACCTCCGCGGCGACCTTAGAGCTGCACATTGGTGCTGGCCGAGCCGACAGTTACGCCGGTCAGGCCATTGACTACCTGCGCGACCATCAGCAAGTGACAGTGTCATTACCTGGCGGTGAGGCCTACTGGCATCCTGAACGCCATGAGCCAACTATTCTGATGGCCGGCGGCACAGGCTTTTCGTACGTGAACAGTATTCTGATGAGCATGATTGATCAGCCGCGTCGCGAGCCTTTGGTGTTGTATTGGGGCGTTCGCAAAGAAGCTGATTTATATGAGTGGCCGCGCATCGAACACTTGGCGGCAAATCATGACTGGCTGACGGTTCACGCCGTGGTCGAAGAACCATCGGCTGGTTGGCAGGGCAAAATAGGTAAAGTCCATCAAGCGGTATTGGCCGATTTTGCCGATATGAGTGGCTATGATATCTACATGGCCGGTCGCTTTGAAATGGTTGGCATTGCTCGCGACGCCTTTATTGAGCGCGGTATGCCTCGCGAGCGGATGTTTTCAGACGCTTTTGCCTTTATCGAATAAACCGTTAAGACAAGGTAACGGCTTTGCGGTAGGCCTCAATGGCACTACTGTAATTGCCGTTTTGCTCCAGCGCTGAGGCCAGCGCTAAATAGTCGCGGCGATTGCTGAGTTGTCTCAAGGCTTTTTTCAGATGATCGCTGGCTTCATCAAAGTAGCGGGCGTGAAGCGCGGTAATGCCTATCAGGCTGGCGCGCATGGCTTCATCGCCTTTGGCCCGCTTTTTCACTTCCTGTAATTTTTGTTCTGGCTCGGCAACGGGCAACTGCAACCATTCATCCAACAGGGTTTGAGTCGGTGTTTTGAGTAAGGCTGGGTAAACTAAGTCCGCTGCTTGAGGGCCGCCACCATGACGGCGCATTGCGCGGCTGAATCCAGCCAGAATGTCGCCATTTTGCTGAGTTTGCTTGGCCAACGATTGCCAATAACTGATGGTTGGTTCAACGCCTTTCTGACTGGCCAGCAGTTCGAAATAATGTCCATAAGCGCTCACTTCGGTTTGCGCCAATTGTGCCGCTGGCAGTTGGCTGTATTTTTTCAGCTCCGGCAATAGCTGTAGCCACTCCAGCCACATTTCCAGTGCTTGATATAGCTCACTCAGCTGGGTCAGTAGCGACGCATTCTTGGGGTTGTGACGATGCCATTGCTCGAGTAAACCCAAGGCTTCCCGCTGGCTTTGCGGATTATCCGCCAGTCGCGCTTTGGTCATCGCAATGGCCAACGAGTTGCGGCCCGCATCGCCAACCTGAGCAAAATATTTTTGGCTGCGCTTGTCATTGCCGAGGCGCTTGGCGGCTTCGGCTGCGACCAAATAGTTGAGCTCTGGGCTGTGGCTATGCTCGGCACTTTTGGCTAGCAGTCGCTCGGCGCTTTTCCAGTCTTGGGCGGCGACGGCAACTAAGCCGTCGGCGGTGTGTTTGAGGGCTAATCGTTGTTTGCGATTACTGAGCCAGAGGACGGACTGATTGGTGATCCGAAGTATTTTTTTCACCAGCCATTCGGTGACGAAAATCACCACGAACACACCAATCAGGCTAATGACAAAGCTCACCACGGTCATTTCCACTGTGGTCTCGCCCAAGGCAATCAGCACATAGCCCTTATTGCCGCTGGCGACCGGACCAAACACCATGGCTGCGGCGGCAGCAATGAGCAGTATGATCACCCGAATCATAGGCTACCCTCCGAATCCGTGGCGGCAGGCTCTGGCATCGGCTCCGGCTCTGATTCTAACGCGGGCGCTGATTCGGGCTCTGCTTCAACTGGTTGTGTTGGCTCAACGTCGCTTGATTCCGCTACTGGTTGCTCGCCATCACTCTGTTCTGTTTGTTGCGGCGGCGCTTGTTCATCAGACTGCTCATCAGCCGGTGTGTTGGTGACACCGCTGGTGTCGTGTTCGGTTGCCAATAAACTGCGGATCAACTGGCGGCTTTCTAAGTCACCCGGTAGTTGCAACCGCACCGGTGAGATGGCCAATTCCGCCAAGGCTTCTCTTACGTACTGAACCGCGCTGTCGCTATTGTCAAAATACTCCCTGAGCCAATCATCACTTTGATTAATGGCATTGGCATACAGCTGCGGCTGATTGCGCAGCGCCGCTAGTTGGGCTTGCTGCAATGTCAGGCGAATGTTCGCGCGCAGGTACCAACGTTGCTCTGGTGGTAGTAACGGCGTGGCGCCGTCGGCGCGGCGGTTAACGGCGATAAAGCCATCAACAAAATGACGCCAGCTTTGCATCAGGTTTTGGCGCCAGTCGGATGGATCATTGGTAACCGTTTGGGCGTTTTGCGGGCCAACGCTGTCCGGGATCTCAAGTGCATTCAGTGGCAGCATGTCGAGCTGACTAATCAGGCCATCAAGGGTCAGCGCAATACCATCGATGTCAACTCGAGGCAGGGCGCCAAGCGTGGCAATGTCATTGCTGAGACTACGGCGCAGCGATAACAGCTGGGGATCGCGCAATTCAGCAACGCGCAAATCGGCACTCTTGAGCAGCGCTTTGGCGCCGTTGACGTCGCGCTCCATCCATAACTTTCGAGTTGCCAGTCGGATCAGATAATCGACCTCGGCCAACAACCACTCATTGGATTTGCGGCCATCGAGCTGCTGCAACCGCTGCTCCATGCGTTGCTGACTGAGCATGCTGTCGGCCAGTTGAGTTTGAAACTGATCGAGAGATTGTTGCTGATTTTGATTCGTAGTCGTGAGTTGCTCGAATACTCGAACTGAGGCTTGCTGACGCTGTTGGAATTGCTCGCTAAATTCAGCGAACTGCTGCTGGTTTTTCTGCCATTCTGGCCAAACCATGGTGACGGCAAACAGGCCAAGAATGATGGCAGCAAAGCTCAGCAGACTGAACACTAAGGCTGTGACAGCAACGCCATTGCGCGATTTTTTATTTGGCTCTTCGGCCGCGCTGTGCTCTGGCTCCTCGGTCAAGACGGGTTGCGTCTGTTCAGCGGACGAGTCAGTGGCATGCTCGAGCGGCTCTTGCTCGTTGTCGTTGGTGACTGCCGCTTGCTGTTTTTCTGTCATCTTGATTTAGCCTTATTCATCGCGGTAAGCAGTGTTGCTTTTAATGCCTGATTATTAGCACTGGCACTGACCAAAATCTGCTTGAAACCCATTGTCCGAGCGAGATCGGCCAGTCGTTGGCTCACTGTGATCAGCGTATTTGAGTATAGCCATGGCAATTGTGATTCATCGCACAGAGCCTGTAACCGATTGAGCTGCTCACCGCTGGTGATTATCAGATAGCTTATTTGTTGTTGCCAGTATGGAACCAACTGACTGGAATTTAAAGTAATTGCCTCACGTTGGTAGCACTCGCAATAGCTGACATCTGCGCCGCGCTGGTGAAGTTGTTCCGCGAGTAATTCGCGTCCACGTTGACCACGCAGAATGACAATGCGCTGCTCTGCCACATTTGCCAGTTGCGGCAGAGCTAACAAGCCTTCGCTGGTTTCAAGCTGTGGCGCTATCGCCTCAACGCCGGCTTGCTGCCAAGCTTGTTGCGTGGCTTGGCCAACGGCAAAGCAACGAATGTGGCTTGGCCATTGCTGATTGAGCTGCCGACTAGCCATCGATACGGCATGTTTGCTGACGGCTATCACGATGTCAGCAACGGCTAACTGCTCGGCCAGTGATGACAACTGCCGCCCGGGGATAATGGCAAACAGTGGTTGGCACATTGCCTCAATGTTGTCCGCTGCCAGCAGTTGTTGTAGCGCCTGACATTCTTGCTCGGGCCGGGTCAGCAGTACTTTTGTCATTTTAGGCTCATTAAAGGCTCAGCTGGCACAGCCTTCGAGTAATGGTTTAGCGCCTAGTTCCAACAGTTTTTCAGCTACTTGTACGCCCAATGCTTCCGGCTCTGAAGCAGGTCCGGTTAATACGCAGCGAAGAATCGTTTGACCATCCATGCTGCCAACCAAGCCGGTGAGGGTGAGCTGGCTGCCATGATGCTCGGCCTGGCCCGCGATCGGAACCTGACAACCGCCTTCTAAATGGCGATTCATGGCTCGTTCGGCGCGAACGCATAAGGCGGTGGTTTCGCAATGCAGTGGCGCTAGCAGCGCTTGGGTGGCTTGATCGTCTTCGCGACATTCAATACCAACGGCACCTTGGCCAGCCGCCGGTAGGCATAAGCTGTGGGGCAAGTGTTGATTAATTCGCTGCGGCATTTCGAGCCGAATCAAGCCAGCGCTGGCGAGAATAATGGCATCATATTCACCGCCATCGAGCTTGCTTAAACGGGTGCCGACATTGCCACGCAAGTCTAAGATCTCTAGATCAGGACGAGCTGCTTTGAGCTGGCATTGACGGCGCAAACTAGAGGTGCCAACACGGGCGCCGTGTGGCAATGCATCGATGGTTTGGTAGTTATTACTAACAAATGCATCAGCGCTGTTCTCTCGCGGGCAAATAATTGGCAAGCAGAAAGGTTCGGGTAGCTCCATCGGCACATCTTTCATCGAATGCACGGCGATGTCGGCTTCACCTTCTAGCATGGCAACTTCCAACTCTTTGATAAACAGCCCCTTACCACCAATTTTGGCAAGCGGGGTATCGAGAATTTTATCGCCCTTGGTGACCATGGGAACGAGTTCGACTTGCAATTGTGGATGGTAGTGCTGGAGTTGTGCTTTTACATATTCAGCCTGCCACAAGGCTAACGGACTTTTGCGAGTGGCGATGCGGATCAAAGACATATAAGTTTCCATTTAACGTCATAGCGACATGCTATCACTGCCCTTACCCAGACCCAAGCTTTGGCAGAGTTTACCTTGGGGAGTTAAGTTGCTAGCATGATCACGTTTTACCCAAGGTACCAGCCTATTCATGTCGCCGTTTTGTTGCCGTTTTGTTAGTCATCCCTGTCGCCAGGTTGTGGTGTACTGATGGATACCAATGGTATTGAAATCGAGCAACGTATCGCTCGTCTCGAAGCGCTTAATCAGCAGCGCCTCAATCGTGCGCGCCTTATCCTCACCGAGTCCGGCCTTAAAGTTTTTGAGCTGATTGCGCCACTACTGCATTTCAATCATCCTGATTTGCCCGGTTATGTTGGCGGCAGCTGTCCGGCTGGTATTCAAAATTATCATTTGATGGAAGTGCAACGTCGCTATTTGTCTGAGTGGGAGCATTTTCGTCCTGAGCTGACCGATGACAGCGCTATTCTTGGCGTCTTTTGCATGGGCAGTACAGCGTCGCTGGGGCAGTGCTGCGACTCCGATCTCGATGTCTGGGTGATTTACGACTCGAACCTCAATGCCCACCAACGGATGTTGTTGGAGCAGAAGTGTCAGAAGATCACGGCCTGGTCTGCTCAGATGGGAATCGAAGCCAATTTCTTTTTAGTCGACCCTGAGCAGTTTGTCCGCAGCCGCCAACAAGTGGTGACAAAAGACAATTGTGGCTCGACTCAGAACTGGCTGCTACTCGACGAGTTCTATCGCTCTTGCGTTCGCTTGGCCGGCTGTAATCTGGTTTGGTTCTTGGTGCCGGTGGATTGCGAAGAGCAGTATTCGGAGTATGTTGCGGCGTTATTTGATCAGCAATTAATGGACCCGCGCGACTGGGTCGATTTGGGCGGCATTGCCCGCGTCCCCGCAGAAGAGTACTTTGGCGCGGCGTTGTGGCAACTCTACAAAGGGATTGATTCGCCATTTAAAGCGGTGCTCAAGACCTTGCTTCTTGAGTGTTATTCCCACGAGTATCCGAATACCAGCTTGTTGTGTCACCAGTTTAAGCAGCGCTGGATGGATGGCTGCTGCGATCCACTCGGCTTAGATAGCTATCGTTTGGTGCTGGATCGCGTGAGCGACTACCTGCGTGAACAAAATGATTGGGCGCGACTGGATTTAGCGCGTCGCTGTTTTTATCTGAAAACCTGCATGCTGCTGAGTCAGCCGCAAGAAGAACTCAACTGGCAAGTAGTTGGTCTGCGTTATTTGATGTCCGACTGGCACTGGCCGCCGGAATTACTGGCCGAGCTTGATCGCCGCGAACAATGGAAAGTCGAGCACGTTAGAAAAGCCTACCGCGAAGTGCTCGAAGCCTTAATGGTTGGCTTCCGCAAATTGATTGAATTTGCTCGCCGTAATCAAATCAGTGAAGCCATCAACCCCGAAGATATCGGTGTGCTCTCGCGCAAGTTGTATGCATCGTTTGAGATGACGCCGAGCAAGGTTGATCTGATTAACCCTAACATTGCGCCGAGTTTATTTGAGCCGGTGATCACCTTGGTGCAGGTGCCAGAAGGGCGAAATAATCCTGCCGGTTGGTATTTGTATAAAACCCCGCTGCGCGCCAGCAGCATGATTGGCGCGAAACATCAGAAGCACACCGATCATTTATCCAAGCTGCTAGCGTGGGCCTATTTCAACGGTATCGTCAATCCCACGACGGAAATCAACATTCATGCGCCAGCTAGTGACATTACGGTCGATGCTGTGCGTCGTATGGTGCGTGATTTAAGCTCGGCGATGCCGGTTACTTTTGCCGCTACCCGCAAAGAAGAGCTGAGTAAGCCCAGCGAAATTCGTCAGTTGATGTTGTTCGTGAACCTGTCTCATCCGCAGGCTCGAGTTGACCACGAGTTGCCACTCGATGCCACGCCAGAGAGTCACAGTATCTTTAGTCTCGGCGATGATGAAGAAAATTTGGTGCAAAGCATCGACATGCTGTTCGTCAGTAGCTGGAATGAGATCCACAGTTACCATTTTGCCGGCAATGAAGCGATTCTTGATTGCATGGTGATGCTGACATCCAAGATGCACAAGCAGGCCAATATCCCGATGCGCAGCGATGTGTTCTGTTACTCACAGCAAAACCCAAACCTGATTGGTCAGCAAGTGCGGCAGGTTCTGCTCGACTGTATGACCATGCGTTTGGATCGCTCTGGCTCCGGCTCGGATTACCGGTTGTTTACCCTCGGCGGGGAACGCCACGGCTTGTTCTTCGAGCGACGCTCAGTCTACAAGCACAAGCTTGAAAACCCAGTCGACTTTTATCGCCATATTTCCCACAACAAAATTGGTGGTCGTGATCATGCTTCTGGCGAGTCGGCCGATAGTGTGGCGCCAACTATCGTCGAAAACCATGCCAGTGAAGGGTTAGTGCAATTTTTCTTCGAGCAAGGCTTAGAAGGCTTCAACATCTATGTGGTTGATGAGGCCAATCAGGTCGAGCTGTATGAGCATTTCAAAGGCTCAAAAGAAGAGTTGGTACAGAGCGTCAATCGCTTCTACTCGTCATCAAGACAGCAGCAAAGCGATGATGAAGAGCAAAAAGTGAACTTCAATCTGCCGCAGTTCTACGAAATCGTCGAACGTAACGGCAGTAAGCACATCCTACCTTATGGTGCCGGCGGCAGCGTGGCGCAGTCAGTCAACCTTTAGCGAATCTCAATCGGCTCGCCAGCTTGTTCGCTGCAAGCTGTGTTGAAAATATCGAGAAAATTCTCGCCGGTCCGATCATCCAGCCAGGCACCATCAACATAGTTAAAGTGATAGCCGTTTTTGCGAGTCGCTAGCCACAGCTGATGCACCGGCTCTTGGCGGTTAATAATCACCTTGGAGCCATCGGCAAAATCAATGGTCAAAATACCTGCCATGGTTTCGTAATCGATATCGGCATCGATTTCGTCAAGTTGCTCTTCAATGGCATTCAGCTGCTGATCAATCAGGGAGTGAAATTCGCTGTCGTTCATAGATCCGTCACAATGGTTGCAATTGTTGATTTGAGTGCGATTATAGAGGCCATTTTGACAAATTCTATAACTGAGAGTGGAAACAGATGCGGAACAATCTGCGGTCACGACTGGTAGGGGCAGCTTTGCTGGCCTTCATGTTTAGTCTTGCAGGCTGTGGTCAAAAGGGGCCGCTTTACTTGCCTGAAGAGCCTCAACAACAACCTCAGCCGACTGACGAGCCTGAGCAACCAGCGACCGAGCCAGCAACAGGGCAATAACCCGGCTGGCCCCAGAATCTCAAGGAGTATTTTTTGGATCATTTTAATTATCAGGACAACGGCCAGCTATTTGCCGAACAGGTTCCCGTTGCCGCTATTGCCGAAACTTACGGCACCCCTTGTTATGTCTATTCGCGTGCGACCTTAGAGCGTCACTGGAAAGCGTTTGATGATGCCGCTGGCGATCATCCGCATTTGGTGTGTTATGCGGTAAAGGCAAATTCCAATCTAGCGATTTTGAGCGTGTTGGCCAAGCTAGGCTCTGGTTTTGATATTGTCTCTGGTGGTGAGTTAGCACGAGTGCTGGAAGCCGGTGGCGACCCAACCAAAGTAGTGTTCTCGGGTGTTGGCAAAACGGTCGAAGAGATTGAATACGCCCTTGAAGTTGGTGTTGGCTGTTTCAACGTTGAATCTGAGCCTGAGTTGCACCGCATCGCTAAAGTTGCTGAGCGCTTGAACAAAGTAGCGCCAATTTCGGTGCGGGTAAACCCAGATGTGGATGCGGGCACTCACCCTTACATCTCAACGGGCCTGAAAGAGAACAAGTTTGGTATTGCCATCGAGCAAGCGCCGTCTGTTTATCGCCAAGCGGCGGCATACCCGCAGCTGAAAGTGATTGGCGTCGATTGCCATATTGGTTCTCAGCTCACCGAATTGGCGCCGTTTTTAGAAGCGCTTGATCGGTTGCTACTGCTTATTGATCAGCTGGCATCAGAAGGCATTGTCATTGAGCATTTGGATGTTGGTGGCGGTTTAGGTGTGCCATACGATGGCGAACAACCACCGCACCCGAGTGAATATGCTGCCGCGTTACGTCAACGCTTGACCGACCGGCCGAATCTCAAGCTGGTATTTGAGCCGGGTCGGGCGATTGCTGCTAATGCCGGTATCTTGGTGACCAAAGTTGAGTTCCTCAAGCCTACTGAAGCCAAGCATTTCGCTATTGTCGATGCCGCCATGAATGATTTAATTCGGCCGTCGCTCTACAGCGCGTATCAGGCCATTGCGCCAGTCGATCGCAGCTTAGAACGTGACGCTGCCCTTTACGACGTCGTTGGCCCTGTTTGTGAAACCGGTGATTTCTTGGGTAAAGACAGAGAGTTAGCCATTGCAGAAGGGGATTTGCTGGTGGTACGTTCGGCTGGTGCATACGGTTTTTGTATGGCGTCGAATTATAACTCGAGACCCCGTCCGCCAGAGATTTTAGTCGACGGCGACGAAACAATTGAGATCCGGCGACGCGAAACCTACGCAGAACTATGGAAAGGAGAGGTAGTGCTGCCGTAAACTAGCGCCATTGATTGAATTAGAACAATGCTTTCATGCCGCTAGAATTTTCTAAAATGCATGGTCTGGGTAACGACTTTATGGTCATCGACAACGTTACCCAGAACCAGTACCTATCGCCCGATCAGATCCGCCGTCTGGCGGATCGCAATTTCGGCGTTGGCTTTGACCAGTTGCTGGTCGTTGAGCCGCCTTATGATCCAGATATGGATTTCCACTACCGAATTTTTAATGCCGATGGCTCTGAAGTGGAGCAATGCGGTAATGGTGCCCGCTGTTTTGCCCGTTTTGTCCGCATCAAAGGCTTGACCAGCAAACACCGTATTGGCGTTAGCACGGCCAAAGGCAACATCCTGCTACAGGTTGAGCGCGATGGCACGGTGTCAGTGAATATGGGTAAACCCATTTGGCAACCGAAAGAGGTGCCGTTTGAAGCCGATGCTCAGGCCGAGCATTACATGCTGGATGTTGCCGGTCAGCAATTGAAAGTGGGTGCGGTGTCGATGGGCAACCCCCATTGCGTCACTGTGGTGGAAAACCTAAAAAACCTTGATATCGAGACCCTTGGGCCAGCGATTGAACGCCACGCCAGATTCCCTGAAGGCGTCAACGCCGGCTTCATGCAAGTGATGAATCGTGGCCACGTCCGTTTGCGGGTGTATGAGCGCGGTGTTGGTGAAACCCTCGCTTGCGGCACCGGCGCTTGTGCTGCGGTGGTGGTTGGCCAGAAATTTGGCTTACTCGATAAACGAGTGAAAGTTGACTTGCCCGGTGGTACCTTGCAGATCCGTTGCGATAGCGACAGTCACCCTGTCCGTATGACCGGCCCGGCGAAGCATGTTTACGATGGAACCATTAACATATGAGTCACGATGCGACGTCAGAATCAGCAGCTGAGCAACTGCCAGCTGATTTAGCTGATCAACAGGTCAAAGCCTATTTAGAAGCCGATCCTCAGTTCTTTGAGCGGCACAGTGATTGGCTCGCCAATGTGCGTTTTACGCATCCTCAGCGCGGCAGTATCTCGCTGGTGGATCGACAGCTCGACAAGTTGCGTGAGCAAAACAATCTGTTGCGTGAAGAAATTACTGAGCTTATGGCTATCGCTAAGCATAACGAATCGATTTACAACAGTTTCTGCCAGCTCTATGTGGCGTTATTGCCGTGCCAGTCGATCAATGAGATCCATCAGAAAGTGCAACACATTTTGAGCGACTTGCTCGGCCTGAGTGCGATTACCATGTGGCCCTTGTCGGGTCAGCAAGATTGGGTGCCGCGCCGCAAACCTGTCGAGCATGAAGCGCTCAAAGCGCTGGCCGAGCGACGTTTGCGTCATCAGCCCTATTATTTTGGTCGACTCAACGAAGTGGACAAAGCCTTGCTGTTTGATGAACAGCCGGTCGAGTCTGCGGCGTTGATGACGTTAGAAGATGAGTCCATTCTGCTGGCCTTTGGTAGCACCGATGCCAGTCATTTTAACCCTAGCCTCGATGTCTTATTGCTGGATCAGCTGCGCTTGTTGTTAAGTGCGGTACTCAAGCAATTACGCGAACGTCGCCATGGCTAATTCTTTGCGGCAATGCTGTGACGACTTTTTGCAACACCTGCGGGTGGAGCGTCGTTACAGCCCCCGCACTTTGGATAGTTACTGCCGCACCCTGAGTCAATTTTGCGAATGGGCTGAGCAACACCAGCTGGCGCAACTGGACGACGTGCTCAATGTTCATATTGAACAATGGTTGGCTGCCCAGCATCGCAAAGGTAAAAAGCCTCGAACTTTGGCGCAACAAATGTCGACGCTGCGCAGTTTGTTTTTGTATGGGGTGAAGCAGCAGTGGTTAGATGTCGATCCCACTCAAGGAGTGACAACCCCCAAGGTTAATCGGCCGCTGCCGAAAAACTTCGATGTCGATCAGGTAAATCAACTGCTGCAAGCGGCGAGTGACGATCCACTTGGTGCCCGCGATGTCGCCATGATGGAAGTACTCTACGGCGGTGGTTTGCGAGTCTCTGAGCTGACCGCACTGAACATCGCCGATGTTGATTTTGACAGCGGTGTTGCAACGGTTACGGGGAAGGGCAGCAAAATGCGTCTGGCGCCACTGGGTCAGGCTGCGGTTCGGGCGATTGAGCGTTGGTTGCCGTTTCGCAATGGCTTGGCGCCGGCTGATGAGCCTGCGTTGTTTGTCAGCAAGCAAGGACGGCGGATCAGCGAGCGCTCGGTGCAAGGGCGGTTGGCGAAAGCTGGCATCGAGCAAGGGATTAATGCCAAAGTCCACCCTCATAAACTTCGTCATTCCTTTGCCACGCATATGCTTGAGAGTAGTGGCGATCTGCGCGCGGTTCAGGAATTATTGGGCCATGCCAATCTGTCGACTACCCAGGTCTACACGCATTTAGACTTTCAGCATTTGGCCAAAGTTTACGATCAGGCGCATCCGCGGGCCAAACGCACCAAGGTCAAAGGACAAGGTGGTGACGACAACAGCGATAGCAACGAACGCCAAGGAGATGTTTAGTGCGGGTTTATAAACGTTGGCAGCGGCCGCTAGCCATTAGTTTTGATTTGGATGACACTCTTTACGATAACGGCCCCAATATGGTCAACGCCGAGGCGGTATTGCAAACTTGGCTCGCTGAGCAGCATCCGGAATTTGCCGCCATGTCAGTAGCCGATTGGGCGAACTATCGGCGACAGGTAGCATTGCAGCACCGTCACTTGGGCGATGACATGACCGCTTTGCGCCGAGCGGCGTTGCATCAGGCGTTTGCTGAGCGCGGCTTTGATAGCGAAGCGACCACGCGATTGGCAGAGCAAGGTTTTGAATTGTTTTTGCATCACCGCAACCAATTCGAGGTTGCCAGAGATATCGTCGCTCTGATGACGCAGCTCAAGTCTCGCTATCGTCTAGTGGCGATTACCAACGGCAATGCGCAGCCGCATCTCATCGGCCTCGATCAGGTGTTTGACCATGTGTTTTACCCGCAGGCCGGCCAATACCGGGCCAAACCTCATGCTGACTTATTCCGTTTAGCCGAGCAGCAACTGGCTATCAAACCGCATCAAGGGCTGCACTTGGGTGATCACTTGATTTCCGATGTTGCTGGTGCCCTCGGGGCGGGCTGGCATGCTGGTTGGTTTAACCCTGCGGCGACTCCTTTGACGGGCAGACAGCGGGCGCTGGCGCTGCCTCATTTTGAGTATGCACAACTGGCCGATTTAGTTACCGTGCTGATGGCTTAAGCCATTATTATGTACTGTATATTCATCCACTAAAAACCGCTATACTGCCGCTTTCGATTGCAGCAAAGGTACTCAAGGCGTGGATGTCAGTGAATTACTCGATGGTTTAAACGATGCCCAGCGCGAAGCGGTTGGCGCTCCGGCATGTACCCAATTGGTGTTAGCTGGCGCCGGCTCTGGTAAAACCCGAGTACTGGTCCACCGTATCGCTTGGTTGATGCGAGTTGAGCAAGCCTCGCCGTTCTCCATTTTGGCGGTAACCTTTACCAACAAAGCGGCGGCGGAAATGCGCGGCCGGACAGAGAGTCTGCTGCGTGGCCAGCTCAATGGCATGTGGATTGGCACCTTTCACTCGCTAGCACATCGATTACTGCGAACCCATTTTCAAGAAGCGGGTTTACCGCAAACCTTTCAAATTCTCGATAGCGACGATCAACTCAGGCTGCTGCGGCGCTTAATTAAAGCCCTTGGTCTTGATGACAAGAAATGGCCCGCCAAGCAAGCCAGCTGGTTTATCAATGGCAACAAAGATGAGGGGCTGCGCCCCCAGCACATCGATAGCCATGGTGATCCAACCACCAAAACCTGGCTGCAAGTATACGAAGCCTATCAACAGGCGTGTGATCGTGCGGGATTAGTCGACTTTGCCGAATTGCTGCTGCGCGCCCACGAACTATTTCTTAAAAATCCGGCATTGTTGCGTCACTATCGAGACCGTTTTCGCCACATTCTGGTCGACGAATTTCAGGACACAAACCGTATTCAATATGCCTGGATCCGGCTGCTGGCGGGTGAAGACAACCATGTCATGATTGTTGGCGATGATGACCAGTCGATCTACGGTTGGCGTGGTGCTCGGGTGGAAAATATCCAGAAGTTCCTCGATGAATTTCCGGGCGCTCGGATGGTTCGGCTGGAGCAAAATTATCGTTCGACCAGCACCATTTTGAAGGCTGCTAATGCAGTCATTGCCAACAACTCAGACCGGCTCGGCAAAGAGCTATGGACGGATGGTGAAGATGGCGAACCGATTTCAATCTATGAAGCTTATAACGAGCTCGATGAAGCGCGCTATGTTGTTGGCCAGATCCAGCAGTGGCAACAATTAGGCAATGCCCTAACAGACTGTGCCATTTTATACCGCTCCAATGCCCAGTCTCGAGTGCTGGAGTCGGCCATTGGCCAAGCTGGTGTGAAATACCGAATTTATGGCGGCGTGCGTTTCTTCGAGCGGCAAGAAATTAAAGACGCCATGGGCTATCTGCGGTTGCTGAGTAATCGCCGTGATGATGCTGCCTTTGAGCGGGTGGTCAATACCCCAGCACGAGGCATTGGCGATACCTCGCTGGAAAAGATTCGTCTGAATGCTCGTGAGCACGGTTGTTCCATGTGGCACTCGGTGCTGATGATGTTAGAGGCGAAAACCCTGAAAGGTCGCGCAGCTACATCGGCAGCGCGTTTCGTTGATCTGATTGAATTTCTTGATCAGCAGGTGGCTGAAAAGCCGCTTCACGAAAAAACCGACGTGACCATGCGCCACTCCGGCTTATTGGCCATGTATCAGGCTGAAAAGGGTGAGAAAGGTCAGGCTCGGGTAGAAAACCTTGAGGAATTGGTGAGTGCCGCCAAAGCCTTTGTTCCGAGTGAAGACGAGCAGGAGATGACCGAACTCGATGCGTTTTTGAGCCATGCCGCGCTCGAAGCCGGAGAAGGTCAGGCTGATGAATTTGACGATGCGGTACAACTGATGACGCTCCATTCGGCCAAGGGCTTGGAATTTCCGTTGGTCTTTATGGTTGGCGTTGAAGAAGGCATGTTCCCAAGTATGCAATCTGGTGAAGATCCAGAACGCCTCGAAGAGGAGCGCCGGTTGTGCTACGTAGGCATGACCCGAGCGATGCAAAAGCTGGTGATTTGCCATGCTGAAAGCCGCCGCTTGTATGGCAAAGAAAGCTTTAATCGGCCCTCGCGCTTCTTACGAGAAATACCGGCTCAGTTGGTTAATCAAGTCAAGCTCACTACTCAGGTGAGTCAGCCGACCATGCCCAATCGCTTTCATCAGGAGGCCGAGCGCTTTGACGATGCCGGCTTTTACTTGGGCCAGCGGGTTAATCACCCGAAATTTGGCGATGGCACCGTCACCAACTATGAAGGCAGCGGTCCGCAAACTCGGATCCAGATCCACTTCGATGATGTTGGCAGCAAGTGGTTGGTCATTGCCTATGCGCGATTATCAGCCATTTAGCAATGAGGGTGTGTTCATCACACCTTAAATTGGGCAAGTAATTGGCCGAGTCGTTCACTTAGGCGCGCCAGATTATCACTCATTGCAGTCGTTGCAGCGGCGTGGTTTTCGGTTTCGCCAGCCGAGTCAGAAATTCGAGTAATGCTGAGGTTGATGGATTCGCTGACACTCGTTTGTTGCTCTGAGGCACTGGCAATTTGCTCATTCATGGCGCTGATCAGGCTGATGGCATGGGCCACTTCGTCCAACGAGGTTTGCGCTTTGGTGGCATTTTCGACCGCCTGTTGGCCACTATCGCGGCTTTGCGTCATGGCGGCGATAGCATCGGTCGAGCCTTGTTGCAGGCGTTCAATCATCGACTGAATTTCTTCCGTACTTTCCTGAGTTCGACTGGCCAGCGAGCGCACTTCATCGGCCACTACGGCAAACCCGCGGCCTTGCTCTCCTGCGCGGGCCGCTTCAATCGCTGCGTTTAAGGCCAGCAAGTTGGTTTGCTCGGCAATGCCTCGAATGACATCAAGAATCGACACAATGGAATTGACATCATTGCCCAGCGACTCGAGGGCACTGGCACTTTGATCGATTTCCTGGGCGAGACGATCGATGGTGTCGGAAGTTTGGCTGACTACGCCGTGCGCTTGAGCGCCGTCAGAGCTGGCTTTGTTTGCCGCTTGTGCCGCTTCTTCGGCACTGCGTGCTACTTCGACCGCTGATGCGCTCATTTCATTCATCGAGGTGGCGACCATATCGGTTTCGGTGCGCTGAGTTTGCACCGAATTATGGGTGCCTGACGCCGATTCAGCCATTTGCTGGGCGGTTTCAGCCAGCTCCTTCACCACGCCTAAAATCGATTCAATGGTTTGATGAATCTTGTCCACAAACTCATTGAACGACTGGGCCAACTTGCCAATTTCATCGTCATTCTGAATGACCAGACGCTGGGTTAAATCGCCATCGCCTTGGGATATTTCATGCAAACTTTGTTGAACATTGATAATCCGCCCCATCATTTTGTTGGCGAATAACGACGCTGCTAGCGAAATAATCGCCAGAGTGACCACGGCAATGCCAACAAACCACCACACCGCCGCGATAACTGAAGCGTCTGCTTGCGCCCGCGCCTTGGCGATTTGTCGTTCAATGTGATCGATGTAGATACCAACCCCTACCACCCAGTTCAGTTGTGGGATGTACATGGAATAGCTCAGCTTCGGTTCTGCCTGAGTTTGTCCCGGCTTGGGAAAGCTGTAATGGGTGTAGCCGCCACCATTCTGGGCTTCCCTAACAATGTGCTGAATGAAGGTATTGCCATCGGCATCTTTCAATTGCAAAAAGTTGTCGTTCAGACCGGCAGTACTGGCGCCGAGTAGCACTCGCACGCCTTCTGGGGTATAGCCAAAAATATAGCCATCGGTACCAAACTTCACGGAGGAAAATCGCTGGTAGGCTTGCTGTTGCTTTTGTTCTTTGCTCAGGCTGTTATTGAGCACAATGTCATCGAGGCTACTGACGCTGGCCTCAACCAATGACTTTAATTTGAGTTTTTCGGCGGCCTCCAAGGTTGCTCGGGTGGTCTCAAGCTCTTTTTCCGCGACGGCTTTTAATTCATAAATCGTCAACATGGTGGCGACGACGAACACTAAAAAAGCGGGAATGGTGGCAAGCAGAATGACTTTTATACGAACTGACATAGTGACCTCGGGTAACACAGACGCAGCCAAAGCGGCCTCACCTATAGGCTAAAGGTAGGTGCTTTAACACAAATGCAACACAACTCACTGGAGTCTAGCAGCGGATCATCAGGGCAATATGTCAGCCATCAGAAATGGCAGCGCGATCAGTCATTAATTTGATTTGACGCACATTGAGTGTGGATTAAAGGTCCGACCGGATGAGGCCATCCGGCCATGATATTAGGCTTCGAAATGACCGTTGCTGTCGTTCGAATTCGATGGTGGGTTCTGGTTGTTTTGATCGCCGGGGCCATAGCGGTTTGGTCCCGCGGTACCGGGCATAAAGCCGGCTTCAATCAGATACCAGATTGGACCAATCAGCGGGATAAACTGGATCAGTACCCAATACCAAGGTCGATCGCGGTCCTGAAAGCGTTTGATGTCGATGGCGAGTTTTGGCCACAGCAACACCAAATTGATTTTCCAACCGAAGCTCATTAACGCATCCAATGCCGCTTGGTCTTCTGGGTTGCGGGAAAAGCGCTCTAATACCTCACCGCCAAAGCTCAGTAACAACAAGGTACTGATCGCCAGCATCGCCACTTGACAGAGCCAAAAGGTTTTACGGTTGATGCGGCCGCGGAATGAAAACAAAAGCCAGTTAAAGTAGTTCATTGATTGTTGCTTACTCAGTTAGAGCCTTTCGTTGTCGGTTTAAACGACTGGCGCGAATGCCATGCCAGCTGAACACCACTAATGCGCCCCAGATAAAGGCAAATGTGATGAGTTTATCAATGGTCATGGCTTCACCGTACATGGTGGTTGCCAGTATAAACATCAAGCTCGGGCCAATATATTGAAAAAATCCCAAATGCGACAGCGGTAATCGTTTGGCGGCAGCGATGAAACACAGCAGCGGGGCGGTAGTGACAACCCCTGCTGCGATCAACAGGCCGTTGATCATGGCATTGTGATCAGCCATCGGCAGGCCGTTACTGCTGACTGAGACCAGATACCAGATCGCCAGTGGCGCAATCAGGGCTGTTTCAACCCACAAGCCGGACACGCCATCTATGTGAACTCGTTTTCGCAGCAAACCATAAAAGCCAAAGCTTACCGCCAATATCAGCGCCACCCATGGCACTGAGCCAAAACTGATAATTTGGATCAGTACCCCAACGGTGGCGAGTGCCATGGCAAACCACTGTAAGCGGGCCAGCCGCTCTTGCAGAAACACCATGCCGAGCGCGACGTTAACGAGCGGGTTGATGTAATAGCCCAGCGAGGCATCAAGCATGCGATCATTGTTGACCGCCCAAATAAACACGCCCCAATTGACGGCAATGAGGGCTGAGCTTAACCCCAGCAGGGCCAGTTTTTTAGGCTCTTTAAGTAGTTGTTTGATGGCGTGCCAGCCAACATGCCATGTTAGCACTGCCAGCAGTAATACAAACGACCACACCACCCGATGACTGACCATTTCGAGGGCTGGAATTTGTTGCAGCGATTTAAAATAGATGGGCGCAATGCCCCACATGGTGTATGCCAAGACAGCAAAAATTGCCCCTTGGCGTGCTACTGATTGCACGATGTCGCTTCCGCTAGTGATTGCCGCGCGAGTTTAACGCGGCGTCAAAGCCGATCGCAATGTAAATCATGACTGGGTTGCTGCTTAACCCACCATATAAGTGCCCGTACCGAAGGCGATGTGAGTGCCCTGCTCATTGTGCAGCTCCATTCGGGCCACGGCGACTTTAGTACCCGTGCGAATGATATGGGAAGTGACGGTGAAGTGATCGCCCCAGCCCGGGCGCAGATAATCAACCCGCAAATCAATGGTGCTCATGCGCGCTAATTTGTCGTTCAACTGTTGTTCTGTCATGGCTGGCATTCGTGCCAATGCCGCCGCGAAGGTCACTGCTGCCCCGGCGACATCGAGAGCCGTGGCGATCACCCCTCCGTGGAGGATTTTATGGATGGGATTGCCAATGAGTTCCGGTTTGGCAGCAAAGGTCAGTTTTGCCCCAGTGGGATCATACTGTTCAACTTTAAGGCCGATGACTTTGTCAAAGGCCATACCTTGATCGAATAGCTCGGCCACTTTGTCGAGGTGGTCGGCGGGATTGATTAGATCCATGGCAAGCTCGTCCTAGAAATACAGATTGATACCGGACGAGACTAGTGGACCGACCAGTTATGTCCAGTCACTACCGACAAAATTGTGAATCAAGCAGTGATTCAGGCGGCCACGATCAGACCGCCGGTGTTGTCAGGGCGCCGTTTTGGTAATCGGTAATGGCTTGGTCGATTTGCGCTTGGCTATTCATAACAAAAGGCCCGTATTGCACGATGGGCTCCTGCAATGGCTGGCCTGCCAGCAACAGAATTTCGCTGTCAGGGCCCAGGCTGATTTGCACATCACCTTGCTGTTCAAAGCGAACCAATGAACCGGCGGTACCGCGCCATTGCGATGCCTCAACGGCCAACTCACCTTGGGCGATGTAAATCATCACGTTACGGCCCGACTTCTGGCTAATGGTGAGTGATTTTGCCGTCTTACCGGAATGGCTGAGATACCAGATCTGCGGCTCGGTATCAGCAATTTCTGTATGGCTGTTCACGACCTGTTGGTTGACTTGACCGGCGCCGGCAATGGCGCGGATGGAGACGCCATCGATGTGGTTTTCGGCAATCTGGCCGGATTCGATGTTTTGATAGTCGGGCGCCATCATTTTGTCTTTGCTCGGCAGATTAAGCCAAAGTTGGAAGCCGCGTAATTTACCATCGGTTTGCTTTGGCATTTCCGAGTGGATCACGCCCCTTCCGGCCGTCATCCACTGAGCGCCGCCGTCTTTAATGCCGCCGACATTGCCCATGTGATCACGATGCTCAAAATGCCCCTGTAGCATATAAGTCACCGTCCGAAAGCCGCGATGTGGGTGAGGCGGAAAGCCCGCGATATAGTCATCTGGGTTGTCCGAGCCAAAGTCATCGAGTATCAAAAATGGATCGAATCGTTCTGGCCGCGGGCCGCCAAAGACGCGCAGTAAGTTGACACCATTACCATCGCTCGTGGCGCGACCGCGGATCACTTCAATAACTTTTCTTGCTGTCATCACGGCCTCCTAATGAATGGCGATCGCTGCGATTTGTTTTTCGGCAGCACTGATCGCTGCTGAGCGCGCGTCATCACCCATGCTGAGGCCTTCGGCAAAAATCATGGTGACTTGGGTTAAACCAAGGAATCCAAGCATGGTTTTGACAAAGCTCTCAATGGTGTCACTCGGTTGATCACGATGGACGCCGCCACGGGTAGTGATGACATAAACCGGCTTGTCGCGGAGCAGTCCGACAGGACCATTGTCAGTGTATTGAAAGGTTTCGCCTGCTCGGGCGAGATGATCAAACCAAGCTTTTAGCATTGACGGCACCTGAAAGTTGTACATGGGTGCGGTCAGAATGATGGCATCGGCGTCGCGCACTTCGGCAATCAACTCATCGCTGTAGGCCACGGCTTGTTGCTGTTGCTCACTGCGTTCTTCCGCTGGCGTCATCAGCGCACCGAGATGAGCACCGTCGAGGTGGCGAACTGGATCTGCGGCGAATGAGCGGTTGACCACCTTAAGCTGCGGGTAGGTGGACAACAACTTTTGTTGCATTTGATTGGCCAGCTGGCTGCTGACACCGGCTTCGGCAAAAACGCTGGAATCGATACGAAGTACTTGTTTCATGCTGAGCTCCTGAAATATGGGTTAGCGAACTGACAACTTGATAATAGAATTATTCAATCGATTGAATGATGGTATTATTTGCTTAAATTAATCGAATAATTTGATGGATTGCCGTTCATGGTCATCATTCGGGTACTGATTTGGTTATCCATGTGCCTTTTGCTCTGGGTCGTCGCGGTTGGCATCAGCTATCAAGCCAATCGGCTAGCGCACTTCGGCTACCCCTTGTGGTACGAGCTAATTAACATCGATGGTCATATCAAACGCTATGCGCCGCTGAATAAGATGAAGCGCAAAGACTTTCACCTGACTGACAAGTCCCAGCATCTATTGCTTTTTGAGCAGCTGAATGAGGCCGTACATCAGCAGCCCGAAAAGCTCGGCGACATTCAATACACCACCAATAGTGGCAGCAAACCTTGGTTAACTGAGAGCGAGATTATTCATCTCAAGGATGTTCATCAGCTGCTGCGAGATTGCATGGTGATCTGGTGGTTATGCTTGCCGTTAGCCATGGTTTTACTTTGGTTGTATTGGCAGTCGAGGCTGCAGTTTCCCAGTGTTCAGACGCGCCGAGCGGTGGCTGCTGTCATCTTATTGGCCGGTGTTACGGGCTATTGGATGGTCGGGTTTGATGACTTGTACCGGCTGTTCCATGAGTCTGTGTTTCCCCCTCAGCACCAATGGTATTTTGACTATCATCAATCGCTGATGACCACTTTACTCAAAGCACCTGACTTATTTGCTATCTGGGCGGCGCAAATTGGTGGCTTGGCACTGATCATCTGTATTGCGGCGCTGATGGCCGTGCAACGCCGAACTAAATCTAAGGTGAGATAATGCCATTGCCGCGAATTTCGTTAGAACAATGGGCGACCTTTCAGGCTGTGATTGATTGTGGTTCATTTGCCAAAGCCGCTGAAAAGCTCAACAAAAGCCAGTCAGCGGTGAGTTACATCATCAGCAAAATGGAGCAGCAATTACCCACGCCAGCCCTGACGCAACGAGGCCGAAAAGCAGTGTTGACCGAAGCTGGTGAAGTACTTTATCGCCACGCCAGTAACTTGCTGGCGCAAGCTCAGGCGCTGGAGCAACATGCCAGTTATTTGGCCTCGGGGTGGCAGGCGGAGGTGACCATTGCGGTCGACGCCGTGGTTGATATGGCACCCATTGTTGCGGGGATTGCGGCCTTTTCACAAGCCCATCCGGACACTCGAATTCGAATTCTAGAAACCACCCTGTCGGCCACCGATGATGCCTTGTTGGAACGTCAGGCAGATGTGGTGTACGCCGTGCGGGTGCTGCCGGGCTTTCTTGGTAAGCCGGTGGCGACCAGCTCGATGATTTGTGTTGCTAGCCCCAACCATCCGTTAACGCAGCTCAATCGCTCGGTAAGCTCCGATGATTTGCGCCAACATCGACAATTGGTGATCCGCGATTCAGGTGTCCGGCGTCCGGTTGATGCCGGTTGGTTACAGGCCGAGCAGCGTTGGACAGTGACTTACTTCGGTACGGCGATTGATATTGTGAAACAAGGGCTTGGCTTTGCATTTATCCCGACTTCGCATATCCGTAAGGAATTACAAGACGCCGAGTTAGTGGCCGTGCCGCTGGCATTTGATGCCAAAAAATCGCTGGTGGTGAACCGAGTGTTGGCATTACAAGAGCAGGCCAATCCAGCGGTCGTGGCACTAGCTAATGCGATTGACGACTGTTTTGCCCGCGCTTCGTAATCCGGCTCACAGATTGATTCATTGTTCGGTTGATCCAGACGGGACTTTCTATACTTAGCGCTTAGCCATATGTTGCCTTGGAGACAGCAGTGAAAAAGCCCGCTAGCCCTGATAATGAAGCGGCTCGATTAGTCGAGTTGCGTTCTTTAGATGTGCTGGATACGCCCAATGAAGAGCGCTTTGATCGCGTCACTCGAATGGCCAAACGCGTCTTTGATGTACCCATTGCGGTGGTGTCTTTGGTTGATGACCAACGCCAGTGGTTTAAGTCTTGCGTTGGCCTCGAGGTATCAGAGACGCCACGGGATGTATCTTTTTGCGGCCATGCCATTCTCGATTCGAAAGTGCTGCTGGTGACGAATGCGCTGGAGGACGAGCGCTTTTTCGATAATCCTCTGGTGACCGGCGAGCCGGGGATCCGCTTTTATGCTGGCTGTCCGCTGCGGGCAGTTTCCGGGGCACGACTGGGCACCTTGTGTTTGATCGACACTAGGCCGCGAGATTTCTGCACAGAAGAAATGGAAACTCTGGTTGATCTGGCATCCATGGTGGAACGAGAATTATCGGCGTTTCAGATGGCGACCACCGACGAACTGACCGGCATTAGTAATCGCCGAGGGTTTGCTACCCTTGCTGAGCACAGTATGAAGGTGTTTGCGCGCGAGCACATCCCAGCCACTCTGGTGTTTTTCGACTTAGATCACTTCAAGGAAATCAACGACACTTTTGGTCATGCCGAAGGCGATGTGGCGTTGCAGTGCTTTGCCGAAGCGATGCGGGAAAATTTCCGCGAATCTGACTTGTTTGCCCGAATTGGTGGCGACGAATTTGTCGTGTTATTCACCAATACCCGTCGCCAGGTGGCCATGACGGTGCTCAAGAAGTTTGCTGACGCCATCAAAATTCACAACGCTGAGAGTAATCGTGGCTATGAGCTCGAGTTTTCATGCGGCGCGGTGCAGTATGATCCGCTGCAGCATCCAACGGTGGATGACTTGCTGGCGGCAGGTGATGAGCTGATGTATCACAACAAGCGCTCGTTACAACACTTGTTCAGCTAAGACCAGTCGATTTTCGGGCTAGTCAGCGGTGGTCAAGGCTTTGTACAATCGCGCCATTATTATGATGTTATGACCAAAGCGAAATGACCACCCACTTCGACTCTATTCAAAGCAAGTTTGACCGGCTACGTAAAAACAAGCTGTTCGAACTCCTTGTTATTGCTGTCATTATTTTTTCCGCCTTAATGATCGGGGTGAAGACCTTTGAGATTCCGAGTTGGCTGCATACTGGCTTATCGGTACTCGATTGGGCCGTCACTATCTTCTTTCTCGTTGAAATCAGCATTCGCTTTATCGGCGAGCCGCGCAAGCGTGACTTTTTCAAAAACGGCTGGAATCTGTTCGATACCTTTGTGGTGACTTTGTCGCTCATTCCGGTTGGCAATAACGACATGGCGTTGATTGCACGTTTGGTTCGAGTGTTCCGAGTACTGCGGATGGTGTCGATTATCCCTGAGCTACGAATGCTCATTAACTCCTTGCTCAAAGCGCTGCCACAGCTCGGTTATGTGTTGCTGATGATGTTTGTGATTTTTTACATCTATGCGGCGGTCGGCACTACGGTATTCGGTTCGATTAACCGCGAATTGTGGGGCGATATCGCGATCTCCTTGCTGACGTTGTTCCGAGTGATGACGTTTGAAGACTGGACAGACGTGATGTACGAAACCATGGCGGTGCATGGCTGGAGCTGGATGTATTTCTTGTCGTTTATTTGTTTAACCGCATTCGCCTTTTTGAACATGGTGATTGGTATCGTGGTCAATGTCATCGAGCAGGAAAACAAAGAAGCCGATGCTGCTGAACATGCCGGCGAGCCAACCATCGCAGATGTTCACCGAGAGTTGCTGGCGTTGAAAGCGCAATTGACCGAGCAACAACGCTCCCGTTAACAGCGATTAAGCACCGAATGAAGACAAAACGGCAGCTCTTTAGCTGCCGTTTTCGATCAAGCGTTTAACTGATTGTTCGGCTTGATCGAGATAATGACCACCAAACAAAGTGGCATGATTAAGCAAGTGGTAGAGGTTGTAAATGTCATGTCGGAGGCTCAATGATTCTGGTGCCGCTTTGATGCTTCGATAGGCTTGATAAAATGCCGCAGGAAAGCCGCCAAACAAATCCGTCATGGCAATATCGGCTTCTGCATCGCCAATGTAGCAGGCTGGGTCGACGAGCAGCGGCCCGTGCTTATCGAACATTAAGTTGCCGCGCCACAGATCGCCGTGCAGTAATGATGGCTGGATGGGGTCAACTTGTAATATTGATTCAATTTGTTGGCATATCTCAGCATCAGATATGGGCAGCTGCAATTGCCCTTTGAGTAACGATAATTGATAACCGATCCGTTGGTGAGCGAAAAATTCGCTCCAGCTTGGGGTTGGCGAGTTTGGTTGCGGAGTACTGCCGATGTAGTTATCGGCACTGAAACCGAATGGCTCGCCGGTGACGGTTGCCATTGTTGAAGCTGAATGCATTGCTGCCAGCTGCTCTGCAGCCAACTGCCAGTCTGATGGCTGGGGGTTCTTGGCCTCATGGTACTGGAGCACCAAAAAAGCATGATGTTGGGTGTGATTGGCGATAATAACGTTGGGGGTGCGAATGGTATTGGTCGCCGCGATGGCGACTAAGCCGGCGGATTCTTGGACAAACATATCAAAGCAACTGACATGGTTGAGTTTGATAAATAGCTCGCCACGGTTGCTGTGCAGCTTGAATGCCTGATTAATATTGCCGCCGCTAACAGCCTCAGCCTGACCCAGCTTCAAGCCAGAACCAAGGGCTGACTTGAGCGTGTGCTCAATGTCCTGCCATTGCATACCCTTTGCCTCCTGCGCTTACTAGAGCCTGATGCCCTCAAATTTGTCATTGCTGGCTGATCAGCAACCGGTACAATAGCGCATTCGACAATTTTGTGCTGATAGCCGTTTTGGATTCCATGCTCGCTGATCCCACTTCTCATCCCGCCAATGACTTATTGCCGCAACTTCAGCGAACTCTGCAAAGTGTTTTTGGCTACAGTGAGTTTCGTCCAGGTCAGCACGATGTCATCAGCGCCATTTGTCGGGGTCAAGATGCACTGGTGATCATGCCAACAGGAGCGGGTAAATCATTGTGCTATCAGCTGCCTGCGCTGGTACAAAAGCGCCTGGTGTTGGTGGTTTCACCATTGATCTCGCTGATGAAAGATCAGGTCGATTCGCTGCAGAACATGGGCATTCGCGCAGCTGCCTTGTATGGCGATATTCCCAGAGAGCAACAAATTCAAACCCTTAATGAAGCGCATCATGGCGAACTGGATTTGCTCTACGTCTCGCCAGAGCGAATTGTGCGCGACCGTTTTCTAGAGCGATTAGCCGAGTTGCCGCTGGCCTTTGTTGCCGTCGATGAAGCCCACTGTATTTCCCAGTGGGGACATGATTTTAGGCCTGATTATGCTGCTTTGGGGCAGCTCAAACAGCGTTATCCCAATTTGCCGGTGATGGCGCTAACGGCCACCGCCGATGCCGCCACCCAGCAAGATATTGTTCAGCGTCTGCAGCTCAATCAAGCTCTACTGCACGTGGGTAGCTTCGACCGCCCCAATATTCGCTACACCTTAGAAGATAAGTATCGGCCACTGAAACAGTTGGTTGATTACCTCAATGAGCGGCGGGGCCAAAGTGGCATTATTTACTGCGGTAGCCGAGCACGCTGTGAGCAAGTCTCGGAGCGTCTGGGTAATCACAACATCAACAGTGCGGTTTACCACGCTGGCTTAGAGCCGGAAGTTCGCCATCGGGTACAAGAGCAATTCTTGCGCGATGAAGTTGAAATTGTCGTTGCGACAGTTGCCTTTGGCATGGGAATTAATAAGTCCAATGTGCGCTTTGTTGTTCACTACGACATGCCGAAAAATATCGAGTCTTACTACCAAGAAACCGGCCGTGCTGGCCGTGATGGCCTGCCTTCAGAAGCCTTGATGCTCTATGACCCGGCCGATCGTCAGCGTATTGTGGGTTTCATCGCTAACATCGAAAACCCCGAGCAACGTAAAGTCGAGCAACACAAGCTCGATGCCATTGGTGCTTTTTGCGAGGCGCAAACCTGTCGTCGCCAAGTGTTGCTGAACTACTTTGACGAGCCGGCGCAGCAAGCCTGTGGCAACTGTGATGTTTGTTTGAATCCGCCCAAGCTTTACGATGGCCTGAAAGATGCGCAAATGGCGCTGAGTTGTGTCTATCGCACGGAGCAAAGTCATACCGCTCATCATATTGCCGATGTCTTGCGAGGCTCGGATAACGAAAAAGTTCGCCGTTTCGGGCATCATGAAATTAGCACCCATGGCATTGGCATGCAGCATAGCCATGAACAATGGCTGTCGGTGATCCGGCAACTCGTGCATTTGGGTTTTTTGCGTCAGGATGTCACCCGCCATGGCGCACTGATGCTGACAGAGGCGGCAAGGCCAATATTGCGTGCTGAGCAGCCATTGCAGCTGGCGGTACCGCGTATGCGGGTGAAAGATAAGCGTTCATTGCAACTTGGCTTGAGCGATGAAGACCGGCCGCTGTTTCAGCGTTTGCGTGGCGTTCGAAAGACCCTTGCCGATCGTGATGGCGTGCCGCCTTATGTGGTGTTTTCGGATGCCACGCTGGTGGAAATGGCGGAGCAAAAACCAACCAATGACAGCCAGCTACTAGCCATTTCTGGCGTTGGTCGAACCAAGCTGGCGAAATATGGCGATGAATTTCTCACCGCCATTTGTGCCTACCTGTTGGAGCGTTAATCGTCGCTGCTGGCCACAAACTTGTAGATCAAACCACCCAAAGCGCCGCCGATAATTGGCATCAGCCAGAATAGCCATAATTGTGCCACTGCCCAATCGCCGACAAAGAGCGCCACACCAGTGCTGCGAGCTGGATTCACGGAAGTATTGGTGACCGGAATACTGATCAAATGGATGAGGGTTAAACACAGGCCAATGGCGATTGGCGCAAAGCCTGCTGGCGCCCGCTTATCCGTTGCGCCCATGATGACAAACAGGAACATCATGGTCATCACCACTTCACAGACGATTGCTGCGGTCATGCCGTAGCCACCTGGCGAGTGGGCGCCAAAACCGTTGGAAGCAAAGCCGCCAGCGACGGAAAAATCAGCCGACCCGGAGGCGATGGCATATAGCACGGCACCACCGGCAACCCCACCAATGACTTGAGCAATGATGTAAGGGCCGAGTTCAGCAGCAGAAAAACGGCCACCCAACCACAAGCCAACCGACACTGCCGGATTCAAATGGCAACCTGAGATGTGGCCAATGGCATACGCCATGGTCAGCACGGTTAAGCCAAATGCGAGACTGACGCCGAGCAAGCCAATACCGACATCGGGAAAACCAGCAGCAAGAACGGCACTGCCGCAGCCGCCGAGCACCAACCAAAACGTACCAAAAAATTCAGCGAGGAGCTTTTTTGACAATGGCATAACGAAGTCCTTTTGTAAGCGGGAGTATGAAGATAGAAAAAAGAAGTATTTCGTCGCCAAGTGTAGACATGATTTAATCAGTCCGTTGTTTTTTGTCGTATCACTGTTGGACGATAATAAAATTGCAGGGAGTCTGTGGGTGGAAGCGTGGCAATTTGAAAATTCTTGGTTTAACGAGTTAGCAGGCACTTACTCCAAAGTGTCGCCTGACGCCATTAGTAACCCAGTGCTGGTGGCCTACTCACAGCAAACTGGGCAGTCATTGGGATTAGCCGAGCAACCCGACGCCGACGCTTTGTGTCGCTATTTTTCTGGCCAAGCGTTGCTGCCCGGTAGTGAACCTATCGCGCAAGTCTATGCTGGTCACCAATTTGGTCAGTATGTGCCGCAGCTAGGTGATGGTCGCGGCTTGCTGTTAGGCCAGATCCGCAATCAACAGGGCGATTTGGTCGATCTACACCTCAAAGGCGCAGGGCAAACGCCGTACTCTCGATTTGGTGATGGCCGAGCCGTGTTGCGATCCAGCATTCGCGAGTTTCTTGCCTCGGAGGCGTTGACCGGCTTGGCAATACCTACAACCCAAGCGCTGTGTGTGATTGGCAGCGACACGCCGGTGCAACGAGAGGAATTGGAATCGGCGGCGACCCTTTTGCGCATTGCTGACAGCCATTTGCGCTTCGGACATTTTGAATATTTCTATCATCGCAACGAGCACGATAAATTAAAGCAGCTTGCCGACTTTGCTTTGCGCCATCATTTTCCGGAATGCCTCGAACAGCCTGCGCCTTACGCCGCGATGTTTGAGCAGGTGGTGGTCAAAACGGCGCAGTTGATTGCTCATTGGCAGGCCGTCGGCTTTACCCATGGAGTGATGAATACCGATAACATGTCATTGCTCGGGCTGACCATTGACTACGGCCCTTACGGCTTCATGGATGGTTATCAGGCCGGTTATATTCCCAATCATTCGGATCATGGCGGCCGCTACAGCTATGCCCAGCAGCCGGGTATTGGTCACTGGAACCTGCAGTGTCTGGCGTTGGCGTTGTCGCCATTAGTCAGTAAGGAGCAATCTCAACTTGCGTTGGAGCACTATCAAACAGCGCTGCTAGGGCGCTACAGTCAGTTAATGGCGGGTAAATTCGGCCTTGATGAAATTCAGCAGGACGATGGTGAAATGCTCAATGGCTTGTTCACCCTGATGCAAGCTGAAGGGCAGGACTTAACCCGCACCTTTCGTCAATTGAGCCATCAGGATGTGACCGAGCAACGAACCCCAATGGAAGATAACTGGGTGGACCGAGAAGGCTTTCGCCAATGGTGGCAAGCCTATCGTCAGCGCCGACTTGCACAGGGCGACGCGCAGTATTGGCAGCAGCAGATGCTGGCGACCAACCCCAAATATGTATTGCGTAATTACATGGCGCAGCAGGCCATCGAGGAGGCCCAATCTGGCCGATTTGATGAAATTGCACGGTTGCAGCAAGTCCTAGCCAAGCCGTTTGCTGAACAGCCTGAGTTCGAACAATATGCCGCACTGCCGCCTGATTGGAGTCAGCATTTGGAGATTTCATGCAGCAGTTAGACGAACCCAGCAGTGAGTTTCTAGCCATTAGCTGTGAGCAAGAAGAGCAGGTTGTAGAGCTGGCCCAGCAGCTCGCTAAACTCGCTGGTGGCACATTGTCTGATGAGAGTTTAGGCGCCGATGTTTGGTTTGCCTGTTTACAACTTCCTGAAGGCCTCGTTCAGCTTCATTATGATTGGTTAGTTGGTGGTTTTTGGTTGCAGCCCACTGGGTTGCTGGCCGCTGATGTCACGGCCTGGCATTCACTACTCGACAAACTAAAGCCTCTGGCGGCGTGCAGTAAACGCTGATGCCCATCTAGCGGTGGCTGTAACACTGTTACGTCGATAACATAGCCGCCATTGAAATCATCCTTTGAGTCGCCGAAGAGCGCGCTCAAAGTGCCTTTTTGTCAGCCATGGAAGCCATTGACTTATGTCCGACGTTTTAACCCAGCTCCAATCCCGCTATCAAAACTTAGCCCAGCTATCGTTTGCTGAAACCGACTCGGGCTTGGTGATGGTGACAATTAATAACGATTTTGCCAGCGCGGCGGTGTGCCTCCATGGTGCCCACGTCTGCGCTTTTCAGCCTCGCGGTCAGCAGCCACTGTTGTGGTTAAGCAAGGATGTTGAATTCAAGCCGGGTAAAGCGATCCGTGGCGGCGTCCCCGTGTGCTGGCCTTGGTTTGGCCCGCATCCGACCAATTCTGATTTGCCGCAGCATGGCTTTGCTCGCAATCAAGTGTGGCAGTTGAGCGATGCTATGCAGTTAGTCGATGGTGCGACCGAGTTGCTGTTGACCTTGAACGATACCGAAGCATCCCGTCAGGTGTGGCCCCATGCCTTTGAATTAGCCTTGAAAATCACCGTCGCTAAGCAATTGACCATGGAATTGATGAGCACCAATACCGGCGATCGGGCGATGACTGTTGGCGGAGCCTTGCACAGCTACTTTGAGGTGGCGAGCATTGCCCAAACGCGAGTGCGCGGGTTGGACCAAGTGAGCTACGACGACAAAGTTGCTGACCAACAAGGCATCATTCAGCGTGGCGATATTATTGTTGATGAAGAAGTCGATCGGGTTTACCTCGACACTTTGGCCACTTGTTTAATTCAGGATGAGGGTAACCAGCGGGTGATTGCGGTGGCCAAAGAAGGTAGTCGCACCACTGTGGTGTGGAATCCATGGATTGATAAAGCGGCAGCAATGGTTGACTTCAATGATGAGGGCTATCAAACCATGGTGTGTATTGAGGCGGTGAATGCAGGTGATGACTGTCACACTTTATTACCAGGGCAAAGCCATTGTTTGACCCAAACCATCTACCTAGTTGATTAGAAAACGAATAACTGGTTGATGGGGTTGCATTTTGTTGCTGATGACGTTAGCTTAGCGGGCGACTAATTTTTGCTCAATGTCTTTAGAAGGGAGTTTGAAGGCGATGACAACCTCGGAAGCATTTGCCCTACTTCGCGCTAACCCTAATTACGAAAGTATCTCCGACACGGTGCTGCAAGGCTTGATTGAATGCCTGCATCAAACCGAAGAAGCTGTCATTTCTGAATTGCAGTTACTGGGGCTGAAACGCCACCTGAAGGAATTTAAGCAGTACTACGCCTAGATTCCTCGCTGCACCAAGCGACTTGCAGAGCAATAAAAAAAGCAGCGTTAGCTGCTTTTTTTATTGTCGGCTGGCTGTCATCGGATGACTCAATCTTGGTGATACTGAGCGCTTTGCGCCTGCACCGCAGCGATGAATGCGCCAGCGTGTTCAGGATTGACATCAGGGTGAATGCCATGGCCCAAATTAAAGACATGACCACTGCCATGACCATAAGAAGCCAGTAGGCGACTCACTTCTTGCTCAATGGCAGGGATTGGCGCATAGAGCATTGATGGATCCATGTTGCCTTGCAGTGCCACTTTATCGCCAACGCGAGCACGGGCATCGCCCAATTCGGTTGTCCAGTCCAGTCCCAATGCATCACAGCCCGTTTCTGCCATATGCTCGAGCCACTGACCGCCGTTTTTAGTAAATAAGGTAACGGGCACGGTTCGGCCATCGGCCTGACGGACCAAACCATCGACAATTTTCTGCATGTATGCGAGTGAAAATTCGCGATAAGCAGGGCCTGATAACGAACCTCCCCAAGTATCAAAAATCATCAATGCTTGCGCACCCGCCTCAACTTGGGCATTCAAATAGCTGATCACCGAGTCGGCAACCGTATCGAGTAGTTGGTGCATAAGCTTTGGCTCACCGAAAGCCATCGCTTTAATCTTACTAAAGGTTTTGCTCGAACCGCCTTCAACCATGTAGGTCGCTAAAGTCCAGGGGCTACCCGAGAAGCCGATCAGTGGCACTTGGCCTTTTAATTCACGACGAATAGTGCTGACCGCATTCATCACATATTGCAGCTCTTGGTTGGGATCGGGCGCAGCCAACTTGGCAACGTCAGCCGCTGTGCGAACAGGGTTGCTAAATTTCGGCCCTTCGCCGGTTTCAAAGTACAAACCTAAGCCCATTGCATCTGGGATAGTTAGAATGTCTGAGAATAAAATGGCGGCATCAAGTGGAAAGCGGCGCAGTGGCTGCAAAGTCACTTCACAGGCTAATTCGGCATTCTTACAGAGCGACATAAAGTCGCCGGCTTCGGCTCGGGTAGCGCGATATTCTGGAAGGTATCGGCCGGCTTGACGCATCATCCAAATCGGGGTGCGATCCACTGGTTGCTTAAGTAAAGCTCTTAGGTATCGATCGTTTTCTAACTGGCTCATGTAGGGTCTTTTTTAGCTGAGGTTGCTGCGATTATATGTCTATTTTTTGTCGAATCGGAACCGCTAGGTAGAACTAAACGAAATTTGACTGCCGTTCCATCGAGTTTGAGCGCTCAAAAGTTAATCTGGAAAGCAAGTGAATAATGCGCAACCAGTGATGCCGGTAGTACTCAAAGAGACCGGTTACTTGATTAGTGTGAAGCCCTGCATAGTTTTGTGGTTATCTGGTTGAGACCAGCGAACGGCAGTGTTAAAAAGTGTCTCGAGCTAGCGAAAAACAACCAAGAAGCTCGTTAGAACGAGACTGTACCTTCGCAGATTAGGGCCTCACTTTTAGTGGGGCTTTTTTATTGCCTGAATTTCGTGATTACACTGTGATTGGCGCGATGATCTGGTCAGATCTTCGGGCATTTTCGTTTTACTCCTGCCATACTGCTGTCATTGCTTTGTGTAATACAAAAGAGCCATCAAACCTTGGCTCCCTGATGCCAAAAAATGTGCGGAGAATGACAAATGCTTACAAGACTGGAAAAGGCTCAGGCCGCCTGGGGTGGTGCTGACTCTGCCATTGACAAGTGGTTGGCTGACCGAGAAAGCGTCCTTGTTCAATATTGCAAACTCGCCGGGCTGAAGCCGTTCGAACACGAGCGCCAGTTACCCGATGCGGTGTCGTTAAAAGACTTTTGTGCTGGACTGCTGGACTATACCTCGGCGGGTCACTTTGAGATGTACGATAAGTTAGTGGATGAGGAAAACCCAGAGGCTAAGCAACTGGCGGCTAAGGTTTATCCCGGCATTAACGCCAGCACGGATATCGTGCTGAACTTCAATGATCGCTACGGTGAGGTCACCGCTGATGACGAACTAGCGTCGCTGGATGATGATTTAAGTCAGCTCGGGGAAGCATTATCACAGCGCTTTGAGTTAGAAGATTCACTGATCGAAAATCTCGCATCGGCTTCGGCTTAATACCGGTTCGTGTATCAATAAAAAAGGCGCCAACGGCGCCTTTTTAGTCTTGAGTCAAACCCACAATTTATTCTGCAGCAGCTTCTTTGGCCGCAGCATCTGGGTTGATTTCAATGAGCTCAACTTCAAATACGAGAGCAGAGTTGCCTGGGATGTTGGCACCGGCACCATGCTCGCCGTAGCCCAATTCTGATGGGATATACAGCTTGTATTTCGCACCAGGCTTCATCAGTTGCACGCCTTCGGTCCAACCAGGGATCACTTGATTGAGGAAGAACACTGCTGGCTCACCACGTTTGTGGCTGCTATCAAATTCAGTACCGTCAATCAGGGTGCCTGTGTAGTGCACTTTGACTTGATCGGTTGCCGCTGGTGAATCACCCTCGCCGGCTGCAATCACTTCATATTGCAAGCCAGACTCAGTCACAGTCACACCGTCTTTCTTGGCATTTTCCGCTAGGAAAGCTTCGCCTGCGGCTTTCGCTTCTGCCATTTTTGCTTGCTGCTCTTCTTGCGCTTTCGCTTGCAATGCTTGAACAGCAGTCATGCGTTCGCTTTCTAGTGCGGTTAGCACTTCTTGTAGCGCGGCTTCATCCAATTGGCTGGTGCCGTTGATGCCTGCAATGATGCCCTTTTCCAATTGGCCAGCATCCAGCTCGATGCCCAATTCTTTGTAGGCGTCAACCATGCGGATCATTTGTTGGCCCATGAAGGCACCTGTCGCATAAGATTGCTTCTCACGGTCTGAGGCAAAATTAGCTGCTGCGGCAACAGATTGCTCTGGAGCTGCTTCGGTTGCTGCTGGCGCTGCTGCTTTTTCTGAATTACAAGCGACAGTCAGCATAGCCGCTACCACTGCGGTGCCTAATGCAAGACGTTTCATTAAATAGATACTCCTGATTGTGTATCGTCATCACTCATTGATGACAAATATCTCGGTTATTCCAAGTGGCCAATAGCGAAACAAGATTACTAACGCTATCATGCCGTTAGGGCCAAAAAAATAGGGTTGCCATGAACCTTACGAACGCGCTCAAGCGCGCCTACTGCCAAGTTCGAGCTGTCGTCGTGCTGATCAGCATGGCCGCCTTGTTCAGTGGCTGTGATCGCATCAGTCAGCCAGCTGAACGTATTGAGCAAGCCGCAGAGGGTAGCTCTGCCGCCGCGTTATCTGCCGATGGCCGTTGGGCCATCCACGCCACCATTCACCATAACTTAGCGCTTTGGGACAATGAAACACAAGGGTTGCGCTACCAATGGCAATTGGGAGAGCAATCTAATCCGGTTTATCTGACCCGTTTTTCGCCAAATGGCAACTATGTCGTCACTGCTTCTGACCGCGAAATTGCGATTTGGTCAGTGACCAGCGGTGAATCCGTTGGCTGGTATACCATTCCTGATAGTCGCATTCGCGATATTGCCATTGATAATGAAGCAACCGGTATTCTCTACGGCCTTGCCGATGGTCGCGCGGTTTATCTTGAGCGCGAAAGCGGCCGGCGCCTCGAGTTCCTTGGTCATCAAGAAAAAATCAATGCGGTCGACTTGTCGGCCAATGGCCTTTATGCCATCACCGGCAGCAGCGACTATAGTGCCAAGCTCTGGAGTACTGAGACCGCGCAAATCATCCAACAGTTCAATCATCCAAGCCGAGTTACTCAAGTTCGTTTTGATCAGCAAGGTCGTTACGTGTTCACTGCCGATAGCCTCAAGCAAGCCCGAATTTGGCGTATACCCTCTGGTGATATGGTCAGTAACTTGAATTTCAAGTCTCGCCAGCAAGTATTCAGCGCAGCGCGGTTCTCAGCAGACGGTCAATGGCTAGCAACGGGATCGCCGTCACGCCAGTTGATCCTCTGGCATGTCGAAACGGGGCAAAAAATCGCCGATTGGCAAGTTGCCAAGCAAACCGATAATCGCTGGCGCAGCGCAGTGGTGTATGATGTCGCCTTTTCCGGCCGCTGGTTGTTCAGTGTTAGCTCATCTGGCTACACCGAAGCTTGGCCGTTGCCCCAACAAGCACTGCAATAAGGAAACCTGATGGTCGCCAATGACAACGCGTTACAGACTCGGATTGATGAGCTGGAATCCAAGCTGGCATTTCAGGAAATTACGATGAATGATTTGAATCAGGAGTTGAGCGCGCATCGTGAGCTCATTGATAAGCTTCAAGTTCAGGTCAAATTAATGTTCAGCCAGATCCACGACCTGAAAGGCTCGAACATGGCCAGTGAATCAGAAGAAACACCGCCACCACATTATTAACCGCAATATCAGTTAACCGCAATATCAGTCCTGATTCGGGTTGAACGTGGCAATTAACCCTGGTGTTTGATTGTCACTACCCGGCTCATGCTGCACATGTCCGCATTCGACGCATTCGACATAACTGGAATCGTCGGTCATCACCATTGCCAAACTATCTTGTTCGTTACATTTAGGGCAGCTAGCGCCAGCGATAAAGCGTCTGGTTGGTTTGCTCATGTGGTTTTCGATCGTTGATTGGTTGCTCTGTGCCGCCTAGTGTAACCAGCCCGCCGCGTTCTGCCCAGCTGAATTGGTTGGGCTTAGGACTAATGTCAGTTACCATTGGCGCCCTTCATTTTTAGTTTGTAGCGCGGAGTAACCCTGATGATCCAATGTCAGGAAATCGAATTAATGCGCGGTCACAAAGTACTGTTGACCGATGCGAACCTGCATATTCCCGACGGTCACAAAGTTGGCCTAGTGGGCAGCAATGGCTGTGGCAAGTCGAGCTTGTTCGCGTTACTACTAGGTAAGCTGGAAACCAGCAAAGGTGATTTCAGTATCACACCGGGTTGGCGCATTGGTCATGTCGCCCAGGAAACGCCGGCGCTGCCAATATCGGCGTTGGATTACGTCATTGCTGGTGACCGCGAATACCAACAACTGGCCGATGAGCTTGCCGCCGCCGAGCAGTCGCACGATGGCGCCAAGCAAGCGGAACTCCATGGCAAAATGGCGGCCATTGATGGCTATAGTATTCACGCCAGAGCTGGCGCCATGTTATCTGGCTTGGGATTTAGCCACGAGCAACAACAGCGTCCTGTGAGTGATTTCTCCGGCGGTTGGCGGATGCGATTGAACTTGGCTCAGGCGTTGATTTGTCGTGCCGATTTATTGTTGCTCGATGAGCCGACCAACCACTTAGATTTAGAAGCGGTGTTATGGCTTGAAAGTTGGCTGCAACGTTTTGATGGCACCTTGCTGATGATTAGCCACGACCGGACCTTTTTGGATAACGTTGTTGGCCAGATTGCCCATATCGATCAAGCGACCATTACCAGCTATTCGGGTAATTACAGCAGCTTTGAGCGGCAGCGGGCTGAGCGCTTTGCCCAGCAAGCTGCGGTGTTTGAAAAGCAGCAACGTCAGCGAGCGCACTTACAGTCTTACATTGATCGCTTCCGTGCCAAAGCCACTAAGGCCCGCCAAGCCCAGAGTCGGATCAAAGCATTGGAGCGTCTTGAAGCCAGCGCCCCAGCCCATGTTGGCAGCCCATTTTCATTTTCCATTCCAAGCCCTTCCCACCTACCCAATCCGTTGGTGACTCTGGAGCAAGCTGATTTGGGCTATGGCGACAATACAATCCTGCAGCAGGTCAATGTGTCATTAGTGCCGGGCTCTCGAGTGGGTTTGATTGGTCCCAACGGCGCCGGCAAAAGTACCTTGATCAAAGCGCTGGCAGGCTCGTTGGCCGTGCTGAGTGGTGAGCAGGCCACCAGCTCGAAATTAACCGTCGGCTACTTTGCCCAGCACCAGCTCGAGCAGGTCAATGGGGAGCAATCGCCGCTGCAAGCCCTGATGGCAATGAGTCCGGAACAAACCGAGCAGAACTTGCGGAATTATCTGGGTGGCTTCAACTTCCATGGTGATGATGCGCTGCGACAACTGGCCAGCATGTCCGGCGGTGAAAAAGCGCGCGCGGTGTTGGCGATGATCTGTTGGCAAAAGCCCAACTTACTGTTGCTCGATGAGCCAACCAACCACTTGGATCTGGAAATGCGCCACGCCCTTGAATTGGCGTTGCAAGGCTATGAGGGAGCATTGCTGGTGGTCTCGCACGACCGCGATTTGATTGCTTCAACCACGGATGAGCTTTGGCTGGTTGCCAACGGCCAAGTGCAGCCTTACCAAGGTGATTTGGGCGACTATCAAAAACTGATTCAACAACCCGATACTGACACGGCCTCCGATAAGCCTTCGGTATCGCAAAACCGCAAAGACCAAAAGCGCCGTGATGCTGAGTTCCGACAGCAAACTCGACCATTGCGACAGGCCATCGAGCGCCACGAAAAAGCAATGGAGAAGTTGACTGACGAGGTGGCCGAGTTGGAGCAGCAACTTGCTGATCCGGCCATTTATGATGATGCCAACAAGGCAAAGTTAACGCAATTGATTGAGCAACGGGCTAAAAGTCAAAAACAGCTGGATCAGCACGAGGAGCAATGGCTGACCGCTAGTGCAGAATTAGAGCAGTTAAGTGAGCAGCATGCAGGTGAGGTTTGATCGTTTTTTAGCCAAATTTGTGCTAGTTGAAGGAACCTTTTCTATACTTGAAAGTCGAATTGGCACAAACCTGCAGTTTAGGAGTTATCATGACCAGCATTTCATCAGCGAGTAGCGCCGCTTTATACACGCAACAACAAACTGCTGCGACTAATCGTCAGCAACCTGCTGTGACCCCAGAGCGCCCTCAGGTCGAAAACCCTATTGTTGGAATTCCAGAAAACGAGCGCCCGCAGCTCAGCCCTGAGCAGCAGCGTGAGTTGATTGATCGCGTTGAGGCGCGGCAAAATGAGATCGCTCAACGTGAGCAAAATGTGCAGGACGCCAAGCGTCAAGCTGCCACTTCGGTTGCCGATTATAACCAGACCCAGCGAGTTATTGACGCTTACGTCACTTCGGCAACCAATGGTGAGTCGTCGCGCGACAGCAATACGATTAGCCCAGATGACATTCAAGTGACCGAGCAGCAATATCGCATTGCCAGCGGCAACCAAACGCCAACATCGCTCTACAATGCAACGCAGCAAGGTTCTGAGGCCAATCCTACATTGGGCCAGATTATTGACAATCAAATTTAAACGGCCGGCGATATTGCTATCGCTGCGCCTGACAATCGGGTAGTGTTGTTGCTGGTTCATCACTACCCGTTTTCATTTCATGCAGATCCCCATCGATCAACTCAATTCTGAAACGCTTTATGCCATTGCTGAATCTTTCGTGCTGCGTGAGGGTACCGATTATGGCGATGAAGAAGCGTCATTGACCGACAAGGTGGAACAAGTCCTCGAGCAACTGCGGCAAGGCTCCGCGGTGCTGCTCTACTCCGAGTTGCATGAGAGCGTTGATATTATTCCTGCTGAGCAACTCAAAGCTCAGCAATCATTGGACACTTGATTTCCCTTGTTGCGCTGTCAACAATAAAGCCTGACTCTCGACCACAAGGCCTCCTATGTCGGTTAAACACCCCATTATTGCCATCACCGGTTCTTCTGGCGCTGGCACCACCACCACCAGTACCGCTTTTGAGCACATGTTTCGGCATCGCAACATCAACGCGGCGTTAGTGGAAGGCGACAGCTTTCACCGATATTCTCGCGCCGAAATGGATATGGCGATCCGCAAAGCGCAAGAACAAGGCAAACACATTAGCTATTTTGGTCCGGAAGCAAATGATTTCGGCCAACTGGAAACATTTTTCAAAAGCTATGGCGACAGTGGCATGGGGCAGGTGCGGCGTTACTTGCACAGCTTTGACGAAGCGGTGCCGTATAACCAGATGCCGGGAACATTCACGCCGTGGGAAGATTTACCCGAAGATACCGATTTACTTTATTACGAAGGGCTTCATGGTGGCGTGGTGACCGAGCAGCACAATGTTGCTCAGCATGTTGACTTGCTGGTGGGCATGGTGCCGATTATTAACCTCGAGTGGACCCAGAAAATCATTCGCGATACCACCGAGCGGGGCCATTCGCGAGAGGCCGTCACCCAGTCTATTTTGCGCAGTATGGAAGATTACGTGCGTTACATTACACCGCAGTTTTCACGCACTCATATCAACTTTCAGCGGGTGCCAACGGTGGATACTTCAAACCCGTTCGCAGCCAAGAATATTCCATCGCTGGATGAGAGTTTTGTGGTGATCCGCTTTCAGGAAACCCGCGGCATCGACTTCCCTTACTTGCTGCAGATGATCGATGGTTCGTTCATGTCACGACTGAATGTATTGGTGGTGCCTGGCGGCAAAATGGGCTTTGCCATGGAGCTCATCTTAACGCCATTGCTTGATGAGTTATTGGAAAAGAAACGTCAGGCAATGGAATATTAAGGGGCTTATCCTCAACCACAAAAAAACGGCCACTTGGGCCGTTTTTGCTTTCTGCAGTTGGCGTTATACCTTGTAGTGCGAGACCAGCTGTTGCTGTTCTTCGGCCATGGTTGCCTGTTGTTCGCTGGCATTGCTGACTTGACTAATTAATTGCGAGTTAGCATCGGCAGTATCACTGACTTCATTGACGGTTCGAGTCATGTCTTGTGAGGTGACGCGCTGCTCTTCTGTCGCAGCACTGATTTGTGCGGCCATATCGGTGATCTGAGAAACCGCAGCTTGAATGGTGCCCATGGCGCTGTCGGCATCGGAAACTTTCTCTAGGTTGCGTTCCATGCTGTTCTGCGCATCACGCACCACTTTACCGGCACCATCAATACTCTGTTGCAAGTTTTCAATGCGCTGTTGAATTTCCGTGGTTGATTCAGCGGTGCGTTGCGCCAAATGACGCACTTCGTCAGCTACAACGGCAAAACCGCGCCCTTGCTCGCCGGCTCGTGCAGCCTCAATGGCTGCGTTTAGGGCCAGCAAGTTGGTTTGTTCTGCGATGCCGCGGATCACACTTAAAATGTCACCGATTTGTTCGCTGTAGTGTTCCACATCGCGGATCCGCTCAACACTGCTTTCCAGCTCGCCAGAAACCACATTGGTACTCTGGATGGTTTGAGCCATGATTTCGCTGCCCAAGGTTGCCGATTTCTCAACACTGGCAACTTGCTCGGCGGTATCACAAGCCAGTTGCGCGACTTCGGCAAATGATGCCTCCATCTCGACCATGGCGGTGGCGAGCATGGCAATGTTTTGCGACTGGCTCATTTGCCGTTGTTCGGCGTCGGTACACAAATGGCTATTGCTCTGGGCCAACTCGCTCAGACGTGCCGAGGTGGCAGAAATTTCACTGAGCGAGCGCTGCATGCGCTCGGCGAGTTGGTTGACGTCATCACCAATGACACCAAACTCATCGGCTGCGGTGTAGTTTGAGCGGGCCGTCATGTCGCCGTTGCTTAAATCTTCCAGCGCGCCACCAACATTGCGAACAGCGCGGCGCAGCAATTGGCTGATACGGAAGCCTACCAGTAAGCCAATCGCTACCGACGCGAGTACGGCAATTACTGTGATGCTAATGCCACGAACGTATTGTTTAGCGACACTGGCGGATGCTTTGTCAACGCGGCCATCGGCTTCTGCGATCAGCTGTTTGATGGCATCGCCAGCTTGTTGTTGAAGCTCAAATAAACGTTGTTTGTGTTGGGTATTTTTGTCGCGCATTTCAACCAGCTGTTGGAACTGACCAAACGCGCCACCTTGGGATAACACAATGTCTTTCTTAATGGCTTGCCATCTCGGTTCAAATTCGGCTTTGTAGTCGGTTCGTGAGTCCTGATAAATGGCCATTTCATCCATTAGGTTATTGAACTTTTCGTCGAGCACTGGGGCTAGCTTCTCGATTCGGCCACCGGTAAAGCTAATGGATTTTTGATTGGCCGCGTTCACTGCTTTCATCAGTAACACTTCCGACTGCTCGAACGGGTTGAGCAATTCATTGAAGCTCCAGCGAACGTAGTCGTCCCCTATTTCATAACTTTTGGCTAGCAGATGCTGTTTGAAGCGCGCCATTTCTAACAGCATGCCCCGAATTGCTTCGGAATTTTTCTTTTCTAGCTCAATTTGCTTGCCGTGCTCGCCAAGCATAAGTTCAGAAATACGTTGCAACTCGGGCAAGGTTGTTTGCAGGCTGGTGAGCAGTTCACTGCTACCTTGCTGCGAGAGTTGCTCAAGCTCTTGTTCGGCTTGCTCACTGGCCGTGTCGTAGGAGGCTTTTGACTGTTCGAGCATTTCTACGGTGTTTTCAGCCAGCGCATCCGAGACGACTTGGTTACTGGTTTGAAGCAAGCTATAAAAGCTATAGCCGGATTTCAGGCTCGGAATTTCTTCGCGGGCAATTTGCTCTACGCCATCGTTGAAGCGTGACAGGAGGTAGTAATTCACCAAACCTGTCAGGATCAAAATAAGTACCAGTACACCAAAACTCAGGTAGGTGCGCTGAATAAACGTCATATTCATGATTTATTGCCTTTCAACCAATATACCCCGACGTCATCAAGTTGACGTATTTGCAATACTTTTCCGATTACAGAGGAAGCTTAGTACAGAAGTAAATATTCGCTTTTTTTGAGTCAGGAACTGAGAACTAACTAACTCATTTAAAGACGATTCTGAAATTAGTCGGCAGATTGTTCAATGAAATGAAGTAGTGCTTTGTAATAGTGTGAACTGAGGCCTGTAAAAACCGGTTTCCCGATTTTGCCCGCTTACAACGCCTTAACTTAAAGGTACGTTGTGCTAGCAATTTGCTCACGGAAAATAAGAGTAAAAACTCTATTCTTGGCGTTATTTTTAACGCGATACACAGAATAGAGCGCTGCTTGCGTGCTTTTCACTCGTGTTTATTAAGGTTTTATGCGGATCGGTTAATTAAGTGACAATTTAATCAACTTTTTCCAGCTTTTAGGCTGGTTTGCTGATGAATAACTGTGATAGTTTTAGTGGCTAGGCGAGCCATGGTTCACTAGTCGTTATCTTGATGCATGAAGCACAAATGATGGCGGCGCTCGGGGGAAACCATCAAAATTATAAGGAGCTCATATGGCCATTATTGCGAAACCACAACCGGATCCAACCTTGGAGTGGTTCCTATCTCATTGTCATATTCACAAGTATCCAGCAAAAAGCACACTTATCCACGCAGGTGAAAAAGCCGATACGCTTTACTACATCATCAAAGGTTCAGTTGCCGTTCTGATTAAGGATGAAGAAGGCAAAGAAATGATCCTGTCTTACCTTAACCAAGGCGACTTTATTGGTGAACTCGGTTTGTTTGAGGAAGAGCCAGAGCGTACCGCTTGGGTTCGAGCCAAAGCGGCGTGCGAAGTTGCTGAAATTTCTTACAAGAAATTCCGTCAGTTGATTCAAGTCAATCCAGAAATTCTGATGCGCTTATCATCGCAGATGGCGCGCCGTCTGCAGAGCACTAGCCAGAAAGTAGGTAACTTGGCGTTCTTGGATGTGGCAGGTCGAATTGCACAGACTTTGCTGCACCTTGCTAAACAACCAGATGCCATGACGCACCCAGATGGCATGCAAATTAAGATCACGCGTCAGGAAATCGGCCAGATTGTTGGTTGTTCGCGTGAAACCGTTGGCCGGATCTTGAAGATGCTCGAAGAGCAAGAGCTGATCCATGCCCATGGTAAAACTATCGTGGTGTTTGGCACTCGCTAAAGGCTTCTGATAAAACACCCGCTCCGGCGGGTGTTTTTCTATTTGTGGAGTACTGCGAATGCAGATCGTGCTGGCGTTTTTATTGCTTGCGCCGTTGATTGCATCGGCGACTCAACAGCAAGGCATGCCATTTCGGACCTTTGCTGTTCATTTACCATTGTCTTTATTGGCGGGTTTTGGTGCCGCTTATCCTGCTAGTTTGATGGTCAACGAAGCGGCAATTGTTGTTGGCTACCTTGCCTACTATCTCGCCTTTTATTTGTTTGACCAACCCTTTCGCAATCTCATCAAGCAATATTTATCGCGGCGCTGATTGTTGTCGGCGCTCAGTTACGACTGATGGGTCGATTCAAAAATCTTATCGGCCGATGCGGCAACAAAACCCGAATATAAGGTACCGTCTGCCTTTGGGTAGCGCTTGGCAAATTCGTAGAAGCAACTGGCAATGGTCAATTCGCCATCACTAAATTGACAAATGGCTTGGTCTGCCATGGTGCTGGATTGTTCGAGTAAATCAGCACGCGAACCCTTGATCAAACCGCCACTACTATTGAGCACGAAGCCGGCTTCCTGCAATCGGTTATTGACCGCAGCAAGTGGCGGATTGTCGGGTAATTGGTTAACGCTGACGGTAAAATGATTGGCACGATACCCCCAAGCAGCAAGCCAGCCGGCGTATTCACTTTCTGCGATCAGTTGCTGATATTGCGCCGTAGACACCTGCCATGGCCGCCCGCTATGAACCCAGCTATGGCTTGCTGTCATCTCGGGACTAAGCTGATTCACCAATCCGGCGACGATTTGCTGTAATTGCGCTGAGCATTGTTCAACTAACAATTCGCTAATAAAGACTTTTGGTGCGAGCGGATCAGGATGCTCATAATGCTTTGCGCGCAGTTTTTTGGCATTGAACTGATAATCGCCTTTGGCTTGATAACCCAGTGCTTCAAAGGGCGCGGCCAATGCTTCGAGCTGCACCGGCGAACTGTTGAAGGTGCGCAGGGCAATGTGGTCATTGTTAATGGTGCCATCGTGACTGAGCAATTGATGAATCGCCAATGCCGACGGAGTCACTTCGAGATACTGCTGCCACAGGGCGTCAAATAGCGGTTGCCAGTTGGGTGTTGCAGTGCTCATGTCGGCACCTCCTTTGCGATTAGAAAGTCACAATCAGAACGTTAAACCTGGGCTTAATGTCGCTGGTAATTGGCAGCTGTCGGCTTCCACCGAAGCAACTGGGTAGGCACAGTAATCTGCCGCATAGTAGGCGCTTGCACGGTGGTTGCCGCTGTCGCCAATACCACCAAAGGGCGCTGCCGAGCTGGCGCCGGTAATGGGGCGGTTCCAGTTGACGATACCCGCTCGAATGTGGCGGAAAAATAGCTCGTACAGATCGCCATCATCAGCCAGCAAGCCTGCTGACAGGCCGAAGCGGGTGTTGTTGGCAATACTCAGCGCTTGTTCAAAATCGTGGTAACGATAGACTTGCAGCAGGGGCCCGAAGTACTCTTCATCTGGGCAATCTGCGACTTCGCTGACGTCAATAATTGCCGGACTAATAAAGGCATCGCCGAGCGCAAGGCGCTCGCCTTTGAGCAGCGCTTTGCCGCCTAAATTCAACAAATTATCCTGTGCAGCTAATACTGCATCGGCAGCCTGAACTGAGATCACGCAGCCCATGAAGGGTTGGCTCTCAGCATCATGGCGATCGACCACAAGCTGCTGGCAGACCTCCACTAAACGAGCCAATATGGCATCGCCTTGGCTATTACTGGGTAACAGCAAACGACGGGCACAAGTGCAACGCTGGCCGGCTGAGATAAATGCCGATTGCACGATGTCGTGCACTGCCGCATCAATGTCATTAACATCGGCGACGATAAGTGGGTTATTACCGCCCATTTCCAGCGCCAGAATCTTGCCCGGCTGAGCGGCAAATTGTTCGTGGATCTTGTGACCAGTGCTGGAGCTGCCGGTAAAGAATAAACCGTCAATGGCAGGGTGTTGGGCAATGGCTTTGCCGGTGGCGACAGCGCCTTGCAGCAGATTTAATACGCCGTTGGGGATGCCGGCTTGCTGCCAGAGCTTGACGTAGTATTCGGCAACCGCAGGGGTTTGTTCGCTGGGCTTGTAAACAATGGTGTTGCCAGCAATTAATGCTGGAATGATATGGCCGTTGGGTAGGTGGCCAGGAAAGTTATAGGCGCCGAAGACTGCCACCACACCATGTGGTTTGTGGCGCAAGTGGGCTTTGCCCACAGGCATATCGGAGCTGCGCGAGCCGGTGCGCTCGTCATACGCTTGTTTAGAAATAGCGACCTTACCAATCATCGCCGCCGCTTCGGTGGCGCTTTCCCATTGTGGTTTGCCGGTTTCCAGAGCGATCAGTTGGCCCAGCGCTACTTTGTGCTCGGTGAGTAATTCAGCAAATCGATCAATCACAGCTAATCGCTCTGCCACAGTGCGGTTGGCCCAATCATAACTGGCTGTTCGCGCTGCTTGCATGGCGGCATCGACTTGTTCAGTTGTGGCGCAATAACCGGCAAGGACTTGCTGCTCATTGGAAGGACTAATCGATGCTAGGGGCTGCCCTTGGCCCTGCTGCCATTGGCCATTAATAAACGATTGGCCGGTGATTTGAATAGTGTCCGACATGGTAGCAAACCTCTGGTTGGTAGTTATTGACTGCTAGGAATGGCAACGCAACGGGCGGCGTCGCCATCGGAAAGGCCGAGAATGCTGGCTTGCTCGGCGTCGAGATATAACTCACCATCATGCAGGTGAGCGCGGACCAATCCGGCACGATAGTTCGACAGCTGGGTATTGGCGAGTAAGTAGTCCACTGGCGTCGCAGCCAATTCACCGATGCGGATAATGACCGACTGACTCTGACGAACTGTTTCGATTTGATCGAGTGGGCATTCCACCGTTGGCCCAGCATCAAAAATGTCGACATAGTCTTTGAAGCGGAAGCCTTCTTTTTTCAGCATGGCGATGGCAGGCTCGGTCGCGGGATGAACCTGACCGATCACGTCTTGCGCTTGTGCTGACAGCAAATTCACGTAAATCGGGTATTTCGGCATCAGTTCGGCAATAAAGCGCTTTTCACCAATGCCGGTAAGATAATCGGCGGTGGGAAAATCCAGATCGAAAAAGTGTTCTTGCAGCCATTGCCAGAACGGCGAGCGACCTTCTTCGTCAGAGACGCCGCGCATTTCAGCGATCACTGTTTCGCCAAACCGTTCTGGGTGGCTGGCCATAAACAGAAAACGACTTTTTGCCAGTAAACGGCCGTTGCCACCGATGCGGTGACTGGTTTTTAAAAACAGCGTGCAAAGCTCGGCGGCGCCGGTGTAGTCATTGCACAGGCTGAGTGTCTTGACGGTTTTGTGAATGCCGAGTTCGGGCGATGAGTGGACCACGCTGCCGAGTCGATAATGATAAAAGGCATCGGACAAACCGACCGATGCCTCAATACCGGCGGTACCGACCACTTCGCCAGTGGTGGTATCTTCGGCGACAAACAAATAGCCCTGATCGCCTGGCTGATCGGTGTCGGCAGCAAATGAATTGACCGAGCGATGAATTTTCGCTCGCAGCAAATCATCATTTTGTGGCAACGAAGTGAAACCTATGCCGGATTGCTCTGCGATCGTTTGTAACGCTGAAAAGTCTTTTTTCTCAATCGGTCGGACAATTAGCATGGTGTCACTCCTTGGCTTATTCGCTCGACTGGCAAACTTTAGCGACGGCTCGCTCAAGTGCGTCCATGCCTTCGGCGACTTCTGATTCAGTGATGTTCAGGGCTGGCGCAAAACGCAGCACATTGGGGCCGGCAACCAGCATCATCAATCCTTCGGCAACCGCCGCAGTCAGAAAATCTCGCGCTTTGCCTTGGTACTTGTCGTTCATTACCGCGCCCAGCAGCAAGCCTTTACCACGAACTTCGGCAAACACCTGATACTTGTCGTTGATGTCGGCCAAACGCTGGCGGATTTGCGCTTCGGCGGCGCTGACATTGGCCATCATTTCCGGCGTATTCACTTCATTGAGCACGGCTGAGGCAACGGCGCATGCCATCGGGTTGCCGCCATAAGTGGAGCCATGGGTACCGACTTTCAGGCTGGCTGCGATGTCGCTGCGGGTGAGCATGGCGGCGACAGGAAAACCGCCACCCAGTGATTTGGCTGAGGTTAGGATGTCAGGGACAACCGGCGAATTCATGTACGCAAACAAGGCGCCGGTCCGGCCAACACCGGTTTGTACTTCATCGAAAATAAGCAAGGCATTGTGCTTGTCACACAGGGCGCGAACGCCGGCCAAGTATTCGTCGGTGGCCGGAATGACGCCACCTTCACCCTGCATCGGCTCAATCATCACGGCACAGGTGCGATCGGAAATCAGCGCTTCGAGTGCGGCTAAGTCGTTGTAGGCGATATGCTCAATGGCGCCAGGTTTTGGTCCGAAGCCATCGGAATAAGCGGCCTGACCGCCGACACTGACGGTGAAGAATGTGCGGCCATGAAAGCCGTGATGGCAGGCAATGATTTGATCTTTTTGCTCGCCATAATGCTCATTGGCGTAGCGCCGAGCCAGCTTCAGTGCCGCCTCGTTGGCTTCTGCGCCTGAGTTGGCGAAGAACACTTTTTCGGCAAATGTCGCATCGATTAATTGTTTGGCTAGGGTTAGTGCCGGCTCGTTGGTATAGACGTTACTCACATGCCATAGTTTGCTGGCTTGCTCTTGCAATGTGCTGACCAGCGCTGGGTGACAGTGACCGAGGCAGTTCACGGCGATGCCGCCAGCAAAATCGATGTATTCCTTGCCTTCTTGATCCCAAACGCGAGAGCCTTCGCCGCGGACCGGAATCATCGCTGCCGGTGCGTAGTTCGGTGCCATTACCTGATCGAAGGTTTGCCGAGTGATCTGTTCTGTTTGGTTCATGCTAGCTTCCTTTTCAGTTGTGCCCAGCAAGGATAATGAGGCCTTCAGCCGAAGTGATAGTCATTATCTTCAAGGCGATCGAGATTGTACAATTTTGAATAAAAATTAAATTTTTATTCATAAAGTGAATATAAAACTGCATTCAAATGCATATTTGATGCATGGCTTAAGAAATGTTTCGACTTTTGTTGAACTATTTATCGTCGTCGCAAGCGCGATAATTCGGCCATTTCATCCTCGCTCAATGACAGATCAGCAAGTAATGAGTGGCTTTGATGTGGGGTGAGAGCGCAGGCGTCATTGAGCCAGCGGTATTGGCAGTAGCCTCTGGCCTGACGCAGTATTTGGCCGAGTTCGGAGAGTTGATCAACGGGTAAATCAGCATCGGCTTCGCGAGTGATTGAAGCCAAAATCCGGCCGGTGGCGCCAAGCTCATTGAGCAATGCGTGTTGCAATGCCGACGAGCGCGCCAGATGGCTGGCTAATATCGAAACCGGAGGCCGAATGCTATTGATTTGGTCGTACACTTGTTTTTGTGCCGTCTTGCGCGATTTCTCGAGCGCGGCTTTGATCTGGTTATCAAATAAATGAACAAAGCTTTGGCTAATGGCTAGCGGAGCCAGCCCTTGAATCAGCGCCGCCAGTGAGGACAGTGCAGGGCATTGCTCGCGCTGTGTAGCCAGCAAACTGGCGCATTGTGCCATTTCTTGAGACCACTCGAGGATCCGCCGATTCATCAATTGGCAAAAGGGGACTTTGCGGCCAGCAGCTTGGATCATGCCAAATTCAACCAGCCGCCGAGCGAGCATTTTACCGTCAAACTGCTCCAGTGCTTGGTTCAACGAACTGACATACTCTGGCGCCATGCCGGTCACCTGCCGAAAACGTGGTGCATTGACCCATTGCAGTAGCTCTTTAGCAACCCAGCTTTCACTATTGATGGTACGCCGCAGCGGATCATCGGTATCAGATTGATCGAGTACTAAATCGAGCATTTCGGGCAGTTGCTCGCCCATGGTCAGGCGCACAAACAGCATCCGCTTGGGATTGTCGTACGATTGGTTTAAAGCAAGCTCTAAATGTTCGGCAAGGCGGTTGGCGATGGCAGAAGGTGTGTGACCCTGCTGTTGATTACTGAACCAAGTAAATTGCTGACGCACCAGATGATCAAAGAACAATCCCTGATTGTCGGTCTGGTCGGAAAAAGATGTCGCGGAGGTACTCATGTTCGATACTGCTGCAACTCACTGGTTTTTTATAATGCGCTTAGGCCTTTACTATCGCTTGCTAGCGGGCGTTAGCCAAGCCTTTGTTGCAAAAAATTGTTGAGTAGCGCATGTCCTTGTTCGGTGAGGACAGATTCTGGGTGGAATTGCACGCCAAAGACGGGGAGTTCACGGTGACGCAGGGCCATGATTTGCCGTTGTTTGGTCATCGGATCGTCGAGCCATGCGGTTACTTCCAGTTCAGCTGGCATTGACTCTGGCTCCAGCAACAGCGAGTGGTAGCGGGTCACTCGCAATGGATTGGGCAGCCCCTGAAATAAGTCGGTGCCGGCATGTTCGATTAACGAGGTTTTACCGTGCATGACTTTCGATGCTTTAACGACGCTGGCGCCAAATACCTGTCCGATGGTTTGGTGGCCCAAACAGACGCCGAGTAGTGGGATCTTGCCGGCAAAGTGCTTCACTAAAGCCAACGATTGCCCTGCTTCGTTAGGGCTGCACGGGCCTGGAGAGATCACTAGATAGCCAGGGTTGAGTGCCGCCACCGACTCAATATCGACTTCATCATTACGTTTTACCACCACTTCTTGCTGCAACTTCTGGAAATATTGCACCAGGTTGTAGGTAAAAGAGTCGTAATTATCGATCATCAGGAGCATTGTTACATTAAGCCTTGGTTGCTATTCGGGCACTTAATTGGTCAATAATTCGCTGTAGTGAGGATGCCTATTCAAGATAGCTTGGCTCCCTTTTAGCGAAAACTGATAACCACAGAGCTTAAAACTGCCTCGTAGGGCAATATTGTTTACGATGGCAACGTTATCAAGCGGTGAGAAACTGGCGAAATAGTGGGAGCCGTGTTCGATCAACACATCTAACGAGCGGTAACTGTCGCCGTTATTGAAGATCATCTGCTCGCAGGTTTGATCGCCTTCTGCCGTGGCGATATCCCAGATTTTCGTTTCTGAGCTTTGTTCTGCTTTCCAGCTGATCACCATGCCGTTGTGCGCTGTCGCCCATAGTGAAAAGTTGTCAGGAAACTCCACTTGGTGAGAGCGAGACACAGTCACGTTAGCGGCATTGTGCTGTGGCGAATCAGTCTCGACTGACTGCTCTTGTGGAGGCGACTCGATTGCCTCATGCTCTGACAAACTTAGCAAACTAACTAACACCGCCAACACCAAAATGGATGATATGCCGCTGGCGATCAGAGTATTTTTGCGGCTCGCTAAAATATGGTCACGGACAATTTGACGGGCGCTTTGGTAGCTTCGATTCAGTGTCTGTTTAACCGAGTCAGCAAACTGGGCAGTATCGCTGCGCTCATCAGAGTAAGACTCTTTCGGCGAATACTCGTCTGTGACAATAGGTTCGTGCGATTCACCATCACCAAAAAGTGTGGGTTCAATACGAGGGGTTTTACGAGACATATAACGTGCTGCTTTTTTACCGGTGAATTCGAGACAAAGACTCAAGGCCATCAGCGCAGCTAATCATTAAAACGGGAGCTGATGACTTCTCCTGCCGCATCTTACCCTAATTGACCGGCACTGAAGAAGCAGCTTTGTATCTAATGATTCAATCGGCTGTGGAAGCCCACAAAAATAAGGCATGAGCGAAGGAAAAAGAGAGAGTATCTACAGGGAGTTAAGCTGGGGTTCGTGTTTTGAACCCCAGTTTATGGGGGAATGATTCTCTATTCGATGGTAAAAATTTGTTCTCCACGAGAGCTAACCAATGTCTTGATAGAGCTATCTTGGCGTTTGAAGAAGAATTTACTACCAGAGGTCGCTAAGACAGGGCTTTTCCAAATCGTTTTACCTGTCAACTTGTCAATAACCTGATAGCTGGAGCCATCATCGTTAGAGATGCTGACGAAATTCTTGCATTTTGAGTCCCATTCAAAGCATTGCAAAAAAACGGATTCCCATATCTCTTCTGAAAGCTCGCTAGTTGCTGAAAAATAGCGACCAGCCTCTTGTTCAATTAAGCTTTCAGTGTCGATGACACTGTAGTTTTGTAGATTTCGACTGTAAGCAACTAACTCCGCTTGTGGATCATCATCGATTTGGGCAAACGCATAGTAGTAATAGTTAAAAGGTGCTTCAAGGGCTTGCAAATCAATGCTGCTGATTGAGTTCGTTCTGGATATTTTGAATAGCCGCCCGCTTAGAAGCGACGCAAAGAGGCTACTGCCATCAGCATTTTGATAATGGCTAAAGTGGCTTCCACGAATGTGCTTATATCCGGCATCTGTCGCTAATACTTCGCCAGATTCAGGGTGAAGTATGCTCGACGCGTTATCTTGTTCTACAAATATCGGGCCGCTGCCTAGCGCACTAATGCGTTCAACATCATAGCCGTTCGATGTGAGATCTTGAGACCAAAGTATATTGCCAAATTGATCGGTTTTATTAATCGTGCCTCTTGGTGCTCCACCCTGATAAAAAACGGGGCTAGAGTCCTCTATGGCAAAATCGTAAGTAGTGGAAAAGTCGAATCCGTTATAGGTAACATCGCTATTGAGAGTAATGTCTGTATTGATTGCCAAGCCACGATGCAACTCAGCAAAGAGTGATAATGCGCCATCGTCGTTCCAATACGCGAGCTCATACGTTACCCATTCGGCGTGTTCCTCAGTAAGTGATACCAACACCAATGTGTCAGATTCAATGTTATAGGCTTTGTATTGAACGAATACCGGATTTACTGTGCCGTGTGAATCTGACACGTTAGAAATATACGTGCCATCATCGAGAGTTTTGGATATGTATTCGAAGGTTACTAACTCATCGGTACCGTCGTGATCAATATCCAGCACTCGCAAGTGATTAAACCTCAAGTGATCGTAGATTGGCATGTCAAACGGGGTTTGTTTAGTGCTGAATTGGTTGCCGGAATCTCTATTGATAATGTAAGCCGCTTGCTTTATTTGCCCACCAGAGGAAGTTTGACCGTAAACGAGAATTTCTTGCTCACCGTCGCCATCAATATCTGCAACATTGACTGCTTCCCTGAATAAATCAGATTGATCCAGAAGGGTTATACCTTCAGTTGTTTTTGTACTAAGGTAGATCAACTGGTCATCATTGCTAATCAAGTACTCACAAGTTGGTTTATCATCCGTGTCGACAAACTGGGCGTAAGTCGTTCCTTTTTCCGCAGTCAGGTACCAGTCGCCAACTGACATACCTGAAAAAGCGTCACCAGTTATAGAGTTGACGCCTAATTGATTTCCCCGTTTAGAGAGTTCATTGAAGAAGTCTAGGTAGCCATCATTGTTGAAGTCGCAGAGGTGAACAGCAGAAAAATCGATGTTGATTTCGGAGCTCACTTCTATGGCCAACTCACCAGTCTGTGGCTCATAAATGCGATAGCCTTGGCTTTCGTCTTGAACGACAATTTCGCGCACTTCATCTTGGTCGTAGTCTATAGCGTAAATATTGACGGCGCTGTCGGTGTTTTTATCGAGAGTGATGAAAAGGTTGGATTCAGTAGTTAGTCCATCTTGCCAATAGATTTGGTGTTGGTTTTTCTCCTGATCATATTTCGAATACCAAAAGTCATCATTTCCATCGTTGTTTACATCAGAGGTCGCTTGATGCTCGATATCTGATTTCATTCCGGGGATAATGAAATTATGGTATTTTTCGGTAATTAAATTATCTTCAACAACCCATTCAGTAGTTGGATTGTCGAAATAGTACCATTTTCCAGATTCGCCTTGATGTAGAGGGATTTTTGCGAGGCTCGCATTAGTTCGTTTATTAATGGTCGGTTTTGACTTCGATTGAATGACCAGCGAATGCTCCAATGTTTGGTAAGCGTCAGCATTACTCGCTACAACTGCAAAATTGACTTCTGTATCATGTCCGTAATCAGGTATCGCCCCATCCCAGCTAATCAAACCGGAGTTATCAATAGACATGTTGGCTGGGCCATATTTAACGTGGTAACTGAAAGGACCATCAAATTCGTCATTTTCAAGCGACACTTGGGCCTTAACTTGTTCAGAAATGTGGTAGTCATGAAGATTGTTAATGGTGCCGGTGGGAGCGTTGCGACGGACGTACAAATCCACATCTTTGTGGGATTGATTTCCCTGAGTATCAGATACCGTCAATCTGATGGTGTAATTTCCCGGTATTTCTGCCCTCAATGATAACGTATTTCCCTGAACCAAGGTGACATTGCTACTTTCTGGCTGATTCAATATTTCCCAGCTAGCTTTTATTAAATCATAATCAGGATCAGTTGATGGGGTGGCTGATATTTTTATCGTTTCTGAACGACTCGTGACAAAATTATCCTGTTCTGTTTTAGCAATTGGGCTGGAATTTGGTTTGTTCGAGTCGAAAACTACACTGGAATCGAGCGGCACCTCCACTGGCAGTACGTCGGCGCTGTAAAGCAATTTCAATTGATGCTGTAGCTCAACGTCAAAGGTTACCCTTTTATCCCCCTCTATCTGAAGTTGAGTAAAAGCATATTCCATATCGTTCGGGGTCGGCTGCTTACCAAGGGAGATCGTGCTTATTCGCAATTTACCCAAGTCGGAAATGTATATATTGCCGTCAATGTATGTGCCAAAGGCGTCTCCACTCATTGACTGTGATAACGATAGGCCGTCAAACCACAACTGCTCGCCATCGCTGGCTTCTAACATCAAATTAAAAGTAGCTTCGGTGCGCGACGACAAATTGTAGTATCCGCTGAATGTGACCGTTTCTGCCGATTCTAGATCTTTCATCGACAAATCGAGAATGGCGCTTATCGAGTCGTCATTTTCGACGACGGCTCGGATTGTGCCATCAATCTCTGCTCCTTCAGTGCGGCAATCTGAAAAGGTCAGTTCTAGCTTTTTAGATGGCTCTACTTCCTTCTCCGTAAACGAGCCAGATTCACATTGTGCATCGCCAGTTAACGCGCTGGAGGAATCCTCTTCAATGAAGTACAAGCGCTTACTTGATGAAAAGGCCATGGAGGTTAGCAAGTCGATCGACTCGAGCGTTGAGTAGAGGGTCTCAACTACGTTGACCTCATCAATGGGGTAATTGCTCCTTAAGCCAGAGTAATTGGGCTTGCTAACGTCCCATTTGGAGGAAGGCTGAGTTTTTGGTGGGGTTGTGCTGCCATTGCTTGGCGTACTGCTACTACCTCCGCCGCCGCCGCCACAAGCTGACAGCAAAACGCAAGACATGACAAATAAGCATGTTCTGAACATGGTCTCTCCTTGACTAAATTTAAAGCTATATCCGTATCGAGGCGAGTATACCGAATGTGTGATGCTTTGTGGATATCCGATTGCCCAGAAGAAGCATTCACCAATAAATTGGGTTGTTTAGCGCTTGCACACAGCTTGGTTTGTCGGAAATGGTGGGGATGGTATCCGATAGAAGTGATTGGCCGAGCCAGCCATGGGGATAGCTCAGTGCCAGTGGCGCTTGAATCACTGACTCAGGTAGCGACTGAAAGCCGGTTTTGCCATAGAAGTTCGGGTCACCGTAGGTGATTAACAATTCGGCGCCTTGTTGTTTTAGTTGCTCGATACCGAATTTGATCAGTTGCTGGCCGATGCCTTGGCCCTGATGGCTCGTTTTCACGGCCACCGGAGATAGCAAAAATGCCTGAATCGGCTGCTGAAATTTCAGTGGGGTGAAGAAGATGGCAGCGATCAGTAGTTGATCGTCTGAGGCGACAAAGCCTTTTAGGTCTGCCGCCTTGGTTGTGGTGATTAACTCGTTTACCAAGGTGGCGAGCAGTTGACCCTCTGCTTCGCCTTCAGAATCGCTAAAGACTTGGCCGAACAGTTGTTCGACATCTGCCGCTTGTTGTTGGTCGAAGGAGTGGAAGTTCATCACAGGCGCAGTCGTTTTCACGGTTTTAATCGTTGGATTATAGTGCCGATTTCGTTTGATTAGACTTCGACAACGCTAATATCGCCATCGCTAACGCGATAAACCACTTGATTGCTACTGCCGCGCCACTTCAAGCGACGATCGGCCAGCTCTTGTTCGAACTTGCCATCCACAAAGGCGTCCACTTGCTCAACAATGGCCAGTTGTTTCGGGTTTAACTCTGCCAAGGTATAGCCAGTCCACAGCCAAATGTCTTTGCCTGGGCAATGTTCCCGAACCAATGTCACCAGCTCTGCTACTTCGTCAACGTTGGCTGGGTGCAGCGGATCGCCGCCTGTCAGCGTGAGTCCTCGACGGCGAATCTCAGGATCATTGAGATCATCGATAATGCGCTGGCGCAGCGCCTCATCAAACCGATGCCCTGAGGTAGGTGACCAGGTGGATTGGTTGTAGCAGCCACGGCAATGATGTTCACAGCCTGACAAGAACAAAGTGCAGCGGGTTCCCGGCCCGTTTAACACGTCGACCGGGAAGTACTTGTGGTAGTTCATGCCGAGGCGGTGATCTCTTGCTGCGCTGTGGTGCTCGCCTCTACTGGCTGCAACTCAGGAACATACTCTGGCCCGCTCGCTGGCGCCGTGGTTTGTTCATCCAAGTGCTTGACCCGACGGACCACTTCTTCTTGCTTGCCATGGTTGAATGGCCGTGCATCTGGGCTGCCGAGGTAACCGCAAACGCGGCGCGTTACCGATACGGTTTCTGGTTCGGAGTTGCCACACTGCGGGCAAACAAAGCCTTTGCTTGAACTGTGGAATTCGCCGGTAAAGCCGCATTTGTAGCACTCATCAATTGGCGTATTGGTGCCGTAGTATGGTACGCGGTTGTAGCTGTAATCCCAAACGTCCTCCAAGGCTTCAACGTTGTGTTGAATATTGGGATATTCGCCGTAGCAAATGAAGCCGCCGTTAGCGATTGCCGGATATTGTTGCTCGAATTGAAGCTTCTCGTATGGGGTCACTTTCTTTTCCACATCGAGGTGGAAACTGTTGGTGTAGTAACCCTTGTCGGTGACTCCATCGATCACGCCAAATTCGCGGGCATCGAGTTTACAGAAGCGGCTACACAAGTTCTCACTTGGCGTGCTGTACAAGCTGAAGCCATAGCCGGTTTCTGCTTTCCAGCGATCCACCGCGTCGCGCAAATGCTGAACAATGGCAATTGCTTTGTCACGCAGCTCGGCATCGTCATAAACGTGCTTGCTGTTGCCATACAGGGCATTAATGGTTTCGTGAATGCCGATATAACCAAGTGAAATGGATGCGCGGCCATGTTTGAAGATCTCAGCAATGCTGTCATCTGGATTAAGCCGAACACCGGCGGCGCCTTCAACATAAAGAATCGAAGCGACACGGGCTTTGACATCTTGCAAACGCTCAATACGAGTATCCAGCGCCGTGCGAGCCACTTTCAGCTGTTTCTCTAGTAGCTTGTAGAAGCGCTTCTCGTCACCTTTAGCCTGCAAGGCGATTCGAGGTAAGTTAAGGCTAACTACGCCGAGATTGTTGCGGCCTTCATGTATTTGCTCGCCGTTCTCATCTTTGTATTCTGACAAGAAGCTGCGGCAACCCATTGGGGTCTTGAAGGAGCCGGTGACTTCGACGACTTTCTCGTAATTGAGAATGTCTGGGTACATCCGCTTGGAAGCACATTCCAGCGCCAATTGTTTGATGTCGTAGTTGGGATCACCTTGCTTGTGATTCAAACCATCTTTGATGGCAAAGACCAGTTTCGGGAAGACTGCAGTGCGGCGATTCTTACCCAAACCGGCGAGGCGGTTTTTCAGAATCGACTGCTGAATCAGCTTGGCTTCCCACGTTGTTCCTAGGCCGAAGCCGAAGGTGACAAACGGAGTTTGGCCATTGGCAGTGTGCAAGGTGTTGACTTCATATTCCAATGATTGGAATGCGTCGTAACATTCTTGCTCGGTGCGAGCGCGGGCAAAGGCCTCGGCGTCGGCAATCTGCCATTCTTGAGCAATGACTAAATGCTTTTTGTAGCTGGCACGCACATACGGCTCGAGTACTTCATCAATGCGGTTGATGGTAGTGCCGCCATAAATGTGGCTCGCTACTTGGGCAATAATTTGAGCCGTGACCGCTGTTGCCGTGGCAATCGATTTTGGCGTTTCAATCTCGGCATTACCCATTTTAAAGCCGTTCGTTAGCATGCCTTTAAGGTCAATCAGCATGCAGTTGAACATGGGGAAAAATGGCGCGTAATCGAGATCGTGGTAGTGAATATCACCGAGCTGATGGGCGCGGGTCACTTCCTTGGGCAGCATATATTGCAAGGCGTAATGCTTGGCGACGATACCAGCAAGCAAATCACGCTGCGTTGGGATGATTTTGCTGTCTTTGTTGGCATTCTCGTTGAGCAAGTCGGAGTTGCTTTGCTCGACCAGGCCCTGAATTTCGTTGTTTAATCGACTTTGGCGTTCGCGGATCATATCGCGGTCATGGCGATATTCGATGTAAGCACGAGCTAAGCCCTTGTAAGGGCCTTGCATCAGTTGATTTTCGACTGCTGACTGAATCTCATTGATGTCGACTTCGTCGTGATCTTCGAATTCCAATGTCACGGCGTGCGCTACCAGATCGGCGTATGCGTTGTCTTTACAATTGACCGCAATACTGGCGCGGATCACAGCTTCCTTGATGCGTTCGCTGTCGTAAGGTACTCGGCAGCCATCGCGCTTGATCACCACAGGTTTCACAGTAGTCTCCTCTCAACGTTATACACAGGTTATTTTAGCTTTATGCACAATATATGTGGTTGTGCATGTGTGCTTGGCACTATATCTGGTGTATTAGGCGAGATTTGTCCCCAATGAATACTGATCTGGATCAAGCTTATATTCGGTCTGAGGGATAACTATCCATGTTATTTTTTTGTTATGTGAAGCAGCACTTTGGTTGCACTTTAACCGGGATTTCCGTCAGCGCGGGCCTTGCACAGAATAGGTGCGTAAACCCACAAGAAGCAGCCAATAGACAGCATCCAACCAATTGCCGAGAGCTGATAACCGAAGCGAGTCCATTCAAAACCTAGCGCTGGTAATAGCGTTCTGGCGGTTGCAGCCAACAGCATGGCGGCAAAGGCAAAAACCGTTAATGGATGCGCATTGAGCATCCGGCCGGTGTGGCCGAGGCTGACCCGAGCCATCATCGCCATAATCATGCCTCCGATCAGGCCGACGCCGAGTAAATGCATCACCATGCTGAGATAGTCAGTGCCGGTGGCAGCAAGCATTAGCAAGGCTACGGGAAGGAAAGCAAAACTTAAATACAGCGACCACAACAGCGGTTCGGCCCAAATCCCGACGCGGTACCAACGCCATAATCGTGGTAGCTGGAATACCAAGGCGATGAGCGCAGCCAATTGCATGGCAATCGCCGGTTGAGAGAAAACGTTGAGTAGCGCCAGCGCCAACAGGCTGAATTGAGCACCTGCTAGCCACCACACCGGATCGCGGGGTAGTTTGTCGTTTAGCCGGCGTTCGATAAAGAAGGGCACGACTCGGGCAGCCAGCAAACTGACCAGCAGCGCAATCCACCAAATACCGGCAAATCCTAATGCCTGACCATATTGTGGCGCTGATTGCATGGCCCACACTTGGCCTAGATGAAGGGCAAGGAAGACCGCTAGGATGGGTAAAAATATCAAGTTGCGCTTATTGCCAGACAGAACAAGTTGCCGCGCAACGGCAGTTGCACCCAGGCCAATAAAGGCGGCATCAAACACATATAACGCCATTGAACTGGGATCGATATTGGCTACAATGCGGCCTCCGAGCCAGCATGCGGTGATGATGCCGAGCGACCAACTGCGCAGGCCGGGAATACCGGTCCAGTTTTGCGCTGCGGTGCATAGAAAGCCGATGATGATCGCCATGACAAAGCCAAACTGCATTTCGTGGCCGTGCCAGGTAAATAAAGCGACCGGATGGGTCCATGTTAAAACGCCTGTTAAGGTTAATATCCAACGCAGCATCAACCAGCCCGCGTAGGCGGTACCGAACAGAAATAGCGGCCTGAAGGCGAGGCGAAACAAGGGGATGGTTTTTTCTTCAATGGCTCGATCGGTAATTTGCATAACAGCGATTTAACAAAAAGTCTTGATGCTAATAGTTATCAGTTTAGCTGGGACAAGACATGACTTAGATCACACTGGCGTTAAACTTCATTAATTTTGCAACAAAAAGTAGCTGCAGGTGCGGCGGTAGGCCGAATATGTTCGAAGCGTTTTCAATTAGCTTTTTAATCGTCACCTTGGCGGAAATGGGAGACAAGAGCCAGCTGGTTTGTATGGCTTTGGCTGCCAGACTACCGCCAAGGCAGGTGCTCATCGGCGCCATCTTGGCATTTGCCGGGCTTAATGCGCTGGCCGTTGCGGTTGGCGGCACGCTAGCCAGTTGGTTGCCAACGATATGGGTGTTGACCGCTGCTGCGGTGCTGTTCGCGATCTTTGGCCTGCAAGCGTTGTGGCAGGGTTGGCAGGAGTGGCAACAAGGGCAAGATCAGCCAGCAGAAGATACTTCTGATGTCAGCCACGTTAGCCGCAAGCGCGTGATTGGATCGACCTTCAGCCTGATCGCAGTGGCCGAACTAGGCGACAAAACTCAACTTAGTGTGGCGGCGCTGAGCACTAAATTTGACATTCTTTCGGTTTGGCTTGGCGCCACTTTGGGCTTGGCGATGACATCAGCGCTCGGAGTGCTAATTGGTTGTGCTTTGCTCCGGCGATTGCAATTGCGCTGGCTGCATTTGGCCAGCGGCGTGCTGTTTCTGGTGATGGCGTTGGCCATGGCGATCCAGCTTATTGCCTGACTGAGCTGTGCTTCGGAAGCGCCAGTGAGATCAAGCTGGTGAGCACCAGAAATGCCACTGAAACCCATAAGCAGGCAGTGAGCCCCGCGACTTGGTAAACAAGCCCAGATAGCACTGTGCCGGTCAAGCGGCCCATGGCATTGGCCATGTAATAGAACCCAACGTCCAATGACACGCCGTCGCGGTTGGCGTAGCTGACGATCAAATAAGAATGCAGTGACGAATTGACCGCAAACACGGCACCAAAAGCCAGTAAGCCAACCACAATCGCTAACTGTGGTTGCCACTGCATGGTCACCAGCACCGCCACGCCAGTGGTCACCGCTGCCAGCAGCGCTGCCCAGAATAGCGCCGAGCGGCCATCAGGTAGCGCTTGTCCGGCGCGAGTGATGGCCGGCGCTAAGCCTTGGATCAAGCCATAGCCGATCACCCACACCGCAAGAAAGCCAGACACCTGGATGTGAGGCCAGTCGAAAACGCTGGCTAGATAGACCGGCAAGGCGACCACAAACCAGACATCGCGCGCGCCAAACAGGAACATGCGCGCCGCTGACAGGACGTTAACACTGCGACTTTTGGAAAAAATATCGCGAAATTTGGTTTTTGCTTTGGCTTTGCCGAGATCTTTCTGCAGTAGTACCAAACTCATGATCAGTACCGCAGCAAGCACCGCTGCCATGGCGAGCATGGCATGGCTGAACCCGAGCCAAGCCAGCAGTGCGCCCCCCAGAAAAAAGCCCATGCCTTTGAGCGCGTTCTTTGAGCCAGTTAGAATCGCCACCCATTTATACAGAGCGCTTTGTTGTTGCTCAGGCAGCAGCATCTTAATGCTGCTTTTGGCACTCATTTTATTCAGGTCTTTGGCAATGCCTGACAGCGCTTGAGCGGCCATGACATAGGGAATCGACAACCATTCTGCAGGCGCCGCCAGCGCGCTAAGAGCGATAATTTGCAGCGCCAAGCCTATATTCATCGTGCTATTTAGGCCCAGCCGAGTGGCCAGCCAGCCGCCAACTAAATTGGTGACCACACCAAACACTTCGTAAAACAGAAACAGCATGGCGATGCTGAGTGCCGAGTAACCTAACTGATGGAAGTGCAGCACCACCAACATGCGCAGCGCGCCGTCGGTCAGGGTGAAATTCCAGTAATTGAAGGTAACGAGCAGATACTGTTTCACTACAAATCCGACAAACCGACCTTGCGGATCAATTCGCTGGTGCGGGTTGCATAGCCCATTTCATTGTCATACCAAGCATAGATCTTGAGCATTCGTGACTCGAGCATCATGGTGCTTTGAGCGTCGACCACCGTTGAGCGTTGATCGCCTTTGTAATCAATCGACACCAGCGGCTTTTCTTCGTAGCCCAAAATACCCAGCAAGTCGCCTTCGGCTGCCGCTTTTAATGCCGCATTAACGGCTGCTACATCGGTATCTTGCTGCAGCTCGAAGACCATGTCGGTCAGTGAAGCATTCGCTAGTGGGACGCGCACCGCATGGCCGTTAATTTTGCCTTTTAAATCAGGGAAAATTTCTACAATGGCGGTGGCTGAGCCAGTGGTCGTTGGGATCAATGACATGCCGCAAGCGCGGGCACGACGCAGATCCTGATGTGGCGCATCAAGGATAGTCTGAGTATTGGTCAGATCATGAATGGTGGTCATCATGCAGCGCTCGATGCCAAAGGTTTCTTTGATCACCTTAATTACTGGCGCCAAACAGTTCGTTGTGCAACTCGCAGCAGTGACGATTGGATGCTGATCGGGCTGATAAATGTGGTCATTCACGCCCATTACGATATTGGCAATGCCCGGCTCTTTCACCGGTGCAGAGACCACGACGCGCTTTACACCTTGGTCAATGTATTGCTGCAATAATTCGGTTTTGCGATGGACGCCTGTGCCTTCCAACACGACGTCACAGCCCGACCAATCAATATCGCCAATGTTGCGTTGCTGGCTGCAGGCAATGCGGTGGCCATTGATCACAATATCGTTGCCATCGCAGTCAACGGTATGTGGCCAAGTGCCTTGCACTGAGTCGTATTGCAGCAGGTGGGCTAATGTCGCGGCGTCGCCGGCGACATCATTGATCTGGACAAACTCCAGCTCCGGCCAGTCAAATGCGGCTCTAAGCGCGAGACGGCCAATGCGGCCAAAGCCGTTGATCCCTACTTTGATGGTCATGATTGTTCTCCGATTTATCTACTTGGACAGCAGTTTTTTAAGCGTTGGGGTCTGTCCCCCATTTGCTCTAGGCGTTGGCGCTGCTGATTGAGGTGACGGGTTTCCGTTTGCTTGATCGTGGTCAGCATTTGCTTAATCCAATCTGGGGTCGATGGGTTGAGTTGATAGTGAACCCATTTGCCTTGGCGGCGATCGAGCAGAATTTCTGCGCGGCGAAGTAATGCAAGATTGCGGGATATTTTGGCCTGCGGTTGTTGCACTGCAACCACCAGTTCGCAAACGCACAACTCGCCCTGATCGGCAATGAGCAAGGTCAGCTCAAGTCGATTGGCATCAGCTAACGCCTTGATGGCGTCAAGAGAGCGGTCTAGTGAACCGTTTGTTTGGGGCGTGGTTTGTTGAGTATCCGGCATGATGCACCTCCAACGAGCGAAGCTGCATCATATCCGAAATATCACATATGTAAAATAGTGAATATTTATGACGAAGTGGCTTTACCGAGCAAGCTTAACCATCTTGGTGCCAGCCAAAATCCTGCGAACATGGCGACAACAAATAGCACGATGGGCTGCTGCAGCGAGCTGAGCATGGTGAGCGCAGGGCCAGGGCAGATCCCAGCCAAGCCCCAGCCCGCGCCAAATAAAATGGCACCGATTAGCAGCGGGCAATCAATCTCGCGATTGTTCGGAATTTGGATGGGTTGCGCCAGCATCGAGTCGCTGCGGCGCCGAACCAGCAGCCAATAAACGGGCGCGTACACCGCAAGCGCACCAGCCATGGTAAAGGCAAGTGACGGATCCCAGTGGCCGAAAATGTCCAAAAAGCCAATCACTTTTGCTGGGTTGACCATCTCAGAGACCATTAACCCAGCGCCGAATAACAAGCCACTCATCAAGGCACTGGCGGACGATAGCAGTGAAGCATATTTCATGATTACAGCAACCTTTGTACGGCGACTACGACAATCGCCGTGGCCATAAACACCAGCGTGGCGATGATTGAGCGTTTCGATAACCGCGCCATGCCACAAATGCCATGACCCGAAGTGCAACCCGAACCGATTTTGGTGCCGATTCCAACCAAAAGCCCCGCGACGATCACCAGCAGATCGGAATGGCCTGACAGATCAGGTACCTGCGCAGGTTTAAAAAACAATAACGGTGCAGCAATTAGCCCAGCAACGAAGGCCAGTCGCCACCACCAGTCGCCATTTGGTTTGGCTAGCAATTGGCTGGCAATGCCGCTAATGCCGGCAATGCGGCCATTTAGCAGCAACAACCACACCGCGCCACAACCAATAAGTGCGCCCCCGAGTAATGCGCTGAGAGGAGTAAATTCGGTCATGGGGCCACCGCTCTTGCCGCTTTGACCATTTGATAGGTTTTGTAACCGCCGGTCATGTTTTTGGCCTTGAATCCGCTATTGAGCAGGAGTCGAGTCGCGACATGTGCGCGCAACCCAACCATGCAACTGACGAGATACTCCTTCGTCGGATCGAGTTCGTCGAGCCGTTGCCGAAGTGAATCGAGCGGAATATTGATGGCGTGGTCGATAGTGCCGACATTGGCTAGTTCTGGAGGATTGCGGACATCCAGAATGACTTGCTCAGGGCTTGGTGCAAGCACGTCTTCGACTTGGCAAATGTCGCTTTCGCCGCGCAGATAATTGGCGGCGACAAAGCCTGCCAGATTGACCACATCTTTGGCGGAACCATAGGGCGGCGCATAACAAAGCTCTTGTTCTTCAAGATCAAACACCGAGAGGTTGGCGCGAATCGCCATCGCCAGCACGTCAATTCGCTTATCGATGCCGTCTTTACCGACAGCCTGCGCGCCGAGAATGGTGCCATCGTCAGGATTAAACAGCAGTTTCAGGCTAACGGCACTCGCGCCAGGAAAATAACCGGCGTGATTCATTGGGTGAACGTAGATTTTTTCAAACGGGCGCTTGGCTTTGAGTAGTGCCTTTTCGCTACTGCCGGTGGCCGCAATGGTCAGGCCGAATACCCGACACACTGACGTGCCTTGGGTCGCTTGATAATGTTTGTCGCCGCCAAGCATGTTGTCAGCGGCAATTCGGCCTTGACGGTTGGCGGGGCCGGCGAGTGGGATCAGCGCCGCTTGGCCGGTGACTAAATCAACATGCTCTACGGCATCGCCAGCGGCAAAAATGTTGGCGACGGACGTTTCCATCCGGCTGTTGACTTGAATCCCGCCCGTTGGTCCAAGGGCGATTCCAGCTTGCTTCGCTAGCTCTGTTTCAGGTTTTACGCCGGTCGCTAAGATAAGCAATTCAGTGTTCAGTGAAGTGCCGTTAGACAGAGTTAAGGTCAACGAATCACCATTGTCTGCGACGGCGGTCAGTGCTGTTGCCAGGCGCAAATCGACGCCATGGTCGCGCAGCTCTTGATGCAGCGGACTGGCCATCTCTGCATCGACGTTGGCCATGACCTGCTTGCCAAATTCGACCAGTGCGACCTCAATACCGCGTTGGCGCAATGCTTCGGCCGCTTCTAAACCGATGAAACCGCCCCCAAGCACGGTTGCGTGACTGGGCTTGTCGCGGTCGATCAGTGCTTGGATCTGATCCATATCGGGTATGGTGCGCAGGGTAAAGGTGCGATTGCTGCTCAGGCCTTCAATAGGGGGGGGGACGGATTTAGCGCCGGGGCTGAGTAGCAGTTTGTCATATGGTTGCTGGTAGCATTCGTTGGTATCCAGGTTGCGGACAGTTACCGTTTGCTCGGTCGGGTTGATGGCCTCGACATTGCTGCGAACACGCACTTCAACATTGAAACGCTGCTTAAAGCTTTGTGGTGTTTGCAGTAACAAGGCGTCTCGCGACTCAATGTCGCCGCCGATGTGGTAAGGCAAGCCACAGTTCGCAAACGAGACGTAATCGCCGCGCTCAAACATCACAATGCTGGCTGATTCGCTCATTCGCCTAGCTCGAGCCGCAGCAGAAGCGCCACCAGCGACGCCGCCAATAATGACTATACGAGTCATGAGAACACCTTAATTAAAAATTAGATAAATCTAATATAATGGTTGTTGGGCAAATGTCCATACGGATTGATATAAAAAAGCCAGCATGACGCTGGCTGTAACAATCAGTGAATCGGGCGAGTGACTAAGGCGCTTTAATGAAGCCGACCTTGTCGTATACCGCCGCCAGTGTTTTCGAAGCTTGCTCGCTGGCGCGATCGGCGCCGCTGCGCATCACCGAATGCAGATAATCGGCATTGGCTCTGAGTTCAGCGTACTTCTGCTGAATCGGCTCAATCATGGCGACAATGGCTTCAGCGGTGTCACCTTTGAGGTGGCCGTACATTTTGTCTTCGTATTCAGGGACCAAGTCGTCAATAGTTCGGCCTGTGGCAATCGACAGCAACGTCAGCAGGTTAGACACACCAGGCTTTTCCTTGGTGTCGAAGAAAATGCGCGCTTGCTCATCAGAGTCGGTCACCGCCGATTTAATCTTTTTGGTGATTTGCTTGAGGGTGTCATTGAGCAAAATGAACGACTTAGGATTGGCATCCGACTTTGACATCTTTTTGGTCGGCTCTTGCAGCGACATAATACGGGCGCCAACTTTCGGGATCATCGGCTCCGGCACGCGTAGGGTATCGCCGTAGATATTGTTAAAGCGGGTGGCAACATCGCGGGTCAGTTCGAGGTGCTGTTTCTGATCGTCACCAACCGGTACTTGGGCGGCTTGATAAAGCAGAATGTCTGCGGCCATCAATACCGGATAGCCATACAGACCAACGTTGATGTTGCTGGCATTTTTCGCCGACTTATCTTTGAATTGAGTCATCCGGCTCAGCTCGCCCATTTGGGTGTAGCAGTTCAGTACCCAAGTCAGTTGAGCGTGCTCTGGTACATGGGACTGAACAAAAATGGCGCTTTTTTCCGGATCCAGTCCGCAGGCGATGTACATGGCCAAACAGTCGTACACTTGCTCGCGCAGTTGCTGTGGATCCTGACGCACGGTAATGGCGTGCAGATCTGCCAACATAAAGAAGCAGTCAAATTCATCTTGCATCGGCACCCATTGGTTAATTGCACCAATGTAGTTTCCGATAGTGAGGCTTCCAGAGGGCTGAATACCGCTGAGCACAATGGGTTTGGACATCTGTGTTACCTAAACGAGTTGATTGGTTGGAGCCAGTTGCTCAACTAGCTCAAGTAAGTTGTCGGCAACCTGATCGGGGTTGCTAAGGCCGATATGTTCGCCGTAGTTGTAGCCGTAGGTCAAGCCAAGGGTCATGCAACCGGCGGCTTTTCCGGCCTCAATGTCATTTTTTGAGTCGCCAACCATCAATAATTGTTGCGGCTCAATCTGCCATTGCTGACAGACATGCAATAGCGGCATGGGATGAGGCTTTTTCTCGGCCAGCGTATCGCCGCCCAAAACCTGAGAAAAATATGGAGCAATATCAAAGCCGGACAAGATTGCTGGCAGAAATCGTTGTGCCTTGTTCGTGATCACCGCCATCGGAATATCTTGTTGGTGCAACTGGGCTAGCGCCTCGGCAACGCCGGGGTATAAAGTTGACCGTGACGTTGGATCATCAGCATAAGCTTGGGCAAACAGCGAAAAGGCGTGGTCGAATTGCGATTCATCGGCACCAATATGTCGCATAGCGCGTTGCACCAAGACGGGCATGCCATTACCAACCCAGTGACGAACTTGAATTTCTGCCACCGGCTCCGCGCCGAGGCCAGTCAGCATGGCGTTGACCGCCGCCGCCAGATCGGGGGCGCTATCGAGTAGGGTGCCGTCTAAATCAAAAGCAATGCCCTTTATTTGCTCGACCTTCATTATTCGCTCTCTTGTGCTGCGTTGGCTTGGGCTAGTGTCAATTGTTCACGCATTTGCGCGATCACCAAATCATAATCTTGCTGACCAAAAATAGCCGAGCCAGCGACAAAGGTATCGACCCCTGCTGTGGCAATATCACCAATATTGGCGACATTGACGCCACCATCAATTTGCAACCGAATCGGCAGGCCATAGGCATCAATCATGGCTCGGGTCTGGCGAATTTTGTCCATGGTTGCTGGAATGAATTTTTGCCCGCCAAAACCTGGGTTGACGGACATCAGCAAAATCAAATCGATGTCATCAATCAGGTAATCGAGAATACTCAGCGGCGTGCCCGGATTGAGCACTACGCCCGCCTGACAACCAGCGGCCTTAATCGCTTGAATGCTGCGGTGGGGGTGTTTTGACGCTTCAGGGTGGAAACTGATCAGGCTGGCTCCTGCGTCGGCGAATTGTGGGATCAGCGCGTCCACTGGCTCAACCATGAGGTGGACATCAATTGGTGCAGTGATGCCGTAATCGCGCAGTGCTTTGCACACTGCTGGACCAAAAGTCAGATTCGGTACGTAGTGGTTATCCATCACATCGAAGTGAACCCAGTCAGCGCCGGCTGCTAGCACGTTACTGACGTCTTCTCCCAACCGAGCTAAATCAGCTGAAAGTATCGATGGAGCAATGATCTGGGTGGGGATTTCGTTCGCCATTCGCAAGTTACTCAAGCCATCTAGAAGAATAAGAAGGCAATAGTTTAGCGGATCACTACGGCCATTGCAGTGCGGTTGTGGGATTAATAGTTGCACCAAGAATACCACTTTGCACCAAAAGTGAATAATTGGTTAATTTAGAGTTCATTTTTGGTGCACAAGGCGGTGCGGATATATTCGCAAAAAATGAATGGTTATTCATAAATTATTAATAAATATAGATATTGTAAGTGTGGCACAGGCTGTGCTTTGTTGGACTCAGCATATGAACGACATACTAAAAAGTCGAATAACATCACTCACATATCCAGGAGTACACACTAATGAAAGCAACTAAGACTTTGATCGCTTCAGCGATTGTTGCCGCAACTTTATCTGCCCCAGCAATGGCTGTTGAAGGTCTGTCTGCAAATGCTGCAGCTACCAGCAACTACTTATGGCGTGGCGTTACTCAATCTGACGATAGCGCAGCTGTTTCTGGCGGTATCGACTATGAGCACGCTTCTGGCTTCTACGCTGGTACTTGGGTTTCTACTGTTGATTTCGGTGGCAACGAAGTAGATGGTCTTGATACTTCTTATGAAATTGACTTCTACGCTGGTTACGGCGGCACTGTAGGCGATTTCTCTTATGACGTAGGTTACGTTTACTACGCTTACCCAGATGACAGCGCAGACATCGATCTGGGCGAACTGTACGGTTCTGTTTCTTACAGCTTCCTGACTGTTGGTGTTGCTTACCTGTTGAACTCTGGTGACGACGCATTCTCTGACGGCATGGATGACGACTGGTTGTACTACAGCGCTGATGCGGCGTTTGAAGTTGCTGAAGGTTTGGAGTTGGGTCTGCACGTTGGCTACTTCGACGGTGACTCAGTTGAAGATTGGTTCGGCGACAGCTACGTTGACTACAGCGCATCTCTGTCAAAAGACGGTTTCTCTTTGATGTTGTCTAAGACTGACATCGATGACATGGGTAACCTCGATGACATGAAAGCTGTTGTATCTTACTCTGTCGATTTCGACCTGTAAGACATAAAAATATAAAGATTACAATGCGATATAAAAACACCGCCATTTGGCGGTGTTTTTTTGTTTCAGATCAATTTGTTTCATCAGAAACATCCTTGTATACTTGTTAACCGTTTGTACATGGAATTGGACAAAGGCAACCAACATGGCTCTTAAATACTGGCTTTCTGGCAGCGCGCTCGCTGCGACTGTCGTGGTCGCTGGCTTTGCCTATCAAGGACAAGCTCAGTCGGTCACTGGCTTGCTAAGCTGTGATTGTGAAGCAGGTGTTGAATACAACAATGCATTGCCAAGCAGCCACCCAACTAACCAATGTGCATTAGCGACCCACAACCCATCCACTTCTTGGTATGGTTGGGCAACTGGCAGTAGCCGTTCTACTAGTTTTCATTTCTTAGATTTGCTTGAGCTGATTTCTCGCAATAGTAGCGATCGAATCCAATCCGACAAAAAGCCAACTGAGTAACTCGCTCAGCTTCTCGGCCTTAATCCTTATGTTGATATCCCGATGTGGCGTTATTTGAAAAGCGCTGCAGCGGCGATTTTTGGCGTCCAGTCCGAAGCCGTTCGACAGCAGGATTTTAGTCAAAAAAAGGTACTGCCATACATTATTGCTGGCATTGTACTCATTACTGTATTGGTGCTGGGATTGCTGATTATTGTCAGCTGGGTGCTCGGCTGAGTTGTTATACCGCGCTCATTCGGCGATGGCGTACAGTGCCAACAACTCCTTCACCTTGCCTCTACCATTACCGTTACGACTAATATTGCGACGTACATTGAGCTCGGTAATGCTAGCTTCCTGATACCAAAAGCGTGTTGAATCAAGATCGTGATTGCTAATTAATACCGGTGAGCGTTGCTCTTTGGCACATTGATTGGCGCACTCTGCAAGCTTGAGTTGAGCGTCGCTGCTAAAGCCATTGCCAGCATAGGCGGTAAAGCTCGCTGTGGCACTCAGAGGCGCGTACGGCGGATCGCAATAAACCACATCGCCAGACTGAACATTGGCGAAGACTTGCTCAAACGGCAAACAGGTGAATGTTGCTAAGTGAGCCTTGGCGGCAAAGGCACGCATTTCCTGCTCTGGAAAGTAAGGCCGCTTGTAGCGCCCGAACGGCACATTAAAACCACCAGAGCGATTGTAACGACACAGCCCGTTGTAGCCATGACGATTAAAGTAGATGAATAAACTGGCGCGCCGCAGCCCTGCTTGGCTTTGATTAAACTCATTGCGCAGCTGATAGTAAACATCAGCTTGATTATTGGCTGCGGTAAAGAGTGGTCGAGTGGCTTCGATGAGCTGCTCAGGACTGCTTTGCAGGCGACGATAGACATCAATTAAATCGGGGTTGATGTCATTGAGCCAATAATGCTCATAATCGGTGTTGAGGAATACGCTGGCGGCGCCAACAAAAGGTTCGACTAAGCGATTACCTGTTGGCAGCTGTTTGACGATGGGTTCAATTAGCGCAAATTTACCGCCAGCCCACTTCAAAAAAGAGCGTTGTTTCGAGCCTTTCAAGGTGCGACAGCTTCTTGTTGAATGGTGGCTACAGTTTTGGGCCATGGCTTGAGCGCCTGAACTTGCGCAGACATAGAGTTCAATGCTTGGCGAGCTGCCGCAGATGACGGGTAATCGCCGTAAACGCCAATAAAGACACGTTTGCCGTTGCGCTCACTTTGGTAGTGGCGGAACAGTGGATCGTCGCTCAAACCGTAGCGGCGGGCAAAGGTGTCAAAGCGACTTTGGCTGCTCATGACGCCCAATTGCAGGACATAACGGTTGCTATCGAGCTGCTGCCACCAAGGGCTCGGTTCAACGGCAGCATTAGTGTTACCAGTGGCAACTTGTGGCGTTGGTTCTGGCGCCGCTTGTGGTTCAATTTCAGGTTCAGCTGCTAGCGGGGTTGTGGCCGTCTCAATGACTGCTGCTTCAACTGCTGCTGGTTCAACTTCTTGTGGCGCGGTTGCTGCTGAATCCTTGCTGCTGTCGGCAGCTTCGATGGAGCTGATGGTTTGCTCATCAACTTCGATCCGTTGCTTATCTGATTCATCGGCGACCTGTGTGGTCACCGTGGTCTCCGGTAGCTGCTCGGGTAAGGACTCCAGCGGCTCGTCCGCAACCGCCGGCTGTGATAAATCGTGCGCCGTCTCGTCAGCCTGAGGCTCGACTGATGCCACGGCTTCGCTAATTTGTTCCACCACTGCAGCACTTTCTGATGGCTCATTCGTTGGCTGCTGGCCAGACGTGGCCCACCAGAGGATCAACAGCAACAGGGTTAAACCGACCGCAGCGGCGATCAGCCAAATCTTTGGAATTGCTTGTCGCTGCTTGTCTTCCTCGGCCGCATCATCGGTGTCGTCGGTAATCGGGCCGGCGTCTTGGCATAAAGCAACCACTTCGCCAGGCAAACCATCTTGCTCATCGAGTTGGCGCTCAACCAAGTCAGTGTCGAGTTCGCTGTGACCGAGGCGTTGCTGGAGTAGTGAGAACAGTTGCTTGCGTTCTTCGAGTGGCAGCGATGGGATTTGTAAAACAGGTTGGTCGGCTTCGGTAATTGCCGCCATTTCGCGCGATACGCGATTGGCCCACATCGGCTCGGCAAACATCAGTACGCTAATGTGGTGGGTGCCGGCGGGCAGTTTGCGGCTGTTTTCTACCAGACTCCACAATTCAACCAGTAATTGATTACTGAGTCGGTCGGCGTGGGTCAGGACGATCATCTGCTTGCCGCCAGTATCACCAAGAATTTGGTTGACGCTATGCTGGAGCGGCTCGTCGGGGTCGTAGGCGGTGTCGGCAAAGAGTTGATTGAGCAGCTGGGCGCGGACCACGGAGTCAGAGCTTTTACTGCTGACCTCAAGCCATGCCAGATCATATTCGGCGCTATATTGCTCGACGAGGGCTGAAGCAAGGGTGTGCTTACCGGCTCCTTCGCGACCCGCAATGATGACGAGATTGGAGTCGAGGCCAGCCAGATGCTGAATCCGCAGCATTAACTGCTGCTGTGATGGCAAAAGGCTAGTGGCTTGTGGCTCAAGTTCCATCAAAGGGCCTGCGTGGTTCAGTGGCTGTCGATCACCTGTTGCAATACGGATTCTGGCACAGCGCTATAGATACCAGCTCGACCGATTGCTTCTGGCAGCACTAAGCGCAATTTGCCCTCTTGGACTTTCTTATCGCGCATCATGTGCTTGATAAAAGCAGCATAATCCATCTCGGCCGGTTTTGTAACTGGCAAATCCGCGGCTTTGATCAAGGCCACCATTCGATCATGTTGTGCTTGATCGATTAGCCCTTCGAGCAGTGCGGTTTGGCTGGCGAGCACCATGCCGGTGCCGACCGCTTCGCCGTGAAGCCAATTGCCGTAGCCTTGTTCAGCTTCAATGGCGTGGCCAAAGGTATGGCCTAAATTGAGTAGGGCGCGTTTTCCACGTTCGGTCTCATCGGCAGCGACAACATCGGCTTTTATCTGGCAGCAACGAGCAATGGCTTTGGCCATTAAAGCTGGCTCCAGCGTCATCAGCTCATCCATATGTTGCTCAAGCCATTCAAAGAACTCGAAATCTTCGATGATGCCGTATTTGATGACTTCAGCCATGCCGGCAGAAAGCTCGCGCTTGGGCAGCGTTTGCAGGCAGTCGATGTCGATGATCACCGCTCGCGGTTGGTAGAAGGCGCCAATCATGTTTTTGCCCAGCGGGTGATTGACCGCGGTTTTACCACCAACTGAAGAATCCACTTGCGCCAACAAGGTCGTCGGAATTTGAATAAAGTCGACACCGCGTTGGTAGCAAGCTGCCGCAAAGCCGGCCATATCACCAATGACGCCGCCGCCCAAGGCAACCAGAGTGGTATCGCGGCCGTGATTGTCTGCCAGCAGCTTGTCGAACACACTATTGAGGTGCTCTAGCGTTTTGTATTGCTCGCCATCTGGCAGCACAACGGCACTGACATCAAATGCAGTAAGGGCCTCTGACGCTGCATCAAGGTAAAGCGGCGCGACGGTTTCATTGGTGACAATGACAACCTTTTTGCCGCGAATGTATGGAGCAATGTAGTTGCTATCCTTGATGAGTCCCGAACCAATGAAAATCGGGTAACTACGGTCATCCAGCTGGACTGTGACCTGCTCCATATTCAACCTCTTTTACAGATCGAGTTGTTTGATGATTTGGCTGGCGACAACTTTGGCGCTTTGATCGTCAGTTTGAACGACGACATCGGCGATTTCGTTGTACAGTTCGTTGCGCTCTCCGGCCAGCTCTTCCAATACTTCACGTGGATCGTCGGCATTGGCAAGAAGTGGTCGGCGTTTGTCGCGTTGGGTGCGAGCAAACTGCTTGTCGATGGACGTTTCCAGATACACGACAATGCCGCGCGCTGACAAACGATTGCGATTTTCTTTGCTCTTAATGGAGCCGCCACCAGTTGCCAGAACGATGCCCTGCTTTTCTGTCAGATCATTGATCACAGATTCTTCGCGAGCACGAAAGCCAGCTTCGCCTTCGATATCGAATACCCAAGAAATATCAGCGCCGGTGCGCTTCTCAATTTCTTGATCTGAATCGAAGAACTGCAGATGAAGTTCTTGGGCCAATTGGCGGCCAATTGTGCTTTTGCCGGCTCCCATTGGGCCAACAAGGAATATATTTCTTTTTTCAGCCATTGCGTCTTTACGGGTAAATCAAGAAGTGTTCGCTTCTACCGTGAACGTCTATCAGAATTAATTGCGCTCGAGAGTGCGAAGTTCAGCGCCAAACAGCGCATTTTGGTCGTTAGTGATTGCGCCGAGTTCCGGTCAGCGCAATTCCGACCGATGTTTATATGATTTTTTGACGGCTTTGTAAAGAATCATAGCGTTTCGGTGATGATTCTTGGGGTCACAAAAATCAGCAATTCTCGTTTTTCGTTGGATTCATTGGTATTGCGGAATAGCCAGCCGACCGCAGGAAGGTCACCTAAAACCGGAACTTTGGAAACTGATTTGGTATTAATTTGCTGATAAATACCACCTAAAACAACGGTTTCGCCATTATCCACCAAGACTTGCGTGCCAATTTCCTGTTTGTCGATTGCAACCGCGCGGCCGCCAGCGGAAGTCGGTACTTCCTCGCCTTGGGTATCTTGGGTGATCACCAAATCGAGAATGATACGGTTGTCGGGGGTAATGTGCGGCGTTACCCGCAAACTCAGCACTGCTTTTTTGAATTCGATATTGGTCGCGCCGCTGGAAGTGGCTTCTTCATATGGAATTTCGACACCTTGCTCAATATAGGCCGGCTTTTGGTTGGCGGTGGTGATCCGTGGGCTGGCGATAATTTCACCTTTGTTCTCCACTTCCAGAGCCGATAGCTCGAGGTCAATGACGGTACCATCCGCCAATTTAGCCACTTGGAAGGCAATCGATCCGGCAGCATTGGCAACCGGTAAATCAACGTTCATGCGGTCGGCAATCGATGGCACGACGCCATTATTGGCATCGTTGGCTCCTTCAATAGTGCCGGATGTGGCGCCATTGCCAGAACCTGCGTCGAAGGTGTTGGTGATCCCCCAGCGGACACCCAACTCTTCGCCAACGCTATCGCGGACATTGACCACCCGAGATTCAATCAACACTTGCTTGACTGGGCGGTCGAGTACGGTGATCAGGCGACGAACTTCTTCCAATTGTTCGGCAGTGTCACGAATGAGTAAGGTGTTGGTTCGTTCATCAACGGTTACCGAGCCGCGCTCTGACAGCATGTTGGCTTCATCATTCTTGAGCAACTCAGCAATGTCATCGGCCTTGGCATAATTGATTTGCACGTATTCGGCAAATAGTGGCGCGAGTTTTTCGACCTCTTGTTGGGCACGCAATTCTTGTGCCTCGCGGATCGCCAACTCATCGGCTGGCGCCACTAACAAGATATTGCCTTCCATTCGTTTACCCAAGCCGCGAATTTTGAGAATCATGTCAAGCGCTTGATCCCAAGGCACACCATCTAAACGCAGTGTCATGTTGCCGGTAATGGTGTCGGTCGTGACTAGGTTGAAGCCGTTATGATCAGCAATAATTTGCAGTACGGTACGAACCGGAATGTCTTGGAAGTTCAGCGAGATGGGCTTGCCCGAATACTTTGATTGTTGGGCAATTTCGGCTTCCAGAACCGGCTCTAAGCTGACCGTAAATAAGTTATCGACCTGTTGATGATGGAAGCGATAATCACCGTTTGCCGCAATGGTTAGGGTGACTTTCTGTTGTTGTTGCTGAACATCGATGGATTCCACCACAGTGGCAAAATCGGTGACATCAAGCAGCGCTACGAGCGCTTCGGTAATGCTGACATCGAAGAAGCTGACCACCACCTTCTCGCCCTGCTGGATCACATCAGCAGCGACTGAGTTACGCGCAAGAAAGATCAACACATCGCCGCCGCCACTGTCGCTGCGACGAAAATCAATGGCGGTAATTTCATTCAGGTAATCAGGTAAGTCGTCATTATCTGCGCCATCGACACGGCCAAGGCTGAGGATGTAACTATTGCCCTGAATGCGGCCAGAATAGGGGCGTAGGCGATCCATCACGGTATGGACGGCAAGCCCTTCTGATGTTTGAAAAAAGTTAACCCGTTGCACGCCTTTTTCATCAACAGGAATGCTCGACAGCGTCATGGCCGAGACGCTATCAGGGAATGACACAATGACTTGCTCGGGAAGCTTTGCAACTGTGGTTTGTGGCGGTAAAAACGGCTGGTCAAAGACCAGCTCGAGTTCAAATTGGTCGTTAACCAAATTGTTATAACGAACATCAATGAGCTGTGGCTGACTGGCCAAGACCATGGTTGGTAGTAATGCCACTACCAGAAGAATGCGCCATATCTGTCGAATTAACACGAGTCTTGCTCCCATCACTTTCCCCGTGATCAGCCGGAGATTAATTCTAATTTATTCATGCGTTTGGCCCAGCAACCGTCACCTTCTGGCACCATCTCCTCGATTAAGATTTGACGTGCGGTAACGGCAACGACTCGGCCATGAAACAGGCCCAGATAATCATTAATCTGGATCTGATAAATACTGCCGCTGTCGGCTTGTACCAAGCCATACAGCTGTTTGTCTGTTCCCATGGTACCGCGCATCGTAATGTCATCGAGGGCAAACGATTCCAATGGGTGGCGTTGTCGGTCAGGTTGTGGCGTCAGGCAGTCTTTGCGCTGAGCGACTTGAACTTCAATCAATTCAGGGACCGGCTCGACAAACGGGCTCCGAACGACCTTGGCGGTGTACGGAATGTGAGTAAACTCGGGTACTTCAGGTAATGGTTCGGGTTTCGGCCGATAAGCATCCTGAGTATTTTGCACAAATTGTTTTACGTCGGCTAAGTCGTCGCCACATCCGGCCAGTAAACAAGCGGCGAGCAGCATTGCAACTAATCTCATTGTTGCTCCTCCGCTTCTTTATAGCGATAGGTGCGAGCTTGCACGCTCATCTTGAGTAATTCTTTGTCAGAGTCCGGATCGGCGACCAGCTCAAAGTCATGCAAGCTGATAATTCGTGACAAACTTGCGACATCGCTGACAAACTGGCCAAGCTGATGGTATTGGCCTACTGCCTCTAACTTCATTGGCAGTTCAATATAGAATTCTTGTTGCTGCTCGGGTTGCCATTCCAGTTTGTCGAAGCGCAACCCGTTCGCTGTGCCGACATAGGTCATATCGTCCAGTAGTGCCGCGGTTTCGTGGCGGGTTGGCAATTGTTTGAGCATGGACTGAAATTGCTCTTCGATTTCAGCTAGCTGGGCGCGGTAAATTTCAACGTTCACCGCGACGCCATATTTAACCTGATATTTTTGCCGCAGCTCTACTTCAACGTTGCGTTCATGCTCTAAGGTATCGAGCTGATCGCTAATCACAAAGTAATACACCAAAAACGCCGCGAACACCGAGCACATCACAGCAAAAATCAGTTTGACCAAAATTGGCCAGCCACCCATGTTTTCTAAATCAAGATCGACTTGCTTCAGCTGTTCGAACTCGGCGCGCCAATCAATTGCCATTGGCTTTTCCTCCTTGCTCGGATGAGGTCAGCTCTTGCTCGACGATTTGCACCGTCATGACGAACTTGCTCAGTAATTTCGGACGGATCTCATCCACCTCAATGGTTTGGATGCTTGGGCTGTGGAGCCAATCTAAGTCGTCGATGTTACGCACCAAATTGGCTAGCCGGTTGTTCGATTCGCTAATGCCCTCAATCTTTAGCAAGCGGCCGGTTTTCTCAACCCGAGTTAAATAAACACCTGCAGGAATAATATCGGCCATGGCGTTAAATAATTGAGTGAGCAGGTTACGGCTGAGCTGCAGCTCTTGAACCAGCTTTAAGCGCTGCTCCAAATCTTTTTTGCGTTGCTTGAGGTCGTTGAGCTCCTGAATCTTTTTATCCAGAATTGCTGTTTCTTGCAGGAGATAATTGTTCCGCGCCTGCTGTGTCGAGATCTTGCTGCTGTAAAACGATGACACTGCAAACATAATCAGCGCCGCACCAATAGCAGCAGCCAGCAGCATGGTTAAATATTCTTGTTGTTGCTTTTGCTTGGCTTCTTCACGCCATGGCAGCAGGTTGATCTGACTCATTCGTGATGGCCTCTCATGGCTAGGCCACAGGCAATGGCATATTGATGAGCCGATGCGGCGAGTTTTTCCTGATCCAGTGATTCCGCCACGGTCATGTTGACAAAAGGATTGGCAACAATGGCGTGAAGCGCCAATTCTTCGCGCAGCAATTCAACGGTACCGGGCAGAATGGCACTGCCACCACTGAGGATCAAAGCATCGATTTCACTAATGCCACTTGATGTTGAGAAAATCTGAATATTGCGGCGGATTTGCTGCACCATCTGGGTCTGAAACGGCGCCAGCACCTCAAAATCATAATTAGCCGGTAGCGTGCCGGCCAGCTTGGCTTCCTCAACAGCATGGGGCTCCATGCCGTAATAACCGACCACTGCTTGGTTAAATTGCTCGCCACCAAATGGCTGCTCGCGGCTGTAAATTGTTTCGCCATCGCTGACAATGCTGAACAGCATCATATTGGCGCCGATATCGACCATCGCTACCGTATTGTTAGCCATGTCGTCGGGGAACTGCTTACTCATCACCGCTAACGTGCGACCGAGCGCAAAGGCTTCAATGTCCATCACTTTCGGCGTGTAGCCGGCGGTTTCCAATGCTGCCACTCGCGACTCGACGTGTTCGGTGCGACAAGCGCTTAGCAGAATGTCTTTGCGGCTGGTATCTGAACTGTTGGTACCGATGACTTCGAAATCAAGACTGACTTCTTCAAGCGGGAAAGGAATTAAGTGGTCGGCTTCAATCTGCACCTGAGCTTCTAAATCAGCTTCGGTGCCACCGCCGTCGACGTAAATGATCTTGGTGATCACGGACGAACCGGCAACTGCCGCCGCAACCAAGTTATTCTTTTTACCAAAGCGGGTTAATAATGGCCGAAGGGCATTACCAACCGCTTCAAAATCTTTAATCTCATGTTCTTCAACAGCACCAGTCGGGATGGCTACTTGGGATGCATTTTCTAACACCCAGCCATCTTCAGTTTTGCTTAGTAATACGGCTTTGGCGGAATGGGAACCAATATCAAGACCAATCAATGGCGGTTGGCTACGTTTCCATAAGCGCTCAAGTTTCACGTATGCAAATCCATTGTAATGCTATTGTTAAGCTTGATTATACTGTTAGACCTGCACAAAAAAACAAGCGCTTTTACGTGGAGTTTCAACACAGTTCGCTATTTTGTGTCTTTTGCGCAACGACTTCTTTATACTCTTGCCCCTGTGGTCTGATGAATACAGCACAGGCCAATAGGCCCTGACGGAAGGGACTGGATTTTGGCTGCGGCTTCATGATGTAAGTGATTACTAACCGTGAAATTATTGCGTTCTCTATTGATTTTTTTCTTCAGCTGCGGCGTGCTCGGGCTGATTGTCGCCATTGCTGTTGCGGTTTATTTCAGTCGTGACCTGCCAGACGTTACCGAACTTAAAGATGTCCAACTGCAAACTCCCATGCTGGTGTATACCAATGATGGTGTGTTGATCTCGCAGTTCGGTGAGAAACGCCGCATCCCGCTGGCTATTGAGCAAATTCCTCAGCAGATGAAAGACGCCTTTCTGGCGGTTGAAGATTCCCGTTTTTACGATCACCCCGGTATTGACCTGATTGGTGTCACCCGTGCTTTCGTGTCTCTGGTGACTACCGGCGAAAAGCGCCAGGGGGCGAGTACCATCACCATGCAGGTGGCGCGTAACTTTTATCTAACCCGTGACAAAACTTATCGCCGAAAAATTCGCGAAATTCTGCTCGCTTGGCGCATCGAGCAACTGCTGACCAAAGATCAGATCCTCGAACTCTATCTCAACAAAATTCCGCTGGGCTATCGTGCCCATGGTGTTGGCGCTGCGGCGGAAGTCTATTTCGGTAAGACGGTTGACCAACTGACCCTGCCTGAAATCGCCATGATTGCCGGTTTGCCAAAAGCACCGTCGATTCTGAATCCGATTTATTCCGTTGAAAATGCGGTCGAGCGCCGTAATGTCGTGTTGGCGCGGATGTTGGCAGTAGAAGCCATTACCCGAGAACAATTCAAAGAGGCGATGCAGGCGCCGTTAGAAGGTAAGTACCACGGTCCGGCGATTGAGATGAATGCGCCTTATGTTGCTGAAATGGCGCGCCAATATATGGTTGAGCGCTACGGTGAGGAGCGCGCCTATACCTCGGGCTTTAAAGTCTTTACCACCATTGATTCAAAGCAACAGCAAGCCGCCATTGACGCGGTGGTACAAAACTTACTCGATTACGATCATCGTCACGGCTATCGTGGCGCCATTGCAAACCCATGGTTGGCGGTGCCTGAACTAGACGATCAAAGCGAACAACAGCAGCCTCTAGAACCAGTATTGATGTTACCGGAGCCAATGTGGGACCAGACTCAGGTCATTGAATACCTGAAGCAATACCGCGGCTATCAGCATCTTGTCCCGGCGATGGTAATGACTGTTGCTGAACAGTCGGCACAAGTGATCCGTCGCGACGGCACGCAAGGGACGATCAATTGGGATGGCATGAAATGGGCACGGGCTTTTATTACCGATGAGCGCCAAGGCGCAGCACCAAAAACGGCCGCAGAGATTGTTCAGCCCGGTGATGTCATCATGACCGTTGCTGCAACCGATGGCTCTTTGGCGCTATCGCAATTGCCAGAAGCCTCTGCTGCGCTCATTGCGCTGAACCCAAAAGATGCCGCGATTCGTGCCCTAGTCGGCGGGTTTAGCTTCGCCCAAAGCCAGTTCAACCGAGCCTTCCAAGCCAAGCGCCAGCTCGGCTCCAACATCAAACCCTTCATTTATTCTGCGGCCTTTGACAACGGTTACAGTTTAGCTTCCTTAGTTGCTGATGCGCCGATTAGCCACTGGGATGCGTCTGCCGGAGTGGCTTGGCGGCCGAAGAATTCACCTGAAGTCTATGATGGTGACACTCGTTTACGTTTGGGCTTGGCGCAGTCGAAGAACGTGATGTCGGTGCGCTTGTTGCGGGCCGTTGGCATTGAAAAGATCAGGCAGCACCTGAGCAAGTTTGGCTTCCCGCTTGAAGACATTCCGCCCAATGAATCGTTGGCGCTCGGTTCGGCAAGCTTTGCTCCGTTGGATGTGGCGAACGGCTTTGCCATCATTGCCAATGGTGGTTATCAAGTGAAGTCATACCTAATCGAGCGGATTGAAGATCAGCACGGTAATCGAATCTTCCAACAGCAGCCAAAGGTTGCCTGCCCCGAATGTGAGGCGTTGCAACAGTCGATGACTGAATTCACTGAGCTGACTGAATTTGCCGAGATTGCCGCAGACCAATTCGCCATTTGCCCTGCATTACCGGTCGATCAGGCGCAGCAGGCGCCACATGTGGTGTCAGACACCAACACATTCTTGGTCACTCAAGCGATGAATAGCGCGATTTGGGGCGGCGGCGACTGGTCCGCAGGCACCGGCTGGAACGGTACCGGTTGGCGCGCAGCTCGAGCCTTAAAGCGTCGTGATATTGCCGGTAAAACAGGTACCACCAATGACGCCAAAGATGCTTGGTTCTCTGGTTTCCATCCGAATCTGGTAGCAACGTCTTGGATTGGTTTTGATGATCACCGGCGCAAGCTGGGGTCGACGGCTTACAACCCCAACCTCGGTAGCAACCAAATTACCGGCAAGGAATTTGGTGCTAAAACGGCGTTGCCTGCTTGGATCAAATTTATGCAAGTTGCATTGCAAAATATGCCGGTTCAGTCATTTACTGCGCCGGATAATATTGTCAGTGTTAGGATTGATCGATCGTCCGGACTATTGACTCATCGTACCGATAGCTCGACTCGCTTCGAGTACTTTGTGGCCGGCTCCGAGCCAACCCAATATGCCGAATCATTAGTGCAACCGGTTGATCCATTCATTGATAATGAAGTTCAGCAACCTGCAACTGTCGATGACGAATTGTTTTAAATTAGTGCTACTGATAGCGGGATAACGTGTAGTTGGGTATGACGAAAACCATTTCGATCAACGAACTCAAGGTGGGTATGTTTATCACTGGCATTGCTAAATGTCGGGGTAACTTTGCCCTCAAGAAACCTGGGTTTGTCACCTCTCAAGCCAGTATCGATGCACTGATCAGCAAAGGTGTCGAGCAACTACATATCGATCCAGACAAAAAACTACCGGAGCAACAAAAGGCAGAGGGGCTTGATGCTTCGCAAAGCCAGCCTAAAACGCGCTACGACGAACCTATGGTCAGCGTTGAGCGCGAAATGGAGCAGGCTAAGGCGCTCCATAATCAGGCCAGACAACTGCAGAAAAAAGCGTTTCGCGACTTGCAGCAAGGCCACAATCTTGATGTTGAAGCGTTTAAGGAGTTAGGCGAAGGGTTGATGGACTCGGTCTTTCGTAATCCACAAGCGCTTACCATGATGACTCGCATTCGGCAAAAAGATGAGTACTTGCTAGAGCACAGTATCAACGTGGGTATTTTGCTCGGCGTATTTGGTCGTTATCTCAAGCTGGACGAGAAGGTCATTGCCGATATGGTCACCGGCGGCTTGCTGCATGATATTGGTAAGCTCAGAGTGCCGGAGGAAATCCTCAACAAGCCCGGCAAACTGATGCCCGAAGAATTCGAACAAATGAAGCGGCACGTGTTGCATGGGCGCGACATTATTGACGAAAACCAAGTCGTATTGCCAAAAACGACCATGGAAGTGATTGTTCAGCATCACGAACAATTGAGCGGTGCGGGTTACCCCAAACGCCTGTCCGGCAGTGCCATCAGCCAATATGGGCGAATGGCTTCGATTGTTGATATTTTTGATGCCCTGACCGGCGAGCGGGTTTACAAGAAAGCCATGCTACCGACTGCGGCGCTGAGCATTATTCGCAGCATGGCGCCAGAAAAGCTCGATCAGGAGCTGGTCAATGCGTTTATTCGCTGCATTAATGTGTACCCAGTTGGGACTTTGGTAAAACTGCAAAGTGGCCGTTTGGGAGTGGTCGTGGAGATCAACGAAAAGGCACCAACCCGACCTGTCTTAAAGTTGGTCTACAACGCCAAGTTTAACCGCCACATTCAGGTCGAAATGTATAATTTGGCACAATACGAAAGTGACAAAATCATCAGTGCTGAAAAGCCCGACACATACGGGCTCGACCTGAAAAATTACATCTGACCCTAAAGGCCGCGGCTCAACGATTATTTGTAGCCGGTGATTTCCAGCCCGACATCATATTTGTCTTGCTCAAGCGGATCCATGCGAAGGACTTTGGCGGTCGCTTCCAGCGGCCGAATGTTATCGCCCGTGGTATCGATGAATACTTCCACCTCTTCACCCATTTGCAATGGCTCTGCAAGGGTTACTGCCAGACCGGTCGCGCTCAAGTTCTGACAAGTGCCGGTTAACGTCTCTCCCGACGCGCTCCGCTGAACCCGAATGGGGGTATCAACTGACATTCGGATAAAGTTGCGTCGTTCACCTTGAGTAATCATTACTTCGCCCTCAATAAAAAATCACTCCTTGTATCCCCCGAGTTTAGCCACATTGCAAGGGAATGGGAGTTAAGCTGTCGGGATGGTCACACTTTCCTTGATCGCATCAGCCAGCGCTTGCAAGGTGCGGATACGACTGGTGCCACGGCGGTAGACCAGCGCAATTTCGCGGGTGGGTTGTGGTGATTTAAAAGGCTGGTAACCCAGTAGTGGGTCAGCCTGATGATGTTCCTGAATGGCCAGATAAGGCATCAGGGTGACACCGCGACCGGTGGCGACCATGTGACGCAGGGTTTCAAGGCTGGTGGCGCGAAAGGTGCCATCCTCGTTCGCACCCGCACTAAAACAGTAGCCCAAGGCCTGATCGCGGAGGCAGTGGCCATCTTCAAGCATGAGTACCGTTTCACCGTCGAGTTGGCTGAGTTCGACACCTGTTTGCTTAATCAGGTGATTATCCTTTGACGCCGCCAACCACAGTGGTTCATCGAACAAAGTGATGTGTGCCAGCCCCTGCATTTCATTTGGCAACCAAGCCAACAACAAAGCATCGAGCTGGCCTTCGCGCAATAAATTAAGCAGCACATGGGTTTGCTGTTCTTCCAGTTGCCATCCCATATCTGGGAAATTCTGAAACAGGTGCGGCATGATTTTGGGCAGCAGATAAGGCGCAACAGTGGGGATTAAACCTAGCTTTAATTCACCAGACATGGGATCGCGAAACGACTGCGCGGTGTCTTTGAGTTGCTTCACTTCGCTGAGCACGCGGCGGGCATGCTCAACCACAGATTCGCCAGCAGGGGTAAACATGACATTGCGGGTGTCGCGTTCAATAAGCGTGAGTTCGAGTTCGTCTTCAAGCTTACGAATCTGGCCACTTAACGTCGGTTGGCTGACATAGCAGCGCTCCGCTGCTTTGCGAAAATGGCGGACTTCATAAAGAGCGAGCAGATATTCGAAATCGCGTAAGTTCATATTGATTATCTTTGCCAATCATTTGTTCAATATTTTAAACATATTGGCTATCAAAAGTCGCGGGTTTGCGGCGAATCAAAGAGCGGTCAATTATTTGTACTGGTCAGTCTTTCGGCACTGCATCGCTAGTGGTATAACGGCAGAGGTTTATTTAAAATCTGAGGCCCTCACTACTACAGGAGTAGCAAACCATCATGTTCGAATCGGTACCTCTAGCGCCGGCGGATCCAATTCTGGGTTTAACTGAAGCTTACAATGCAGATCCACGCGACAACAAAATCAACCTAGGCGTTGGTGTATATAAAGACGAAGCGGGCACCACCCCGATTCTTGCTTCGGTTAAAAAAGCTGAAGCTCTGCTGCTGGATACCGAGAAAACCAAGTCTTACTTAGGTATTCAAGGTGTGCCGGAATACGGCAAACATGTACAAAAGCTACTGTTCGGTGGCGACAGTGCGGTGATTGCTGATAATCGCGCTCGCACGGCGCAAGCGCCAGGTGGTACCGGTGCGCTGCGTATTGCTGCTGATTTTGCTGTACGTAATTTAGAGCGTAAAACGATTTGGGTGAGCAATCCAACTTGGGCGAACCACGCGGCAGTATTTGGTGCAGCAGGTTTGACCGTTGAAAAATACGCTTACTACAATGCCGAGACCAGCGATCTTGATTTTGACGCCATGGTGGAAAGCCTGAAAGGCGCCAAGGCCGGTGATTTAGTCCTGTTCCACGGTTGCTGCCATAACCCAACGGGTATTGATCCGACTGCCGAGCAATGGCAAGTGCTGGCTGATATGTCTGCACAAGCCGGTTGGTTGCCGCTGTTTGACTTCGCCTACCAAGGCTTTGCCACTGGTATTGAAGAAGATGCACAAGGTTTGCGCACCTTCCTGAGTAACCACGATGAACTGCTGATTGCGTCGTCGTTCTCGAAGAACTTTGGTTTGTACAATGAGCGTACCGGTGCTTTCACCTTGGTAGCGAAAAGTGCCGACGTTGCTGACACGGCGTTCAGTCAGGTCAAAGTCAACATTCGGGCGATGTACTCCAACCCGCCAGCCCATGGTGCAAAAGTAGTGAGCACTATTTTGGGTAACGATGATCTGTATGCTCAGTGGGTTGCCGAAGTTGCTGAAATGCGTGTTCGTATTCATCAAATGCGCGACTTGTTCGTTGAGACTTTGGCTGACAAAGGTGTCGATGGCGACTTTAGCTTTATTCAACGCCAGAATGGCATGTTCTCATTCTCTGGATTAAACCCAGAGCAAGTCGGCAAGCTACGCGAAGACCACGGTATTTACATTGTTGGCTCGGGCCGCATCAGCGTTGCTGGCATGACCAAAGCGAACATGGACGTCCTTTGCACCGGTGTTGCAGACGTCCTCAAATAAGCGGTCTGATACTGCTAAACGAAAGGCGCCAACTTGGCGCCTTTTTTGTGTGCGAGTTGGCCGCTCTGCTAAGAGCGATCCTGCTGATCGAGAAAGTCATGAAACTCGGCTTCATAGAGGTGAAACAACACCAGCGTTAGGGCAACAATCAATGGTCCGTAGAGCAGCCCCATCAGGCCAAACATATGCAAACCACCGAGTAGCGAGAAGAAGATCACCACAGTGTTGAGCGATCCTGCGCCCTGCATGAACAGCGGTCGGACAAAGTTATCGATGCTGCCGACTACGGCCACGCCCCACACAATTAGGAAAATACCCCAGCCGGTATCGCCGGAAATAATCAGGAACAAGGCCGCAGGCAGCCAGATCAATGCTGTGCCGACCACCGGAATTAACGACGCGAATGCCATGATGGTGCCCCAGAATAAGCCAGGGAAACCCGCTAGCCACATCGCTAAACCACCGACAACGCCTTGGGTCATCGCCGTTAAAATGGTGCCAAGTAGTGCCGACTTGGAGACGGCCTCGATTTCTTCTAGCAGGGCATCCTCCTGACTGCGGGAGAGCGGCAAGGCGTGGCGAAAGAAGTCGACCATACGATCGTAATCGCGCAAGACAAAAAACAAGGCAAACAGCATTAAGGTCAGTTGCATGAGGAAGTGACTCAAACTGCCCAGTACGCCAGTCGAAATTCCCACCAGACTTTTGCCGGCGCCACTGGCGACGCCAACGACTTGAGTCCGGAGGTTCTCAGGAGTAAGGAAATCATCGGGCAGAATAATTGCCAGCTTGGCTTTGACAATTTGCACCCAAGGGTGCGCTAACATGGTTTCCAAACCGCCTTGGTCGATCCAACTGCGTAAATCCACCGTGTAGTTAATGCCTTGCCTGACGATAGCAACAATCACAGTGAACGCCGGCAACAGAATGACCAAGGTTAGCAAGATACAGCTGAGCACCGCCGTCAAGTTAGCTCGATTGCCCAGCTTCTTCTGTAGCCATTGATTGATTGGCGCCATCAAAATGCCGAAAATCAGCGCCAGAATAATGGGCTCGATGTACGGCAAAATGAGTTGATAGCAGACGTATACCGCAGCGAGCAATAAACCAATCAATAGCCAGCTACGCGGATTTCGAAAAGGGGTTTGAGTCATCGCATCAGTCCCTTGCTTTGATGTGTTGGCACTTAGCCTAACACGGTGTTGCTGCGACAGCGCAACAAACTATTGTGTAGATCCATTGCAACCAAGTAGACAAAGTTCTGCGTCAATTCTGCTCGATATGATTTACTACACACAATATTTCTGCGCGATATGCTTACATAGCGCTAGCAAGATTTTCGCTTTGTACCAAGGACTGGTTTTCAAAGTGGCCTCTAGCCACGGTAATACCCTTCCAAATAACAACATCCATAGCGATTCGGTACCATAACGCCCGACCATTCCGCGACTGCGGAAGAGTAAGTAGCTTGTGTCGATTAGCGAAGTATTGTTCTAAAAGTCCGAATGAACATTATTTAAGGGAACTAAAAAATGAAGATCATTCACTCCATTCTATTGTTGAGTTCACTGCTAACTCCCATTGGGACTAGCGCGTTAGAGCAAAAAATCTATGAAGTCGACCCTAACAGAGACTTGTCTCGCTCTGAGTCGATAGCGCCTACCTTTTATCAACAATACGGCCAGTATTTGTTCTTTGTTGGCCAACCGGATCTCGATATTCGGTGTTGTAGTGCCCAGCCTGCTTATCGAGGTATTGGTTTGTGGCGTTACGATTCATCAAATAATACTGCAAAGCAGGTGGTCTCAAATCTATCTTGGGGGGGGCGAGAAATGTCTAACCCCTATGCCGTCGTCAATGATCGAATCGTTTATTTTTCACCTGAAGGGCTTGTTTCAACTGATTTATCCGGCGGGAATCAGAAGCTCATTGCTGAATTAAAAGATGGAAGAGAAAACCAACGTGGCAACCAAATGGTTAGCTTTCGCGGTCATGTTTATTTCCCTGTTTATGACAACTATTTAAAGTCCGAGCTTTGGCGTTCTGATGGGACAGCAAGCGGGACATCAAAAGTTGACCTTTGCATAGGTGATGATTGTGCCAGCTCTCCGCGACACATGGTGGTGTCTGCAGACAAACTGTTTTTTATCGCTAGTTCTTCAACTCGCAAAGGGAATATTTGGGCGGTTAATCATAGTGGCGAAGCCATCAGACTGACCGATGTGACGGTATCGGCAGATGAGAGGATATTCCCTGCGGACACAGGTGTTTATTTTAACTCTACCGCTCAGCTTTGGTTCACTGATGGCACGACTACAGGCTCGCATGCGGTAAATTTCTATAGAAATGGCGCTCCCTCTCAAGCCGCCGAGGCGATCCAGTTGGGTAGCTCAGTTGTCGCCGCAGCTGATGAAATCTATGTGATTTCTGAAAATGGCCAAGGTACGACCACTCTGCTTGATATCGATCCGCGGCAGGAGGTTGGCTTCACATACGTAAGCTCTCCGGCGAGCTTAACGTTACTTAACGACAAAGTTTATTTCATCGCTAAGTTCTATGATCCCATTAACGGGTTAGATACACACAAGTTGGTGAGCATTGATGGTAGCGATGGTGGCATTACAGAGGTATTTGAATTTCCTCCGGTGAGATTTGAAAAATTTAAAATGCTTGGTGCAAAAGGAAGCAAAATTGTTTTGGCTCGGCATGTGCCCGACAATTCAAATTCCACTTCAATCACTAACGAAATATGGGTTAGCGATGGCACAACAGAAGGTACTGTTCGAATCTCAGAAAATGGCATTCCCAATAATTTGTGGTCCTATAGTCCTTGGCATTTTGTTGCCAATGATTTGTTTTTCTCTGGTTTTGATGAGGAGCATGGTATTGAGCTGTGGCGAACCGATAGTTCTGAGCCAGGTACTCTGCTAGCCAAGGATGTCGGCTACGGGCAAACTCGAGTGCAAAAAGGCCCCCTTGCCAGCACCGGTGATGAGGTGTTTTTTACTATGCAGCATCGGTGGTATGGCATCAAAGACGGGCTCCTTGGTCACCATATAGAGCGAGAATTGTGGAAGACAGATGCTTCGACAATGGAAAGTTCTCAAGTTACTCAATGGTCGTTTCCAAATAGGAAATTAGTGCAAATAGTGCCCGTTGATGGAGGGCAGTACTGGTGGCTAGAGAATGCCGTTTATTCTGATTCCCTCGACCTGATGTTTTACCGATATGATACTGGCACAGTCACAACACTCATTACCGAGATGCATGACCATTGTGTTGACTATGACGTAAACAACCGAAAAGTGGCGACGCTGGGCAGTCAGTATTTCTTTCAAGCTCCTGTCATTGAGGACGGCTACATGAGGTGTCAGCTTTGGGTTACTGATACCACTACAGAAGGTACCAAACCACTTACCAACTTCCCTCAAACAGCGATAAATGGCGAGAACATTGACAAAATCCTTGTTCATCAACAAGAGGTCTACTTTACGCTCTTAGTGAATAACGATGAGCACATTGAACAACGCTCGATTGTTTATAAGGTCGATGGAGAAACTGGTGACGTGGTCGAAGCATTTACCATTCCGTTCGGCGATCAGGAAATACCTCCATTTATCGAAGAGGTGTTATCCACACCTGACGGCCTATATTTAGTGACTCACTTTGGGTCATCCAATTTATGGTTATGGCAGCCTTCTGGCCTGATCAACATCTTGAAAAATGTCGATGATTTATCGATTCGAACGATGACCAGATTTAACCAAGGCATTGCCTTTGTGAGGGACAATGCCATTTGGTCAAGCGAGGGACAAGGTGGAAAAGTTTCATCTCTGATCGAGCTCTATGATGTTGCATATAATCAGTGGGGCACCCACAAACTGTATTCAACTCCCGATAGCGCACAGCTGATATATAGCGCATATGACCAAGATGGTGCCTACCGGATGTGGGTTACTGATGGAACAGCAGCTGGAACTCGGGCACTTGGGCCTGAACTGGCGGATGGAGGGTTTCAAGTTGGCGCTTTTGCGGGAAGTGATTTTTACGTCACCGACTTTGCCGATTACTTGAATTCACAACAATTCGAATATTTAACGCGCTATTCATTGAGTAATGAAAGCACTGAATTGTTGATGACGAAATCTGTTTTAAGTACACACTACCCAACAACGATTCTCGCCGCTCAAAATAAGATATTTATTGGTCAGGAAAGAGAAGGTGTATCAACCTATGAGCCAGGATTTGGTGGTCCGTATGTGACGGCCCAGTTAGCTGGGGAAGATTTTGATGGTGACGGTGTTGCTGATGCTGATGATGCGTTACCGCTGCACTATTTGGAACATATTGACACTGACAACGACCAGATTGGCAATGGTTTCGATATCGATGATGACAATGATGGTTTTGAAGACACTTTCGATTTGTTCCCGCTGAACGCAAGTGAGTGGTTGGATAACGATGGCGATGGTATTGGCGATATAGCTGATCTGGATGACGACAACGATGGCGTCAATGACTGGCTTGATTCATACCCTCGAGACTCCTCTAAAAGTACCAATGTGCCGGACGATGACAATGGCAATTCTGGCGGTAGCAGCGGTGGTTCGTCAGGAGGAGGTAGCAATGGCGGTGCGTCACAACAGTCAGGCGGAGGCGGCAGTATCAATTTCTATTGCCTAGTTGTGGGAGTGTTGTTGGTCATCACTCGCAATAGAAAGAGCCTGCAGAGGGTTCGTTAGTTCTTCGCGCAACAGACAGCGGCGTATTGGGTTTGCAGTGCGGGCTTCCATCTTGCGATATTGCACATAGCGCAACCACAAAAAAGCCCCGATAATCGGGGCTTTGCAATTCAGCTGGATAGCAATTGATTACAAGAAGTATTCCATCGCGACTTCATCACAGGCGTGTTTCTTCGGACAAATATCGCAATCTTTCATCACCTTCTCCGGCAGCTGATCTTTGCTGGTGTAGGTGAAGCCGATTTTCTCGAAGAAAGTTGGCACTCGAGTGAGGACGATTAAGCGCTTCAACTCAAGGTCTTTCGCGCGTTGCATCATGTATTGCACCAGTGCTTTACCTTGGCCTTGGCCATGCTTGTCATAGTCAACGCCGAGGCTGCGGATTTCCGCTAAGCCGGTACCGTAGATATACAGCGACGAGCAACCAACAACTTTCTGATCAATCTCAGCAACAGCGAAGTCGAGAATAGAGCGAAGCAAATCATCACGACTGCGTGGCAGCGTTTCGCCTTCTTTGGCCCAATGAGAAACGATGCGATCGATCTCATCCATATCAGACAAGCGAGCTTCGCGAACACTTAATACTTCCGCTTTCTGGGCGTTCAAACGTTGCTGTACCTGACCAAGCGCGTAACCAACCTGACCCACCGACGTACCGCCTTTGGCTTGGCCTTGCTGGGTTTCGAAGCCGCTCTTACCATTCAGTGCCGACTCAACACTGGCACGGCTGGTACCGCCAAGCACTTCGCGCTTAGCAAGGCAGGCTTCGATGGTGAGGTGTTCAAAGACATCATCATCGATCAAATCGCTGAACTGCTTGAGATCGGCTAACTCGAACTCTTCGAGCGCTTTGTTTTGCTCAATCGCCGCCACCACAGCTTCACCCACCACGTGGTGTGCTTCGCGGAATGGTAGGCCTTTGGCAACCAGATAGTCAGCCAGTTCAGTGGCGTTGGAGTGGCCTTGTTGAGCTGCCTTCAAAGTCGCATCTTGATTGACCTTGAGGTCTTGCAAGCAAAGTGACGCCATGTCCAAACACGCCAGCCAAGTATCAACCGCGTCAAACAGGCCTTCTTTGTCTTCCTGCATGTCTTTGTTGTAGGCCATTGGTAGCGCTTTGATGGTGACCATCAAGGCACTTAACGAGCCAATAACTCGACCGGTTTTACCACGGATCAGTTCCAGCGCATCCGGGTTCTTTTTCTGCGGCATCAACGACGAACCAGAGGTCACTGCATCATCCAACTCGATGAAGCCAGCTTCACCTGAGTTGTAGAAGATTAAATCTTCGGCCATACGCGACAAGTGCAGCATGGAGGTACTGGCAGAGAACAACAGCTCCAACACGTGGTCACGATCAGACACCGCATCCAAGCTGTTCAAGGTGGCAGAGCGGAAGCCCAAAGATTGCGCCAGTTCATCACGGTCAATCGGGTAGGCAGTACCGGCCAAAGCGCCGGAGCCCAGTGGGCAGCGGTCCATTCGATGCAGTGCATCTTTCACTCGGCTCAAGTCACGATCGAACATCTCAACATAAGCCAAGCACCAGTGGCCAAAGGTCAATGGCTGGGCGCGCTGTAAGTGGGTGTAACCTGGCAAAACCGTCGACTGCTCGCGAGCAGCTAGGTTAACCAGCGCTTCTTGCAGCTTGACCAATGCGGCGTAGATTTCTTCGCCTTGCTCTTTGCACCACAGCTTGAGATCGGTGGCGACCTGATCATTACGGCTACGGCCGGTGTGGAGTTTTTTGCCCAAATCACCGACCTTATCGATCAACTTGCCTTCGACCCAGGAATGAATGTCTTCCGCATCCGACTGGAGGATTTGATTCGGATCTTGCTGCACTTCAACCAGCAATTGCTCCAATGCTTGTTGCAAGTCTTGCTGCTCTTCAACAGTCAGCACGCCAGCTTTTTGTAACGCCTGTGACCAAGCCACAGAGCCAACAATATCCTGTTCCGCCAGACGGTAATCGAACGGCAACGAATCATTAAATGCTTTGAATCGTACGTCACTGCCTTGTGAAAAACGTCCACCCCATAACGCCATGATTACTTCTCCTGATCTTTCAGCGCTTTAATCCGGCTTGATAGTGTATACAAGCGGATGAAACCTTCAGCATGTTTTTGGTCGTAAACATCGTCAGCACCAAAAGTAGCAAACTCTTCAGAGTACAGGCTGTTTGGTGAGCGCTTCTGAGTTGCGGTTACTGAGCCTTTGTAAAGCTTCAGCACAACTTCACCGTTCATGTCAGCACTGTAGGCATCGGCAGCGCCTAACAGAGAATCTTTTAGCGGCGTGAACCAACGGCCGTCATAGACCAAGTGTGCGAACTGCTCACCAACGGTGTGTAGCCACTCGCGTGAACGCTTGTCCATCACCAATTCACGAATCGCTTCTAGCGCGGCGATGATCACGGTACCGCCCGGCGTTTCGTAACAACCGCGAGACTTCATGCCGACCAAACGGTTCTCAACGATGTCTACCCGACCAACGCCATGCTCGGCAGCAATCGCGTTCAACTTCACGACCATTTGATACGGGCTGAGTGCTACGCCATTCAGGGCAACCACTTCACCGTTCTCAACTTTCAGGGTCAGGTATTCCGCTTCGTTTGGTGCTTGCTCTGGTGATTTTGTCCACACCCAAGCTTGCTCAGAAGGTTCGTTCCAAGTTTCTTCCAGCTCGCCACCTTCGGTTGAGATGTGCCACGCGTTGGCATCACGGCTGTAGATCTTGGTCAGGCTGGCAGAACAAGGGATGTTGCGCTCTGCGAGGTAAGCCAGCAAGTCTTCACGAGACTCCATGGTCCACTCACGCCAAGGAGCAATAACTTTCAAATCTGGAGCAAGTGCTGCGAAACAACCTTCGAAACGGATTTGGTCATTGCCTTTACCAGTACAACCGTGACAAACCGCATCCGCACCAACTTTACGTGCCACTTCAACGTGGGCTTTGGCAATCACTGGGCGTGCCATCGAAGTACCCAACAGGTAAGTGCCTTCGTAGATAGCGCCAGTCTTCAAGGTTGGGTAGATGTAATCAGCGGCAAACTCTTCTTTTAAGTCAACGATGTGACATTCAGTTGCACCGGAGGCCAATGCCTTTTCTTCCAAGCCCTCTAGCTCTTCATCGCCTTGGCCAACATCGGCACAGAAAGCAACTACTTCACAACCTGGGTAGGTTTCTTTAAGCCAAGGAATGATGGCAGAAGTATCCAAACCACCAGAGTAGGCCAACACGACTTTTTTAATTGTTTCGCTCATTATCTCGCGCTCCAAAATTCTTATTTAGTTCACTTATTTCTGTAACAGTGCCAGCATCACGGCGTTTTGCGCGTGCATGCGGTTTTCGGCCTGTTGCATGATGATGGATTGCTTGCCGTCCAGTACATCGGAAGTCACTTCTTGTTCCCGGTGCGCTGGCTGGCAGTGCATGAAGTATTGTGCGCCGCTCATCGCCATCAGTTGCTTATTGACCTGATACGGCATGAATTTTTCGGCAATCACTTCAAATGGGGTTTCGTCGCCCATTGAAATCCAAGTATCGGCATAAATCGCATCAACGCCTTTCAGATCGTTGATGTCATTGCTAATCACCAATTTGGCACCGGACTTGGCGCAAAGCTCTTGAGTATCGACGACAACCTGACCATCAACGCTATGGCCCGGCGGTGTCACCACGACCATGTTGCAGCCCAGAATGGCTGCGGTCAGCATCAGTGAGTGGGTGACGTTATTGCCATCGCCAACATAAGCCAGCGTTTTACCTTCAACACTGCCAAACTGCTCAGTAAGTGCTTGGAAGTCGGCTAATGCCTGGCAGGGGTGATACAAATCTGATAGTGAGTTAATCACCGGCACTGAACCGTATTCGGCTAGCTCTTCCAGCGTTTTCTGGCTGAATACCCGAGCAACAATGCCATCAACCCAGCATGACAGATTCATGGCAAAGTCTTTGACGCTTTCGCGTTTGCCCAATGCGCCATTTTGTTGGTCGAGGTAAACCGCGTGGCCGCCCAATTTTTGGATGCCAACATCAAAGCTCACGCGAGTTCGCAGCGACGGTTTTTCAAAAATGGTAGCAATGCTCTTGCCGGCCAGCGCCTGCTGATATTTTTGCGGGTTTTGCTTGAGGTCGATGGCTTGGGCGATCAGCTGTTCGATGGTCGCTTTGTCCAGATCCTTGACCGTTAGTAAATGTTCAAACGTCATAATTTATCTCGATGTGTCGCTGTCTGACGGTTTGTCGGTTAATCAGGGCAGAATACGGGTGCCGACTGGCTCGCCTTGTAATAGGCCTATCAGTCGCTCCGGATAACGCCAGTTAGCAACGGCAATGGGGCGTGATAGAGACCGCGCTGTTGCCAATGCTGCTTTGGTTTTTGGGATCATGCCATCGGTAATGACACCATCGCTAATCAATTGTTCAATGCCTGCTTCATCCAGCTGTGGGATCAGTTGTTTGTCGCCATCCAACACGCCGTCGACATCAGAAAGTAGCACTAAATCGGCGCTTAGTAACTGGGCAATCACAGTTGCCGCATCGTCACCATTGACATTGAGCAAGCGGCCTTCGGCCGACATCGCAATGGACGAAATGACCGGCACTTTGCCTGCCGATAAAAGAGCCTGCACTAAGGCAGGATCAGCTGCTTCACACGTCCCAACAGCACCGAGTTTCGGATTCAGTTCTGTTGCTGTGGTAATGCCTCCATCGGCGAGGCTAATGCCACAGGCATCAACACCGCTTTGTTTGGCATAAGAGACGAGTAGTTTGTTGGCGTAACCGGCAAGCGCGCCGACCACAACCGGCATGTGTTCATCAGGGGTCACGCGCAGACCGTTGAGCTTTTCACTGACCAGTTGCTGGGCCTGCATTTGTTGTTCAACAAAAATGCCGCCGCCATGGACCAATACCACCTGATGGCCTTTGGCCTGCAGATCGGCCACTGCGCTGAACAGTTTCAGCGCAGGCTCAGCTTGCTCCATTACCGCGCCGCCAAGTTTGATAACCACTAAACTCACAGCGCAGCTCCTGACTCAAACGGGAAGTCAATCAAACCAAAGCGCAGGTTGGCGCATTGAATGGCTTGACCAGCAGCACCTTTGAGCAAGTTATCTTCGGCTGCAATCAACACGGCGTGACCGCTGGCTTCATCAACTTTCCAGCCGATATCGACATGACAGGTGTTGACCACATTCTTGATGCTTGGTGTTTGCCCCATTTCATCGTACAAACGAACGCAACTGCTGCTGTCATACGCCTTGTGATAGGCCTGACTAACTTGTTCAGCTGTTACTCCTTGGGCCAATTTCACTGTGACCGTGGCAACAATGCCACGTGGGAAGTTGCCTAAGTGCGGTGTGAAGATAACGTCGCGGCCGAGTTGGTCACTAATTTCAGGCTGGTGACGATGACCTAGCACGCCATATGGATGCAGGCTGACTTCGCAGAAACTGTTGGTCATGCTGGCTTTGCGGCCAGCGCCTGAAACACCAGAAACAGCATTGATCACCGGATATTGGACGTCATCCAATAGTCCAGCCTCTTGCAGGGGTTTTAATGCGGTTAATGATGCGGTTGGGTAACAACCGGGAACGGCAACCAAATCAGCTGTTTTGACCGCGTCGGCGTTCCATTCAGCAAGGCCATAAACAGCTTTTTTCAGTAATTCAGGCTGCTCATGCTCAAAGCCATAAAACTTCGGATAAACCTCGGCATCGGCAAAGCGGAAGCCGCCGGATAAGTCCATCACTACGGCGCCTTGAGCCAAAAGGGTCGGTGCAAGTTGGGTTGAAACTTGATGCTCAGTGGCTAGGAACACCAAGTCATGCTGCTTACCAACTTGCGCCAATTCGTCATCGGTAAGCGGGGTTACCGGCAAATCGAGTAATCCCAGAAAGCGACCATGCAGTTGACTCAGCTGTTTACCACCATCGACAGAAGCGGCGGAAACATAAACTTTTCCGAGCTCTAATTGCGGGTGGCGAGCAATCAGTGCTGCCAACTCCACGCCGGTATAACCGCTGGCTCCAATCACGGCACAACGAATCAACTGAGACATACTTTTTCCAGAATTATCAGGGCAAAAAACAAGGGTAAAGGGCACCCTTTAAAATGAGAGTCACACATTAGCTTTGATTGCATGGTTATGCAACAAAAATGCATGAATATATGGATTATTCAATTCGCTCTGTTGTAAACTTTAGTTACCACAATTGAATAGATCGTGTTCAGAAAGTGGTCAGAAAGCCGGCAAGTTGAGGCTTTTTATATACCTGATAGAATCGGTAAACTATTCGAGGCCAATTTGCCTCGCTTAGTAACAGCACTAATTTTGAAACCGGCACCTTGCTGGTTTTATTTTGTTTGCAGCGTTAACGAAGGTACATGTTCATGGAACACTATGAAGCCTTGCGCGCCAATGTGCGTACATTAGGAAACCTGTTAGGCGATGTCATTCGTCAGGACTTGGGCGAAGAACTATTTGACCAAGTCGAACACATTCGCACCTTATCGAAGGCTGCGCGTGCTGGTGATAGCGACGCCAACCAACAGCTAGAAGCAACTTTAAATGACCTGAGCGATGATGAGCTCATGGGCGTTGCGCGTAGCTTCAACCACTTCTTGACTTTGGCGAACACTGCCGAGCAATACCACAACATTTCCAGAGCAGCGAATCAAGCCATCGACAAGCCTGATCCGTTTGAAGACATGCTCGAGCGCTTCGAGCAGCAGGAAATCAGCAAAGACAAACTCGCTGAAGCAATTAACCAGCTGTCGGTGGAGTTGGTGTTAACCGCGCATCCAACTGAAACCAGTCGTCGCACCATGATCAACAAGTATGTGGAAGTCGCCGATTGTCTGGAGTTATTGGAGCAAACTGATTTACCGCGCCGTCAGCGCCAGAAAACTGAAAATCGTTTGGCATCGCTGATCCATCAAGCGTGGTGCTCTAACGAAATTCGTAGTCAGCGACCAACCCCAGTGGATGAAGCCAAATCGGGCTTTGCTGTGGTTGAGTCATCTCTGTGGAATGCCATACCTGATTATTTAGAGCAGCTTGATGATCTGCTGCAAACCAAGTTGGGCATGTCCTTGCCGATTGATGCCCGGCCGGTGAAATTTGCCTCATGGATGGGCGGCGACCGTGACGGTAACCCATTTGTGACGGCTAAAGTTACTCGTGAAGTACTGTACTTGGCCCGCTGGAAAGCAGCCGATCTGTACATCGCTGATTTGGACGTATTAGCGAGCGAATTATCGATGCGCGCATGCAACGACAAAGTGCGTGAGTTGGTGGTTGATAGCAATGAACCGTATCGCGAAATCGTCAAAAACCTGCGAGACCGGATGAAAGCAACCCGCGCCGCACTGTTCCGCGCACTTAACGGCAGCAGCTCTCAGCTTAAACAAGATGGTTTGATCAATACCAAAGCTGATCTGCTGGTGCCGCTGCAATTGTGCTACGACTCGTTGATTGAATGCGGCATGAAAACCATTGCCAATGATCGCCTGTTGCGCACTATCCGCCGCGTTCACTGCTTTGGTATTCACCTGACTCGCCTCGATATTCGCCAAGATGGTGAGCGTCATGCTCAAGTGTTCAGCGAGCTGACTCGCTACCTTGGGTTGGGCGATTACATGCAGTGGAGCGAGGAAGACAAGCAGTCGTTCCTGCTGCAGGAATTGAATAGCAAACGTCCGCTGATCCCAAGCAATTGGCAGCCAAGTGAAGAGGTACAAGAAGTACTAGACACCTGTGCGGTGATTGCCGATACCGACCCAGATACCTTGGGTACCTACATTATTTCCATGGCGAGTAACCCATCGGATGTGTTGTCGGTTCACCTGCTGTTGAAAGAAGCAGGCATCAGCTATGCCATGCCAGTGGCTCCCCTGTTCGAAACACTCGATGATTTGGATGGTGCTGTTGATTGTATGGAACGCCTGTTCTCTGTGGACTGGTACCGTGGCTACATCAATGGCAAACAAGAAGTGATGATTGGCTACTCGGATTCAGCCAAAGACGCTGGTGTTCTTGCCGCTGCTTGGGCGCAATATTCAGCGCAGGAAGCTCTGGTGGCGCTGGCCGAGCAAAAAGATATTGCCATTACCCTGTTCCACGGTCGTGGCGGCACCATTGGTCGCGGTGGCGGGCCTGCTCACCAAGCGATTTTGTCGCAACCTCCGGGCTCCCTCAAAGGTGGCCTGCGGGTGACTGAACAGGGCGAAATGATTCGCTTTAAGTTCGGTCTGAGTGATTTAGCGGTGCGCAGTTTGGCCATTTACACCAGCGCGGTGCTAGAGGGCATGCTAATGCCACCGCCAGTGCCACAAGATAGCTGGCGCGAGGTGATGAATGGCTTGGCCGAAGAATCGTGCGAAGCTTATCGCGCGATTATTCGCGGCGAGAAAGATTTTGTGCCTTACTTCCGCGCAGCGACACCAGAGCAGGAGCTGGGCAAATTGCCGCTGGGCTCGCGTCCCGCCAAGCGTAAACCTGGCGGCGGTGTTGAATCACTGCGAGCTATTCCTTGGATTTTTGCTTGGTCGCAGAACCGTCTGGTACTGCCTGCATGGCTGGGCGCGGGACAAGCATTGGCCAGTGCGTTGGCCTCTGGCAAGGCCGAACTGATTGAGGAAATGTTCACCACTTGGCCATTCTTCCGCACTCGGATGCTGATGCTGGAAATGGTGTTCATGAAGTCGGATGCTAGTTTGTCGGCCTACTACGACAAAGTGTTGGTACCAGCAGAGTTGCAACCATTGGGCGTGAAACTGCGCAATCAATTGGCGTCTGACATCGATACGGTACTATCGATTACTCATGATGAGGGCTTGATGTCTCGCGAGCAGTGGAGTCGCGAGTCGATTATGCTCCGCGCCACCTACATGGAGCCGCTGCACCGCTTGCAAGCGGAGTTGCTGAAACGCAATCGTGCATGTGAAGGTGATGAAGAGTGCGAAGCTGCGCAGAAGCACTTAGAGCTCGCGCTGATGATTACCATCACAGGTATTGCTGCCGGTATGCGCAACAGTGGTTAATTTCCGGTGAGTTGATTGACAAAGGCCGCCTTCGAAATGGGCGGCCTTTTTGTTTGGTTACAGCCAAAGATCAACAGGCTCAAGATTATGCTGATTCTTCGGATTCATCATTCCAATAAAAAACAGCGTTAATGTCTGTTTCAAACAGTCTGGCAAGACGAAACGCAGTTTCAAGCGATGGCGAATAACGACGCTGCTCGATGGCTGCAACTGTTTGTCGAGTGACGCCAATCGCCTCACCCAGTTCAGACTGGGTTAGACCCACTTGTTCACGTAATACTCGGACGTTATTTGATATCGGGAATGGCTTCGGCATTAATTTAGACTTCTTCGATTGAACACAATGTGCAGGGCATACTCTGCTAAATGGCTTAAAACAAGGCTGGCAAAACACCCATAAAACAGGATCTGTCCGTCTTGTATCAACAGAAATGACAGCAGAGCCAAAACAACGCCGACTGCCAAAACATGCGAAGAGAGATGCCCAGCTTTTTGGACAATCAAGCGCTCACGCTCATCAGCTGGCGCATTGGCTTCCTTTGGGTTCAAAACAGCCGCAATGATATGGCCAGCTATCGCGATTACGACAGTCACAATAGCTAACCCAAGTAGAGCGGGTGCGCTAGGCGAGGGTAATGCTCCTGAATTAATGGTTAAGTTGAAAAGACTAACAACATAAAAAATAACAGAACAGGATAGTGCCACTAGCATTACCCAGGCTGACTTTTCTTGGAATGACATGACAGACACCAGTGTTAAAAATATTTAACATAGACCCTAGTTCGGCAGACATCTGATGTCAAATATTTTTAACATCAAACATGTTCGCCCTTAAACAGGCGCACATCGATACCCAACCGTTTGATGCGTGAAGCCAGTGTGGTCGGTTTTACGCCCATAATTTCTGCCGCACCATCGCGGCCAAAGACCTTGCCTCTGGCTTGTTTCAAGGCATTGATAATGCTCTGTCGCTCGTGTTGCTTTAAATCACTGGCGGTGACAATGGCTGATTCCGCGATATTCAATTCGGTTCGCTGCTGAGTCTCGGTTTGCAAGTCGTCAAACTTTAACCATTGGCCGTGAGCCAAAATAACCTGACGCTCGATGACATTTTCTAATTCACGAATATTGCCCGGCCAGTCATAGCGCTTGAGGGTTTCCAGTTGGGCTAGTGAGATCCGCATGTCGGGCTTGTTGAGTCGCTTACCGGCTTTGTCGAGAAAGTGTTGAGCCAAAAGCGGAATATCATCCGCTCGTTGTCGTAACGGCGCTGATTCAATGGGAAATACGTTTAGGCGAAAGTACAGATCTTCGCGGAAGGTGCCGGCGGCCACCATCTCGGCAAGATTTCGGTTGGTTGCGGCAATGATGCGAACATCGACATTGCGCGTTGATGACTCACCAATTCGCTCCAGTTGCTGCTCTTGCAGCACCCGCAGTAATTTGCCCTGCAACGCCAGCGGGATCTCGCCCACTTCATCAAGAAACAAGGTGCCACCATGGGCCAGTTCAAATCGCCCCGGTCGGTCGCTGGTGGCGCCGGTAAAGGAGCCTTTGGCATGGCCGAAAAATTCACTTTCAAACAGTTCGGCGGGAATAGCGGCACAATTCACCCGAATCAACGACCGTTTACTGCGCTTACTTGATTCATGAATGGCGCGAGCAATTAATTCTTTACCTGTGCCTGATTCGCCGCAAATAAGCACGGTGACATCCGTTGGTGCCACTAAATTAATTTGTTTCACCAGCTCTCGGACTGCTTGAGAGCGGCCGACTATTTGGTGGTTGTTGAATTCGGAACTGATTTCTTCTTGTAGATAGGCATTTTCCATTTCCAATTGCTGGCGCAGTTGGTCGACTTCTTTTAAGGCTTGAACCAGCTCGCGCTGGGCGCGTTTCTTTTCGGTAATGTCGCGAAAAATCACCACTGCGCCAACCACTTGATCGCCATCTTTGATTGGTGTGCTGGTGTACTCCACATCAATGGGTACGCCGGATTTTGACCAGAATACGTCGTCATCTACCTGACGCACTTCTCCTTCCTGAAAAGCGGCATAAATCGGGCAGTCTTCAACGTGATAATGGTTGCCGTTGCAATGTTTATAGTGAATGGCGGTGTGAATATTACGACCAATCAACTCCTCGCCTCGAAAGCCTAAGATCCGCTCGGCAGCAGGGTTAATAAAGGTGGCTTGGCCATTGGCATCAACGCCATAAATACCTTCGCCAGCAGCATCAAGAATAAGCTGATTTTCGCGTTCAAAGTCCTGAAAAATGCGCGCCATTCGCTGCCATTGACCAATCCCAGAGCGGTAGTGGCGCTCGGCGTCAGATTGGACTCGATTGCGGTCGATTTTTTCAACATCCTGAAAAACAAACTGAATCATCTGCCGACCTTCCAGCTCAACCTGACTGGCCAGTGTTTCAAGCGTGATGGGTGTTTCTTGCTCGGCGATTTTGACGCTCAAGGTATCTGACCAAGCGTGGCCATTCATCATGGTTTCCTGAGTGAATACCACTAATTGGGTAAAGCAGTGATTAAACCAGCTACTGGCATGGGTCTGTTTTAGCTCGGCTAAAGGCACCTGCAGCAATTGGCAAGCAGACTTATTGGCCGCTTCAATCAGGTTTGATACGGGGCACACCATCAACTGGGGTACGGGAGAATTCCAAAAAGCGATTTGTTCAATTGTTGCCATCAACTGCTCTGCTCGTTGGAGCGCACAAGGGTCCATATTGAATTGCATTTCAATTTTTACGCCAATCACTACGAAATGTCGTGGTCGCAACTACGAGTTTTCGTGTTCTACGAAATTTCGTAGCCATATCTAGAGCCTTTGATTTCTCATTAAATTAATTAAAAACAATTAGTTAAGCATGTTTTGAAAAGTTGGTTCTGTCTTTGCAACTCACTCTGGCGTAGGGAACAAGGCCAGCGAACTCGACTTATTCACGGGGCGCTAACCGTCAGTCGAGCCGCGTAACGACCATTTTTGCTGCAGTTTTAGGTGCAGTGAATGGCTCAAGCACAACTCTGGTGCTTTGTTTCCAAGCCAATTAATCACAGTACTTTCAAAGGGAGAAATACGGCATGGCCATCAAAAGCTTAGGAAACCCTTTTGATCACAAAGTCGGACTGACGCACACCATCGATTGCGATTGTATGGATTGCCAACTGCAACGCCAACCGCAACTGAGCGACAAACAGCGGACAGAGGCGCTTGAAGCCTATGGTGATCAATATGATCAGCAAGCTCGCCAGTCAGTTAAGCCTGAACAAAAAGCCAGTCAACAAGCGGCAATGACGCAAGAAGACATCATGGATCGGGCAGTGGAAAGCGCCATCGTCCGCGGCATGTTTGGTCATCATGATCAGAGCCGTCGCCAATTTATTCGCATGGTGGGTGGCGGTACTTTAGCCGCGGCACTGGGCTCCATTTTACCGCTCGATAAAGTGAAGGCCGCGGTAAAAGATGGCATCGGTCAGCTCGAGAAAACCAAACTTAACATTGGCTTTGTGCCGATTACTTGTGCCACGCCAATTATCATGGCCCACCCGATGGGCTTCTATTCCAAGTACGGATTGGATGTTGATGTGATCAAAACCGCGGGTTGGGCGGTTGCTCGCGATAAGTCATTAAATGGCGAATACGATGCATCGCACATGCTGACGCCAATGCCATTGGCAATGACCATGGGCGCAGGCTCTACTGCGACGCCCTACATCATGCCGGCGGTAGAAAACATTAATGGCCAAGCCATTGTGCTGCACAACAAACACAAAGATAAGCGCGATCCGAAGCAATGGAAGGGCTTTAAGTTTGGCGTGCCGTTTGACTATTCCATGCACAACTTCTTGCTGCGCTACTACGTCGCTGAATTCGGTCTTGATCCAGATAAAGACATTCAAATTCGCGTGGTCCCGCCACCAGAAATGGTCGCCAACCTGCGCGCGGGCAACCTCGATGGTTACCTGTCGCCGGACCCATTTAACCAGCGCGCGGTGTACGAGAAAGTTGGCTTCATTCACACCCTGACCAAAGATATTTGGGAAGGGCACCCATGCTGTGCGTTTGCTTGTAGCCAGAAGTTTGCCACTGAGATGCCGAACACTTATACCGCATTGTTCCGCGCCATTGTCGATGCAACCCACTATTCGGCCGACCCGGCAAACCGCAGCGAAATTTCTGCCGCAATTGCACCAAAGAACTACCTCAACCAGCCCGAGATAGTGATTCGCCAGGTGCTGACCGGCCGTTATGTGGATGGCTTGGAGAAGAAGGTTTATGACGTCCCTGATCGGATCGATTTTGACCCATTCCCGTGGCATTCGATGGCGGTATGGATCCTGACGCAGATGAAACGCTGGGGTTATGTCGATGGTGATATTGATTACAAAGGCATTGCTGAGCAGGTCTACGTTGCTTCGGATACCGCCAAAGTGATGAAAGATCTTGGCTACGAAGCGCCGAGCAAAACCTATGAGAACTACACCATCATGGGCAAGCCCTTCGATTACCGAGATCCGGAAGGTTACGTCAACAGCTTTGCCATCAAAAGGGGTTAATGATGTCATTGAACATGCGAGCGACTGTTGTTGCACTAGTGTTTCTCGCGGTTTTGCTGGGGCTGTGGGAGGCGATGAACCAGCCTCCTGAAGCATCGGAAGCGCTAACCGAGTTTGAGTTGTTAATGGGTGGCGCTGACGATCAGGCTCGGGTGCCGCCGCCATCGCAAGTGTTGGCTTTGGCGTGGCAGGAGTTGAGCAATCCTTTTTACGATGCAGGCCCAAATGATAAAGGCATCGGCATTCAGTTGGCCTACTCGCTCTATCGGGTGCTGACCGGCTATTTTGCAGCGGCGTTGATTGCCATTCCGCTCGGTTTTGTCATTGGTATGTCGCCGTTGATGTACCGAGCACTCAATCCGTTTATTCAGGTGTTAAGGCCGATCTCGCCCTTGGCTTGGATGCCATTGGCATTGTTCATCATCAAAGACTCGGAACAGTCGGCGATCTTTGTGATTTTCATTTGTTCGATTTGGCCAATGTTAATTAACACCGCCTTTGGCGTGGCCAATGTTCGCAGCGATTGGATCCGAGTGGCGCAAACCCATGAGCTCAGCCCATGGCGAACTGCTTGGAGTGTGATTCTGCCGGCTGCCGCGCCAACCATTCTGACGGGAATGCGGATCTCCATTGGTATTGCTTGGCTGGTGATTGTTGCCGCAGAGATGCTGGTGGGTGGAACCGGCATCGGCTACTACGTGTGGAACGAGTGGAACAACCTGGATTTAAACAGCGTGATCTTCTCCATTTTGATGATCGGCGTGGTGGGCATGCTGTTGGACATGGCGTTGTCAGCTGTTTCCCGCTTGGTCGCTTACGAGGAGTAGCCCATGACAGATAAAAAACCTTTGGTATCGGTCGAAGGCCTGAGTAAAGCCTACCCAAGCCCCAACAAAGGGCCGGATTTGGTGGTCTTCAAGGACGTCAATATTGCCCTAGAGAAAGGCGAATTTGTTTGCATTATTGGCCATTCGGGCTGCGGCAAGTCGACCATTCTTAACGTGCTGGCCGGGTTAGACGAAGCGTCATCTGGCGGCGTCATCATGGAAGGTAAAGAAGTAGCGGGGCCCAGCTTAGACCGCGGTGTGGTATTTCAGAATTACAGTCTGATGCCGTGGTTAAGTGCGCTGCAAAACGTCAACTTCGGGGTCCGTGCGCGTTTTCCAAGCTGGTCGGCGGAGCAGGTCGAGGCGCACAGCAAGAAGTACTTGGAAATGGTCGGCCTGTCGACAACGATGGACCGCAAACCATCACAGCTATCGGGTGGCATGCGCCAGCGAGTCAGTATTGCGCGGGCCTTTGCCACCCAACCGAAGTTGTTGTTGCTGGATGAACCCTTTGGCGCGCTTGATGCGCTCACCCGAGGCATTATTCAAGACGAACTAATCAAGATCTGGTCGGAGTCGCAGCAGACCGTGTTTATGATCACCCATGATGTCGATGAAGCCATTTTGCTGGCCGATCGGGTGTTGCTGATGACCAATGGTCCTGAAGCGAAAATTGCCGAGTCAGTGACCATCAACTTACCGCGCCCGCGCCAGCGCTCAAACATCATCGAGCACCCTGGCTACTACAAGATCCGCAATCATTTGGTTGATTTCCTCGTCAATCGCTCGGGCGAACTGGCGTTGCGCGAATCGTCAGACAATAGCCCTGTGATTGTCGATCCAACGGATGATATGACCGATGAACCCGAACCTACCGACATCAAGCTTGTTGCAAGTGAGTCGGAGCAGCCCGCTGCATAACTTTGTTTTGACCTGATGTTGTTGAACAACAAGGAGCAATTTATGAATAAAGAACAAATGACTGATGCCATCGTAGCCGCTAAGACCCAGTTAAACCTAAGTTGGGAAAAGATGGGGGTCGATTTGAATATGTCGCCAGTGTGGCTGGCATCGGCTTGTCTTGGCATGAATAGCGCGCCGCCTGAAAAAGCCGCCGCCATCAGCAGCTACTTAGGGCTGGGCGAGGAAGTCACCACGGCGTTGATTGCCTTTCCAACCAAAATTTGGGATCAGGCCGTGCCGACGGATCCTTTAATTTACCGGCTGTACGAAGTGGTTGGGGTTTATGGCGAAACCCTCAAAGAAGTGATTCAGGAGAAATTTGGTGACGGCATCATGAGTGCCATCGATTTCTCGATGGAAGTGGACAAAATCGAAGATCCCAAAGGCGACCGAGTGTTACTGACGCTAAACGGTAAGTTCCTGCCATATAAATCTTGGTGATGATCCCGCCATAACCACAACAAAATAAGTAAAGGGTATTGGCTGCCAATGGCAGCCAAACCACAAGGAGAGCGCAATGACTGACGAATCTCGGCCACCATTTCCGCCTTTCGATGCCACCTCGGCGGCGATAAAAGTGCGTAAAGCGGAAGATGCTTGGAATCGAAAAAATCCTGCCGCCGTGGCTTTGGCCTACAGTGCGGATTCGGTGTGGCGCAATCGTTCCGAGTTTATTCAAGGTCGGCAGCAGATTGAGGCGTTTCTTAGCGGTAAATGGCAACGAGAGCTGGATTACCGTTTGTGTAAGGAATTATGGGCTTTCACCGACAATCGCATCGCGGTTCGTTTTGCTTATGAGTGGCATGATGACTCAGGCAATTGGTACCGCTCTTATGGCAACGAGAACTGGGAATTTAACCCACAAGGCTTGATGCAACGACGGATCGCCAGCATCAATGATTTATCAATCGCCGAAAGTGAGCGTTTGCTTACTTGGGATGGCGATGTTCGGCCGGATGATTACCCATCACTTAGCCAACTTGGTTTGTAAGCTCCGAGCAACAGATCTTAGTCTGGCTTAACCTTATCAACCCAGCGCTCCATTTCATCAATGCGAATAACCTGTGAGCTGTGGTTTAAGCGAATTCGCCATTTGCCGTAGGACTCATACAACACACCGCGGACAATCCAATCTTCGCCAGCCACCGACGGGTTGGCTGGGATCAGCAATTGCTCGATGACTTGGTTTTCCCCGCCGACCCACAGTTTGTTATCAAGTAGCCACCAGCTGTGATTTTGGTTGCGTTGAAATTTGGTCACGGTGCCGCGGTATTCGCGCCATCGCTTTGAAGGCCGGTTGATTTGGCTGACCGCCAATGGCTGATTCGCTGCAAGTTGCCACAAGCCTCGCTTATCGCGACGGGCAATCCACTCGGCCATGTTGTAGCAGCGCCACAAGTCGTTATCACCAATCACCATCAGCTTGGCATAACCGCCAAGTAGTAACTGCTGGTTGATGTTTTTACCTTGATGATTGACTAAGTGGGCAAGGGTGCGGCCGTGACGATCGCGCGGGCGACGATCGACAACCATGCTCAGAGGTTTATCGTCAATCAGCTGGTCGAGGCGGTTGCGCGCTTGTAAGGCATAGGGTTCGTTGCGCGAAGGCTGCTTGTGGTCAAGCTCTGGGGTGTCGATGCCGGTAAAGCGGATGCGGCGGCCGTCGGTTAGGGTAATGGTATCGCCATCGTGGAGTTGCGCCATGGTGACTTGCTGCGCGGCGCCTTGTGGCAGGCAGTCGAGCATCTGGCCAAAGGCATGATAGGAAAGCACCAAACCAGCAAAAAGAATAACACGCGATAGACTCATGATGTTTTGTTCCGACGACGCTCAGTGGGTAAGGATTTCAGTACGGGGCGGACAAACAAAAAAGGCGCCATCCGGCGCCTTTTTCTGCTGGTGCAAGAATATTACTTCTTGCCCAAAGCGCCGAAACGCTTTTTGAAGCGATCAACGCGTCCGCCAGAATCCAGAACTTTCTGCTTACCAGTGTAGAACGGGTGGCAAGAGCTACATACGTCGATGTGGAAATCTTTACCTAAAGTAGAGCGAGTCTTGATTGTGTTACCACAAGAGCAAGTTGCTGTTACTTCAGCGTATTCAGGGTGAATACCTTGTTGCATGGAAAACCTCAATTATCAGGCCGTGTCGCTATCCAACCCGGAGTCAGACACCACACGTGGTTTAGTTACTTCTGTTTGGGGCGCGAATGGTAAAGCAGTTGTGGTGCGGGATCAAGCCCAATTGCTAACTTTTTAACCAATTTTAGTTTGGCTTGGCTCGGTTCCACTGCGCTGGGTGAACCATGGTAAGCTTGCGCTATTCCAAAATAGCGTGATTTTGTTCGTGTCAGACCTTCGCTTTATTCATGTTGCTTTGCCGGTACCGATGCGGCGAATCTTTGATTATTTACCTCATCCCGAGCAACAAATCGTTGTTGGTGGTCGGGTTAGAGTGCCCTTTGGTCGCCGCATGATGATCGGTATTGTGGTGGGCGAAAGCGATCACAGCGAATGGCCCGTTGAGCAATTAAAGGCGATTGATGAGGTGTTTGATCAGACGCCGATTTGGCCGCCATCCTTGCTCGACTTATTTAAATGGGCAGGGCGCTATTATCAACATCCGATTGGCGAAGTGCTCAGTCACGCTTTGCCGAAGAAGTTGCGTTTGGGTGAGCAACCCAACAGTGCTGATATTGAAGTTTGGCAGCTCACTGAGGCCGGAGCGGCGCAAGATAGTCAGTCGACCAAGCGAGCGCCCAAGCAATGGCAGTTATTGGAGTTGCTGAAAGCCGGAGCTCAGGAACGGGCAACGCTGAGTGCTCAAGGCGTGACTGGCGCCACCATTCAAGCGGTGGCGAAAAAGGGCTGGATTGAACCCGCGCCGCTGAGCGCCTTGAATGAATCCGCGTGTTGTCAGCCGACTCAACCGCCGGCAACTACCGAGCAAAGTATTGCTATTACCGCCTTATGTTCGCGCTTGCAGGGATTTTCGGTCAGCTTGCTTGAGGGCATTACCGGCTCAGGCAAAACTCGGGTTTACCTTGATGTCATGGCGCAAGTGATTGCCAAGGGCAAGCAAGTCTTGGTGCTGGTGCCTGAAATTGGTCTGACGCCGCAAACCTTGAGCCGTTTTCGCAATCATCTCGGGGTTCGGATTGGTCTGGTTCATTCTGGGCTGAACGACAGTGAGCGACTGGCTGCTTGGCAAGCAGCGCGAACCGGAGAGCTACCGGTATTACTTGGTACTCGCTCGGCTATTTTTACGCCGATGGCGAATTTGGGCTTAATTGTGGTCGATGAAGAGCATGATGGCAGCTATAAGCAGCAAGATGGCTTTCGTTATCAGGCGCGTGATTTGGCGGTGATGCGGGCCAGAAATGAGCAAGTGCCGCTGTTATTAGGTTCCGCCACGCCGAGCTTTGAATCATTGGCCAACGTTGAAGCCGGTCGCTATCAACACTTGACTCTGACCGAGCGCGCAGCGGGCGGCCAGCTTCCCCAAATTGCGGCCATCGATATGCGTCAGCAAGTCATGAGCGGTCCTTTGTCTGCGCCCATCATCAACGCCATGGAACAGCATCTGCAAGACAACAACCAAGTGCTGGTGTTTTTGAATCGTCGTGGCTTTTCACCTGTCTTGCTGTGTCATGAGTGTGGTTGGTTTGCCGAGTGTCAGCGCTGCAATCGGCCATTCACATGGCATAAAGGATTTCGCCGACTGGTGTGTCACCATTGCCAAGTTGAGCGCCCAGTGCCACATCAATGTGATTCATGTGGTAGCACTCAATTGGTGCCGGTTGGTCAGGGTACCGAGCAACTCGAAGAGGCCTTGCAGGCGCAGTTTCCGCAATATCCCGTGGTGCGCATCGATCGCGACTCAACACGCCGTAAAGATGCCTTTGAAAACCTAGTCGCCGATGTTCAGCGGGGTCACTATCGAATTTTGGTAGGGACTCAAATGCTGGCCAAAGGCCATGATTTTGCCGATGTCACCTTAGTGATCATTGCCGATGTTGATGGCGCGCTGTTTAGCAGTGATTTTCGCGCCGGAGAGCGAATGTGTCAGCTTCTCACTCAGGTTTCTGGCCGCGCCGGCAGAGCGGGTCAGCAGGCGCAGGTTTTGCTGCAAACCCACTACCCCGATCATCCTTGGGTACAACAACTTCAAACCGAAGGTTATCAGCAAGTCGCGCAAGCGTTGCTCGCAGAGCGTAAACAAGCGCAATTACCGCCCTATGCGGCCATCGCCATCATTCGAGCTGAAGCGAATGATGAAACCAAGGTGGCTGAGTTTCTGGCGTCGGCGGAGTCTGTACTATCGGAAGCCGCCAGAGGCGTAAACGACAAGGGTGGCGTCATCGTAATGGCGCCGGGACCGTGCGCCATGGTGCGCAAAGCAGGGCGTTATCGTTGGCAACTGGCTTTGCTGGCACCACAAAAATCAGCGATTCAGCAGCTGCTCAACCAAACACTGGGCGAGATAGAAGGCTCTAAGCTCGCCCAAGTGGTGCGGTGGCATGTTGATGTCGATCCCCACGACACCGTTTAAGGCAATTAGTACAACAACTTGCCTAACGGGTTGAGCAAGCGGGTGGCTCCACTGGTGAAGTGCAATGGCGCTTCGACTGCGGTGAAACACAAGCAGTCCTCAGTCGAGCTGGCACCTGGTTTGTGGGTGTGGTCGCCATCGCGATAGATAAAGTCACCTTCTTGGTAAACCTCATCACCGTCGACAAAACTGCCCGACAGCACCAAGGTGATTTCGCGGCCTTTGTGGGTGTGCTCTGGGATCTCACCACCCTGCTCAATGTAATAGAAACTAGTCCGCCAGGCGTCATGTTCTGCGAGTCGGCCTCGCCACAGCTTGCCCAACTGACGCCAATTATCACCCGCCACTAACTCGGGCTGATCGCACATTTGACGCTGCAGTGCTCGGGGTAACAAGAACTTACTTTGCTGCCAGCGAATGTGCTTGGGCTTGCTGTGTTCACGGGCAAGGCTGGCGGTTTCGACTGGCGCCGGATCGCTGTCGAGAATCGCTGCCATCATGGCTGACAAATCAGCGGATAACTCGACGTCTGCGGTTGGCTCTGGCTGTTGCTCAATCTCTGCTGCTAATTCCAGTTCAATTGCTTTTACTTGTTGTTGGCACAAGCGACACATATCGACATGGGCAGAAACGCAAAGCGCTAGCGCGGGCGGTAGCTCTCCGCCGACAAAGGCGCGCAATAAATCGCTGCTTGGGTGGCTTTTAATCATAATCGTTAGCCTCAATTTTTTCTTGTAGCTTCTGCACTGCTAACCGTATACGAGATTTCACTGTGCCTAACGGGATGTTTAACTCATCGGCCACTTGTTGCTGCGGCTTATCTTCTAAATACACTTTGCGGATCACCTCCATTTGAGCTGGCGATAACGCGTCGTAGTACTTTTCCAGTTGTAGTTGCAACACCAAATGATCCGGTTGACTGCGGCCTTCGTCGGCTTCTGCTTCTAATACCGGCCATAGGTCTTCAGCGCTAATCACGTCAGCTTTACTGCTGGCTTTGCGCAACTGGTCGTATCGTAGGTTACGAGCGATGGTATAAATCCAAGTTGACGCAGCGCCTTTTCCGGCGTTGTACAAATGGGCTTTTTGCCAAACCGTCATCATGGTGTCCTGCACCAGCTCCAGAGCGACTGCTTCATTGCCGTCGCATAAGCGAATGGCAAACATTTTCAACCGTGGCGCGAAATGATTGAACAAGGCGGCGTAATGTTTGCGGCACTTGTTTTCGGCGATTTGAACCAGCGCATCCTTCCAACGCTGACCATCATTTTCTGGCGACTTCGATTTTGCTTCTGGTTGCGGTTTCATCTGGCCCGACACTAAAGGAGAAGTGTTGGCAGTATAACCACAAACGCTACTCGGTGCTGATGACATCCTGACTCCTATGGTGTTGACCGAGCCCCGAAGGGCTCGGCTATCAACAACTAATCATCCAAACTAATGACTGATACGCCAGTTGCCGACATTGGATCATCAATGGCCACTAAAGTTGTCAAAGTGCCACCTTCAAGCGGCAGTTCTGCTGGCCCAATAGCGATCGTGCCCGGATCGCCAGCTGGCGTCACCATGACATAAGCCATGCCTGGCGTGACCGACAATACGGTGCTGTCGCCTTTATAAGGCACGCCGGTCAAAATGACATCGTCACTTGATGGGGTTGCATCTGCGCTGACATAAATATCAACATCGCCAGCTAGGGTTGAGGCGTGAATGGCGCGGAGTTTTGCTTCGGTCGCGACTCGACGCGTGTTTTCATCCATCACCACGAACAGTTCATCGTTGGCCATGCCATCAGCGAGATTACCGATCGCCAGCGCCGTGTATTTGTAGGCTGGCATCAGACTGGCGTCGAGACCAAGCGCATCCACCACGACCACAGGATCGGTGCCATTGACGCCGACATCGAAGCGGTAGTCACCAGCTGGTACCATCAGGTAATCGGTAAAGTCTTTGAACGCGACGTTGTACAGTGGACTATCCATTGCTGGGGCGCCGCCATTGATCCACACATCAACCGCTGGCGCATCGCTGATAGTATGGGCGACACGAATATCTGCTTCCATCGCCGCATCGCGCACTACCAGTGAAGCGCTGGCCGCATCGACGAGCAAATTGACCGGCGAGCTACCGGCATCGGTGTTAGTCACTGCTGCCACGAACCAGTCAGAGCCGGCAGGGACATCGACGGTGCCTGAATCAAACACCACAACAGATGGATCGTCAGGCAAGGTGATCCGGACTTGATAACTGCCCGCCGGCACTTCAATGGCATCGGTCGCCATTGGGAAGCTGACATTGTCGGCGAATGGCATGGCGGTGCTGAGGTCATCGCCTGGCGCGGTGATGAAGACATCAACCATGGGCGCATCCGGCGAAGCATGCATCACTTGCACACGAGCTCCTTCCGGCATCAACGCGGGACGCGCAATGATTTGCGGGCCAAATGCCATTGCATCGCCACTACCAATGAGTGCGGCCTTACCGGTGGCAACCACGTTGTACTCGGTATCGGCATCAAGCATTAACTCTGTGGCTGGGATAACCGTGAGGGTTGAGCCATCAGCTAAAATCGCGTCGACTTGCACGGTGTGGGTCCCGGCTGGCACTTGAATTGCGCCAGAGCTTACTTGGTAATCAACGCCTTCTAATGCTGGCGCGCCGTTGAGCCATACGTTGACCGCTGGCGCGTCAGGCGCAGCGTGGAAGACACGTAGGTAAGCGTATTCTGGTTCGTTGATTGAGCTGACGGTCGAGCCATTACTGCTACCTCCGCAACCGGAAAGCGAAGCGGCGAGTAAAGAGGTTACGGCAACAGCTAAGAGTGATTTGGTGACTTTCATGGTGGTGAGTCCTTGTTATCGTCTGGGTGCAAGTTGATTAACGGTGGGGCTCAGGATGACGATCACGGCTAGGCAAGATAATTAGTGAACACGTCGATAAAATTTAGGAATTGATCGCAAAATGAAGAAAAGTTGCGGCGAAAGTGATCCTATTGATAATTTGCTCCGAATGCATATCTTCGGTCGTTAAAAACAAAACTGCCGCTATCGAAGCGGCAGTTGCGGCAGCAAAGATCAACAGGCTCTAGATCGCCGATTCGATCGCTTCGATCATATCGTCACTGTCGGGCTTGGTCATGGCGCTAAACGACGCCACAACCTTGCCTTCACGATTGACTACGTATTTATGGAAGTTCCACTTTGGCGCCTCACCCGCTTGCGCTGCTAATTTGCGATAGAGCGGGTCAGCGTCATCACCTCTGACCGGCATGGGTTCGAACATTGGGAATTTGACGCCGTAGGTCAGTTCGCACAATTCCGCGGTTTTGCCTTCGTCATCATCTTCCTGATTAAAGTCATGGCTGGGGAATCCCAACACCACCAAGCCTTTATCTTTGTAATCGGCATAGAGCTTCTCGAGACCTTTGAACTGGGGCGTAAAGCCACAGTAGCTGGCGGTATTGACGATCAGCAGGGTCTTGCCACTGTATTCGGTACAAAGGTTGACTGTCTCCGAGCTGTTTAGTTTGCGTTTGACGAACTTCAGTGTGTCTGGGCACGAAGCGGCGCTGGCAGTGAAACTGACCATGGCGCCGATAAGGGCGATTGATTTCAGCAAATTGCCGGGTTTAGTGATCACTATGACTCTCCTGTGGTCCTGATTGCTTGCTCCAAAAACGCTAATGCGGCGGTGCAATCGGGTTGTTCTATTAATAGTTGTTTGTCGTTGGGGTCCATCGGCAATAACTCTAGCCAGCGCTGACACAGCCAGCTGGCGTCGTTATCGTGAAAATCCAGTTGCAGACCTTGTAAGCTTTCATTGTCTTGGTAGAGGCGATGTAACTGCTCGACAATTTTATGCTGAGTTAATGATAACCCTTGTTTTGGCCATTCGGGAACAATGCTGGTCTCTGCCACTTTTAAACCATCTTGTTCAACCCAAACTCGATCTAAACGGCGCTTCCTGAGACCTTGCACAGTAATCCCGAGCATGCCATCGGGCAGTTGGTCAAAGTCAACAATGGCCACCTCGGTGGCGAGCGGGTACATGTTCATCATGGTTTGCGGCTTGGCTTTGACATCGAGCATGCACATGCAAAACGGTCGCCCGCCCGCCGCCGCATCGCGAACCATTCGGACATATCTGGGCTCGAAAATTCGCAACGGCAGTTTGCCGCCCGGTAAGACGTGGGCAGTGAGTGGAAAAAGTGCGAATTCTTGTTCTTGCTTCATGCTCTGCTTGACCTTGTAAACACCATAGGAATTGCCATAACTCTGGTTTTTACTACGAGTTGTTGAAGCCAGAGATCAACTTGCCTGAGGAATATCCAAGTGCAGGTAGAAATATACCCGCTGAGCGGTTTACAATTTGCCGCTTGCACCCTGATGCGTCATTAACCATTCCGGACTTATTGTTATTATGAAAGCGATTATTGAAACCCTGTTGCTCGAAACTGTCTCGCAAATGAAACAAGCAGGAACTCTGCCTGCTGATTTGGAGCCTCGACTACAGATTGATCGCACCAAAGACAAGAGTCACGGCGACTTCGCTACTAATTTGGCGATGATGCTGGCAAAGCCTGCCAAGTCCAATCCGCGTCAGTTGGCACAACAGATTATTGAGCTGATGCCAGAACATGCTGCAATCAGCAAGATCGAGATCGCGGGTCCGGGCTTTATCAACTTCTTCATTAACCCAGACCATCTGGCCGATCAAATCAGCCAATTACTGGCCGATGAGCACGCCAGCGTGCAATTGGCTGCGACTCCGCAGACTGTGGTGGTTGATTATTCGGCGCCGAATGTCGCTAAGGAAATGGCGGTTCACCATATCCGTTCCACTGTGATTGGTGATGCCGTCACACGGACACTGGAATTCCTTGGCCACAAAGTCGTCCGCGCCAACCATATTGGCGACTGGGGTACCCAGTTCGGCATGCTGATCGCTTATCTGGAAATAGTGCAGAATGAACAAGCGTCAGATATGGAGTTATCGGATCTGGAAGCCTTCTACCGCGAAGCCAAGAAGCACTATGACGAAGACGAAGCGTTTGCCGAGCGCTCGCGCAATTACGTGGTGAAATTGCAAGGCGGTGATGAGTACTGTCAAACCATGTGGCGCAAGCTGGTTGATATCACCATGGAGCAAAACCAGCGCAATTATGATCGCCTCAATGTTTCGCTGAGCGACAAAGACGTGATGGGCGAAAGCCTCTACAACGACATGTTGCCTGCCATTGTTGATGATTTGGCGGCGCAAGGTTTAGCGGTTGAAGATGCTGGCGCCATGGTGGTGTTCCTCGACGAATACAAAGGTAAAGATGGTGATGCCATGGGCGTCATTATTCGGAAGAAAGATGGCGGTTATCTGTACACCACCACGGATATCGCTTGTGCCAAATATCGGGTTGCTGAGCTCGGTGCTGACCGTGTGCTGTATTTCATTGACTCGCGCCAAGCCATGCACCTACAGCAAGCTTGGACCATTGCGCGCAAAGCGGGCTATGTGCCAGAGCAAGTCTCACTGGAGCACTGTGCGTTCGGCATGATGCTCGGCAAAGATGGTAAGCCATTTAAAACCCGTTCCGGCGGCACGGTGAAGTTGGTTGATTTACTGGATGAAGCAGAAGAGCGTGCCAATGCCCTGATTGCTGAAAAGAACCAGGATCTAGCCGATGATGAGCGTGCGGAAATTGCCACGGCGGTTGCCATGGCCGCGGTGAAGTATGCTGATTTGTCGAAGAACCGCACCACGGATTACATTTTCGACTGGGACAACATGTTGTCGTTTGAAGGCAATACCGCGCCTTATTTACAGTACGCTTATACCCGTATTCAATCGATTTTCCGCAAAGCAGGCGTTGATGGTGACAGCCTCACCGGTTCGCCGCAGCTTAATGAAGCCGCAGAGCAGGCATTGGCGCAGAAGCTGACTCAATTCAGCGATGTGGTGAACAATGTTGCAGCGAAAACCTCGCCACATTTGCTATGTACCTACCTATACGAATTGGCAGGCCAGTTCATGAGCTTCTATGAAGCTTGCCCTGTGAACAAAGACGGCGTTGCTGACGATGTTCGCGCCAGCCGTTTGTTGCTCTGTGGCGCTACCGCTAAAGTCTTGAAGCTTGGTTTGGGCTTGCTCGGCATTGCTACGTTGGCGCGGATGTAACTGCCGTTTCCGATTGAAACTTTGATTCACTGGTCGCTGTTTTATGCCAAGAGATTACGCCAAGCGGAAGCCTGCGCCGAAAAAGAAACCGGCGCGGAGCAACAGTAGAAACACCCCGCGAGCCAATCAGGCGCGCGGCAATGGTGCTCAAGTGCAGTTGCCTTGGGTTCGCCTCGTCATCATTGTGGCGCTTATTGCGGCCTTTGGTTATGGCTTGAGCCAGATTAAAGGCAGCGCCGAACGGGTTGAGCAACAGCCAGCTCAAGAGCAACACAGCACCACCAGTAAGCCAGCCGAAGCGATTCCGGAAAAGCCAGAAGAACGGTGGAGCTTTATTGAAGAGCTGGAGACGAAGGAAGTCGAAGTCGATGTGCCAGAAGCGCCAGAGCAAACCCGTCCTTATTTGATGCAATGTGGTTCGTTCCGCCTCCAAAGTCAGGCGGAAGAACTAAAAGCAAAAATTGCGTTCCAAGGTTTGAGTTCCGAAGTGCGCCGCGCAGAAGGCTCTAATGGCGTTTGGTACAAGGTGATCCTCGGGCCTTACAAGACCAAACGATTGGCAGAAAAAGACCGCCATGCATTGCAACGCGCGTCCGTGCGAGGTTGTAAAATCTGGTATTGGTGATGGTCGATCTGGCCATCATCCCTTGAAAATCCTTCAGGCGCCCCTATCTTGCAGTTAACCGTATAATTTAGGAGAACGCCTGTGACCACGATTGTTTCTGTTCGTCGCAATGGCAAAGTTGTGATTGGCGGTGATGGCCAGGTTTCGCTGGGCAATACCGTAATGAAAGGCAATGCCAAGAAGGTTCGCCGCCTTTACAACGACAAAGTTCTGGCCGGTTTTGCCGGCGGCACCGCCGACGCTTTTACCCTGTTCGAGCGCTTCGAAAGCAAGCTGGAAATGCATCAGGGCCACCTGACTCGTGCTGCGGTCGAGCTCGCTAAGGACTGGCGCACCGACCGCATGCTGCGCAAACTCGAAGCACTACTCGCCGTGGCCGATCATACCGCGTCATTGATCATCACCGGCAATGGTGATGTGGTGCAGCCGGAGCACGATTTGATCGCCATCGGTTCGGGTGGCTCGTTTGCCCAAGCAGCCGCGACCGCTTTGTTAGAGAACACCGAGCTGGGCGCTGACGAGATTGTCCAGAAGAGCCTTAAAATTGCTGGCGATATCTGTGTTTACACCAACCAATTCCAAACCATCGAGCAGCTGGATTACTGATCCTGCCTCGCTGGTTTTACTAGGAAGCTGTTATGTCTGAGATGACTCCCCGCGAAATTGTCCACGAGTTGGACGCTCACATTATTGGTCAGCAAGACGCCAAGCGAGCCGTTGCCATTGCTTTGCGAAATCGCTGGCGCCGGATGCAGTTGCCAGAAGCGCTGCGTCAGGAAGTGACTCCGAAAAATATTCTGATGATCGGCCCCACGGGTGTCGGTAAAACTGAAATTGCTCGTCGTTTGGCGAAACTCGCCAATGCGCCGTTCATCAAAGTGGAAGCGACTAAATTTACCGAAGTGGGCTATGTCGGTAAGGAAGTCGATTCGATCATTCGCGATTTGACCGATATGGCCGTCAAAATGGTCAAAGAGCAAGAGATGAACAAGAATAAGTTTCGCGCCGAAGAAGCGGCCGAAGACCGCATTCTTGATGCCTTGCTGCCACCACCCAAAGAAGGTTGGGGTGATGATGGCAAACCGGATACGTCCTCCACTCGGCAAATTTTCCGCAAAAAACTGCGCGAAGGCGATTTAGATGATAAAGAGATCGAAATCGAAGTGTCGCAACCCCAAGCCGGCGTTGAAATCATGGCGCCACCGGGTATGGAAGAAATGACCAATCAGCTGCAGGGCTTGTTCCAAAACATGTCCGGCACCCATAGTCAGATGAAGAAATTGAAAGTGAAAGATGCTTTCAAAGCGCTGACCGAAGAAGAAGCGGCCAAGCTGGTTAATCAAGAAGATCTCAAACAAAAGGCGCTTAACGCCGTTGAGCAACACGGCATAGTGTTTATCGATGAGATCGACAAAATTTGTAAGCGCAGCGACAGCGCCTCTGGCCCAGATGTCAGCCGCGAAGGTGTGCAGCGTGATTTGTTGCCGCTGGTTGAGGGCAGCACCATCAGCACTAAGCATGGCATGGTCAAGACTGACCACATTTTGTTTGTCGCATCTGGCGCATTCCAGATGGCCAAGCCGTCGGATTTGATCCCTGAGCTGCAAGGTCGTTTGCCGATTCGGGTGGAATTATCGGCCTTGAGCACCGACGACTTTGTTCGCATTCTGACTGAGCCAAGTGCGTCATTGACGGAGCAATACCAAGCGCTGATGGCCACCGAAGGGGTTACTATTCAGTTTGAACAATCGGGGATCCAGCGCATCGCAGAAGCCGCTTGGCAAGTCAATGAGCGCACCGAAAACATCGGTGCACGCCGACTGCATACGGTGATGGAGCGATTGATGGAAGAGATTTCGTATAAAGCGTCCGATCACAACGGTGAAACCATCGTCATTGACGCTGACTATGTTAATCGCTACCTCGATGAACTGATTGAAGACGAAGATCTAAGCCGCTTCATTCTGTAATCACTTGAGCGAGCCATGAGTCAAATCAGAGCGACAGCCATTAAACTACATCGTCAGAGCCAACTATTGGCTCTGACCTTTAACGATGGCTTGACCGCTTCGCTCGAAGCTGAATTTCTCCGTGTCCACTCGCCATCAGCGGAAGTGCAGCAGCACGGCAATCCCATCTTGGTTGAAGGCAAATCCGAGGTAAAAATTCTTGATGCTCAGGCGGTGGGTCATTATGCCGTGCGCCTGATCTTTGATGACGGCCATGACTCAGGGATTTATTCGTGGGATTGGTTGTACCGCCTGAGTCGCGACAAAGATGCGCTATGGGCCGACTATCGGCAGCGCTGTGCGACCAAGCAAGCGCTGCAAATCCCGATTCAAGTCAAATTCGACGACAACGCCTAACTCACTTTGAATTGACTAACCTGCTGACGTAAGTTTTCCGATTGCTCACTGACTTCGTGAGCGACAGCAACACTTTGTTCGGACTCGGTGCTGGTGGATTCGGCAATATCGCGGATCCGTTGAATATTGCGAGTCACTTCCGCTGACACCAGACTTTGCTGCTCAGTGGCTGTGGCGATTTGGGTATTCATATCGACAATGCCAGACATTGACTGCAAGATGGAATGCAGGGCATCGCCAACGCCACTGGCGAGCTCGGCGCTGACCTCTCCTGATTGCTTACACTCGCCCATCATTTCAGCAATGGTGCCGGTACTGTCTTGCAGGTTCTTAATAATGGCGGCAATTTCTTCGGTGGACTCCTGCGTGCGATTGGCGAGGCTTCGCACTTCGTCAGCAACGACAGAAAAACCGCGCCCCAATTCACCAGCTCGCGCTGCTTCAATTGCCGCATTTAACGCCAGCAAGTTGGTTTGCTCGGCGATGCCTCGAATGACATCAAGCATGGAGCCAATGGTATTGCCTTGTTCTGCGAGCTGCTGCACTTGAGTGGTGGTTTGATTTAGTTTCTCCGAGAGTGCGCTGATGTGGTTAATGCTGTTATCAACTTCTTGGGTGCCGCGTTCAGCCTCTGCATAGGTTGAATCGACATGAGTCACTGCCGATTCAGTATTGCGGGCAATTTCGCTTTGGGTCTGGCCCATTTCGGTGGTCGCTGTAGCGACATGTTCGGTTTCCTCGAGCTGGCGAATGGCGCCGTCATGGGTGCTCGATGCTTGAGTCGATAAGCGGCCGACGGCATCGTCCAAAATGGCACTGGATTTGGATACTTGCTCGGCGAGTTGTTGGAACAAGGCGAGCAATTGATTGATGCCACGACTGACCATGGCCAACTCGTCTTTACCACTTTCATCAGCTCGTAACGTTAGGTCTTTGGTATCAACGACTTGCTGCATGTAGCGCTGCAGTGCGTTGACTTTTGTGGTGATCGAACGCGATGTCCACACTGCCAGAATGGTTAGGCCAATAGCCAGAAGCACCACAACGATGGTCGCTACGGTTAAATATTGGCTGCGCACTTCGCTGCTGGTGACGGCAATGAGCTCGTTCAATTGGCTAATTTGTTGCAGAGCATTTTCCTGGGCTTGCTGGAGTTGTCCCCTGAGGGCGTCATCGGGTGTCAGGCCGATGCGCTCTTCTGCTTCAACTAAGGTGGTAAAACGCTGGCCATAGGTTGCTAGCAAGCTGCGCAGCTGACTTTGGGTCGCTGCAGGCAAGCCACTGTTACCAATGGCTGCGTTTAAAGTTTCAGTACCTTTGTTAAATTTACCGAGGTATTTTTTGTCGTAACGCAGCATGAAATCTTTTTCGGCTCTGCGTAGCTGCAGCATCTGGGAGATCAGTTGGTAACTGTTTTGGGCATTGAGCAGGGTTTCGACTTCGTGGACCGCCGAGCGAAGTTCACCGTACAACCCTGTTTTTGGTGTGAGGCCAATTTGTTGCCGCAATTCCACCAGTCGATTGACTGTGGTGACATAATCCGCCACCGCTTTTTGGGTGCTTTGCAGTTGCTTGGTGATGTCATCGGATTTGATGTCATTGCTCAGCGCCGACAGTGTACTCTCGACTTGGCCATGATTGCGGTTGAATGATTCGATGTACTGCAAGTCTTTGACCCGCTCGAACTGACTGACGTTATAAGCCATTGATTCAACCTGAAACATGTCCGTTAGCACGGAGGCTGATAGACGGGCGTAGTATTGGGACGAACGGTCAACAACAATGGCGACGACTAATAACATGGTCATCAATGCTGCGCCGACCACAAGTTGAATTAACAAGCGGTTTCGAATAGTCATAAATCAAAGTACTCCGTCAAAAGTCGCTGTTGGTCACATCACAGCTCAAGGCATTGAACTGGTGTGACGCGTCAGCTCTGTTCTGCTTATCGACCGCCATTGAGCAATCTGTAGGGGTTAAACCCAATAGAAGTCTCAGGGAAGTCAAGCAGTTGCTGTCCTTGTCATTAAAAATAGTTCAATGGCAGTGAAAGCGAAAAAATTGACGGGCTGCAAAGGCCATTGGTCGGCAAAACCGTGATGTGGTGCCAGATAATGGCACAGACCCTAGGAAGCGGGGAGCGTGGCGTAGCTGGGAAACTGCACTTTTTGCCACAGCTCTTGGCTCAGTTCAGCAAGCGGTTGCTGAGCGCCTTGGGCCAGCCAGAGGCTTAATCGGCCGGCAACGTCAGGGTAATTAATCGGTTGAGCTGCGGGGGCATTGAGCCATTGCCTGACTTTGTCTTGATCAAGCGTTGCCATGCTGCTGGCCAACCCCAACTGCTCCAGTGTTAATACATTGCTTTCTTGTTCAAATTGTCGCATCAGAGGTTTCACTAGGGTTTTTTTGCCAAGAAACAGCGCTTCGCTGGGTAGCTCAAAGCCGCCATTGGCGATAACGCCCTGTGCCTCAAGTAGATCCTGTTCAAAGGTCACTCGGCTCAATGCTTTTAACGACAAGTGGCCCTGCTCGCTATCTGTCGCTTGAGGGTGATAGATGTAGAAGTGGTAGTCAGTAAATGGCTGCAATAGTTGTTTAATCGTGGCTAAGTCTTCAAATGGCAAATAGACAACTACCTTGCCATCGGTGGTGTGGGTTTGGCTCATGCCGACATCGATAATTGGTGGCAGAATTGGCTGGCCGAAATGGTGCCAGTGAACGCCCAGCTGCTCTGATGAAGGGGCAAAGTAACGCATGACCAGCTTCGAGCCGATATCCTGACCTGTTTTGGGAATATCGAAATTAAAAGCCGATTGATGGGAAAGCCCAATACAACGTTTATTGGCTCGTTTAGCCGCCCATGCTGAGACCGGCTCAAAATCATTGAGCACCAAGTCATACTGGCTCACATCCAGGTTTTTAATATCGTCGATAAGCTGCTTGATCCGAGCTTGTTTGAACGTTTTTAATAAATCCACTCGCCCTTGATGCGTGGCAAAGCTTAAGCCCGGCAAAACTCGATAATCGCCAAACAATTCCATATTGAATAACTGCTCGGCGGGTCTGCCGGTAAACAAATAATCGACTTCAATGTCGGTTTGATTGAGCGCTTGTGCCATGGCGCGAGCACGCGTGATGTGGCCATTGCCGGTGGCCTGTACACCATACAAAATTCGCATGAATTGATAGCTTCCATTAACTGCTTTAACAGACGGTTTAGGACCAGATCATGAGGCTGCCCCAAGCAGCACAAGCACCCAGTGCCAAACCACAAATAATGTCGGTAGGGAAGTGAACGCGGAGTAACACCCTAGAGGCGCCAACCAAGCCTGCCCATGCAAACATCCAAATGCCGAATTGCGGATAAAAGTGGCTGGCAATAGCTGCCATGACAAATGCAGCTGCGGTATGGCCAGAAGGCAAACTGAATTGATCCGATGGCTTTACAAACGCAGGTAAAGAGCGCATGACATCGCAGGGGCGATTGCGCTTAAATGCGTTTTTGATCAAAAAATACACCGGCAATTCAAAGGCGAATGCGGTCAGTGCCGCGCTAAAAAAGCTAACGCCATGATTGCCATCGAAAATCAGTGCAATGACGCCTAATGCCACGTACAGGTGGCCATCGCCCGTTTTTGAAACCCAGCGCGCAACGGCGGCGGCATGGCGGGCGTGTTTGCGGTCCGTAATGGATGCATACAAAGCGTGATCTGCACGCTGAATGGTGCTTAGCAACATGGCGTTTCAACCTGTCTGTTCTCTTTCGCAGACAAGCCTAGACAGCCAATATGACAGTTCAGTGAAACATTGTGGACATTTTAATCAATTTTACCCGAACTCTATTTGGCGCATAACGAGTCTTATCATCAGCTAACCTTAAGTGGTAGCGAAAGCTGTCGTACTGGAGTGACGTCGTGATGAAAAAGAAAAGCACCATATTTGTGGCTGGCGGGGTGTCTTGGGATGCCATTATCGATCTGGATGACTTACCCAAACCGCAGCCTGCTGCATTATTTGCCCGCCATTATCATGAAACAGTCGGCGGCACTGGCGCTGGTAAAGCATTGAACCTAGAGCGTTTGGGCTTCAATGTGCTGCTTCATGTAGTGCTTGGGCAAGATGACTGGGGCGACAAAATTCAACAACGTTTTCGCCGAACGTCGGTGCAGTTACTTACCGATATCGATCCCCGAGGCACCGAGCGCCATACCAATATCATGGACCCCGATGGTCGTCGGATCAGCATCTATACCCATGCTGCTAGCGAGTGGCCCGGCATCGACCCCAATCACTTATCCAAAGCCATGCTGCACGCCGATCATGTGGTGATTAACATTATCAATTATTGCCGCCGTTTGTTGCCGTTTGCCAAGCAACTGGGCAAGCCGATTTGGTGCGATCTGCACGATTACGATGGCGTTAATCCCTATCATCAAGACTTCGTCGAGGCCGCAGACTATGTCTTTATGAGCAATGACAAGCTGCCCGATCCGAAACCGCTGATGTGGCAACTCATTGACCAAGGTAAGCAATTGGTGGTTTGCACCCAAGGTAAGGATGGCGCAGTAGCGTTAACGGCCGACCATCAGTGGTATCAAGTCGCGGCTGAAGCGGATGTGGAAGTGAACGATTGCAACGGTGCTGGCGATGCATTTTTCTCCGGCTATTTGTTTGCTTATCACCAAGGATTTAAAGCGGAGCAGTGTTTGCAGATCGCCAGTAAAGTCGCCGCTTGTTGCGTTGGCTCCGATGAGTTGGTTGATGACGAGTTGACGCCAGAGCAGGTCACTGCGGCATTTCTCTCTGTTACGCCAATAAGTTAGTTGAACTTGGCCGAGTTTGATCGAATCAATGGGTTTCCGCGACTTGCTGGTTTATACTGTTTCGCAACTGGCCTCTGCCGAGTGAATAATGCGATGGAATACAATACTTCTGAACTGTGCGATACCTATGGTGATTTGGTCGATGTGGTTGAACCCATGTTTACTAATTTTGGCGGCTTGTCTTCCTTTGGAGGCCAGATCATCACCGTTAAATGTTTTGAGGATAACGGCCTGATTCAGGAGCTGGTGCAGCAATCTGGACTCGGTAAAGTCTTGCTTGTCGATGGCGGAGGGTCACTGCGTCGCGCACTGATCGACGTTACTATTGCTGAAACTGCCCTAGAGAATGATTGGGAAGGCATTATTTGTTATGGCTGTGTCCGTGATGTGGACGCCTTGGCTGAATTGGAGTTGGGTATTCAGGCGTTGACCTCGATCCCAGTGGGTGCTGATAGTGAGGGCGCCGGCGAGCAAGATTTAGCAGTTAACTTCGGTGGCGTGACGTTCTTACCGGAAGATCATGTCTACGCCGATAATACCGGAGTGATCTTGTCTTCCGAGCCGCTCGATATCGAATAATCCTACTCCTGACTAATTCTCGGTCAATTCCCTAAATTGGTGTGCAACTGCTTGGTTGCGCACCAAAAATCACCGCTCTGCGCACCATTTTACAACTCGTTCTCACTCAACCTTTGGCCTCGCTTGTTTGGGTTTAGAAACCTTTACGCTCCTCTCTGATATCCTTTATGTTAACTTATCTGATTGTTTTTATTGGTTTAAATATCATTTTGAACCAGCATTAGTACTCCTCAGCAACAAAAAAATGTGATGTTGAGCAGATTGGCATTCGTTTTGCTCTTCATCCTGTAGAAACTCTGGTACTCGCTGGGTTTCGTTTTTTGTTGCCGCTTACTCCATCGCATCAGGGCCAGGGACAGGAGTAAGCGGCTTTTTTATTTGTTGGTTAAGCAACGAGCTAACTCGCAAAATTGCGTTGTATAAGATGCAAGTAGAATAATCTGACGTATAGTTAGTTTCATTCGCTCGTATTTAGCGCAAGAAAGGAAAGTGTTGGGAATGGCAGTAAGCTCTGATGATGCTCCATTTGTCTTTGCAGATGAACCGGAACAGCAAGCTTCCTCGTCCGTTGACCGTGCCAGCTGGCGAGTGTTGGTCATTGACGACGACGAAGAAGTACACAAAGTTACTCGCTTAGCCTTGGGCAGTGAGCTCGTACTTGAGCGCACCTTGGAATTCGAACATGCCTACAGTGCCAAGGAAGCGCGCCAAGTGCTGCGTGAGCATAACGACTTTGCGGTCATTCTGCTTGATGTGGTGATGGAAACCGACAACGCAGGTCTCGAGCTGGTGGCCTACATCCGCGAGCACTTGTCGATGAATGCGCCGCGCATTATTTTGCGTACCGGTCAGCCCGGCTACGCGCCAGAACATCAAGTCATTCAAGACTACGACATCAATGATTACGCCACCAAGACAGAGCTGACCCAGCGTCGCTTACTGACTCTGGTGACCACCGCTATTCGCTCCTACCGCCAAATCAACATGCTCAACACCAGTTTAAGCGGTTTAGAGCTGACCGTGCGGCGGGCGCGTAATGACGCCGATTCAGATGTGTTAACCGAATTTGCCCATTGTGTGCTGGGCCAGTTGCACGATTTGGTCGGAGCTGACATCGATGGCGCATTTTTCTGTCAAGGTAGCAATCCGACCTTGGTTGCTGGCGTTGGCGAATTCCAGCAATTGCCGCTAGCGGACGACTTAGAGCCGTTAGTCAATGAGGTTATGCTTGCTGAGCGTACCGTTGCCAAGCGCAATGCCTTGGTCATGAATGTCAATTGCAGTGATTTACCCGCGGTGGTGGTCATACGGACGCCAAGCCGCTTGCGGCGCATCGATCAGCAAGTCATCGAGTCTTATCTGGCTCACGTTCGCGTTGCTTTTGTCAATCTCGCCTTAATGCGCAAGCTACAAGTGACCGCCTTTGTTGATGACGTGACCAAACTGCCTAATCGCGCTAGCTTTATCGGCTCGCTCGATGCCATGGTGGCAGCGCGGGACTTCAATACAACCGCAGCGTTACTTGATATCAGCCACTTTGCCGATATTAACGACAGCTTGGGTCAGGATTTTGGTGATGAAACCCTGAACGCGATCGCCCAAGCGCTGACCCGTCGGTTTGAATCCGATGGCGTCAAATGTGCCCGTCTCAACGCTGATGTGTTTGGTATTGTTGGCCCTAACCAGGTGGTTACGCCAGATAATCTCATGGCTGTGTTTGAACAGCCGCTCGCTGTTGGGGCCCACCAATTGCCGCTGCGCACGCGAATTGGCCTGTGCCGACTCTCTGAAATGCATAATGATGGCTTGACTGTTTTGCACCAGTGCAGCATTGCGCTTAGTCAGGCCAAGCGTAGCTCCGCTGCTCGCTATAACTATTTTGAATCGGACTACGAAGTTCGTACGCAAGAGCGTTTGGATATTATCCGCAAACTGCGTCAGGCGGTGACTCAACAACAATTAGAAGTCTGGTATCAGCCTCAGATTGATTTAGCCTCTGGGCGCACTTTAGGGGTTGAAGCACTACTGCGTTGGCGTGATGGCAATAGCTTTATCTCGCCCGCTGTATTTATTCCGTTGGCTGAATACTCTGGCATGATCACCGAAATCGGCGAGTGGGTGATGCGGCAAGCTTGTTCTGATTTGAGCGAGCTGACCCAGCGAGATATTGCGGTTCGGGTTGCGGTGAATATTTCGATGCAGCAATTCCGTCAGGATAACTTCCTCGAGCAAGTCACAGGCACTTTGGCCCAACATCAGATCAGCCCTGAAAACCTAGAGCTGGAAATCACCGAAAGTGTGGTGATGGAAGATCCAACCGTGGTTATTGGTCTGCTTGAAAAAGTTCGCACCTTGGGTGTCAAAGTGGCCATTGATGACTTTGGCACCGGTTATTCAAGTCTCAGCTATATCAAACAGTTACCTTTAAATACCATTAAAATTGATCGCGCCTTCGTGATGGATATCGACAAAGTAGAAGTTGCCTCCATCATTGATATGGTGATCGGGCTGGCAGAGCGCCTTAACCTGACGGTGGTCGCCGAAGGCATTGAAACGCCAGAGCAGCAACAAAAACTGGCCGACATGGGCTGTCACTGTGGTCAGGGTTACCTCTTTGCCAAACCGATGCCGTTTAGCGATCTGACAAAATTCCTCAACGCTTTTCGTCCCCTCTAATGCTGTGTCCGAGCCGCCGCAAAGCTGCTCGGATGTCAGCGCAGGCACTTTTCTAGCGCGGCTGTTCCTGCCACCATTGTCGGCCTAAAGATAAACACTAGGATGGAAGCATGGCAAATTGGCAGTTTTGGATTGATCGGGGCGGCACATTTACGGATTTAGTGGGGCAGGCTCCAGATGGACAATTGCATGTCCACAAACTGCTATCAGAGCACCCCGAGCGCTACCAAGATGCCGTGACTTACGGTGTTCAGCACATCCTCCGTCAACAGGGTCAAGCTGATGCCCAAGTTGACGTTGTCAAAATGGGCACAACGGTTGCGACCAACGCTTTGCTTGAGCGCAAAGGTGATGCCTTAGCACTGGTGATCACTAAAGGATTTGCCGATGCCCTTGCCATTGGCTATCAACATCGGAGCAACTTATTTGAGCGAGCGGTGAGCAAGCCCGAAGGGCTTTATCAGGCGGTCGTTGAAGCTGAAGAGCGCATGTCTGATAGTGGCGAAGTGTTGACGCCGCTGGCGATCGATACGCTGAAATCGCAGTTGCAGCAGGTTTATGATCAGGGCATTCGCGCGTGTGCCATTGCCTTTATTCACAGTTACAAGTACCCACAGCATGAGTTGTTAGCGGGGCAAATTGCCCGCGACATTGGCTTTGATCAGATTTCACTGAGCCATCAGGCCAGTGCTTTAATCAAGTTAGTCGGACGTGCCGATACCTGTGTCGTTGATGCCTATTTGTCACCCGTATTAAGCCGCTATGTCGAACGGGTCCGACAAGGCCTGAAAGGGGCTCGATTGCAGTTTATGCAAAGCCATGGCGGCCTGACGGACGCCGACCAGTTTGCCGGTAAAGATGCCATTTTGTCGGGCCCGGCTGGCGGCGTGGTGAGCATGGTCGAAACGGCCAGACAAGCTGGCTTTGAGCAGATTATCGGTTTCGACATGGGTGGCACCAGCACCGATGTCTCGCTATTTCACGGTGATTATGAACGTCGCTTTGAAACTGAAGTGGCTGGGGTTCGCATTCGTGCGCCGATGATGAATATCCACACCGTCGCTGCTGGCGGCGGCTCCAAGTTATTTTTTGATGGCCAGCGGATGCGGGTTGGTCCTGATTCAGCGGGCGCTGATCCGGGCCCTGCTGGTTATCGCAAAAATGGTCCGTTAGCGGTCACCGACATCAACATTCTACTGGGCAAGCTACAGCCAGATTTCTTCCCGAGTGTGTTTGGTAATAATGGTGACGAAGCGCTGGATAGCGATGCGGTGAGCAGCGCATTTGCGCAATTACAGCAGCAAATGGCGCAGTCAGGAGTCGCCAAAAGTAGCGCCGAAATCGCCAGTGGCTTTTTGCAGATTGCGGTGAATCACATGGCCAATGCGATCAAAACTATTTCAGTGCAGCGTGGTTATCCGGTTAGTGATTTTGTCATGTCGTGCTTCGGCGGCGCTGGGCCTCAGCATGCCTGCTTGGTCGCCGATGAGCTGGGTATTGATACCATATTAATTCATCCGCTTTCAGGTGTGTTGTCGGCTTATGGTATGGGCTTGGCGAGCATTCGTGAATTGCTAAGCCAGACGCTCGAGCAGGATTTTAACACCACCGGTCTTGCTGCTGCGGCGCAATGCTTAACTCGGCTTACCGAACAAGCTTCGGCGTCGGTGAGCGAACAACTTATCGCGCCAGCCGAGCTGGACGTAAAACCGCAATTAGCGCTCCGTTACCAAGGCGCTGACACCACACTAAACGTGCCTTGGAGTACGGCTGATGAGATGCAACAGGCATTTACTGCCGCCCATCAGCAACTATTTGGTTTTTGTTTGCCCGATGCTCAATTGGTGATCGCCAGTGTCACGGTCGAAGTGATTGCCAATCAGGCTGATATGACAACGCATGCGACGCCGGAACAAACCCGCGATAGCATTGAGCCAATCGCGGAGCGGCCGGTGTATTTTGCCAACGACTGGCACAACACACCATTTTGGCGCCGTTCGCAATTATCTGTTGGCTCAGCCATTGATGGCCCTGCGATTATTCTTGATACCACCACAACCATCGTCATTGAGCCGGGCTGGCGGGCGACGGTCGATCCGCTCAATAACCTGATCCTAAGCCGGTACCTAGAGCGCACGGCGCAGCAACAAATTGGCCAGCAAGTCGATCCGGTCATGCTCGAAGTTTTCAATAACCTGTTTATGCACATCGCCACCCACATGGGCCATGTGCTGCAGCAGACCGCCTCTTCGGTCAATATCAAAGAACGTCTCGATTTTAGTTGTGCGGTGTTTGACCAGCACGGGCAACTGGTTGCCAATGCTCCTCATATGCCAGTTCATCTCGGCTCGATGGGAGAAACGGTACAAGCTGTATTACAACGTTTAGTGCCGCAACAGGGCTCCAGTTATTTGGTCAATAGTCCTTATCATGGTGGCACGCATTTACCTGATTTAACCGTGGTGACACCGGTGTTTGATGATCGCGGCGAGTTACTTTTTGTGGTCGCCAGTCGAGGTCATCACGCTGATATCGGTGGTATCACGCCGGGCTCAATGCCAGCCCATTCGACACAACTGGAGCACGAAGGGATTTGCTTTGAATGTTTTGAATTGGTGAAACAAGGCCAATTTCAGCATCAGCAGCTCATCAGTGCGCTGGCTTCTGGCCCTTATCCTGCGCGAAATCCGACGCAAAATGTTGCGGATCTGAAGGCTCAGTTGGCGGCCAACCAAAAAGGCGTGAGCGAGTTGCGCAAGGTATTGGACTATTTTGGTCAGGCGACCGTTGAAGCTTATATGCAACATGTACAGGACTATGCCGAGAGTTGTGTTCGGCAGGCCATCGGCAAGCTCAGTGATGGTGAGTATTGCTACCCAATGGATAATGGAAGCCAGATCCAAGTGGCCATTCGGGTTGACGCTGAGGCGCAGTCGGCAACCATCGACTTTAGTGGCACCTCGGCGCAATCCGCTGACAACTATAATGCCCCGAAAGCGGTGACCATGGCTGCTATTCTGTATGTATTCAGGTGTTTGGTGGATGATGATATTCCACTTAATGCCGGTTGTTTGAAACCGCTGACTATTATTATTCCAGAGCGTTCGGTGTTGTCACCGCAGGCACCGGCGGCGGTCGTCGCTGGCAATGTTGAAACGTCTCAGTGTGTGGTGAATGCCTTGTTTGCAGCCATGGGCGTCATGGCTGCCGGTCAGGGCACCATGAACAATTTGATCTTCGGCGATGCCAACCATCAGTATTACGAAACCATTTGTGGTGGCACTGGGGCTGGTTTGCATGGCGCCGGCACCGACGCGATTCATTGCCACATGACGAATTCTCGGCTCACTGACGTCGAAGTGCTAGAACATCGTTTTCCGGTGATATTGGAGTCATTCCAAATCCGCCGAGGCAGCGGTGGCTCGGGCCGTTATTCAGGTGGCGATGGGGTTATTCGACGGCTGCAATTTAAACAGCCAATGGATGTATCGATTCTCAGTAACCATCGCACGTCAGGGCCGCCGGGCATTGCGGGTGGTGATGATGCGCTTGCCGGTATTAATCGAGTGATTCGTGCGGATGGCAGCGTCGAGCTGTTGCCTTATGCCGCTCAGGTTCGGCTTCAACAAGGAGATTGCATTGAGCTGGAAACCCCTGGTGGCGCTGGTTTTGGCCCTGCTGAACGGCGTGCAAACAGCACCAGCAGCGGATGACACTGGGCCGGTTGCTGAGTCGTGGCGTATCCATTGGCAACGTCATGACGCGGTGTTTGCCAGCAGGCCGCTGATTTCGAGCGGCCAGCGCGAATATTTTGCTCAGCTGCAGTTGGCGGTGCCAGCCGAAGCAATGCTGGCATTGCTGCTTGACACGGCGGCAGTGCCATCCTGGGCTCACCACGCAACCGACGCCATTGTGTTGCAACAACTCAGCGGCAATCAGTTTTTAGTGTACAGCCGGTACTCGCCGCCCTGGCCGGTCAGTAATCGTGATTTGGTGACCAAGTCGCGGCATTGGCATCAGGACAATGGAATTTGGTTGCAAGCCGAGGCAACGCCGCAATTGCGAGGTCAGAGCAAGGGCTATTTGCGAGTCAGGCAAATGCAAACATGTTGGTTTGCCCAGCGAATGGGGCCACAACAAAGCCGTTTAAGTTACTTGGGCTACATTGATGATCCTGGCTCCGTGCCCAATTTTATTGTTAATCCAGCGCAGGCCGCGGTGTTGAATACCACTCTCGATAATCTCATCAATATCATTCAACGCTACGAGCCAGCACCCGCGCCAACATGGGATTTTTCAGCGCCATTGGAGCCGGGCTATTGCCAGCGCTTACGGCAAGTGATCGACCATTTTCCTGCCTTTGGCAAAGATTAGAGCCAGTTGATCTTTGCTGCCCGACGGGTTCGTCAAAATTCATACACCAAAGTTCAACAGGCTCTAGTAAGTGGGCTTGAAACCGCTGTCGATGGCAGTCACACTGGCCCTATTAATCACCATAAAGCCGCATTATCCATATGATTGAACAGTTATTTCGAGACCTACAAGTCATGCTCAGCAGCCACGGCGTGCCGTCGATAATGGCGATGTTCGTGTTACTCGGGGTGGTGGTTTTGTTAGGTGTGGTGGTGGACTGGTTGGCTCGCCGCGTGGTGTTGCTGTGGGTGCAACAAAAAGTCATTGATAGCCGAATGCAGTGGGATGATGTGTTGTGGCGTCACAAGGTATTTCAGCGCGCCGCTCACCTCCTACCTGGGGTGGTTTTCTATTGGGGGGCCGAAGTTATTTTTTCCGACTTCCCCAATTTGCAGGCCATTTTATCGAAAGCGGCGGTCTTGTATTTGGTGGTCATGGGTTCGCTCAGCGTCATGTCTCTCATCAATGCGGCGACCGCTTTAGCTGATTTGCGCGACAGTGCTAACAAACTTCCGCTGCGCAGTTTACAACAGCTACTCAAGTTGCTGATTGTGATCGCTGTAGCGGTTACTGTGTTGAGTGTGGTGATTGATCAAAATCCGGCTTATTTGCTCAGTGGTTTGGGTGCCTTCACCGCCATCTTATTGCTGGTTTTTCGCGATACCTTGCTCGGTCTGGTTGCTGGCGTGCAATTATCGGTGAACGACATGGTGCGGCGTGGTGATTGGATTGAAATGTCTAAATATGGCGCCGATGGTGATGTCATCGATGTTGGTTTAACCACGGTTAAAGTGCGCAACTGGGATAAAACCATTACCACCATTCCAACCTATGCCTTGATCACTGACTCATTCAAAAACTGGCGTGGCATGCAGGAATCGGGTGGCCGCCGGATTAAGCGTTCATTGCATATTGATGTCAGCAGCATTCGCTTTTTGGATGACGCGTTAATGGCGCAGCTACGCGGCATTGAATTGCTCGCGGGCTACCTTGAAAGTATTTCGCAAGAATTGGCTCAGCAACCAGAGTCCTCGTTGAATTCAAGTCCCGTCAATGGCCGCCGGCTGACCAACATCGGTGTGTTTCGGGCCTACTTGCAAGCTTACTTAAAAGCCAATCAACATGTTCATGAAGGCATGACCTTGTTAGTGCGACAGCTGGCGCCAACAGACAAAGGTTTACCGATTGAGATCTATTGTTTTAGTGCCGAGTTGCAATGGGCCGATTATGAGGCGATACAGGCCGATATTTTCGACCATGTGTTTGCCATTTTGACTAACTTTGAGTTGCGCGCGTTTCAAGCGCCAAGCGGCGCTGATGTCGGCCGCTTAACGCAGCAAAAAGCGTAGAATTAAGCGCTGCCACCAGCGCCCATAAGGTGCTTGTAGTAAAGCGCCGGGGCTAAATTTGCCGCGGCGCAGCACGGTTTTGGCGTGACTAAAAGTGAGAAAACCCTCGGGGCCATGATAGTGTCCCATGCCCGAAGGGCCAATGCCGCCAAATGGTGCATCGTCAATGGCCACTTGATACAAGGTATCGTTGATTGCCATGCCGCCAGAAATCGTTCTTTCACCAATGCGTTGCTGTAACTGGCGATCGAAACTCATCACATATAACGCCAGTGGCCGAGCGCCTGCGTTGATGTAATCAATCGCTTGCTCAACTTTCTGATAACCGACAATGGGCAATACCGGCCCGAAAATTTCTTCTGACATCAGCCGCATGTTGTCATTGACGCCAGTGACCAGATGCGTCACTAAACGGCGCTGCTGGGGTTCGCAAGCGGGTTTAGCCATAGCGACAATACGCGCGCCTTGTTGTTCGGCATCGGCGAGTAATTGCTGTAATCGCTGAAACTGAGCATCGTTGATGATGCTGGCCAGATCGGGGCTCTGCACGCCTTGCGGATATTGCTTGCGATAAAGCGCCTGAAAGGCGTTGACGAATTCGGCGACTTTGCCTTCGGGGCAAAGCACGTAATCTGGAGCGACACAAATTTGGCCGCTGTTGAGACACTTGCCAGCAGCTATTCGCGCGACAGCCAGCGCAATAGGACAGTCATCGGCAATTAACACCGGTGATTTACCTCCCAGCTCTAACGTCACTGGGGTCAGGTTGTTTGCCGCAGCTGCCATTACATGGCGGCCAATAGCCGTGGAGCCGGTGAACAGCAAGTGGTCAAAAGGCAGGTTGGAGAATGCCTGAGCGACGGAGGCATCGCCTTGAATGACTCGAATGACCTCCTCTCCCAGAGTCGAGTGCAACAGGGACGCCAGCTGTTGGTTAAACACCGGCGTGTATTCCGATAACTTCATCATTACCCGATTCCCCGCCGCCAGCGCATTGATTAGCGGCCCGACCGATAACATCAGCGGAAAATTCCATGGCACGATGATGCCAACCACCCCTTTGGGTTGATATTGCACTTCAGCGCGAGCCGGCCATAAGGCCATATCGAGGTGACGTTTACTGGGCGCCATCCAACGCTTCAGCCGCTTGCGGGTGTAGCGCAGCTGTTGAAGCACTGGCACCACGTCGGCTAATTGGGTTTCTTGAATGGGGCGCTGGCCATAGTCTTGGTTGAGTGCTTCGGCCAGTTGCTGGTGGTTGGCTTTTAGAGCTTGTTGTAACGCTTTTAGCCATGCTTGACGCTCGTTCAACGTTGGCACTGGCTGCTGCCGGTACTGTTGTTGTAGTTCACTCAGTTGCTGATCAAGTTCGGCTGCTTGCATGGAGGCTCTCGCGGCGGCTGATAATAGCGTGTTTACGTCACTATAGAGCGGCGGGCTCAGTGGGCCAATATTGGCTCACTGAATTAGTGATGTTTGTGGTGATGGCCATTGTTGGTTGGCAGCAACTCGGCAACAAAGGCGCGAGCGCCGCGACGAAGCAATGACACCGTATAGAGCAGTGTAATGGCAACTAGCGCTACGTATTGCCACCAATGATCGGCATGCTGGTTGTGCTCAAAGGTCAGGGTCTCGCTCGGCCAATAGGGCATCAACTGAGTCATCGCTAAGGCGCACAATACCATGCTTAAGGTCAGCACTTGGGCGCTGCGCTTGCCGTGTAAACGCGATAGCAGTTTCATTTGGGTCAGGTTGGTTACAGGCCCCAGCAACAACAGAATTAACGCAACTTCTGGCGCTAAGCCTGCCATCAGTAGCACGGCCAGCAAAGGTGTCATACCCGTGGCACAAATATGTAGTGGCAAGCTGAGCATCGCCAGCACCAATAAAGTTGGCAGAATCGGCAGTTCATTGAGGCCGGTGACCGAAGGCAACAGCGCCGCCACGATCAGGCCGGTGATCACCCAAGGCGCAGTGTGGTCGATGAGGTGAGCGTAGCCATGACGCACGGCTTGTTGCATGCGGGTACGCCAGTGAATCGCAGGTTTGTCCGTTGCTGAACTCGGATGATCTGTGTGTTGTGACACCTCTGTTGCCGACGACGATTGGCGTAACCAGTAGCCAATGGCTAACGCCATCACCATGCTAAAGACAAACGTCACCACTAACCGCCATAAAGTCCATTCAGCGCCGAGTAGCCCCCATGTCAGCAATAGGGCATCAATCCCCAGTAATGGCGAGGCAATTAAAAACGCTAACGCATAGGTTTGTCCGGCGCCATTTTGTAACAGCAAGTTGTACAGCCGGCTGGCGTTGGGTACGCATATAGGCAGCGGTAAGCCAGCAATCGCGCCGCGAATGGACTGCATCACCGGGCTGTCGCCGTCATCTTGCTTGCGCGGCGTCGCAAATGGTGTGGGAAGCAGAAAATTGATGGTGGCAGCAAGCAGGTAAGCGAGCAGCAACCAGGGAGCGACCGCTAAGCTCAAGTCCAACAAGCGGTGCAGCACTTCTGCACTGGAATGATCGGCCAGTGGTGGTGTCATCACCTCGGCATGATGGTGGCCGTGATCATCGTGGTGACCATGTTGATGTTCAATGGTGCCGAGCCAATAGGGCACCATTATCGCCAGCAAAACCACGACACCGAGCAGGCTACCAACGCCTTGCAACCAGTCAGTTGTTGGCTCTTGTTGGACGGATTGCCGGTGGTCATGATGATGAGCGTGCTGATGGCCTTGGTGGCTATGACCTTCATGGCTCAGACCTTGATGATTGTGGTCTTCATGGTAAGGACGATGGAACACCACATGCAAAATGGTGCCAACCACCAAGGCTTCAAACCAAGCGATGCCGGGACCATGCAGCTCATGAAGCAGTGGCTCTGCGAGTTGATGACCAAAAACAGTGGCAACCGAGATCCCTGCCAATACCAGTAAGGCGACGACTGCGCCAAAGTGTGGTCGCAGCAGCCACCAAATCGTTAAGCCTACGGGCAAGCGATGAAGGATCACTCCCGCAGCCAGCAGTGATTGGTGATCGCTGGTGGTTGCCTCGGCCAATGCGGCACCGTCAGTCATACCGTGAAACCCAAGGCCCAATGCGGCAAATAGCAGGGCGCCAGCATGGGCGTGGCGAGCAATGGCGTGGAAGGTGTGCTCAAGTATGGTGGGTACAGCTAGACCTAACGCCAGAAATGCCAGTGACCAGATGCCGCCAACCTGCAAGATATCTGGCAGCATATGAAACAACACGACGCCGCCAATGACGACGAAGATAAACGCATCTAACGCACTCATTAAGTTGCTGTTGCGGGCAATCAATCGATACAGCAAAGGACCGAGAAAAAGAGCCGAAATAGAGAGAGTTAGAAGCATCATGTGCAGTCAGTTGAGCACTTGTGTTGATTAATTGAATAGCAGCCGCACTATAGCGGCGGCGGCTGATTCGAGCAAGCGTTTAGTTGAGAATTATTCTCAAATAACTTTGGAAAAACGTTGCTGTGATTGTTTCAAGTAAGCATCAAACAACATGCAAATATTTCGGATCAGCAACTTGCCTGCTGGCTCCACAGTGATGGTGTTGCCATCCCAAACAATCAAGCCATCGTCAGCAAGCTCGGGCAGTTGCTGCACGGCATCGGCAAAGTAGTCATTAAAATCGATCGCAAACTGCTTTTCGATATCACCGACGGTCAGTTGCATATTGCAGATTAAATCGCGAATGACGCGTTGCCGAATAACGTCATCCTGACTCAACACATAGCCTTTGGTGTGAGCATGCTGGTGGCTTTCAATCGCCTGATAGTAGTGTTTGAGTTCACGGTGATTCTGGCTAAATGAGCGCCCTATTTGGCTAATTGACGAGACCCCAAGCCCCAATAAATCGCAGTTCTGATGGGTGGTATAGCCTTGGAAGTTGCGGTGCAATACACCTTGCCGTTGCGCCACCGCGAGCTCGTCGTCAGGTTTGGCAAAATGGTCCATGCCAATGAACTGATAACCGGCACTGGTGAGGGTGTCGATGGTGTGGCGCAGGATGGCGAGTTTTTGCTCTGCAGGCGGTAAGTGCTCATCTTTGATTTTACGCTGCGCGGCGAATCGGTCAGGCAGGTGAGCATAGTTAAAAATCGACAGCCGTTCCGGATCGAGCGCCAAAACCTGCTCTAAAGTTGCGGCAAAGCTTTTGATGGTTTGATGGGGCAAGCCGTAGATCAAATCTAGATTGATGGAATCAAAACCGAGTGAGCGGGCGTGTGCCATCAAATGAGCCACTAACTGTTCGGATTGAATGCGATTGACAGCCAATTGCACCGTTTCAGAGAAGTCCTGTACGCCGATGCTTAAGCGGTTAAAGCCAATGCGTTTGAGGGTGTCTAACCGCTCCAAAGGAAATTCCCGAGGGTCAACTTCAATGCTGATCTGGGCGCTATCTTGTACCGCAAAGGCAGTACGCAGCATCGTCATTAAACGTTCACTTTGCTCACTGTCTAGGAAGGTTGGCGTGCCGCCGCCCCAGTGAATTTGGCTGACCGGTTTGGTTTTGAATTCTGCCGGTAATCCGGCTATCTCAGCCTCCAGCGCATCGAGGTAGCGGTCGACTTTTTCTGGATGACGGGTAATGACCTTATTACAGCCGCAGTAATAGCAAAGTGTGTGACAAAACGGCAAATGGACGTAAAGCGACAATTCATTGCGGTCACTTTGCTGCCAGCTGCTGATAATATCAGCGCGTGTTACCTGATCATGAAATGAAAGAGCCGTGGGGTAAGAGGTGTAACGCGGGCCACTGGTATTGTACTTTTCCAGCAAAGCAGGATCCCAAATTACATCGCTGTCTGATTGCTGAGGTTGGCCTGTTTGCATGAGCGCTCCGCTGCTGGCTGGCTAGGATCAAAGCGCCATGATCCTAGCCCTTGCCGCCAGGATCAAGCGATCAGTGGTAATTGTTTCTTAAGGAGTTGATTCAGATCTAGTTGTATCTGCGAATCGAACTCTTGTTCCAATTGTTCGCGCTCGCGGTCGAGTTGGCGGATCTCTTTTTTCGAGTAACTTTTGCGAGCGTCATGGGTGGGATGATGCTTGATTGCTTGCGACAGTCCGTGAAGCCCCGGGAACTCGTTTGCTAAATCGGGGCGTTGGCTGAACGCCAGATTATCTAATAACACACACAGGCGAATGGCCGCTTCCGAGCTGCAGCACTGACCTTGTTGGGTCGCACGACATATGGTGTCAATGCTAAGCCAGATTTTCTGGTTTTGGTCGATTAAGCGTTGGCGCTTTTGCGCCGCGAGTTGCTGTTGTGCCTCGCGTTGGGCTTTTACCATCCATAACAGGCGACCTGCATAAAACGCCAACCCAGCAATAATGACACCGGCACCTACCAGTAAAGCTAACTTCAACGACATCAATAACTTTCCTTTACCCTATGACCACTCGTCTTTTAACGACTTACCTTGCTCAGACAGATCATCCCAATCATCATCATCGCCATCTGGATCGAGTTGCTCGAGCAACCAGTCGTAACGCTCTAGCTTCTGGTTAAAGTCATCTTGCTGTTCGGTCGGCAGCACACCGCCTTGCTCTAGAGTATCGAGCTGCGCCATAAAGCTGGCATCTTGCTCAAAAGCTTGCAGTGCTGCCAACATGGCTTTTTCAGATGTCGGCGGCCACTGTGGCGCCGCTGTGGTTTTTTTGTTCGCCGTTGCTGGCTTAGCAACAGGAGTCAGCGAAATCGGCTTTTTGCTGCCGGTACGTTTATCACGTGCTTCGGCTTGCGCTGCTGTTCCTTGTTGTGCTGGGCCTGAGTGGCGCGAGCCGGACGCCTTGCCCTTACCTGCCTTCTTGCTGCTACTGGGGTTGACCGACTCGCCTTGGCGTTGTTTCTTGGCTGCGGCTAATGGGCCGCCGGTGCGGATTTTCTTTTTACGGGTCATTTCAGATCCTGACGATTGCAGTTATCGATCGATTGGTCATTAATCTTTCGGTGTTTGAAAAAGCATGACATCTGAATCGATAAATTCCAGTGTCAAATGGTCTCGCTGTGCGAGGTATTCAAAAGTGGCGCGGCTGAAAAAGCTGACATGAGTTGGATCCAGCTTGTAATGCCACTGACTAAAGCGTTGCTGATTGACCACTAATTTGGTCATGATGGCTAGGTAACCACCCGGGCGCACCAGCTTCAGCAAGGTTTGCCATTCTTGATGGGGGTAGTGAAAATGCTCAATGGCTTCGGTACAGGTCACAAAGTCATATTGCCTGCTCAGTGGCGTCTGATCCGGTGCAAAAATCGGATCGTAAGTCGCCATCGAGTGACCCTGCTCGGTAAACATGGCTGCCAATGCGGGGCCCGGTCCACAGCCAAAATCCAGCCCATTTGACTGAGCGTTAATCTGCTCCAATAGCGGCTCAGCGGTGCGATTTAAAAAGCGCCGGTAGCCGGGGTCATCAACATCGTTTTGGTGACAATCGTACACTGCTTTTTCGGCGCTGAGTGGCGGCAAGCTCGCACGGTCAACAAACACTAACTGGCAGCGTCGGCATTGAAAATAGTCGCGCGCCTTATCTTGATGATAATGGTCAATGGCCTGATTTAGGCACAACGGGCAGATATGGTTATCGGAGCAAGACATGGTAAAGAGGTACTGACGTTAAAGTGCGGTTCGCAGTGACGAATGAGCTATTGAGCCGAGACGGGTTCAGGTTGCGCGAGCAGATCTTCATCAGTCCATTCGAAGCCGGCTTCTTCACGATGCTGGCGAAGCACCGCCAGTAAGTATTGGGTGACGCCGATAAATTCCTCAACCGATTGCACCATACCGGCATCAACCAAGTATTGATTGCCGATCACCACGGTAGGTACGCCACGGATCTGCAAGTGTTGCTGCTTGGTCAAGTTGGCGTCGATTTGTTGATTGAGTAGCGGTGACATTAGTTGCTGCTCAGCAACATTGACATCAACGCCGCGTTCAACAAACCAAGCGATGAGGCTGTCGATATCACTTAACCCTTGCGGATCATCGATAAGCTGTTGGCGCAGTTGGCTGATCAGTTGGTCGGCCTGCGGTTGTTGTTCGGCGAGGTAAAATGCCTTGGCATGAAAATACCAGTGGGGACGCAACTGGGCCGGGATGTGGCGCCATTCGGTATCAGCACTTTGCAGTTGAGTAAGGCGTTGCTCAAACAGCTGGCAGCTGGCACAACCAAACCAAAACCAATAATCAATCGCTATGGTGGCGCCTTGACCAACTTGGCCATTACCGATTTGGCGGTAATGGGTGCCCGCTTGGTAAGACTCTGCCGACACAGTCGGCGTGCCAACCAGCAAGCACAATACAATAACCAAAGGCGACCAAATGCCGCCTTTTGATATCAAGCGATTAATGTAAGCCACCTAAGTATTTCGCCAATGCGTCAATTTCGGCATCGGTTAGTTTGGCCGCAACATCTTGCATCATGCCATTGAGGTCGTTGTTACGAGAGCCGTCTCGGAACATTTCCAATTGCTTTTTGATGTAATCAGCATTCTGGCCTGAAATCTTTGGAAAGCCTGATAGCTCCTGACCGTTGCCGCGAGGACCGTGGCAAGCTACACAAGCAGCGATTTTACGCTCGATGTCGCCACCAATGTATAGCGGTTTGGCTACTTCAATAACACTTTCTGGTGTCGTGCCCGTTTTCGCTGGCATTGCTTCGTAGTGATCCGAAAGCGCGACAATCATTTCTTCACTGAGGCCCATTGCCATGCCACCCATTACTGGGTCAACACGACCGGTACCGCCAGTCATGGCCGCTTTGAATTCACGTAATTGCTTGGCCAAGTATTTACTGTTCTGACCAGCAAGGTTTGGATAAATATCCATGGTTGCGTGGCCATTCTGGCCGTGGCAAGCGCTACATGTGAGGGCTGTTTGCTCCAGCGCTGCTTGATCTACTGCCTGTACAGAGGTGGAGGCGAGTAAACCCATAACGCAAGCTAAGATGACATTTTTCATTTATTACCTGTTGTTATAGTTTGTTTCGTCTGACGCAAACGCCGCCCGTTAAAGGGACGTGATACAATTGCTACCACACAGCGCTGACTCGCGCGATATTGTACACCAAATTATCAAAAAGTAACCCAATGGCCGGAGGATGATCGTGTCAGATCAACAGCTTTTGTTCCAAAACACCCGCTTTACCACCAGCGCGCCAGATATTCGCCACATGCCAGCGGATGAAGGAATTGAAATTGCTTTTGCTGGTCGCTCCAATGCGGGCAAATCGAGTGCGCTGAATGCCCTAACTCGACAAAAGCGCTTAGCAAAAACCAGTTCAACTCCCGGCAGAACGCAATTGATCAATGTGTTTAACGTGACCGAAGAGGTCCGATTGATTGATTTGCCCGGCTACGGTTTTGCCAAAGTACCGATTGCGGTGCGTAATAAATGGCAGCGCGCGCTTGGCGAATATTTGCAAAAACGCCAGTGCCTGAAAGGCTTGGTGGTATTGATGGATATTCGACATCCGCTAAAAGATTTAGACCAGCAAATGGTGGGGTGGGCAGTCGATAGTGGCTTGCAAGTGCTGGTCACGCTTACCAAAGCCGATAAGCTGAGCCAGTCAGAGCGCAGCAAAATGCTGAAAAAGGTCCGTGAAGCTTGTTTATTCTACGGTGATCAGGTCGAAGTGATTACCTTCTCGGCATTGCGAAAATTCGGTTTGGAGCAAATGGAAGCGACGGTTAATCGCTGGTGCCTAGAGCAAACCGAGGACTATGACGACAGCGAAGAGGCGCAATAACCTTGCTTCAAGGCATTCATCATACCGCCATCATTTGTAGTGATTACCAACGGTCGCGGGCATTCTACGTCGAGCTATTGGGCCTGAAGGTGGTGGCGGAGAATTACCGCGCAGAGCGTGATAGTTGGAAGTTGGATCTGGCATTGCCGGATGGCTGTCAGATTGAATTGTTTTCTTTCCCAGAGCCGCCTGCAAGACCGAGTCGACCAGAAGCTTGTGGATTGCGCCATCTGGCGTTTAGGGTCGACGATTTGGATGATGCGATTGCTCATTTGCATCATGCTGACATTGCTGTTGAGCCAGTCCGTGTCGATCCATTCACCAACAAGCGCTTTACTTTCTTTGCCGATCCGGATGGCTTGCCGTTGGAGCTATACGAAATTCAGCCATAAAAAAACCCCGCGTTGGCTAGACGCAGGGTTCCAATAAGGGGGGATTGGACAAAGCACTTTTTGCTTGCATAAGTTCAGACCCGCCGCCGAATTAAAAGTTCAAATAAAGTTCAGAAATATTTTTTACCGATCGCATGGACTGAATGTTCGAGCGGGGTAACTTACCGAATCGGCGTTATAAAGTTACGGTAACGTCGAAAAGTAACCGTTTTCTTGAAAGGAGTTGAGCGATTGGAGCTGAGTTTGATATTTACTACGGGACGTGCAAAAAAAACGCCTCAGCTGCGAACAGCTGAGGCGGCATATATAAGCCTATTCAATTACGTGAACTAAAAGGTCTGAAAGATAGAACATCTTACCTCTGTACCCTACGCGATTGACTATACACACTCGTTCTGGCCGGTGAAAGCAGCTTTCGTAATAAAGTTACCAAAACTGAAGGTGACTTGACCTTGAACAAGAATGTTGGACAAAAAAAAGCCGATCTTCATGATCGGCTAGAAAAAACACACTTTGCGAAACACAACCACTAACTGTTGTATGCAGCGTTCACACAAGATTAGACAGGTGTTTCGGCAAAAGTTCCGAGAAAAATTCATTTCTCTAAATAAAATTTTTAACTCGCTGTTTTTGTTATATTTAATGAGCCTGTTGCCAGTTGTCTCCGGCGCCAGCTTCAACCAGCAATGGCACATCGAGTGACGCGGCCGACTCCATGAGTTGGCACAACTGCGCTTGAGTTTCCGCTAATTTTCCTTCTGGCACCTCAAAGACCAATTCATCGTGGACTTGCATGATCATCTTGATGTCTTGGTTTTCAGGCTGTTGTAACCATTGATAAACCTTGAGCATGGCCAGTTTGATGATATCTGCTGCAGTGCCTTGCATTGGCGCATTAATCGCGGCACGCTCGGCTGCCTTTTTACGCGCGGCGTTGCGGGCTTTGATGTCGGGCAAATGTAGGCGGCGACCAAATAAGGTTTCGACATAGCCATCTTCGCTGGCTTGCGCCCGAGTCCGCTCCATGTAGTCCAGCACACCGGGATAGCGCTCAAAATAAGTATCCATGTATTGTTGAGCTTGCGGGCGACCGATGTTTAGTTGGCGGGATAAGCCAAATGCCGACATGCCGTAAATCAGACCAAAGTTAATTGCCTTGGCGCTGCGGCGCTGATCATCTGTTACCGCGTCAACATCGACACCGAATACTTCCGCTGCGGTGGCTCGGTGTACGTCGAGGCCTTTCGCAAAAGCGTTGAGTAAGCCTTTGTCGCCCGATAAGTGGGCCATGATGCGCAATTCGATTTGCGAGTAATCCGCGGCAACCAGTTTGGTGCCCTGTGGCGCAATAAAGGCCTGACGCACGCGCTGACCTTCGGCGGTACGAATCGGAATGTTTTGTAAATTTGGATCGGAAGATGACAACCGACCCGTAGCGGTGACGGCCTGGTGGTAGGACGTATGCACTCGCCCTGTGGTGGCATTAATCATCCGCGGCAGCTTATCGGTATAGGTGCTCTTGAGCTTGCTTAAACCACGGTGTTCGAGGATCAGCTTAGGTAATGGATAATCCAACGCTAGCTCTTGCAGCACTTCTTCGGCCGTTGACGGTGCGCCTTTCGGGGTCTTCTTCAAGATTGGCAGCTTCATCTGATCAAACAAAATTGCTTGCAGCTGCTTTGGTGACGACAAGTTAAACTCGCTACCGGCCAGTTCATACGCTTCACTTTGCAACTGCTCAAGGCGCATTGCTAATTCGGTGCTTTGCTGGCTGAGTAACATGTCATCGATTAATACACCGTTGCGCTCAATCGCCGATAATACCGGCACTAATGGCAACTCTATATCTTGATAAACCGAGTGTAGCGATTGCTCTGCTTGAAGTTTGTCGCTCAGTGTCTGATGCAGTTGCAGCGTGATGTCGGCATCTTCGGCGGCGTAAGGGCCAGCCTGATCCAGATGGATCTGATTAAAGGTCAGTTGTTTGGCGCCCTTGCCGGCAACATCTTCAAAGCTAATGGCATTGTGACCCAAATATTTTAACGCCAAACTGTCCATGTCGTGGCGTGAGCCAACCGAGCTGTAGGCATAGGATTGCAGCATGGTGTCGTGCAGCGGGCCTCTAAAGGTCACGCCGTATTTCGCCAATACACTGATGTCATATTTGAGATTCTGGCCGATTTTGCTGTGCTTGTCGCTGCTCAAAAGAGGCTGCAGATCGGCCAACACTCGATCGCGGTCGAGTTGCTCGGGGGCGTCCATGTAGTCGTGAGCCAATGGCACATACACAGCTTGGCCGGGCTCGATTGCCAGTGAGATCCCCACCAATTCGGCAGCCATGTAGTCGACCGAGGTGGTTTCAGTATCAATTGCAAATGCTGACGAAGCTTCCAGCTTGGCAAGGTATTTTTGCCATTCGGACTCGTTCAGAATGACTTTGTATTGGCTGGTATCAATGCCTTGTGGCGTCACTTCGGCTGCGTCTTGGTCACTGCTCGAGGCGCTGTTTGCCGACTCTGAAGCGGATAGCACTTCTTTTAACCAGCGGCGAAACTCCAACTGACCATATAAATCGGCCAACTTATCGTTATCGGCAGGTTGCACTTGCAGCTCTGCCGGTGCGTGTTGTGGCTCTAGTTCAACATCTAATTTGATGGTGGCGAGCTGGTAGGACAGCGGCAGGTGGTCAATTGCTGCCCGCAGTTTCTCGCCGATTTTGCCTTTCACCGCATCGGCATTGTCGATCACGCCCTGCATCGAGCCATAAAGGTTTAGCCATTTCACCGCCGTCTTCGGGCCACAGCCGGAAACGCCGGGAATGTTGTCCACTTGGTCGCCCATCAAGGCTAAGTAATCGATAATTAGTTCGGCGCCAACACCAAACTTCTCTACCACTTCCTCAGGGCCGGTAATGGTGTTGTTCATGGTATTGATGAGCGTCACGTCATCATTGACCAACTGGGCTAAATCTTTATCGCCGGTGCTGATCAACGTATGTAATCCAGCCGCTTTTGCCTGAACCGCCAGCGTACCGATGACATCGTCCGCCTCGACCCCAGGAATCGCAATCAGTGGCAACCCCATGGCGCGAATGACGTCATACAAGGGCTCTACTTGACTGCGCAAATCATCGGGCATCGGCGGCCGCTGCGCTTTGTATTCGGGATACATTTCATCGCGGAAGGTTGGCCCCTTGGCATCAAAGACCACGGCCATATGAGTTGGCTGATATTGATTAATCAGACTGCGCAGCATGTTGACTACGCCATAAACGGCGCCGGTCGCTTCGCCTTTGGAATTGGTTAGATGCGGTGGCGCGTGGTAGGCACGGTAGAGATATGAGGAGCCATCAACCAAGATCAGCGGTTGCTGCGGGACATTAGTCATAGTCTTTTAGTTGTTCAGAATAGGGGGCATTAGGATGCCACAAATTGATTTACCAACGCCAACATTGCTGCGGCTGAGTTGCGCTCTTCAGTGGTGCAATAATATTCAATCATTCGCACTCGCAAAGATTCCTTCATTGACCATGATTTGGTGATGGTTTTGATTCGATTAGAGTAATTATTTCAAACGAAAAAAAGGCTTGCAAAAAGTTGATTTTTAGCGTGTGGGTATCTGCGGTCGTCTGTGGATAACTCTGTTGAGAAATTTCGGGCACGCATTGAGATCCCTGAGGCATTTTGCCAAAGAGATTGTAACTGATTGAATAAATGCATTTTTGTTGTCTATTTGAGTGCTGATAATGATACTCAAATAAACATCGAGGCTGTGTACAACTTTGTAGAGTGATGCGGGGAACGAACGACTGCTTCCGTGCTGCTCTTGCTTAGTCTCAAAATGCTGGTTGGGAAATATAACAGAGCAACAAGTTTTTTACATGGGCTATTTTCAGCGAAGATCAAAAACGTGCGCTTGCTCCAAATTGGCTATTAAATGTCCGTTCTGATTAAAAGTTGGGCACGAATTTTGTGCCCTTTTTGGAAAGCCCGACTCGCCCTACTGCAACACGGTTTTAGCTGCCAAAGACCACGGTTCGGTTGCCATAAACCAGCACCTGGTGGTTGAAGTGGCGCCAAATCGCCCGCGATAGCACAACCTTTTCGACATCGCGGCCTTTGCGCACCAGATCTTCGACTTCATCGGTATGGCGAACATGCTCGACGTCCTGTTCGATAATGGGCCCAGCATCGAGTTCTGCGGTGACATAGTGGCTGGTTGCGCCGATGATTTTGACGCCGCGCTCATAGGCCGAATGGTAAGGCCGAGCACCGGGGAATGCCGGTAAGAAGCTGTGGTGAATGTTAATGATGCGATTCGGGTAAGACTTGATGAACTCATCAGACAAAATCTGCATGTATCGGGCCAGCACCACAAAATCAATTTGGTATTGCTCAAGCAATTGCTGTTGCTGTTGTTCCGCTTCGACCTTGTTGTCTTTCGTGACCGGAATATGGACGTAATCAATGCCTAGGCTGGTCACCGCTTGCTCTAAGTCTGGGTGGTTGCTGATCACCAGTGGTATTTCAATATCCCACTCGTGAGACTGGTAACGGGCAAGAATATCGAACAGACAATGCTCGTGCTTGGAAACGAACACCGCCATGCGCGGTTTACAATCTGAGAAGTAAAGCTGCCACTCCATTTGATGGGGGATTGCTAGCGCCTTGTTAAAGGCATCGGCCAGCGACTCGCGGGGAATGACAAAATCAGTGAGATCCCATGCCACACGCATGAAAAAGCGCCCTTCGGTTCGATCGACATGCTGCTCCAAATCGACCACGTTGCCACCATTGGTGTAGATAAACTGGGTGACGGTGTTCACCAATCCTTTTTGATCGGGGCAAGAAATCAGCAAGATTGCTGATACTGGCGCTGCTCCTTGTACTGCCATGTGACTCAAATCTCAGTGTTGAATAGGGCGCTCAGTATTAACCACACGAAAGTTGGGATCAACTATTAAGCAACTGCTAGGGCCTGTTTCGCCCTCCATTAAGGCAATTTTGCATCGATTGGTTCACTGCCTAAACAATGACCGCTGGGTAAAATCACAAATCAATGGGTTAGCGTCAAAGGGGCAAAATCAGTGGTCGGTAAGCAAAAAAAGATCGTATCTGATTTCAGGCAATTACCAACTATCTGCTGATTGACCACCAACAACTGCTGATGAGTCAACTAAACTCAATACTTAGTGGGATGAAAGAAAGGAGAGGATCTGATGACGCGGAGCATTCGCACTCGTTTTACCGCAGAAGAAGCTTTGTACTACTTAAGAGCACGTCCTCAGTTTAGTGACATGAGCGATCAGTGCCTGAGTTCGGCCATTGAATCTTATGCCTCTGGAACGAGCAAGGAGCACCTTACCCTCATCAACTTAGGCACCATCGAGCGAGCATTATCGGGTGATGATCTGGCCTTAGAGTTGGAAGCGGTAAGTTCTTAAAAACTTAAATAAACAATGCGATAAAAAAAGCAGGCCATTGCAAGGCCTGCTTTTTTTTGGGCTGCAATGGCAATTAGCCAGCAGCTTTGATGATTGCGCTGAATTCTTCAACGATTAGCGCAGCACCGCCAACGAGGGCGCCGTCGATGTCGGCTTGAGCAAACAGCTCTTCAGCGTTGGCTGCTTTCACGCTGCCACCGTACAGGATTTGCACGCCAGCGGCGACTTCAGCAGATTTCTCAGCAATCAACTGGCGAATGAAGGCGTGTACTTCTTGCGCCATTTCTTTGGTTGCAGCTTTGCCGGTGCCGATGGCCCAAACTGGCTCATAGGCGATGACTGCTTTTTTCAGGGTTTCAACACCCAGATCTTCCAGTACAGGCGTCAATTGAGTGCGGATCACGTCATTGGTACGGCCGCTTTCACGCTCTTCCAGAGTCTCACCAATGCACAATACTGGGATTAAGTCATGCTCTTGCAACAAGGCATATTTTTGCGCGCAGCTGGCGTCAGTTTCGCCGTGGTATTGACGACGCTCACTGTGGCCAACCAACACGTAAGTACAACCAAACTCTTTCAGCATGGTCGGTGAGGTTTCACCTGTGTACGCACCGCTGGTGTGAACGTCGTTGTTTTCCGCGCCCCAAGCGATGGCTGTATCGGTCAGCTTGCGGGCTACTTGGTCAATGAAAATGTCTGGTGCACAAACAGCAACATCAGCACTGTCTTTGACGGACTCTGCGGCTGGAAGAATACCGCTCAGCAATGCTTCTACTGATTCTTTGGTACCGTTGAGTTTCCAGTTACCCATCACTAAAGGGCGTGGCATAAGCAAATCTCCTGAATTGGATTCTTGTGGGTTTTTCTTGGGGTTTGAATTTAAGTGGCACAAAGGATAGACGTGGTGCCGCCTCGGAGCAACCCAAAAGCTTAGCAGAGCCGAGCTGGTTTGACATGTATCAATCCCGTTTGCGCCGATCCCGTGAATAAAGCAGTGAACAACAGAAATAGCGCGCGTGATTGCTGTATTATTAACGCCAGTTTGTATTAATTGTTTAGTTTGGCATGCGTTCTCGAATCTTTCATTTGTCGTCGTCTCAGTGGATTCTTATCGGCCTGATCGCTGGGCTTGGTGTCGGTTTATTTTTTGGTGAGAAAGTCGGCTGGATGAACGTGGTGGGTGAAGCGGTCATTATGCTAATGCAGATGACCATTATTCCCTACATTCTGGTGTCACTCATCGGTGGCTTTGGCTCGCTGACTAAAGAGCACGCAAAGCTCCTCGCCAACAAAGCCGGCATGGTGCTGTTGTTGCTATGGGGCACCGCGCTGCTGACTATTTTTGCCATGTCGATGGCATTTCCGGCAATCGCCAAAGCGTCATTTTTCTCGACCTCGGTGATCACCTCATCGCCGCCACCTGATCTGCTCAATATTTATATTCCCGCCAACCCGTTCAAGTCATTAGCCGATGGCTCTATTCCGGCTGTGGTGGTATTTGCCATTGCCCTTGGCGTGGCATTTATTCGCACCGAAGATAAAACCGACGTATTGAACCTGTGTAAGGTCACCGGCAAGGGGCTCAACATCGTCACCAGCTATGCCTTAAAAACCATGCCGGTGGGCATTTTTGCTATTACCGCTTCTGCTGCTGGCACCATGACGGTGGCAGAGCTGAATAATTTGCAGGTGTTCTTACTGAGCTTTATCGCGGTCGGCCTGCTGCTGGCGTACATCATCTTACCGGCATTGATCGCCTGCTTTACGCCGTTTACCTGGCGTGAAGTGGAGCAAGTGAGCCGCGATGCGCTGGTCACGGCATTTGTTACCGCCAACGTGTTGATTGTACTGCCGGTGATTGAACAAGGCTGTAAAGATCTTTACCGCAAACACCAATTGGAAAATCAGCAGACCGATCAGATGGTTGATGTACTGATCCCGATTGCCTTTAGCTTCCCGAACGCAGGCAAGTTAATGGTGATTCTGTTCGTGGTGTTTTCAGGTTGGTTTGTTGGCTCCCCCATCGATGCGCTGGACATGCCGCAACTCGGCGTGACTGGTCTACTCAGCCTGTTTGGCGCGGTCAATGTCGCAGTGCCGTTTTTGCTCGACTTAATGCGCTTACCGGCCGACATGTATCAATTATTCTTGGTTGGTACCGTGGTGACATCGCGCATGATGTCGATTGTGGCGGTGGTCCATTTGGTGGCGTTTGTGTTGCTATCGCTGTGCTTGATCCAACGCCAATGGAAGCCGGTTGGCGGCGGCGCGTTGCGCTTTGCGATTATTTTTGTGCTCGGTGCGGCGGCGTTTATCTTATCGATGCGAGGATTGTCGACTTGGCTGTTGAATGTTGATCAGGTCACCAACCCCCTGATTGAAATGAAGCGGGTGGGCCGCGTGCCCGAGCAAGTCTATGCCGACCTGCCAAAAACGTACGACGGTGGTCAGTACTCGCTGACCAATGTCGAACAAATCAAGCGCCGTGGCGTACTTCGTATCGGTTATCTACCTGGTAAAGTGCCGTTTTCCTACTTCAACCGCAGTGGCGAATTGGTTGGCATTGATATCAATATTGCCAGCCAGCTTGCTTACGATCTGGGGGTTGAAGTGGAATTTATTCCCTATCATGGCGATAGCTTGAAAGTGCCGCTCGCCCAGGGCTATTTCGATATTGCCGTATCGGGCATTGAAATGGATGCCGAGACCATTGAGCAAATGCGCTTTAGCCCGCCGATTCTGACGCTCAATTTAGGCTTGGTGGTGAAAGATCATGATCGCCATGCTTACGATAGGTTGGCAAAAGAGGCCCGAGTCAGACAAGTCACCTTGGCGATTGCTCAGCATAAGCGATTGGTCAGGCTGCTGCGCGATGAGTTTCCCCATGTCAATTTCATCGAAATTGAGCATGAGCGTGATTTTTTCACCGGTAAGATTGATGCCGATGGACTGGTGATCAGTGCCGAAGAAGGGTACGCCTGGACCTTGTTTTTCCCTAGCTACAATGTGGTGGTCTCGAAAACGACGCCGCGCCAGTATCCAGTGGGCTTTGCCGTTGCTCGGCAAAACGAAGATTTACACCAGTACTTAACGAGTTGGGTGCAAATTCAAAAAGTGAACGGTTACTTTGATCAGCAATACCGCTTCTGGATCCTCGGCGAAGGCGCTGAGCCTGACACGCCTCGCTGGTCGATTTGGCGAAATGTCTTGCAGTGGGACGACGATCCGGCAGAGCAGCCGCCAAGCGACGATTAAGGTCGCTCGGTATGAATGGAGGTTTGCGGTCGATGGCGGCTTTGCTCCAGCAACTGCTGGGCTTTGGTTAATATCGACAGCAGACTTTCGTGACTTTCCAGACTGGCAGCCGTCACCGCAAAGTGAGTCAGCACCGAGGCGCTGCTGCCATCAATCTCAATACTCAAATACAGCTCGCTGCGCAGCCGGCGGGCGTGATTAATGGCGTGTTCAATATCGGCATTGGGCATCAATAAAATAAACTGAGCGGTTGCCGGGTAAGACAGTACTGCGTTATCGGGCATCAAGGCCTGGCAGCAGTTGGCACATTGCAGAATTAATTGCTCGGCTTTTTGAATGCCATGGCGCTCGATTAGCTGCGGGTATTGGCCGATTTCAAATTGGATCACCGATAATGGTTGTTGCTGTTCTTTGGCGTATTGCAGCGCTTTCTCGCCTTGACTCAGTAGGCCACGCCGGTTGAGCAAGTGGGTTAACTCATCGGTGCTGACCTGTTGTTCCAAGCGGGCGCGGTGACTTTGCTCCGATGATAGCTTCTGTTGTCCGCGGATCAGATTACGAGCCTGTTCGTTCAGAATGTTGACCATCGAGCCAATGCTATCGCCCAATTCATCCAACTCATCAATGCCCGATTCATTAGGAGCAATAAACGGATTGCCCTTGCTGGCTTGGCGGCTGCTTTGCTGAAGTTCTTTGATGGGGGCTGAGATGCGCTGCGACAGTTTGCCCGATTGGTGTTTCACTAAGATATAAAACAGCACGTAAAACAAGATCATTAGGGCAATCGCAACAATCCCTAACTCAATGGCTAGCTGATCCAGCTCATTAATTCGCAATACCACTTGGTCGGCATTGGTGATGCTGTATAAGCGCCAGCTGGTCTCGGCGATTTGCTGGCTGGCGATTAGAAATATTTCTTCATTGTGTTCAACGTAGCGGGTGTGTTCATTGTGCTTAAACATGCCACTAATGCTTTGCCGAAATGCTGAGTAGGGCAGCTGCTCAATTAGATATTCGTCGGGTTTTTCGTGGGTTTGAGTGACCACATTGGCATAGTCGTGGTGGGTCAGCTCGCGTAGATTTAACAGCTGCTGAATGCCGGATGACATGGCGATAATGCGACCGCCTTCATCAACTAAAAATGATTCGCCAGCAAATGGCAGAACCAACTGCTCAATTTCGCTGATCATCGAATCCAAGGTGATATCTAGGCCGCTGACACCTTCGAGTCGGTCTTGATGATAGATTGGGGCAATGGCCGATACCATCCAGCCCTGTCCGGCAGGGTCAAGATAGGCGGGCGTCCAGACCATTTGGCGCTCGGGGTTATGCTGATAGTCGGCTAGATAATAAAAATTGTAATTGGGAATGTGCATATCAGCGGGAAACTGAAGATGAACATCCTCAATAAATGGGTAGTAACGATTGATATTGTCGAAGCTATTAAAATAAGCCGCGTCCACCAGTTCAATTTGTTCAACTGCGGCAATAAACAGCGGATCGAAATTTTCGGTCGCTTTGGCTTTTTGCTGGGTTTCTGGGTTACTGGCAAACTGGCGAGAGACGAACACGCTGGCGCCGCCGTTATCGACGCTTTTGCGCCATACGCCATTGTCGGCTAAAGCAAATTCGGCAGGGCCATGGGGCAAGTATTGTTGACTGCTGGGGTTGGCAAAACTGCGCTGCTGTTGATCTTGAATTAACTCCAGCATCCGCCGAACTTCGTAAAAGCGGTGGTTGAGATCCTGCGCTCGCATGGCGAGATGCTCGTAGACATTTTGCGAGCGCTCAAACAGCAAGTCTTGTCGCGATTCATCGGTGATCAGCTGGTTGACGAGAAAATACATCGCCAGTAGTGCTAACTCCAGAGTCAGTACTGGAATCAGAAACAGCTTTCTAAAATGCCCGGTAATCAGCTTGTTGAGTGGGATCACGCGCAACCATTCCCTAGTCGAGTTGGTATCAATGAGAACTAAAATTTACCCTGCGTGTTTTCAACATATCACAAAAAAGCCCGTCTGCTAGGACAGGCTCTCATTTTGACCAGTTTTCGCGTTACTTGTCGGCTTGTTCGCGGGCAATAGCACGATAACCGATGTCGTTACGGAAATAGGCGGTCGGCCATTTCACTTGGTGCAGCAACTGGTAAGCTTTCGCTTGTGCTTCAGTCACGTTGGTACCGAGAGCTGTGGCACATAGCACGCGACCACCCGAGGTAACCACTTGGCCGTCTTTCATGGCGGTGCCAGCGTGGAAGACTTTGGCATCGTCTTGCGCTGGCTCTGGCAACGCGGCGATCACATCACCTTTGGGATAGCTGCCCGGATAACCGTCGGCAGCCAATACCAAGCCGACAGCTGCACGAGGATCGTACTCGGCCGTTTTGCTATCAAGTTTACCGTCAATGGCGGCCAAGCAAAGCTCAACCAAATCGGATTGCATCCGCATCATGATTGGCTGAGTTTCAGGATCGCCGAAGCGGCAGTTGTACTCGATCACTTTTGGCGTACCGTCAGCCATGATCATTAGGCCGGCGTAGAGGAAACCAGTGTATGGGTGACCTTCTGCAGCCATGCCTTCAACCGTTGGCATAATGACTTCAGCCATGATCCGATCATGAATGTCCTGAGTGACAACCGGAGCCGGCGAGTAAGCGCCCATGCCGCCAGTGTTCAAACCGGTGTCGCCATCGCCAGCACGCTTGTGATCCTGAGAGGTCGCCATTGGCAGCACATTTTTACCGTCAACCATGACAATAAAAGAGGCTTCTTCACCGTCGAGGAACTCTTCGATCACCACGCGGCTACCGGCTTCACCAAAGGCGTTGCCCGATAACATGTCTTTAATGGCTTCTTCGGCGGTTGCCAAGTCCATGGCAACAATCACACCTTTACCGGCAGCTAGGCCATCGGCTTTAATGACAATTGGTGCGCCCACTTTACGGACATAAGCCAGAGCTTCATCGGTGTCGGTAAAGTTGCCGTAATCGGCCGTTGGAATTTGGTGGCGAGCGAGAAAATCTTTGGTGAAGGCTTTCGAACCTTCCAATTGCGCAGCGGCTTCAGTGGGACCAAAGATGGCCAAGCCTTCGGCCTGAAATGCATCAACCACGCCGATCACAAGCGGGGCTTCCGGGCCAACAATGGTCAAACCAACATTGTTCGTTTTGGCGAACGCAACCAAGGCTGGGATATCGCAGCCATCAATGGCGACATTTTCTAATTTGGCTTCCAGCTCGGTGCCGGCATTTCCGGGAGCAACATAAACGGTATCGACTTGCGGAGATTGCGCCGCTTTCCAAGCCAGGGCATGTTCGCGGCCACCGCCGCCAATTACCAAAACATTCATGTTTGAATCCTTTTTTGCTGTTGTGTTTGCTCAGCATTTTGCTAAGCAGAGTGTTCAATTGGGTTGCTCTGATCGAGCAAGGGCAGCCATTGGCTGCCCTTGAGGGTACTTAGTGACGGAAGTGGCGCATGCCGGTGAAGACCATCGCCATGCCGGCTTCGTCGGCCGCAGCAATGACTTCGTCATCACGAATCGAACCACCTGGCTGAATCACCGCGGTAATCCCTGCAGCAGCGGCTGCATCAATGCCATCACGGAACGGGAAGAAGGCATCCGATGCCATCACCGAGCCTGCTACTTCTAGGCTTTCATCGGCGGCTTTAATACCAGCAATTTTGGCACTGTAGACGCGGCTCATCTGGCCAGCACCGACGCCAATAGTGGTTTCGTTTTTGGCGTAAACGATGGCGTTGGATTTGACGAACTTGGCAACCTTCCAGCAGAACATCAGGTCTTTCATTTCTTGCTCTGTAGGTTGGCGCTTACTAACAACAGTCAGCTGCTCTTGGCTTACCATACCTTGGTCGCGATCTTGGACCAGTAAACCGCCATTGACGCGCTTCAGATCGTAACCTTTGGTTTGGCTCTGCCATTGACCACACTCGAGCAAGCGGACATTTGGTTTTGCTGCGACGATTTGGGCAGCTGCTTCACTAACCACAGGCGCAATGATCACTTCAACAAACTGACGAGAAACGATTGCTTCGGCGGTTTCGGCATCCAGCTCGCGGTTAAACGCGATAATGCCACCAAATGCTGAGGTTGGGTCTGTTTTAAAAGCGCTGTCGTACGCCGCTAGGATGTTGTCGTCAGTTGCAACACCACATGGATTGGCGTGCTTAACGATGACACAAGCTGGCTGTTTGAATTCTTTAACGCACTCAAGGGCCGCATCGGTATCAGCGATGTTGTTGTACGACAACGCTTTACCTTGCAGCTGAGTGGCGGTGGCAACAGAAGCTTCATCAATCTCGGCTTCGACATAGAAAGCAGCCGCTTGGTGGCTGTTTTCGCCGTAGCGCATGTCTTGCTTTTTGATGAACTGGCTATTGAAGGTGCGCGGGAATTTAGATTCGTCGTCGCCTTCTTTGTTGGCGGCATGGCTTGGCACCATGGTACCGAAATAGTTGGCGATCATCCCGTCGTAAGCGGCGGTATGTTCAAAGGCGGCAATGGCCAGATCAAAGCGTGTGGCGTGAACTAACGAACCGTCGTTGGCATCCAACTCTGCAATGACCCGGTCATAGTCGCTGGCGTTAACCACGATAGCCACATCTTTGTGGTTCTTAGCGGCAGCGCGAACCATGGTTGGGCCACCGATGTCGATGTTTTCCACCGCATCTTCCAGCGAACAATCTGGTTTTGCCACGGTTTGTGCAAATGGGTACAGATTGACCACGACCATATCAATAGGCTGGATATTGTTTTCGGTCATGACGTTTTCGTCAGTACCGCGACGGCCAAGAATGCCACCGTGAACTTTTGGATGAAGGGTTTTGACTCGGCCGTCCATAATTTCTGGATGCCCGGTGTAATCGGACACTTCAGTGACGGTCAGACCTTCATCAGCCAACAGGCGCGCAGTGCCGCCGGTTGAGAGTAATTCGACACCGCGAGCAGCAAGTGCCCGGGCAAATTCAACAATACCAGTTTTGTCAGAAACACTGAGCAGAGCACGCCTAACCGGTCGTGGAGCTTCCATGAGTTGTACCTATCTACTGTGAACTTGAATGCTAGTTTAGCGGGAAGGAGGCTGGCTCGGGAGCCAGCCAAAAGTCATGACAATTATTGCCTGAGGCAATAATTAGTTCATGCCATATTTTTTCAATTTTTTGCGCAAGGTGCCGCGGTTCAGGCCCAACATGATGGACGCACGAGTTTGGTTACCACGAGTGTGAGTCATGATCTCTTCAAGCAAAGGGGCTTCTACTTCTGACAAAACTAACTCATACAAGTCGTTGATATCCTGACCGTTGAGGGTTGCAAGGTAGTTGCTGACCGATTGCTTAACCGACTCGCGCAGAGTTGGTTGAGATACTTGTGTAGAAGGAGTTTCAGTAGAGACTGTCTCAGTTTTAAAGTTGTTTTCGAACATAAGTTTTAAGCTCTTTGTTACAGCGGCTTTATTGATTAATCGAGTGATAAAATTTAACCAGCATATCCAATTGTTCTGCTTCACCTTCGACCTGATTGAAGGCGGCACGGAACTGTCGTTGCTGATCATACGGTTCAACGAACCAACCCACGTGCTTTCGCGCAATTCGCATACCCTTAACAGGGCCGTAAAATTCATGCAGTGCATGCACGTGGCTTTGTAACACTTGCAGTTGCTCCATCAGCGGAGGGGCTGCAAGCTCTTCACCGGTCGCTAGATAATGAGCGACCTGTTGAAACAACCAGGGGCGCCCTTGAGCACCTCTGCCAATCATTACACCGTCGGCTGCGGTGTAAGCCATCACCTGCTTGGCTTTTTGCGGTGAGTCGATGTCGCCGTTGGCAATCACCGGAATATCGACGGCTTGTTTTACCGCGCGAATCGTGTCGTACTCGGCCTCACCTCGATAGCCACAGGCGCGAGTGCGACCATGAACCGTCAAGGCTTGGATGCCGACACGAGCGACACGTTTGGCAATGTCGACCGCGTTTTTGTTGTCTTGATCCCAACCGGTTCGCATTTTCAGCGTGACCGGTACATCGACAGCAGCAACAACCGCTGCGGCGATTTGTTCGACCAGCTCGGGCTCTTTCATTAACGCCGAGCCAGCCAGTTTTTTGTTGACCTTTTTCGCAGGGCAACCGAGGTTGATGTCGACCAATTGTGCGCCGTTAGCGACGTTATGGCGCGCGGCGCTGGCCATCAACTCCGGCTCTGAACCGGCGATTTGAACGGCACGAATGCCACTCTCACCACTGTGGTCCATGCGCTGCTGCGATTTATCGGTGTCCCAAACTCTGGGGTTAGCAGAGAGCATTTCAGAGACGGCTAAGCTCGCTCCCCACTTTCTTGCCATTTGCCGAAAGGGGCGGTCGGTGACGCCAGCCATGGGCGCGCAGATCACAGGATGCTCTAATTTGAAATCACCGATCTGCACGAAAAATCACCAATCACTGCCAAGGGGCGGCTATATTACGCCCTTTTTGTGCAGCTGAAAAGGTTAAATAGTGTACCAATTGCTAGTTCAAAGAATGTGCTTTGCGCTGACGCAAATTGAGGTGAACTTGTCGCTAAAATAGCCGTTCTAGCTTTTTTTCTTGATGCCGCTAATGCGCATCCACTGCTCTTGTTCGACAACTTGCAGCGAATTGAACTGATCTTGGTAAGCTTGCTTTACACTTTCTTCTTGCTCAACCAATAACCCTGACAAGGCTAAAACACCGTCGGGTTTGACAAGTTCAGCGATGGTTGGCGCCAATTGCTGCAATGGCCCAGCAAGAATGTTGGCAACTAACACATCGGCGGCCGGTAACTCGACTTCTCCGGCAAGGTGCAACTCTAGCTTGTCGGCCACCTGATTACGCTCAGCATTGGCTTGTGAAGCCTGAATCGCTTGTGGATCAATATCAATGCCGATCACTCGGGCGGCGCCAAGTTTCAGCGCAGCAACGGCAAGAATGCCCGAGCCGCAGCCATAATCGATGACGGTTTTGCCTTGCAGATCGAGACCATCGAGCCAAGCGAGGCACAGTGCCGTTGTTGGGTGGGTGCCGGTGCCAAATGCCAATCCTGGGTCAAGCATGACGTTCACTGCCTCTGGCTGTGGTACATCGCACCAGCTCGGACAAACCCACAAGCGGTTACCGAACTGCATGGGCTTGAAATTATCCATCCAAGCGCGCTCCCAGTCCTTATCTTCCAGCGCTTCCATTTTGTAGGTCAATTCGCCAAATTGTTGTTGCAACAGATGCAGCGCTACGTCCATATCGGCGTTGGCCTGCCACAAACCCATGACGTCGGTTTCGCCCCACAATCGGGTTTCACCCGGCAGTGGCTCAAAAATAGGCGTGTCTTTGGAGTCGAGGAATGTCACCGATAGGGCGCCACATTCACTCATTGCATCGCCAATGGATTCGGCTGAAGCTGCTGTTGCATTTACTCGAAGTTGAAGCCAGGCCATGAATTGCCTCTGTTAGATGTGGAAGGAGTCGCGGTCGGCATTTTAACGGCGCTCGGCCGTAAAGCAAATTCAAAGGTGCGAGCTGGCGGTGTACTGGCTGATCAGTTTGTGTTCTGACAGCACCGCAGCAACCAAGGGCCCTTGCGCCAAGTCGCAGTTTAGTTGCTGTAATTTACGGCGATCATCGGCATCACTGACACCGGATGCGACGACTTTAATATTAAGTTTGTGGAGCATTAAGATCAGCGATTGGGTAAAGCCATTTTGTAGCGATACGCCACTGCAGAATTTAGCATCGAGGCGCACCATCGCCGGTGGCATTTGTGATAGTTGATTGAGGGCGCCAAGACTGTTGCCGAAACCATCAAGGGCAATTGCAACTCCGGCCTGATACAGCAGATTCAGCTCCATTTGGATTTGAGCAAACTGATCAAGGTAGTCTTGTTCATCAATGAGCAAACCGAGCCGGCGCGCGGCGGTGTTGTCGCGGCGGCAACACAGCACCAATTGACGGAGCAACTCAGGATGGCAGTCGGCCGCACGAATATAAAGGCGGCAAGGCATTTGATTGACGGTGACCCGATCTAAGGTGTCGAGCACTTGCCTTAACAACCACTCCGACGTTTGCTGTTGCAGTTTCGGGTTGCTCAGTTGCTGAATGACTTCGGCGCCCTGGCGTATTGCTTCTGGTGCCGCAGGCCAAGTGATCAGCGCTTGATAATGCTCGATGTCGTCATTGCTCAGATTGACCATCGGCTGATACTGCAGCTGCAGTTGGTTGTTATTCAAGGCCTCGGCCAAGGCGCTATCGAGTGCTTGTGCTTGCCGGTCTTCTTTGCCGAGCGACGAATGATAAAAACGAGCGCAACTCGAGCCGGAATGTTTAGCGGCATACATGGCGGTATCGGCCTCGCGCAGCAGCTGACTGATGCTGCACTGGGGATCGTTGCAGGTGGTAATCCCGATTGATAAGCCGACTTGTACTGTGGTGTTGCTAAGTTGGATCGGCTCAATCACGCTATCAATCAATTTATCGGCAAGGAGCTGTAATTGATGTTGGCCGCCGGGCTCTGGCAGTAGGATGACAAATTCATCGCCACCAAATCGGGCCAGCACATCACTTTTACGGATGGTTGCGGCTAACCGCATGGCGACCTGCTGCAATAACTGATCACCCTGATCATGCCCCATGGTGTCGTTGATCTCTTTGAATTTGTTCAAATCCATAAACATCAGGGCGAGTGATTGCAGGTGCCGACCGAGCTGGCCGAGCGTTTGTTGCAGCGATTGCTCGAACATCGAGCGGTTGTTGAGGCCGGTCAGTTGATCATGTTGTACCAAGCGCTTTAATTCGTGGGTTTGTTGTAGCAGTCGGTGGCGCTGAGCTTTTAATTTATCAGCCAGCTCCTGGCTGGCAGCAGCAAATAAGTGCGATTCATCGCGCACTAATCGATGCTGAGGCGTGCGGATCGATTGGTTGGATGTGGCGAGCAGCGGCAACTGGCGAGCTTGACGACTCAAACGCAGTAGTGGCCGCCAAATCAAGCCAATGGCCATGGCACAGCAAATGGTAAGTGTTACCACGATATAGGTGGTGGTCTTGAGCCAGACCTGCTCGACTGCGGCAATGGATTGCTGAGTTGGCATTGCCACCCATAATTCAGCGGCGATGCCATCATTTTGTAACGGCCAGCGCCACATTGCTTGGGGCCGATGATTACCAATCAAGACAAAATCAGGCGGAAGCGGCGGGCTGGTGGCACTACTAGAGAATGGTGTTGGCAGTGGGGCGGTTTGATAAAACAGGGTGAGCGAGTCGGCTGCCGGTGCCACGAGCCACAAATTTGCCGAGTGGGCGATGTCCAGCTTTTCCATCAAATCATCAATGACAATACGCTGAATGGTGAGTTTGGCGGCTTCTGAATCATGCACCGAAAAATACTGTAATTCGCATCGTTGATGGCAATGCCAGCGCCGATATTCGCCGCCGTTTGCCAACAACGCTTGTTGCCATTGTTGTGCTTTGGCATCGGTTGGCGGGTTATTGCCCGCGAGCAACTTGCCGGAGCCATCAATAATAGTGGCGTCGAAACTGCTTGCTAAGCGCTGCAGGGATTGCTCGTCAGTGATCAGTGGCAGCACGGCTTCGAGCTGCTGGGCCCGCTCTTGCAGAATATGAAAGCCTTGCTTGGAGGTGTTGCGAAGCTCTGCGATCAGGTGTTGTTGTTCGAGTAGAATCCGTCGATTGAGTTCTTGTTTACTTTCGGAAGCCGCCCACAGCATTAAGGCCAGCACGGCAATCGCGCTAGATGCAATGAGCACGATGGCGACCTGCCAACGCAAACTCACAAAGGGTGGTTTGTACCTTATCGACATTTTTACAGACCTTGAAGCAATGGCTCCGTTGCTCGTTTGCGCCAAGTAAAAAGTTGCTCAACTGATCAAGCGTAGAAGAGGATCGGGTCTTGCACCACCGTATCGGATCGAATTATTTGCCCTGTTAGTAATTTGTTAAGTCGCGATGTGACTTAGATTAAAGAATAAATTTTGCTAACAAATTAGCTTATCGCGCTTGGCTCAAGTGATCGGACGCGAATCGCGTTGGATAACTACAACAATTTGCCCGACATCGCATTCAACCGAGTTGAATGGTGACGGCGCAGCATTACTTGAGTGCAACTTTGCAGGGGAACCAACCTGCGGTTAAGCGCAGCATTGCTGCATTTATGCAATTTTTAAAAGGAAAGCAATCAGATGAAGCTGATTACCGCCATTATCAAGCCATTTAAGCTGGATGACGTGCGCGACGCGCTGGCCAGCGTTGGCGTGCTTGGCCTGACTGTCACGCAAGTCAAAGGTTTCGGTCGCCAAAAAGGTCATAACGAGCTGTATCGTGGTGCCGAATATCAAGTCGATTTTGTTCCTAAATTGCGCCTCGAAGTGGCTGTCGCTTCGGATCGTGTTGACCAGGTTGTTGAAGCGATTACCGGCGCGGCAAACACCCACAATATTGGAGACGGCAAAATTTTCGTGACTCCAATTGAGCATGTCGTGCGGATCCGCACCGGCGAAACCGATCACGACGCTTTATAACAGCGCATCGAATAATAAATAGGAACCTAATCATGTTTAAATTTGCTTTATGGGCCTGCGCGCTCATGAGTATCTCTGGTGTTGCCCGCGCAGAAGAGGCGCTCAACGGCGGCAACACGGCTTGGATTTTAACTTCAACAGCGCTCGTGCTGTTCATGACGCTGCCAGGCTTGGCGCTGTTTTACGGCGGCTTGGTCCGAGCGAAGAATATTCTGTCGGTACTGATGCAGTGTTTTGCCATTGCCTGTATCGCTTCGGTGCTCTGGCTGCTGGTGGGGTACACCATGGCCTTTGGTGAAGCCAGCAATGGTTTGGTTGGCTCGTTCGACCATATATTCTTTGCCGGTTTAACCGAGCAAGCGCTCAATGGCGATATTCCAGCCTCTTTGTTTGCTTTATTCCAGATGACCTTTGCCATCATTACACCAGCACTGATCATCGGTGGTTTTGCTGAGCGGATGCGTTTTTCGGCCGTTGTGATTTTCTCTGCGCTGTGGTTGCTGGCCGTTTATGCGCCGGTCACTCACTGGGTTTGGGGTGGCGGCTGGCTCGGTGAAATGGGCTTGCTGGACTTCGCCGGTGGTACCGTGGTGCATATCACTGCTGGTGTTGCTGCGCTGGTTGCTGCGCTGGTGTTGGGACCACGTAAAGGTTTCCCAACCCAACCAATGCCGCCGCATAACCTGACCATGACCGTCTGTGGTGCCGGTATGCTGTGGGTGGGCTGGTTTGGCTTTAATGGTGGTTCGGCGTTAGCGGCTAATGGTGATGCGGCCATGGCAATGACCGTGACTCATATTTCTGCGGCAGCCGGTTCCTTGGCTTGGATGGCGATGGAATGGATCAAATACGGTAAACCGTCGGTGCTGGGTATCGTCACCGGTATGGTTGCTGGTTTGGGTACCATTACCCCAGCTTCGGGTTTTGTTGGCCCAATGGGCGCCTTAGTGATTGGTCTGAGTGCCGGTGTGGTGTGTTATTACGCCACTCAGCTAATTAAACGTAAATTAAAAATCGACGACTCATTGGATGTTTTCCCAGTCCACGGTGTTGGCGGCATTCTAGGTACCTTGTTGGCAGCGGTATTTGCTTCTGCTGAACTGGGTATCTTCAGCGGTCAGGGGCTGGCCGATGGCATGACCATTGGCTCTCAGTTTGTCGTTCAGGCAACCGGTGTGGTGGCAACATTTGTCTATACCGCAGTGGTCACCTGGATTCTGTTGAAGCTGGTCAGCGTGTTTGTTGATCTGCGAGTGACTGCAGATGAAGAAACACAGGGCCTCGACTTAGTGCTCCACGACGAGCGTGGTTACGATCTGTAATCAGCAACGTCATGAAAAGCCGGGTTCGCCCGGCTTTTTGCTAACTTGGCAGTCATGCTGAGTGTTGTGAATGTGGTGTCGATAATTGCCTTTCGGGTTGAAAAGCGCGATAGTCTAAAGCCGACCCAATTGGAAATATTTTGTCAGTAGTAGGTTGGGTCAGTCGATTTGACCGTGAAGCAGGTGGGACGCATCATGAACCTAAAAGTAACAGTATTGTTTTTCAGCGAATCAGATCTCCGTCTTCGGGATGAGATCCTCGAGTTGCAGGTGGGTGATGGTGGTCGTGCCATTATTCCGCTGGAATACAAAGAAGGTAAGCAAATCATTGCCGTATTAGCCGGCGAGTGTCACTTACTGAATCGCATTGGCGACCGAGTGCTGCCGCTCTCTTCGGCCGAAATCGTCACTGAAGTTGATTTCGAATAATGCCCAATACGCCGCATTATCATGCGGCAACTTGGCAAATTCACCGTAGTAAGCCGTTGTTGTGAGCGTCACTGGCAAACGCCGAAATTGGTTATTACAAAACCAAAATTAGTAATTCAATTCCTTAGTCCAATCTCATACCTTAGCCATGAACGAGTTCTGGGACTCTTTGGCTAAATAATTATTGCAATTATTCGCATAAATAGTCGAAATCCGGCATCAAGGCTGTACAATGAGCGTCCGTTTCGATCCGCTTTACTGGTTGGATCAGGCGCCTTTTGATGTCGCAAGTCGCCGACATCCTCATACTCTCGTTCAACGATGAATGAATTTGGTGTGACTCGGTTGCTCTCAATATCGAGTGAGCACTCTGGTAGTCACTAGCTTGGACTACCCATTTCTCACATTGGCGAGGGTCGCTGGAGCAGTGTTGTCACTGCGCAAAAACTCTCATAAAAGAAACAGTAAATACATTAGTAGGACGACCACATGGCAAATATCCTTGAGCAACTTAAGCAGGTGACGACTGTGGTTGCAGATACCGGCGATGTTGATGCAATTGCTCGCTTTAAACCGGAAGATGCGACGACTAACCCGTCTTTGATCCTCAAAGCAATGGCTTTGGATACCTATCAGCCGCTATTGAATGACATTCTCAAGTGGGCCGCTGAGCAAACTGAGGACGATCAACAAGCGGTTGCACTGGCTGCAGACAAGCTAATTGTTGCCATGGGACAAGAAATCCTCAAACAAGTGCCCGGCAAGGTTTCCACTGAAGTCGATGCGCGGTTATCATTCGACACCGAAGCGAGCGTTGCCAAAGCTCGTAAGCTAATTGCCATGTATGAAGAAGCCGGTACGAGCCGAGAGCGAGTACTGATTAAGCTGGCTTCAACGTGGGAAGGCATCCGCGCGGCAGAACAACTTGAAAAAGAAGGCATCAAGTGTAACCTGACGCTGTTATTCAGCTTTGCTCAGGCGCGCGCCTGTGCCGAAGCTGGCGCGTACCTGATTTCGCCATTTGTTGGCCGAATCTTAGACTGGTACAAAAAAGCAAATCCGGGCACGGAGTATGCCGCGGCTGAAGAGCCTGGCGTGATCGGTGTTTCGAAGATTTACCAATATTATAAAGAACATGGTTACGACACCATTGTGATGGGCGCCAGCTTCCGTAATTCTGGCGAAATCATTGCGTTGGCTGGCTGTGACCGCTTAACCATCAGCCCTGCGCTGTTGGAAGAGCTGGAAGGCATGGAAGGCACGCTCGAAACTGCGCTCAAACCGGTTGCGGCCAGTCAAGAGAAGCCTGCATTAATGACAGAAGCTGAGTTCCGCTGGGGCCACAACGAAGATGCCATGGCAACTGAAAAGTTGGCTGAAGGCATCCGCGGCTTCACAGTGGATCAAGGCATAATGGAAGACAAACTGCTGGCCGGTATTCAAGCAGTCAGATAAGAGGTTCTCATGCAATCCCGTAAAGATTTAGCGAACGCCATCCGCGCCCTGAGTATGGATGGGGTACAAAAAGCCAACTCTGGTCACCCAGGTGCGCCTATGGGTATGGCTGATATTGCTGAAGTGTTGTGGAATGATTTTCTTAACCACAACCCAAGCAATCCAGACTGGTTCAACCGCGACCGTTTTGTCCTGTCCAACGGCCACGGCTCCATGCTGATTTATAGCTTGCTGCACTTGAGCGGCTACGACTTGAGCCTCGACGATCTCAAGCAATTCCGTCAGTTGCATTCTCGCACTGCCGGTCACCCTGAATACGGCTATGCGCCGGGCATTGAGACCACCACTGGCCCGCTTGGCCAAGGTATTGCCAATGCCGTAGGTTTTGCTGCAGCAGAAAAAATTCTGGCGGCAAACTTCAACAAACCAAACTTTGATGTTGTTGACCACTACACCTATTGCTTCTTGGGCGATGGCTGCATGATGGAAGGTATTTCTCACGAAGTATGTTCGCTGGCCGGCACCTTGAAACTGGGCAAACTGGTGGCGTTCTATGACGACAATGGCATCTCCATTGACGGCGAAGTAGAAGGCTGGTTTACCGATGACACCCCAGCTCGCTTTCGCGCTTATGGCTGGCAAGTGATCGAAAATGTTGATGGTCACGATCCTGAAGCTGTTGCTGCGGCAATTAAGCTGGCACAAGGCGACAGTGAAAAACCAACGCTGATTTGCTGCAAAACCGTGATTGGTTTTGGCTCACCAAACAAAGCCGGCAGCCACGACTGTCACGGTGCGCCACTCGGTGCCGACGAAATCAAAGCATCGAAAGAAGCCTTGGGTTGGCAATACGGTGATTTTGAAGTGCCTGCCGACATATACTCAGGCTGGAATGCGCTTGATGCCGGTGCTGAAAAAGAAACTGCGTGGAATGCACTATTCGAAGCCTACGCGGCAGAATACCCAGCAGAAGCTGCAGAGCTGAAGCGTCGGGCAACGGGCGAGCTGCCTGCAAACTGGGAGCAAGTGTCCACTGAGATGCTGGCTAAGTTTGCCGCAGAGCCAAACAAAGTTGCATCGCGTAAAGCGTCACAAAACGTATTGGATGTGATCGGTGCAGAACTGCCTGAATTACTCGGTGGCTCGGCTGATTTGGCTCCATCAAACCTGACCTTCCATAAATCGTCGAAGTCGATCACTGGCGACGATGCTGAAGGTAACTACCTGCACTATGGTGTTCGTGAATTTGGTATGAGTGCCATCATGAATGGCTTGGCGTTGCATGGTGGTTTCATCCCTTACGGCGCAACTTTCTTGGTGTTCATGGAATACGCCCGTAACGCATTGCGGATGGCGGCGTTGATGAAGAAGCGTTTGGTACACGTTTATACCCACGACTCAATCGGCCTGGGTGAAGACGGTCCAACGCACCAGCCAGTTGAGCAAGTGGCGAACATGCGTAACACGCCTAACTTGGACACGTGGCGGCCATGTGATGAGTTTGAAACAGGTGTTGCTTGGAAGTCAGGTGTTGAGAAAACTGACGGCCCGACTGCTCTGGTTCTATCTCGTCAAGGCTTGGCGCCGATGGCTCGCTCGGCCGAGCAACAAGCAGACGTTGCCAAAGGTGGTTATGTGTTGGTTGACTCTGACGCGACCCCAGAAATCATTCTGATTGCCACCGGCTCTGAAGTTGAACTCGCGGTTAGCGCAGCAGCAACCTTGACCGAACAAGGCAAAGCGGTTCGTGTGGTTTCGATGCCATGTACCACGGTATTTGATGCGCAAGACGCCGCGTACAAAGAATCTGTGTTGCCAGCAGCGGTTACTAAGCGCGTCGCAGTTGAAGCGCTGCATGTTGACTTCTGGTGGAAGTATGTTGGTTTAGGCGGCAAAGTTATTGGCATGACCACTTATGGTGAGTCAGCGCCTGCCGGCGATTTGTTCAAGCACTTCAACATTACTGCTGAGGCAGTTGTTGAAGCAGCCAACAGCCTGTAAGCCAAACCCAACTATGTTAAAGGGCTGCCTTCGGGTAGCCCTTTTTGTTTGCCTGATCGACTAGTCTTAGTGAGACGTTAAACAGTGACACCTAAAACGACGATTAAAGGACATAACCATGACAGAGCTGGCCCAACAAACTTGCGATGCGTGCCGTGCTGATGCGCCTCGGGTAACCGATGAACAAATGCCGGCGCTAGCTGCAGAAGTACCCCAATGGCAGGTCTTTGATGATCTGGGCATATTGAAGTTAGTGCGGCAGTTTCGTTTCACTAACTTTGTCGAGGCGTTAGCATTTTCCAACCAAGTTGGGGAGTTGGCTGAACAGCATGGTCATCATCCGGCCATTTTAACCGAGTGGGGCAAGGTGACGGTGACTTGGTGGACTCATAAAATCAAAGGGTTACACAAAAACGATTTTGTCATGGCCGCGAAAACCGATGCGCTTTCATGACGCTTCAAGGTGGATGGCTATCAATTCAAATTTAGCCAAGAAAAAGGCCAGCTGGTTGAATCGCTGGCCTTGTCAATTTTCGACTGTCATGATTAACCCCGCGCTTCTGGTATGTACCGCTGCGGCGTTAGCCACAAGCTGTACGGGGTGTCCTCAAGGGTCTTCTTGAGTCGACTGTTCACCTTTCTCTCCTCTTAAAATCAGTTCGAGCGGATTGCTCGGGCTGATTATAGTAGAAAGGTGATTTAGATCACACTTTTTCTGTTTGTTTTTTATTCACACCACAGTGGCAACAAAACTGGACAGTGAATTAATCGCCTCGCTCTAGACTCAGCTGAATCACCCCAGTTGCTTTTAAGTCTTCTTGCCAGCTGTAACTCTCAACAATGTCGGTTGAATGGTTTGGCAGGAGCGACTCGCTCATTGCTCGCTTCAAACTTTGTTCCATATAAGGGAAGCCATGAACACCGGCGCCGGTAATAATGACGCGCTCAGGATCAAGCACAGTGACTAAGTTGGCAATGCCGAGTCCTAACACTCGTCCGGCTTGATCAAAAATGCGCTGCAGCGCCTCGTTGCCATTGTCGAGTTCATCAAGGATCGCCTGCATTTGAGCGGCGGTTGGCCGATGGTTATCTGAGCTCGGCAAATGCATGATGGTGGCAGCGTCGCGATATAGTGCGTAGTCGCTGCAATAGGCTTCAATACAGCCGCGCGCACCACAGCGGCACTGCGGCCCTTCGAGGTTGAACTTGACATGACCAAACTCGCCGGCGGCGCCGCGAGAGCCAGAGTAAAGTTGGCCATTGATTAAAGCACCCATACCCACACCTTGGCCGAGCACAATGCTCAGCAGGTTGATGTCATGGGAGTAGTTATTTAAATGGCGCAAGGCCAATGCCACGATATCTGAGTCATTGGCAATGCCAACCGGCACGTTAAACCGTTCTTCGAGCGGCTGGCAGATCTGGACGTTGGTAATCGATAGCGCAGGACTCCAGGTGATCACGCCCGCGTCGCTGTCTACGGGGCCTTGCATCGCAATGCCGATGGCGCTGAGGCGATTGCGATCGATGCCGGTAAAGGCCAGAAAGTCATTGATGCCGTCAATCACCAAGGTAATGAATTGCTCTTCATCGAGGCGATCGAGCTGAATGGCCACCTTGTGCGTTTCACGCAGGTTGCCTTTTAAGTCACCAAGGACAAATTCAAGCTGGTTGACCGAGGGCAGAATACCGATGACAAAAGCTGCTTCTGAGTTGAGGTCAATATTGACCTTGGGGCGACCTCGACCCTGATGTCCTTCGGGAGTAGTACTGCTTTCTTTGAGAAAACCAATACTAAATAGATCAGATGTGATTGCCGTGACGGTGGCGGGGCTCAAGCTTGTGATCTCACAAAGTTCTACCCGTGCCAATGGTCCATGAGCACGCAATGCAGCAACGATTTGCTTGCGATTGGACGCTCGGATTTGTTCGGTATCTGTGATTTTTTTCATGGTAGTTCTTGTAATGGCCTAAAGTCGTGTTTGGAGCAGACTGCTGCTTGGTCAACGCTGAGTATTTTTATGTTGTGCAAAGCAATTATCTCGCGCTGAATATCTGCCGTGTATTTATTTTGAGTATTATTTTGCAGTCCTAACTTTGTTGTAACTTGAATAGAGGTTCACTGCAAATAGAGTTTTGTGACCAATTGAGCAAAAAAAACCCAGACCATGGGTCTGGGTAACAAAAAAGGCTAGGTAACATCTGATAAGTAGTGCCAGCATGGAAGCTGATGCGAGCGACGAAAGGCTAGAACGTGCGCGCAACACACTTATAAGAAGGCGGTATGGCTCACCATTGCGGCTAATCGCAGGTTGACTATTGGCGCTGCTGTTTAGGTAGGCTAGGACCCGAAACATGCGTTATGGCAATCCTCAACTGCGGGCAATTGGAGCTATAACCGTGAAATGAAGAATACATTATCTGTGGGACCGGTTCCACGCTCACTTTGTGATTGGCTTATCATAATTTAATTTTATACAAGAAATAATTTAAGGTCAGAGCAGTTGTGCATCGTCGACCGCTGGTCTGCGATCGCTAGGCCGAAGAGAACAGTCGCTTAGCCGCTAAACAAAAAACGCAGCCAATGTGGCTGCGTTTGCTGTTTTTACTTGCTGTGGGTTACTGCATCCCCAGCTTTTTCTCCAGATAGTGGATGTTGGTACCACCGTGCTGGAAATTCTCATCAGCGAGGATTTTTAGGTGTAACGGCGGGTTGGTCTTAATGCCATCAACCACTAGTTCGCCCAAGGCATTGCGCATACGAGCAATGGCCACATCGCGATTCTCGCCGTAGGTAATCAATTTACCGATCATCGAATCGTAATTTGGCGGCACCTTGTAACCTGAGTAAATATGAGAGTCCCAACGAATGCCCAAACCACCCGGCGGGTGGAAGCGCTCAATGGTGCCCGGCGACGGGATAAAGCTGTCTGGATCTTCGGCATTAATCCGACATTCCATGGCATGGCCACGGAGCTTGATGTCGTCTTGGCTGAATGACAATGGTTGACCAGCGGCAATTCTCAGCTGTTCTTTAATCAAGTCAACGCCAGTGACCATTTCAGTAACTGGGTGCTCAACCTGAATACGGGTGTTCATCTCAATAAAGTAGAACTCGCCGTTTTCATACAAGAATTCGAAGGTACCGGCACCGCGATATTCAATTTCTAAACAAGCGCGGCAGCAACGTTCACCGATGAATTTGCGCATTTCTTCAGTGATCCCCGGTGCCGGCGCTTCTTCAATCACTTTTTGGTGGCGGCGCTGCATTGAACAGTCGCGCTCGCCTAAGTGAATCGCACCGCCCTGACCATCGGCAAGTACTTGAACCTCAATGTGGCGAGGGTTTTCAAGATACTTCTCCATGTACACCTGATCGTTGTTAAAGGCTGCGCCGGCTTCAGCTCGGGTCATTTGAATGGATTGCAGCAGATCTTCTTCTGCGCGCACCACCCGCATGCCGCGACCACCACCACCACCAGATGCCTTAATGATCACTGGGTAGCCAATGCGCTTGGCAATGGCGATGTTTTTCGCTTCGTCGTCACCCAATGGGCCATCGGAGCCCGGCACACAAGGAACGCCGGCTTTTTTCATCGCTTTAATGGCTTCAACCTTGTCACCCATCACGCGAATGGTGTCGGCTTTCGGGCCGATGAAGATGAAGCCGCTTTGCTCCACTTGCTCAGCAAAGTCAGCATTTTCCGATAAGAAACCGTAACCTGGGTGAATTGCCACCGCGCCAGTCACCTCAGCGGCGGCAATAATGCGCGGGATGTTGAGATAGCTGGCAGTCGCTGGCGGTTGGCCAATGCAAACTGATTCATCAGCCAGCAATACATGTTTTAAATCGCGATCGGCAGTCGAATGCACTGCAACCGTCTTGATGCCGAGTTCTTTGCAAGCACGCAATACGCGCAGAGCAATTTCGCCTCGGTTTGCAATCACTACTTTATCTAGCATGACGGACTCGCTTATTCGATGATGATGAGTGGTTCGTCGAATTCAACTGCTTGACCATCTTCCACTAGGATTGCTTTCACAACGCCAGCTTTGTCTGCTTCGATTTGGTTCATCATTTTCATTGCTTCGATGATGCACACCGTATCGCCAACGTTGACCTGAGTGCCGACTTCAACAAATGCCGCAGCGCCTGGCGCAGGAGAACGATAGAAAGAACCCACCATAGGTGATTTCAGCGCATGGCCAGCAACTTCAGCAGCAGACTCTGCAGCTGGCGCAGGAGCGGCCACTGGCGCTGCGACTGGTGCCGCTGCAACAGGTGCTGCAGCAACGGGAGCTGCAGCTACAACCGTACCGCCACGGCTGATGCGAACAGATTCTTCACCTTCGGTGATCTCTAGTTCGGAAATACCAGATTCTTCAACCAGCTCAATCAGTTTTTTTACTTTGCGAATATCCATAATGTAGGGATCTCTTATTCGAATTAGTTTGTTGGGTTGGCCGATGACAGCTGTTGAAACGCAGCCAGCATGGCAAGTTCATAACCGATGGGGCCAAGACCGCAAATCACGCCTTGTGCCACATCTGATAAATAGGAGTGTTGCCGGAACGGCTCACGGGCGTGAACGTTCGACAAATGAATTTCAATAAACGGGATCGCCACGGCCAGCAAGGCATCGCGCAGGGCAACGCTGGTGTGGGTGAATGCCGCCGGATTAATCAGAATAAAATCGACCTTGTTGTGCGCCTGATGAATGGTGTCAATCAATTCGGCTTCTGAGTTGCTTTGCAGGTGGTCGATATCAACATCATATTTGGATGCCAAGTCGCGCAGCTGGTCAATAATGGAGGACAAGGTTTGGTGACCGTACTTATCGGGTTCACGCGTTCCTAACAAATTTAGGTTTGGGCCATTGAGTACCAAGATGCGATATTTTTTGGGCATTCTGTAGGGATCCTCGGCAAAAATGTTGTTATTTGTTGTTAACTTTTCGTTAGAGTATTTATTGTTCGAAAAGTTCCCGAAAAAACGAGTATTTGTTGTTTTTTGCGATGATAATGGAAAATCGTGTCTGTTCGCAGCTTTTTTCTGGTCTAATCTCCGAAAATATGTGATTGCCTTACCAAAAATAGCGGCTTTAACGGCGTGCTTCGTCGCACGACTATCTGCATGGATTGAGTAAACAGCCCGATTTGACCCTCTAGTGTAGGCCAAATCGGTAATTTTAGTAGCAAGTCATCACGGCGGCAGGTTAGCGCTGTGATGCGGTTGCCGCTTGGATGTGGCCGATGAAGGGTTGTGGTTTTAAAAAGCCAGCGATGCGATATTGAGCCAACTCTTGCCCTTGCGGCGAAAACAACAGCAAACTCGGCAGCCCGAGAATGTTATAGGCTTCGAGCAGTTCAATGTCTTGTAATGTTGAGGCGGTGACATCAATGCGGATCAGGCGCCAGCCAGTTAGCGCTTGGCGCACCGCCGGATCGGGAAAAGTATATTTGTCGAACTCTTTACACGCGACACACCAGTCGGCGTAGAAATCGACCAAGGCGGGTTGCCCTTGGGCGGCGGCATCGGCCAGTTGCTGTTGCAGCTCTTGCTGATTGGTGACGGTGATAAAGCCGAGTTCATCTTTTGATAACTGCTGGCTTGGCGCTGTTGTGGCAACCGTTGCGGGGGCTAGTTGCAAGCCAAAATAACCGGCGCCAGCAAGCATAATCACCGCTAGCGCATAACCCAAAGTGCCAACGATGGGTTTGCTGACTTGGCGCAGCGCGAACAGCAAATAACTGGCCGTTAGCAGCAGTAGTAGCGCCCACAATGCTGAGCTGATTGTCGCTGGAACGATGCGTTCGAGCAAAAATACTGGTACCGCAAGAGTCATGAAACCGAGCAAGTGTTTGACCGTATTCATCCACGGCCCGCTTTGCGGCAGCAGCTTGGCGCCAAGCGTTCCTACAATGAGCAATGGCAAGCCCATCCCCAGTGACAGCAAATACAAGGCGCTGCCGCCAAATACTAAATCGCCACTTTGACCGACATAAAGTAACGCTGCTGATAGTGGCGCGGTGGTGCAAGGTGAGGCGACCAAACCGGCAATAATGCCTAAACCAAATACCGAACCATAACGGCCGCCTTCCATGTTCTGGCTAGTTTGCTGCAGCCGGTCGCGCAGGCTGGCCGGCAATTGCAGGTTGAAGACGCCGAACATAGATAACGCTAAACCGGCAAATAACACACTCAGGCTGATTAGAACGACAGGATGCTGGAATGCGGCTTGTAGCTGCATTCCAAAAGAGGCCACCAATAAGCCAAGTAAGGTGTAGGTCAACGCCATGCCCTGTACGTATGTAAAACTGAGGGCGAATGCGCGGCCTTTCGAGGCATTGCGGTTGCCAGCAATGACGCTCGATAAAATCGGGTACATCGGAAATACGCACGGAGTAAATGCCAGCCCGAGGCCGAGTAAAAAGAACAAGGCGAGGGTGGTTGATTTACTATCTGATGCCAACGAGTTGGCTAAATCTGCCTGTGTTTTGGGGCTGGTTGCAGACGTGGTTTGGTTGGCAGTCGACGGGACTGATATTTTCTGTTTGGTTGGCGGGTAGCACAATCCAGCTTCAGCGCAGCCCATATAGGTGACGGTGATATTGGTATCGGTGTCACTCTGGTAACTCAATGGCACCACCAAATTAAAGTAGTAGACCTGAGTTAAGCCGAAAAATTCATCTTCATGGGGTTCTGCTGGTGGTAACTGCTCGGGCGTGATCAGCTCGCCATTCAGTTCAAACTTGAGCTTGTCTCGGTACAGGTAATAACCGTCAGCGATTTGCCAAAATACCTCGACTTTGCCCGGTTCAATGACGTCTGCAGAGAACTCGAATGCCTCGTGCTCTGGCAAAAATTCCGGCGTGTCATTTAAAAACGATAGCGGGTTAGCAACGCTGCTGGCACTGATGAGCAGCATCAATGCTGTCATTAATGTCAAACACAATGTCTGCATTTGATCGCGCAACAAAGCAGGAATTCGGCTCGCTTGGGTCAACATACTTCTTTTATCCATTGGTGATAGGCAAGGCTGGCGTCGGCAACGGACAACACCAGCACTTCTGGTGTGTCGTAAGGGTGGTGTTGAGCCAGCCAGCTTTTGATTGCCTCAACATGTTCGGCTCTGGTTTTGATGACCAGTTGTACTTCCATTTCATTGCAAAGTTGACCTTGCCAGCGGTAAAAACTTTGCATCGGAGGCAACATATTCACGCATGCGACCAAATCTGCCGACAACAAATCTTGCGCCAGTTGCTCGCCCTGCTCGGTGGACGCGCAGGTAGTGAGCACCACTCGAACTTCGTCATTGCTGGGCTGCGTGTTGGTTCTATTCGTCATATACAACGTTGCCGAGAGGCGAATTGATCAATCAAGTTGTAAGGGCTGTTATAACACGCTTCGCCGCAAGTGCAGAAATCAGTTCCGATCAAATCCAGCTGGTGAAATTCTGTGCTAACGTTTACGTCATACTTGTAAGACTCAGTGCTAAGGACAGCAAATGTCGCCACTTAAACGTTTGATCATGTTGATCACCATTGCCCTTCACCTTATTGCTTGCTCTTCTGTTCAGCCGGTGCGATTGAAATATAACAACAGCCGCCATGGGGAGGTTTACACCACGTATGCCGAACAGATTGAGCTGGGCGAGCAAGTGTATGTGTCCATGCTTGATGGCACGCAACATAGCTTTATAGTGACAGCTATTGATGACACTACCATTTCCAGTGATGAGTTGACCTTGCAACTTGCCGATGTTGCCGAGATCAGCAAAGAGCAATTTGATTTCGGTAACTCGGCAAGAGCGGGTGGCGCTGCTGCTGTTGTCATAGGTGTTGTCGGGGCCCGCAGGGTGGAAGACGCGACTAAGAAAGCTGTTAAGAAAGCAGGTAAGAACTAAATGAGCGCGGCTGCAACCTTTTGCCCTGTAGGCTGTCTGACGCTCAAACGATGAGGGCTTGGCTTGCAAATTAGCCAAATGCCCCCATCTTTATGGTTCAAGACGACGTTGGAGCAAGACTTTGCCTTTTCTGTTATTGATTTTGTTGGTCCCTATTGTTGAGTTAACTGTGTTGATTCAAGTCGGTAGCCAAATTGGCGCATTAAGCGCGATTGGCTTGACGGTGCTGACCGCAATCGTGGGGTTGTCATTAGTTCGCAGTCAGGGCTTGAGCGTGATGCAACGCGCTCAGCAAAACATGGCGCAAGGCCAAACCACTGCGCCGGAAGTGATTGAAGGCGGTATGCTGGCGTTTGCTGGCCTATGTTTGTTGATCCCCGGCTTTATCACCGATGCTCTCGGTGCTTTGTTGTTGCTGCCGCCGCTACGCCAGCAGTTTGCCAAGTCGGTATTGAGCTCTCGCTTTATTCGCTTTGGTCATACTCAGCACTTTGGTCAGAGCCCTTTCCAACAGGGCCAATCACAGCATGGTGACCAGCAGGGCAATACCTTTGATGGTGAGTTCGAACGCAAAGAAGATCGCGATCGGCTGAATTAATTTGTCCTACCTGCCGATTAGCTTATCGGCAGGCTAATCCCTTCCTTCCCGCCGCCACGGATTGGTATCAGATCACCGTTGCGATTTTTAATTCTTTAGCTGAATTAAAAGATCTGTAGAATCCGATTAACGCTATGAAAACAAGAATTAAATAATCGGAGAAAACATGCTATCCAGAGATCGAGGCCTGCAGCACAAGGTATACATCCCTTCTAATGCGCGCGAAAACCAGTATTTGCTGGCTAAATTTGAATTAACAGATGAATTGCTAGCGGCATTTTCGCAGCAAGGTGGCGACGATGCGGATTCGCCCTACGGATACTGCTATCAGCAATTAGCCAACTTGTTCTTCGACGTTTGCGACAAGCATGGTCTTGATGCCGGCCAGTTTGTTGCCAATGATAAGTTTATTCGGGTGCGCTACTGCCCAGAAAAATTCACCGTTGAATCTGAGCAGCAGCTGACCTTTTTATACAGCCCCAAATACCACACCGGTAGCCGCCAGTTCATTAACGACCAGAAGCGAGTTCGCAAAATTAAACTGCTGTTTTTGGCGACCGGCCCTGAATTGCGTCACTATTCGGCTCAATTCCACACCAAAGTGACCGAAGCGGTGAAGGAATATGCGCAACTGCTGGAACTGGCTCCTGGCGCCATTCGACTCTGTGATCACCAACACCTGACCTACGATTTGTTCGCCAAAGAAAAAGGCGTAGAAGGCGTTCAGGCCCATAAGTTGCGCTCCATCGCTAATCGTTTCCGCGCTCATGATGTCGTTATTGATGAGAACGAGTTGGACTCGCAAACCTACGCAGTGGTCAATCTACACGTTAATAAGCGTGTTCAGAAGCTGGTGGCCGCCGATAAAACCTCTGATTGGCCCTATCTGGATCTATACAAATCGCTGTATGAGAAGTTTGTCGAGAGCGCGAAAGCAGCAGGCTTGGATCGCGGCATCATGACCGCCAATGACCGTACCCCAGTGGTACGGAGTAAAGCCGACAGCCACATTGCTGAGAATGGTGAGTTACAAACCATCGACTTTAATGAAAAAGATCCAATCAATGGTTTTGATTGTTACTTCGCTAAGGGCAATTTGGTGGACTCGATCCAATTCATCATGATTGCTTCAAAAGCGGATAAAACCAGCTACGGCTACGGCAAGTTCATCAGTGAAGTGCATCAGGCGATGCGCGATTTTGCCGATAAAATTGACCACGATGAAAAACGTGAAAACCTGTCTATTCGCGTCCACCAACATATCGGCGGCAGTATCTAATTGAGTCACGGCTAACTGATTCAGTTATTTTTAAAAACCAGCGATATTCGCTGGTTTTTTGCTATTTGAAGCGGATTGCTTGACGTTGATCTTTTTTGATCTGATTGCGTGTGGATTTTTTACTCTATTCGGTTAATCTGATGACTCGAAGGAATGAAACCGCGTTGAGTACAATGAGTCGTCATGGAGACGCCTCGTGCCGCGGTCATAATAAGAGTGACGATCCGTATGCCGATCTCATATGAATTTTTCCCACAGCAACGATTGTTTGTGACCAAGTACAGCGGCTCGTTATCGGACCAAGAGCTGCTGGCGACCTACCAAACCATATACAACCACCCTGACATGCGGCCAGGCTACAAAGAGCTGGCGTTAATGGATCAGGGCTGGCAATGCGATGTCACCGAGCAAGGCTTGATAGGGCTTGCTCAGGCGAGTAATGATTTTCACCAGCCATGCCCGCAGGGCACCAAAGCCGCGGTGGTGTTTTCCACTTTGTCGCAAGAGTTGTTGAGCGATTTCTATAGTCTGATCGCACGGTTACAAGAGGCTGCCACCGAGGCCGTCGAAGCGTTTCCAACCGTTGCACAAGCACTGGAATACCTGGGGATTGATCAGCAGGCGTTGGCTCCAGACGTGTATCAACACAGTGCTGGTAAAACTGGTCCAGCGTCATCCATCAGTACCCTGAAGTGCCTACATGAATTGGTCGATGACAAAACCGCCGCATTGCAGCACAAAGTTGACCAACTCACGATTGTGGCGTCGACCGACCCGCTCACCCGCTTGGCTAACCGCCATAAAATCGATGAAACGATCAATCAAGAGCTGGAGCGGCTGGCACGCCATCAGCGACCCTGTTGTTTGGCGCTGATTGATGTTGATGACTTTAAAACGATCAATGATTCGTTCGGTCATAATGTTGGCGATGAAGCGCTCATCGCCATTGCCGGAGTGCTCAAGGAGTCGCTGCGAAGTCTCGATGTGGCAGGCCGCTGGGGCGGCGATGAATTCTTACTCGTACTACCGGAAACCAAGCTGGCCGGTGCGGCCTTGTTAATGGAGCGCGTCCGCCATCGAATGACGCAACTGCAATTGAGCATTGGTCAGCCATTGTCAATCAGCATAGGTTTGTGTGAAGCCTCACCAGAAGTAACCAAACAGCAGCTGTTTCAACGAATGGATCGCGCTTTGTATCGCGCCAAGCAATCTGGCAAAGACCGCTTGGAAGCCTGTTAGTCGCGCAGTATCGAGAGTCACTTTCACGTTTTCCGAGAAGATCGACTTTTTTCAAAAAATTTTTCGCTCACCGCTTGTATTGATAAAAACCATCCCCATTTTTCTTTCATCCCGACCGAGGCATAGGCATTGGTCGTCTACTCACAAATAATTTTGGAACGTGAATCGGAGATCTAACTCATGAACATTCGTCCATTACACGATCGCGTGCTGGTTAAGCGCTTGGAAGTCGAAACTAAATCTGCAGGCGGTATTGTTCTGACTGGCAGTGCAGCAGAAAAATCTTCAAAAGGTGAAGTGGTTGCTGTTGGCGCAGGCCGCGTACTGGATAACGGCGAAGTAAAAGCCGTTGCCGTTAAGGTTGGCGACGTAGTGCTATTTGGTCACGGCGTAGAGAAGTCAGAAAAAATCGCTGGTGAAGAGCACCTGATCATGAAAGAAGACAACGTTCTGGCGGTTGTTGAAGGTTAATTGCTGAAGCGAAGGCGCTGGTTCGAACAATCACTGGCGCTACTTCTGATAACGAATTACATAGGAATTTAAGAAAATGGCAGCAAAAGAAGTCAAATTCGGTAATGACGCCCGCACCAAAATGCTGGCTGGTGTAAACATCCTGGCTGACGCCGTTAAAGTGACACTTGGCCCTAAAGGCCGCAACGTGGTTCTGGACAAGAGCTTCGGTGCCCCAACCATCACTAAAGATGGTGTTTCTGTTGCAAAAGAAATCGAGCTGGAAGACAAGTTCGAAAACATGGGCGCACAAATGGTTAAAGAAGTTTCTTCTAAAACTTCTGACAACGCAGGTGACGGTACCACCACTGCAACTGTATTGGCTCAAGCCGTTATTAACGAAGGCATGAAGGCCGTTGCTGCGGGCATGAACCCAATGGACCTGAAACGCGGTATCGACAAAGCCGTGACTGTTGCAGTTGAAGAATTAGCTGCGATCTCGGTGCCATGTGCCGATAACAAATCAATCGCTCAAGTGGGCACCATCTCTGCAAACTCTGACGCCGCTGTAGGTGACATCATCGCCACTGCGATGGACAAAGTTGGCAAAGAAGGCGTGATTACGGTTGAAGAAGGCCAAGGTCTGGAAAATGAACTGGACGTGGTTGAAGGTATGCAGTTTGACCGCGGTTACCTGTCGCCATACTTCATCAACAACCAAGAAAACGGCACGGTTGAGCTAGAAAGCCCATTCATCTTGTTGGTTGATAAGAAGATTTCTAACATCCGCGAATTGCTGCCATTGCTCGAAGGCCTAGCAAAAGCTGGTAAGCCGCTGCTGATCATCGCTGAAGATCTGGAAGGCGAAGCGCTGGCAACTTTGGTTGTCAACAACATGCGCGGCATCGTTAAAGTTGCTGGTGTTAAAGCCCCTGGTTTCGGTGACCGCCGTAAAGCCATGCTGCAAGACATCGCGATTCTAACTGGCGGTACTGTGATTTCTGAAGAAATCGGTCTGGAGCTGGAAAAAGCAACTCTAGAAGATTTGGGTACCGCGAAGCGCGTCGTGATTGACAAAGACAACACCACCATCATCGACGGTGAAGGTGAAGTTGAAGCGATTGAAGGTCGCGTAGCGCAAATTCGTCAGCAAATCGAAGATGCCTCTTCTGACTACGACCGTGAAAAACTGCAAGAGCGCGTTGCTAAACTAGCAGGCGGTGTTGCTGTGATTAAAGTTGGCGCTGCCACTGAAATCGAAATGAAAGAGAAGAAAGCACGCGTTGAAGATGCCCTGCACGCCACTCGCGCAGCGGTAGAAGAAGGCGTGGTTCCTGGTGGTGGTACCGCTCTGGTTCGCGTTGCTAGCAAGATTGCTGAACTCAAAGGCGACAACGAAGACCAAAACCACGGCATCCAAATCGCCTTGCGTGCGATGGAAGCGCCATTGCGTCAAATCGTTACCAACTCAGGCCTCGAAGCCTCTGTTGTTGCCAACGAAGTGAAGAACGGCGAAGGCAACTACGGCTTCAACGCTGGCGCTGAAAACTACGGCGACATGCTGGAAATGGGTATTTTGGACCCAACCAAAGTCACTCGTTCTGCACTGCAGTTCGCGGCTTCTATCGGCGGTCTGATGATCACCACCGAAGCCATGGTTGCTGAAATCCCGCAAGATGCTGCTCCAGCTGCACCTGATATGGGTGGCATGGGCGGTATGGGTGGCATGGGTGGGATGATGTAACACCCTGTTAACCAAGCTAATTGACCAAGCCCCGCACTCGCGGGGCTTTTTTGTTGCCTATTCAGATCATTGTCTCATTTTTCAATACTATCGAATTTGATTGTGTGTGATTTGTCACGATCACAAATGATTAACATTGAGTGGTTTTTGTCGCGTTATATAGTCCGCTGTGCGCTTTTCGAGCGAGTCATAAATGGATCTTTGGGGAAGGAAAAGTGCGTCGCCGCTAGTGCTGTTTTATCGGTAACTCAGTCATTTTGTGAGTATTCAACCGAGCGTCTTGATGCAGTTAGGGTAAATCTAGTTGGCAGAGGAGAAGCATGGGTAAGGCTCTATTGCCCAACAACACACAACTATAAATTACGATAAAGAGACCATATGAAACGCTCAATAACCAACCGGATTGGTAAGCTAAATGGCTTGCTGATGCTGGCTTCAATGTTTGGTGTCGCCTCGGCCAATGCCGCCGTCACACTGGAGCAACAAATTAAAATTACAGATGAAGGTTTGTATTTTAACGGCTTCAATCATGACTACGGCACCGTCAGCAACCCAGACACCAGCGCTGATACCTACGATTATTTCTTTGGCCCACAAATTTCCGCCCACGGCGACAGCGTCAAAACCTACAAGCACTATGTGTTCACGACTTGGTACAAAGGTGGCAAAGACAATCGCCACGTGATGTTGTCTCGGTTAAATACTCAAACCGGAGTGGTGAAACACATTGAATTTCCCCATCAGCACACTGGCTTCCGCGGCGACCCATTGGTTGGTGAATCGCACAACACCATCGGTTTAGCAGTCAGCCCCATCGATGGCACCATTCATATGGTGTACGACATGCACGGCTACAACGACACTAATCATGGCGGCAAATTCAAAGATGATTACTTCCGCTACTCCTATTCAGTACCTGGCACAGCCGAAGTCAGCGACAGCCAATTCACCTTGAGCAAGTTCGTCAAAGACACCAGCAGTGTGAGCCAAGGTTCGGACGACTACAAACACCTGACCATGACAGGCAGTCTGGCCGATAAAAGCAACTTTGCTAGCCTCACTTACCCGACCTTTTTCACCAACACCGATGGCACCTTGTTGCTCTACATGCGCTCTGGCGGCAACAACAACGGTGGTTACGTGTTCAACAAGTATGATGCGTCGACAAAGAAATGGTCCAAATTCACCAAGTTCAATGTGGTGTCGGCCAAGAACTACGGCAATGCCTATAACTGGGGCCTTTATGGTCACATGAAGTATGTCAATGGCAAGCTGCGGGTTGGTTTTCAGCAGCGCTCGAGTGACAACAACGATCGCTTCAAATATCAAAACGGCTTGTACTACGCCTACTCGGATCACCCAGAGGGTTTCGGCAGCTGGAAAAACCACCAAGGCCAAAGCATGACGTTCCCGCTGGTCAATTCCGATGAGATTAAATTCTATGAGCCGGGCGACTTAATCTCACATACCGAAGCAAATTCGGTGTATATCTCCGGTTACTTTGACTGGACGGTCACGGCCAAAGGTGATCTTCATATGATTAGTGCTGCGCGCTCGTCGGATCGCAATCGCGCTGATTATCAGGAAGTGTATTTGCATTCATACAAGCCAGCTGGCGCCAGTGACTTTATTCACTCAACTGATTTTGCCGGCGCCACCAATATTTACACCTCAGGCGATAACATCTACATCATTGGCTTGGACAACGGTCAACCCTATGTAGAAAAAGCAGCCGGTGGTACCAATGACTTCACTCGCGTTTATCAAGCTGATGATGATTTGGTGTTTAAGCATGGCCGAGTCCATATCGCCAATGGCAAGCTCTACTACTACTTGCAGGAGAAAGGCACAACGACGACTCAACCGCTGTATTTGCAGATCATTGACCTCGATCTCGATGGTGCTGGCAACCAACCTGTTGTCTCGTTCCCGCAATCGTCGATGACGGTTGAAGAAGGTTACCAGCAGCTGTCCTTCAAAGTGGCGGCAAGTAGTCCAGTGGCTGGCCGCACCATTAGCAAAGTGGACCTGTATGTGGATGATAATTTTATTCGTACCGACTCAGCTGATCCTTTTGTTTGGGGGCACAACAGCAAGCCAACCGAATTATTGGGCTTAGCGGCAGGGACGCACACCTTTAAAGCGGTAGCGACCGACAGCGAAGGCGTCACGGGTGAATCCACGATGACGCTAGAAGTGACCGCGACTAAACCAACCGTTGCTTTCCCGCAATCGTCGATGACGGTTGACGAAGGTTATGAAAAACTGGCGATTACCCTCGATGCGGCAACGCCGGTGGCCGGCCGTACCATTGAGTCAGTGACCCTGTTCATCAATGGTGAGGAAGTGCGTACCGATACGTCACTACCGTACTTGTTTGGCCATAGCTCTAAGCCCCATGAAACCGGCGCGATGGGTTGGGAAGAATCCCATGGCATTAACCCTAACCCGCTAACTGCAGGCACTCATATTTTCAAGGCAGTGGTGGTCGATAGTGCTGGTGCTCAAGGCGAAGCGCAAATGACGCTGACGGTCGTCGGTTCATCTGTGCCGACTGTCAATTTTGTTGAATCCGACATTGAGCTAACCGAGGGATATGAGTCGCTTTCAGTCACTGCTGATGTCACGACGCCTGAATCAGTTGATGTGGTGAGTGTGGCTTTGTACATCAATGACACCCTTATTCGTGAAGAGTATGAAGCACCTTACACGTGGGGCTTAGGAGCCTTCACTCACGAGTTGCTGGGACTAACCGTTGGCAGCCACACCTTTAAGGCGGTGGTGATGGATAGCAATAACAACACCAGTGAAACGACGATGATGGTTGATGTTGCAGCCCAAACTGGAGCAAGTTGCACCGCGACGCAAAACATCAGCTGGGATACCCGAACTGAAGTTGAACTGGCTAGTGGCAACTGCATTAGCTTTGCCAGCGATTTAGCAGGTGAAGTACTGCAAGCTTGGGATAGCGACGACAACACCAGTTGTGATTTCCGTGGCGAGATTATCTCTACGACGAACCCTGCAGTGAGCGCTGTTGTAACGTCCAACTATCAGTCATTTACCGGTTTATCTGGCACCAACTTTAAACTAGTGCCGACTAATGGCTGCCAATACATCAAAGTAAGGGCGTACTAACACCACCTTTGACTCAAACAACGCCCTGCATTGTCAGGGCGTTTTTGTTTGTGGGCTATTTGCTGTGAGCTTGATGCCGTTGTAACTAACGACTTGATCGCGGCCGTTTTGCTTAGCTTGATACAAGGCTTGGTCAGCTTGCTGCAAGCACTCAGCAAACTCTTGATTGTGGTCGATATGCCACTGGGCTAGGCCAATGCTGAGGGTATGAGCAATGTCCTTGTTGCCAATTTGAGAGGTTCGGTTGGCAAACAGTCGGCGGATCCGTTCAGCAACGATGTGAGCCATTTGATGGTTGACCACGGTCGAAATGATGATGAATTCCTCGCCGCCCCAGCGCGCTGCGACATCAACCGAGCGGCATTCGCTTTTGAGTATTTGCGCCAGCTCCACCAATATTTGATCGCCAACAGCATGACCATGCTCGTCGTTGACTCGTTTGAAATAATCCAAGTCGATCAGCAATACCCAAAGCTCAACGTGTTGCTCCTTAGCGTGTTTGAACTCCTCGGTGCACTGCTCGATGAAGCGACGGTTTTTCAGTTGAGTCAGCGGATCAACCATCGATAGCTCAGCTTCTGCCTGCAGCTGGTGCGACGAGTGGCGCATTTTGGTCAGCATCGCCAGAATCAACATAATGCACTCGAACAACACGGCCACTTGAGTCAGATGCAATGTGCTCATGCCAAAGCGAGACCAGCCATCGCTCGATGCCGACGTCAGGCTGACCACCAAACTCAGGGAGTAGGGCACCCAAGCGGCAATGTAAAAAATGACGTAACGATTGCCTTGTCGATAGCACAACCAGCCGACGATTGGGTTAATTGCCATACTCAGTAAACTGAAAAAGGAGACGTACAGCACCAACTCGTATTCGCCGAACAAGCGCAATACAAAAGCACCGCAATAAATGCCGATGAGCGCCAGTAATAATTTATCGAGTTTCGGGACCAGTGTTTTGGTGCCCAACAAATGGCGACTAAATTGAAAGGCAAAAATCGCCACCAGCAAATAAATCAGGTGAAACGTCTGGTTGAATAGCCACGGATGATTGGGCCACAAAAACTGAAAATTAAAGCCGTTGAGCGAGCCCCACATCAACATTGACCAGCTCAGATAGATAAAAAAGTAGCCGTAATAGGGGCTAGTTCTGACACCGGAATAAAGCCATAGCGAAAACGCAAAGATTGCCATGCCAAAAAACAAACCGTAATACACACCAAACAGCAGATTCTCTTTGATTAAGTAGTCGGAAAAGGCGCTCTGCTCAGAAATATAAGTTTGAATGCTGACCGTCTCTAAGGTCCGGTTGCTGATCTTCAGATAGCCATACTGCTGTTCGTTGGGCCCAATATTGACGCGGAAATTAAGTAATCGATAGCTCAGGTCGCGCATTGAAAAGGGTTGCTGATCGGAGCGATGCTGGTGCACCCAGCTGCCATTGTGGCCAACATAAAGGTCCAAATCGTCGATGTAGCTGGTTTCTGGGGTTAATACCCAAACCAGCGGGGTTTGACTGTCGTTACGAATGGCAAACTTGAGCCAATAGTGGCTGCGGGTAATGCCGCGATTAATATCGGCAGGGGTAAAGGCTTGGAATTGAGCTTGGTACTGGGGCTGTTGAATGTCACTGAAAGTTAGCTGGCCGGTTTCGTCTTCGAGCACTTCGGCGTAACCTGTCAGGCCCTGATTGATGAGCGACTGTGATAACGGAATCGGCTCACCGAGACTGGCAAAACAACACCAAAATAGCCACAGTGGCCAATATCTGATCGATCGCATCTTCCCTGCTATTTATTGACAAAACCAAACCAACTATAAGCCAAGAATGACAATTGCTCGAATTAAAAATGAGCAACGTTTTCATACTGAAAAGCTTGAGAAAGTCCGCAAATGCTAGGTATTGTTTTTGCGAACTTGACTGTTAACAGCCACTCTTAATAATGAGGATCACTGATGAATCGAGGAGTACAGTATGGACCGTCGTAAACCGAATTACGCATCTGCAACTGTCATGGTTCTGTTTGGTCTGATTTTAGGATGGGCAGTCACCCATTGGTTTTGGGGCCAGCAACTGGACCAACAACAAGCGCAACAACTCCAACAGCAGCAACAAATGGAGCAGGTAATTGGCCAGCTAGCACTCAACCTGCAGAAGATCAAAGCGAGTAAAGGTGATTGGGTGGAAGGCGCGAAACCCAGATTACTTGATGAATCCATTGAGCTAGCGGATCAAATTGACGAGTTGAACAAACGCTAGATGGCTGTTACCACTTGCAATGACAGCATGCTGAATCACTGGGTCAGAGCAGTGTCAATCGACTACTTTGGCCCGGTCACAATGAGTGTTGGCTCGCTTCCAGTCGCTAAAAAACTGTAGTGCATCTCTCACTGTTGCAATCCTCAAATTGCTCCTTGCTAATCTATTCAATAAGTTAGGCTCTCCTATGTTGCTTGTTCCTAGGGTTCAGGCCGTTGTATTTCCTGCTGGTGAGTCGCTATGTCCGTTGAAACACTCCATAAAGTCATCCTCCATCCGTTCATTCAAGAGTCCCTTGCCAGCTTAAAGGCGATGACAGGTCTCGATGGCTATGCTGGCGATCCCTTTATTGATCAAGTGGAGGATTTTCGCTTTAAAGGCTATGCGGTTTGCTCTGATATGACCGGCCAGCTCGATGGCGTGGTGCTGATGCATCATTACGAAGAAACGGCAGTTGCTGTCGGACAGGCGGTACAGCAGGCGCTGGTTGGTGAGTGCAATATTAATGGCGAGCTGGACGAAGACTTGATTGCCGCATTGGCGGAGTGGGGCAATACCATTGTTGGCCGAGCGACGCATATGCTGCAAAAACACAATCTCGGCTTTGAGTTTGCCAGCCCCCATGTGGCGTTGGATCTGCAAGATATGGGGCCGTATTTACGTGGCGTGAAAGAAATTGTCACGGTACCGGTGCATATTGAAGATGCAGGCCGTTATTACTTCAACTTGCTGGTTCGCGATGCCAATCGCGAGGCTAAGCTCGATCCGGTTGATAATGTCTCTGACGCCTATCTGATCGCCCCGCCAGCTAGCGGCACGCCTGTTGCCAAAGATGCTTTGATCATGAGTGTTGATGACAGTTCGTTGATTCGGCGGGCAATGCACCGGCTGCTAACCGAAATGGGCTACAGCAATATCATTACTGCCGATGATGGCGACAGTGCCATTGAGACCATGAAAAAACACCAGCCTGACTTTATCTTCATGGATGTGGTGATGAAACGCCTTAACGGCGATGATGCGCTAGCACAAATGCGTGAGCTAGGAGTGAAAACACCGGTGGTGATGCTCTCGTCAGTGACCGACAGCAATACCGTCGAGCGTTGTAAGGCGCTGGGTGCCCATGGCTTTGTGTTCAAACCTCTGAATGCTGACACCGGCAAACAACTACTCAGCGCTTATTTGGTGGTGTGATGCCAAACCATGGCCAAATGGATAAGTACGTCTTGGCAGCGCCATCGATTTTTGTGCGCTGCGGTGCAAAAAAGCGCCTTTTTTCGCTGTGTTAGATGTGGTTATTTTGACCAGTGAAATAAGTTATTGATTCATATAAGGTTTTGGTCTTACCAGTTAATTTGTTGATTTATAAGATAAAATTATATCTGTCTGGCCGTGGATATAATTTTTGTCATAAATGTAATCATTTTGTTTCATCACTTTGTTCTGGCGCAATATCCGAGGAATTGTCTGTTGTAGCATCCGCTAACGATCGTTTGCTTAAGCGAGAGTGATTGCTATACCTATTTATGTTGGCTTCGCTCTGAGCGGAGCAACCGTCAACATGGATTGGTATTATTTAACGGAGTGTATTCAGGATGATTTCTTTGTTTCGTAGGATGCGAATTGGTCGTCAGATCCAACTGACGACGGTCATATTAATTCTTTCTGCATTTGTTTTAACCGCTTGGTTTGTCTATCAGCAAGCGGCCAAATTATTGCTCGATAATCTCTTAGCTGCCCAGCAAAGTCAGGTCAATGCCCTTGCTCAGTCTGTCGAGGGGCGTTATCAGTCGACCTTGGATGTGGTCAAAAACCAATTGCATATCTGGCGCGACTACCGCCTGCAAAGCCTGCAGTCGTCAGGTCAAACCGAGCAAATCAATGGCTTCACTGTGCCGCAATTGTTGCTTGATGGCCGACCGGTGAGTGAAAGCGTTTTGCTGGTCGATCAATTCCGTCAGCGCACCGGCAGTCATGCCACTATCTTCGTGCGCCAAGGTAATGATTTCTTGCGAGTTGCCACGTCGTTGAAAAAACGCGATGGCAATCGTGCTACTGGCACCATGCTCGGCACCAATCATCCGGGCTATCGTGATCTTATCGCGGGCAAAGCCTTCAACAATACCGTGACCTTATTTGGCGAGCGCTATTTGGCCTACTACATGCCGCTGATGGAAAATGGTCGGGTCTATGCCATTGCATTCGCTGGGATGCCATTGAGCGCGGTGATGAGCGATATCTTCGCTTCGCTAGGGCAAGTGGTTTGGGGTAAGACCGGCTATAGCATGGTGGTCGATCGCAGCGATGGCGAATTGCTCTTTCACCCGAAAAACAGTTTGGTTGGCACCAGCATGTTGACGCTTAAAGCCAGCGACGGCTCGCTGCCATTTGCCGATCTACTGGCGCAGCAGCAAGGTGTCATTCAATATCCTTGGCTCCATAACGGCATTGATGCCCAAAAAGCCGTCGCCTATGCCACTATCGAACAGTGGAATTGGGTACTGTTGGGCGGCACATTTGTTGAAGAAATTACCGCGCAAAGCAAAGTGTTGCTCGGTGATATCGCTTTGATTGCACTGTTTGCCGTAGTGCTGACGGTCGGCTTGCTGACCCTGATCCTCAACCGTACCTTGTCGCCGCTAGCGAACCTTACCGCCCGAGTGGGTGATTTTGGGCGCGGCAACATCAGCCAGAAGATTGCCGATGTTGAACATAATTCTCGCAACGAAATCCATCATCTTGCCGGAGGCTTGGCCAACATGGGCAGCAATTTGCTCGATATGGTCAAGCAACTGCGCAACTCCGGTGGCCAACTTGAGAATACCGCTCAACACCTTGAGGATGTCGCAGGCGACAGTCGCTCGCAGTTGGCGGAGCTCGATCTGCAAACTAATCAGCTGGCTACTGCCATTGAAGAAGTGTCAGCTTCTGCCAGCTCGGTCGCCGAGCAAGCGGAATCGATTGCCGCACAGGTACAAGGCGCTGAATCAGAAACTGCTGACAGTGCCGATGCGATCGGCCATATGGTGTCAGAGATGAGTGAGTTGGGAGACGATTTGGCCAGTTCATCGCAAGCGATTCAGGCAGTGGCGGGATTCAGTGCCAGAATTCAGGACGTTACCAAGCTGATTGATGATATTGCTGAGCAAACCAATCTGCTGGCCCTCAATGCTGCCATTGAAGCGGCTCGTGCCGGTGAACATGGCCGCGGTTTTGCGGTGGTCGCCGATGAAGTCAGGCAGCTGGCGCACCGCACGCAAAACTCGGTGCAAGAGGTGATCGCCAGTGTTGAGCAACTACAACAAACCAGTGACAATGCCGTATCGACAATGGAAGCGAGCCGCCTTAAAGGCGAGAAAGTGCGAGCAACGGCCGATAACACCGGCGAGGCAATTGCCCAGCTCAGTCAGCAGATCAGTCGTATTTCTGAGATGACCCAGAGTATTGCAGCAACAGCGGAGCAGCAGGCTCATGTTAGTCATGAGCTGGCCGCAGGCGTCACCCAAGTGCGAGAACTAAGTGCCAAGAATCTTGCTGGCTCAGAGCAAACGGTTGGCCATGCCCAGTCGGTGTCGGCCGAGGCCCGTTCGCTGAATCAGCAAGTGGCGTTTTTCTCATAAGATGAATGTTAAGCGCAGTGCGCGCTTGTTGCATTTTTGTTGTTTTAAAGCAAAAAAACTGTGGCTGTGACTCGTTAGCATAGTGCCATTGGTGCCGAGAGGCGTTTTGGGCTTGTGGCGAGTCATGGTTCAGCAACTACTTCAACTGTCGAGTGTTCAGCAATTAAAGTTAGCGATTATGTCGCTGATCATGCTGTTTACTGCTGCCACCACCGCCATGGTGTTTGATCAGTTTTATCATCTCGATGATGAGACTGAAGTCGGCGCCGCTTGTCCGGTTGAGCAGCCAACGCAGCTCAATGGCTCAATGGAGTATGGCGCGACGCTAGATCGGGTCCGCCAACAATTGCAGGGTTGGCGCGAGCACGAGTTGATCAATTTATCGGCCACACAACGACGCGAGCTGGTTGACGGCGTTGAGGTTAATCAATTACTGGTCAACGGCGTGCCGGTCAGTGCCAACCTCGAAATGGTTGATCGCTTCCTCGAAAAAACCGGCAGTCATGCCACCGTGTTTGTTCGTGAAGGGCGTGATTTTGTTCGCGTGGCCACCACCCTGAGCCGCGATGATGGCTCTAGAGCTGTCGGTTCGTTTTTGGGTCATCAGCACGCCGGTTATCGTAACCTGATGGCTGGTAACGAATTTTCCAATCGCGTGACGTTATTCGGCGACAGCTATATCGCCTGTTATTTCCCTCTGATGAAAAACGGCGAAGTGTATGCCGTTATTTTCGCCGGCTTACCGATGGAATCTGTGGTGCAGGACATATTCGCGCCACTTGAGGACATGGGCCTCGGCCAAATCGACGAGCATAAAAAAGCCGACATTTTGCGGCTGATGTAGTCGCAATTCCGCATCCTTCCTTTATCTTTATTCAACAACTCACTCAATCATCTTGGGGAATGTTGACATGACAAGCGTGACCGCATTACTGCAGCGTTTAGATCAGCTCGCAGAATCGTTGCAACAGCGTGCTGATGCCATTGCATTGCTGGGACTTGGCTCGGTTGGCACCGAGCGGGAGCGACTCGACCCGTTTTCCGATCTGGACTTTTTCGTGATTGCTGCGCCTGGCGGTAAGCGCACCTTGCTCGATGATTTAACTTGGTTATCCGGCCCTGCGCCGCTGGCATTTCACTTCTTTAATACCGCGGATGGTTGCAAGGCGCTGTATGACGATGGCGTGTTTTGCGAATTTGCCGTGTTCGAGATGGCGGAGTTAGCGGACATTGCCTTTGCTGCTGGCCAAGTTATCTGGGCACGCCCCGAAGTCGACACGACACAACTTAATCCAAGGCCCGACAAGTCAGGGGCTGCGGCGAACAATGGCTCTGATGAATGGCTGATTGGTGAGGCGCTGACTAATTTGCTGGTTGGCATGCAGCGCGATCTGCGTGGCGAAACCTTATCGGCGATGCGGTTCATCCAGCACTATGCCGTCGATCGGGTGCTTGATTTAGTCGAGCGCCATGACTCTGCGCCACAATCCGGAGCACTGAGTGAGCGTGACGCCTTTAGCATTGAGCGCCGCTTTGAAATGCGCCACCTGCACTCAGCGCTATGGCTGGCAGGGATGATTCAGGGATACCAGTCGAATGCTCAATCGGCGTTGGCAGTGCTCAGCTATTTGCAAAGCAATTATGCCGTCAATAGCGCCATTGCCAACGAGATTAATCAGTTGTGCTTGCGCGCTCTCGATAACCCCGATATTAGCGACTAAGTCCGCACCACTGCGCCTGCCGGCGGCTGAAATTATTGTGCCGCTGGTTTGTTTGGGCGGCGACGCGGACGGCGCGGTTGATTGCCATCACTGGTGCCGGCGCGACGACGATTGCCATTCGGTCGATTTTTGTTGTTGCCGTTTTGACCTTTACCGTTTTTACCTTGACTACTTGGGCCGTTGCCGGAACGCGACGGTGTGTGGCGTTCGCCTTGGCTCGGCTGATGGCTGTCGCCAGTTTTATTGGCTTTCGGTTTCTTCGGTTTTTTCGGCTTCTTCGGTGGTTTTAGTTTCGATTCCGGTAGCGGGTGGACCGGCTCGAATTCCGCCAGTGGCTTGCGCTCAATAAGCTTTTGAGTGAGCTGCTCAATGTCACTCAATTGCTTGAATTCATCCGCGCAAACTAAGGACACTGCTTGGCCGTTGGCTCCGGCACGGCCGGTTCGGCCAATACGGTGGACATAATCTTCGGCGACGTTCGGTAAATCGAAGTTCACCACTTGCGGCAGCTGATCGATATCCAAGCCGCGGGCGGCAATGTCGGTTGCCACCAAGGCTCGAACGGCTCCAGATTTAAAGTCGGCCAACGCTTTGGTCCGAGCCCCTTGGCTTTTGTTGCCATGAATCGCGGCGGCTTCAATACCGCGGCCTTCCAAATGCTTTGTCAGCCGGTTGGCACCGTGTTTGGTGCGGGTAAAAATCAGCACTTGCTGCCAGTTATTGGACTTGATGAGCTTGGAAAGAACCGCTGATTTCTTGCTCTTATCGACCGGATGGAGCCATTGCTCAACCGTTGTTGCTGTGCTGTTCCTTGGCGTTACTGAAATTTCCACTGGATTTCTCACCAAGCCCTTGGCGAGCAGGCGGATCTCATCGGAAAAAGTCGCGGAAAACAGTAGGTTTTGCCGTTTTGCAGGTAGCAGCGCGAGGATCTTTTTGATGTCGTGGATAAAGCCCATGTCCAGCATGCGGTCGGCTTCATCAAGCACCAGCACTTCCAATTGGCTGAACTTCACCGCATTTTGCTGATATAAATCCAGCAAGCGGCCTGGCGTTGCCACCAGTACATCAATGCCTTTGCGCAGCCGCATCATCTGCGGATTAATGCCCACGCCGCCAAACACTTCGGTGTTCGATAGAGGCAGCTTTTTACCATAGGTGGTGACGCTGTCGCTGACCTGTGCAGCCAGTTCACGGGTTGGAGTCAGCACCAAGGCGCGAATATGATTGGGCTTGGCGCGCTGACCTTTGGCCAGATTGTGCAAAATCGGCAAGGTAAACCCAGCTGTTTTTCCGGTGCCAGTTTGCGCCGCCGCCATTACGTCGTGGCCCGCTAACACAGCTGGAATAGCTTGCGCCTGAATTGGCGACGGCGTTTGGTAGCCCGCTTCGGCCACCGCGTCTAACAGCGCTTGATGGAGTTCCAGTTCGCTAAATTGCATGATAACGGCTCACTTGTGCTTGGCAGCTGTCTGGCTGCACGGAATGTTGACTCGAAATGTCTACAGATTAGTGTAGTGCCCGATAGGGGGCCGGGAAGGATACAGTAAGTGCTTGCTCAGTGCGAATTTACCGACATAAACCGCTATTGGGGTTGATAAGGTGAGCTGGTGAGGCTGCCCTGCGCCCCTTGTTCACTGAGACGCTGCAGAATGTGGCGCGGTGCCAACCATTTGTCCTGACACCAATCCGGTGCCAGTAATGTCGGTGGTCGCGCATGAGCGCTGATCCGATGAAACACCACATCGGCTGGTGTCATGCGGATTAACTGAGCGGCAGTGTCGGCATATTCATCAAGGCCAATCACGGGCTGTCGCCCCGCTTGCCAAGCTTTGGCCATGGTGCTGCCGGTGACAATATGCAGCGGATGTAGTTTCAAACCATCCACGCCAGCTTCCAGCACTTGCTCAAGGCTTTGCTCAGCATGACTTTGAGTTTCGCCGGGAAGCCCCATAATCAAATGGCAGCACACTTTTAACCCCAAAACTCTGGCTCGTTTCACTGCATCGGCATAGGCACTGAAATCATGGCCGCGATTAATTCGTTTTAACGTATTGGTATGGGCGGTTTGCAAGCCTAACTCCAACCACACTTCTTGGCCCTGTTGTTGATAGCTGGCCAATAGTTGCAGTACTTCGTCGGGTACGCAGTCTGGGCGAGTACCGACGCTTAGGCCAATCACATCCTGCTCTTGCAGTGCCGCGTTATAGAGGCGACGCAGCTGTTCAACTTCACCATAGGTACTGGTGTAGGCCTGAAAATAGGCCAAATAGGCATCGGCTTTGCGAGTTAGTTCGCGGCGACGTTGCTCTAATTGCACCGATATTTTTTGGCCATTGGCTTGCTCATCCACAAATGATGAGACGTTGCAGAACGTACAGCCGCCGCGGCCCAAGGTGCCGTCGCGATTGGGGCAAGTAAAACTACCGTGAAGCGAAAGCTTACGGATCTTGCGGCCCCAAGTTTGTTTCAGGTAACGGCCAAAGGTGAAGTAGTACTGGTCTGCTTGCATGGGGCGGCATTGTATGGAGAGTGACCAAACTGGGCTTGTTGTGGATCAAGTCGCCATCGATTGGCGGCATAACTTCAAGCCATGATAGTTCGTCGCCTGATTAAATCTTGTTCGGTTAAAAAGTGTTGGCTATATCAAAAAATGGCATGACCAATCCAGCAATTTGCTCTGATTGACTTGATTGGTTCAGTGAATCCGCCACTATGTTGTTTTTGTTTTATTGTTAACAGTAGTCAATATTGTTTGAAGGATACTGACCGATGGACCTACCCCAGAAAAGCCGAATGAGAGATATTTTTAGCCGTACGGCGGTTTCATCAAGCGTCATTGCCGCTTTGTTGCTCAGTGGTTGTGCGCCAGAATCCACGCCCTCGCAGCCGTCTAGCCAAGAGGCAGCTGAATCAAGCAATCTGCTGGTTACTGTTGATGACTTTAATGCGCCGAATCTCAATTCAAATTGGCAATTGAATCATGCCCAAGCCGAATTGGTGACCGATCAAAGCCAAGCCAGTAATCGACAATTGGCTATTACCTTGCAGGCGGCGACCCATAAAGAGGCAGGATTTAGCTGGCTGCCGCCACAACCACAAGACTGGTCTGGCGAAGCCAATCGTGCGCTGTATATGGGTATTGCCAATCCGCAATCGCGCAGTGTGCATATCTTTGGCCAAGTGCGCGATGCCAATGGTGGCGTTCATACCCGCAGCATTGCTATTCCGGCACAATCAAATAGTCGCTATTACATTGAGTTGCAAGGTCAGGATTTGGCGGTGGAATCGGGCATTCGCTCCAATCCACCAAGTTGGCCTAGTGATGATGTGGCGTTTATCTGGCGTTGGGGCCAGAAGCAACTCGATTTGTCGCAAATCAGCGAAGTTCGCTTTTGGGTGCAAGGCATTGCGGGTGATCGCCAACTATTGATTGATGATGTGGAACTGCTACTAACGCCCAAAGCCGATCCTGACTATCTGGTGGCTATCATCGACCGTTATGGCCAAAACGCCAAACGTGAATTTGATGGCAAGATCCATAGTGATGAGCAATTAGTCGAGTTAGGCAAAGCGGAACGCGCCGCTTTGCGGACCACGCCACTTGCGGGCCGCTCACGCTTTGGTGGTTGGGCCGATGGCCCCCAGCTAAAAGCGACGGGTTATTTCCGCACTGAAAAGGTTGACGGTAAGTGGGCATTGGTTGATCCCGACGGTCACTTGTTCTTCTCCACTGGCATTGCCAATGTGCGATTAGCCAATACCTCAACCATTACCGGATATGACTTTGATCGCAGCAGCATTACCGATGCGCAAGGGGTGACACCGGAGGACTCTCTAGGCCTTAACCCTGTGCCGCCAAGTATTCGCCACACTCGCTATGAAAGTTCGGCCATCAGAAGCCAAATGTTTCAGTGGTTACCAAGTTATGATGACCCGCTCGGCAATCATTTTGGTTACCGTCGCTCAGTTCACTCCGGTGCGGTAGAAAAGGGCGAAACCTATAGCTTCTATCGGGCGAACTTGGAACGTAAGTATGGCGAATCCAGCCCTGAGTCATTTATGGATGACTGGCGCGAAGTCACTGTCAATCGCATGCTCGATTGGGGCTTTACCTCATTCGGTAACTGGATTGACCCAAGTTTCTATCAGCTCAATAAAATCCCTTATTTCGCCAATGGCTGGATCATTGGTGATTTCAAAACCGTGAGTAGCGGCAACGACTATTGGAGTCCGCTGCCAGACCCGTTTGATCCATTATTCGCCGAACGAGCGAAAGCGACCATTGAAGTGGTTGCAGCTGAAGTGCAAAACAACCCGTGGTGTGTGGGCGTGTTTATCGACAACGAAAAGAGCTGGGGTGCGATGGGTTCGGTCGACAGCCAGTTTGGTGTGGTGATCAACACTCTAGCGCGCGCTGCCGAGGAGAGCCCGACCAAGGCGGAGTTCGTTAAGCTAATGCAGGCAAAGTACCAGACCATTGAGCAGCTCAATGACAGCTGGCAAATCAATTTGGCCTCTTGGGATGAGTTTGCCGGCGGCGTTGAGCTAAACCAATTCAATGCCGCGCAGGAGCAAGATTTCAGTCTGATGCTTGAGCACTATGCAAGTGCTTACTTCGCTGTTGTTGCTGATACCTTGGATGACTATCTGCCGAACCACATGTACATGGGCGTGCGGTTTGCCGATTGGGGAATGACGCCTGAAATCCGCCGCGCTGCGGCTAAGCACGTCGATGTGATGAGTTACAACTACTACAAAGAAGTGCTGCACCCTGATCACTGGACCTTCCTTGATGAGTTGGACATGCCGAGCATTATTGGTGAGTTCCACATGGGCGGAATGGATGCGGGTGTATTTAATCCGGGCTTAGTTCATGCTTGGTCGCAACATGACCGTGGCCAAATGTTTGTCGATTACATGCACACTGTGATTGATAATCCGTACTTCGTTGGTGCTCATTGGTTTCAGTACACCGACTCTCCGGTCAGCGGGCGAGCCTACGATGGCGAAAACTATAATGTTGGATTTGTCAGCGTCACCGACACGCCTTACAAACCGCTGGTTGATGCAGCTCGCGCAGTCAATGAAAGCTTGTATCAACGACGTTTCGGCGAGTTAAAATAGCTGCGAGCAGCGAGTACGCTGCCACTGATGCAAGGTGGTAGCGTTGTTCACTGATTGTCATTTCGTGGTTTAATAACCCGAGGCTCATTAGATTGGGGAATGACAACAGTGGTCAAGTTGGTGATGACGGCCATGCGGCCTTCGATTGTGGCAACCGCAGTAAAAGTGTCACTGGTTGTTGGTTCGTTGCTTGTTGTGATTAATCATGGTCCAGCAATTCTGAGTGGTCACGTATACTTAGGCCAGCTCTGGCAAGTGTTGTTGACTTACCTCGTGCCCTATTGTGTGTCCAGTTATTCCGCGGCGAAAGCGGTGTTGGCGGCAGAAGAAAAATCAAATCGTTTCATTTCTAAGTAAATTAGATCTTGGTCACATACTGATCCTGGATTAATATCTCCTCTCAATCGTTAAATTTTTGTAGCGCTGATTTTGTTTGAGCGCCATCTAGCGGATAGTTAGCCCATGCATACAGAAGATCTGAGTCCTTGGCTTCACGACCATAGCTTTGACCAGCAAAAAAAGCGGTCAGGCGAAACAAGGACTTTGATCGTCATTGCCATTACTGCGGTGATGATGGTGGTAGAGATCTCCACCGGCATTCTGTTTGGCTCAATGGCGCTGCTGGCCGATGGTCTGCACATGGGCTCTCATGCTGCTGCCCTCTCTATTACCGCGTTTGCCTATATTTATGCTCGTCGCCACGCCGCTGATAGCCGCTTTTCATTTGGCACCGGCAAGGTCAATGCGTTGGGCGGTTTTGCCAGCGCTATTTTATTGGCTATTTTCGCCCTTATGATGGCGTGGGAAAGTATCGACCGGCTGATTAATCCAACCCAAATTCACTTTAACGAAGCGATAATCGTTGCTGTGGTTGGTCTGTTGGTCAACGGTATTTGCGTGTGGATTTTGGGTAAAGATGGTCATGACCACCATCACCATCATGATAGTCATGGTCATCACGATCATCATCATCACGAACACCAACATGACCATGATGACCACAGCCACAAGCACGATCACAACCTCAAATCGGCCTACTTACACGTTATGGCAGATGCGCTGACTTCGATTTTGGCGATTGTCGCGCTGTTCGCTGCCAAATGGTTCGGCCTAGTGTGGATGGACCCTGTCATGGGGATCATTGGCGCGCTGCTGGTGGCGTGGTGGTCAGTTGGTTTGATTCGAGCAACCAGTTCGGTGCTGCTTGATTGTCAGGGCGATAAATTGTTGCGCGAGCAAATTCGCCAAGGCATTGAAGAAGTGGACGATGCTCGGGTGGCAGACCTTCACTTGTGGCTGATTGGCCCCAATCGCTATGCGTTGGTATTGGCTATTGTGGTTCACGATCCGTTGCCCCCTCAGGTCTACAAGGACCGCCTACCCAAGCATCCCGCTTTGGTTCATGTCTCTATTGAGGTCAATCGCTGTCTTGGCGATAGCCGACAACAACTCTACGAAACAATGATTTAGCGAGCCGCCGCGCAAAACTGCAGCGGCTGGCATTACAAGTTTGTCCATTCAGCCTATTTAGCGCTAGTCTGACAGAGAATTCTCTAACAGATGGAATGTGGCTATGCGTGCGATCGCAATTGTGCTGGCACTACTGGCAAATGTAGTGTGGGCAGACAACTATTTGATTCATGCCGGAACATTAATCGATGGCACTGGGGAGCGCCCTCAACGAGAGGTGTCGATCCGCATCGAAGGCAATCGAATCACGGCGGTCGAGCGTGGCTACCAGAGCCCAACCGACGATGAGCAGCTATTGGATCTCAAAGACAAGACGGTATTACCGGGCTTGATGGACATGCATACTCATTTGTCGGGCATTATCAGCCGCTCCTTTTACCGTGAACAATTTGTCATGAATCCGCCCGACTATGCTTTTCGCTCGGTCGGTTATGCTAAAGATACCCTGATGGCGGGCTTCACCACAGTGCGTGATTTAGGCGATTTCTCGCCAGGCCTAACCACCAGTTTGCGCGACGCCATCAACAAGGGCTGGGTCATCGGCCCAAGGGTTTACACCGCCGGCAAAAGCATTGCGACAACGGGGGGACATGCTGATCCAACCAATGGTCGTAATTTTGCGTTGCAGGGCGACCCCGGACCAAAGCAAGGGGTGATCAATGGCCCCGAGGATGCCTATAAAGCGATTCGCCAACGTTATAAAAACGGTGTTGATGTGATTAAGTTGACCGTCACTGGCGGTGTACTGAGTCTCGCCAAAAGTGGTGAAAATCCGCAATTTACCGACGCTGAGCTCGAAGCGATTATGGCAGCAGCGAAGGACTATAACTTTGTTGTGGCTGTTCATGCTCACGGTGCAGAAGGAATGAAGCGCGCGATTCGAGCTGGTGTCGATTCCGTCGAGCACGGCACCTACATGGACAAAGAAGCGATGAAGCTGATGCGCAAGCATGGCACTTGGTATGTGCCAACCATTACCGCAGGCAAATGGGTGGCCGAAAAAGCCGCCATTGACGGTTACTATCCACCAGTCGTGCAGCCCAAAGCTGCGGCTGTTGGGCCACAGATTCAAGATACCTTCGCCAAAGCCTATCGCAACAAAATTAAGATTGCCTACGGCACCGATGCTGGGGTGTTCCCCCACGGCCTGAATGCGCGCGAGTTTAGCTACATGGTGGAAGCTGGCATGCCAGCCATGGCTGCAATAGAGAGCGCAACACTCAACGCAGCCAAGCTACTTCGAATCGATGATCAATTAGGCTCGGTGGAAGCGGGCAAGCTGGCGGATCTGGTGGCTGTCGACGGCGACCCGCTGGAGCAAATCAAGTTGTTGGAAAACGTCACTTTCGTGATGAAAGATGGCGAGATCTACAAATCAGAAGGGTTGGAGTAAGTTGGCGCAAGAGCCCCTTGGGCTCTTGCGGCTATGGCCCTCAGGGCTACTAATCAGTTTCTGTATTTGATCTGAAAGTCAGTCGAGTTCGGATATCGCTTCAGAAAATATGTTTTCTAGCGGCTTCAAATTACCGTAAAAGCCATGCACATTGGCCTCAACCCATTTCTCTTTCGAAATGTCTGGCCATATGACCGACAAGCCAAGCGTAAACGCTAACTCCTCAAAGAAGAATCGCTGAGCACGGCCGTTACCTTCTCTAAATGGATGGATAACATTGAGCTCGCAAAACAATTCTGCAAGCAATTTTATTTGCTCCGAGGTGCTAGTCAGGTTAACTAGCAAGGGAATTTGAGAGAGTAGTTTTGAGGCATTTTTTTCAATTAATTGGCAATTACAAAACCGAGTTTCGCCTTTAGAAATATCGACAGTTCGAATATTGCCTGCCCATGTGTACAGATCTTGAAAGAGGTGGTGATGTAGTTTTTGTAGATGTGCTAAATCGAAGTCTTCTAGGGCTAAACCTTGTGACTCGTAGGCTTCGTATCGGGCGAGAGAGAATGCAGCTTCAGCTTCTGATAGTTCGGTCGGGTCAGTTATATTGAGCAAGTTAATCAGAACATCTGAGCCTTGATAGCAGTAATGATCCTGCTCAACACCATACTTATCGGGCATACTTGAGCTTTAGCTCACTAATCGATTTGCCGACGTTATCACTACGCACTTGGATACCTTCATATTGAAGACTTATTTTGAAGTTAGCTGGCTTCGTGGTAAATCTTCGCTCCACGACTTTGTCGCTTTTAGTCGCTGTTCTGGCCATATTTTGTCTCCTACCTGCAAGCGATTATAAGTGATCCCAATCAGCGACGCTAATCGTCTTATGAACTGGAGTCAAACAACTCGCTTGCACTTTGCGCGGAAAGGATACGATTCAACTTGATTCAATTCCCTTAACTGACTCGGGGGAAATTTGGGCCGTGATCAAGCTCGCTGTGGATTGTAAATCTGCGTATTTGTAATGCATCCCCTGCTTTATTCGGTGAACTCTGCGCCTTGTTGTTGAATAAATTCGTGGGGCGATAGTTGGGTTTGACTGCGCATTCGCAGCCACACCCAACTTAGCTGATCGCGCCGAGGCCTCTGTGTGGTCAATTGCTCAGAACGCACCGGTTGCCACTCTTGCTGCTCTGACGGACGTTCGGCGACAACAAAGCGAAATGGCATCACGGGTTCAACCCCCAAACGCAAGTCGGTCACCACCAGTTGATTGTCGATAGCGTCGACTTGATAAAAACCGTGGGTGAACCATGCTAGGCGTTGGACATCAGCCATCTGCGCTCCTTGATCGTGATGCAACGGCTGCTGGCGGCTTAAACTGAGCGTTTTGTCATCATCAAACACGCTAACATAGGCGCTATACCAATAGTTATTGTCGACCGCAACGATGCGCCACAAAGCGATGTTAAACGGAGTTGGACTGACGAATATTCGGCCTTCGATGTGCTGCGCTGTCATTGCCGCTGCGGCTTTCTGCTGAACGTATTTGGACAAACCAAAGCCAGCCGCCAAATAGCTGCTGGCAATGATGAATCCGATAAGGTTGCTGCCATAGCCACGAACAGGTGAATGCCGCTTGCGCCGAGACATAGCAACAATTGCCCCGATCAACAGTGGCAAGGTGTAAAGCGGATCAATGATAAATATGCTCGACCAAGAGGTGGGCGGCGGCGCTAGCGGCCACCACAGCTGGGTGCCATAACTGGTAAACGAATCGAGCAATGGATGGGTGATAAGCCCCAGCCAAATCAGCAGCATGGTCCTTGGCCAACTGAGCGAATGTTGGCGCCATTTCGCCCAGCGCTGGCATAGCCAAGCAAGTATTGGCGTGATAGCGGTTAGGACAAACAATGAGTGACTGAAACCACGGTGACGGGTGACATTATCAACGGCGTTGTCGTATTGGATTAGTACGTCTAAATCGGGCAAGGTGCCGAGGCCAGCGCCAATTAGGTAAGCGCGCCAACCCAACTGTTTGTGAGCAACCAGACCGCCAACTGCGGCGCCAAGGGCGATTTGAGTGACTGAATCCAATGTTTTATTCCTATCCGCAAAGCAAAAAAGCTAACCACAAACTAAAGACCATTGTATGTGGCATAAATTCCCAATTGAACACTTGTTCAGCGCCAGCACCAAGCAAACGCTCGTTGATGGCCGAGGGAAAAGGTGACTAGTTTGCAAATGCTGCTATGTTCTTTCGAGCCCCTTACCAAAAAGGAGTTGCTTTGTTTATTGTTTCTATAACCTATTGCAAGCCTCTAGAAGAGGTGGATAGATTGATACCACAGCACATCGCTTTTTTAGATGAGCAATACCGGTTGGGCCACTTTCAACTGTCCGGACGGAAAGAGCCGCGGACCGGCGGGGTCATTCTCGCAACCGTAAAGGGTAAAGCTGATTTAGAACAAATTCTTGCTCAAGACCCGTTTTATCGTGAGCAGCTTGCCAGTTATGAGATAACCGAAATGGTACCCTCTAAGTCTTCTGAAGCGTTGAAGTTTTTGCTCGAACTATAGGCGTATCCTGCGCAAAACCAATTGCGGCTAGGTTTGTCGCAAAAGAACACATCATATTCTCAAGGAATGAAAATGAAAAAATCGATAATTTTGTTATTCACGTTGTTGTTGTCACTCAATGTCCATGCAAGTGACAAAGCCTCAGCCGAATCCGTCGAGCGGCTAATGGAGCTTACTGAAGTCCCTAAAATGATGGATGCCATGCATGCGCAAATGACCACTATTTTTAGTGGCATGTCGAAGCAGCTAGAGCTGACCGAAGAACAACAACCGGCGTTCGATAAATACATGCGTAAATTAGCGAATTTGCTGCAAGAAGAGATGAGTTGGGACAAGCTAAGATCGCCGATGATCGAAATTTATGCCAACCGCTTTACTGAGGAAGAGATTCAAGGATTAATTACATTTTACGAGTCTGACATTGGCCAAAGCACAGTGAAAAAGATGCCATTGATCATGCAGGACTCGGCCGCAATTTCTCAGCAGCTCATGATGAACTTCATTCCTAAAGTGAAGCAATTAGCGCAAGAAATGCAAAATGATTTGGCCAGCAGTAAGCAAGTAGCGGGTTGATTCAGTTTAGCCACTGTCGCATAAGCAGAACCTGAATTAACTTAAACAGCTAACAATGCATCGTGAGGGAATGGTGTGGACGAGAATATTGCTGAAGTACAAAAGTATTACGATCTGATTGTCGATTTTTTGGTGAACTACAGCTTCCAACTGCTCGGTGCAGTGGTGCTGCTGCTGATTGGCTTGTGGATTGCGGGTGCCATTGCCAGCTGGGTGAATAATCTCTGCCTGCGCCATCAAGTTGATGTCACTCTCGCCAATTTCCTCAGTAATCTGGTGAAGATTATTGTCGTGGTGATGGTGTTGGTGATGGTGCTCAACCAGCTCGGCATTGCCATTACCCCATTTATTGCGGCAATTGGTGCGGCGTCGCTGGGTGCTGGTTTAGCCTTTCAGGGCTTGCTCTCAAATTATGCTGCCGGCCTGACGATTATCCTCACGCGCTTGTTCGCCATTGGCAATACCATCCGAGTACAAGGCGTTTACGGCGTAGTGAAAGACATTAAGCTCGCCCATACCTTGCTGGAAAACGAAGATGGCGAGGAGATCATGATCCCCAACAAGCACATCGTTGGTGAGATTGTCCATAACTCGGATGCTAGCCGAGTTATTGAGGCGGAAGTCGGAGTGGCGTATCAAAGTGATATGGACTTAGCGATTACCACGGTGACCCAGGCGATTGAAAGCGCCTGTGGTGATTTGGATGATGTCAAAGTCGCGGTGGGGATCGACCGCTTCGATGATAGCGCCATTGTCATTGGCTATCGGGTTTGGGTACCAAGCCTGAACTTTTTTGAGCGCAAATACGCCATAAATAAAGCAGTACTTGATGCCATTAATCAGGCAAACATTGAAATCCCGTTCCCACAGCGGGTGGTACACCAAGCGGCAAACAACTGATGAACAAAGTGAGCAAGGAGGCCAAGAGGTCATCGCTAGTGACCACCGAATGGCTGAGTGAACATCTACAAGACGATGACTTGGTGTTGTTTGATGCCAGTATGGCGACTGTGGTTGGTATTGAAGCCATTGAATACGATCAGCAACCGCTGATCCCAAATAGCTACAAGCTGGATGTGGAACAGGAGCTGTGCGATCTCAGCTCTTCTCAACTGCATGCTTTACCTACGCCAGCTCAGTTCAATGCATTTGCCAAGCGAGTCGGGCTAAGTGCCGAATCCATTGTGGTGGTGTATGACAATCAGGGCATTTACAGTGCGCCAAGAGCTTGGTGGCTGCTGAAGGTCATGGGCGTTGACCGCGTGTATGTGCTTAACGGTGGCTTACCCAAGTGGTTGGCCGAGAAACGAGCGACGACCACGACTTATTTACTCGACTCCAATCAAGGCACGCTGCAAGCCGCCTATCAGCCCCAGCGAGTCTGCGACGCGGCGGCGGTGTTGGCGCAATTGACCGATAGTGACTCAATGGTGGTGGATGCTCGCTCTGCTGGGCGCTACCAAGGCTCTGCGCCAGAACCTAGAGCAGGGCTTCGTTCCGGCCATATTCCTGGCTCAGTCAATATTCATTTTGCTGAACTATTACATGAGCGGCAGATGAAGCCCCTGGCTGAGCTCGAAGTGATTTTCGATGATCAACTAAACAGCAAACAGCAGCCGTTGATTGCTTCTTGTGGTTCGGGGATCACCGCTTGCATTGTACTGCTCGCTGCGGCGCAGGTGGGTTATCAGAATTTGTGTTTGTATGATGGTTCGTGGACAGAATGGGGAGCGGATGATCAGCTCCCTATCGAATAACGACGAACTGAAACAGACCAGCGGTTGGCGTTAACTGCCGCTGGGTACAAAGGCATCGGCGGCGATGTCGGCCATGTTGGTGCCCGCCAAGAAGCATTGCTTCTTCATTTTTTTGACGAACGACTCTGCGCCACAGAGAAACACTTTATAGCCCTTGCCGTCGGGCACCAGCTCTTTACAGTACTGATAGATATCGGCTTCAGTGACTGCAGGATTGGTACTTTGCTGAGCGACAAACGACACGCTCAGATTAGGGTAATTGTCGCTGAGGGCTTTCAACTCGTCGAATAAATACAGTTGATCGCTGTGTTTGCTGCCGACTACCAATTGAATTGGCCCTTGGTGCTGGTGGTTTACCAATGCATCACGAACGATGCCGTATAACGGCGCTAATCCCGTGCCTAAACCGGTCAGCAACATGGGTTGCTGGGCATCGCCTGGGGTGTAAAAACACTGGCCATTCGGCCCTTCTATCGCCACTTCATCGCCAACACTCAGATCATCGTAAGCCCAAGGGCTGAGCTTGCCGCCTTCGACTCGCTTAATGTGCAATTCGATATAATCGTCGACGCCAACAACGCTGGCTAATGAATAGCTGCGCGATACCGCGCCATTGCGAAATAGATTAATAAACTGGCCTGCGCGATAATTGAGCGGCGCTTTGATCCGCAAGCGAACGACATTGGCTGTTAACTGCGCTTTGTCGATCACAGGCGCAATGATTTTTTCTGCTGCCGGCTTGAGTGCTACCGACATCGATTCACTCGGGTGGCAGCTACATGCGAGAAAGTAGCCTAACTCCTGCTGGGCGGCTGTCAGGCCTTGTTGCGCCTGAGGCGGAACGTCGCCGTCCGTGCACTGCATCATACAGCTTTGACAGCTACCGCCGCGGCAGCCGTAAGGAACTGAATGACCCGCTCGAAGCAGGCCATCCAGTACGGATTCGCCGTCCTGCAATGCGACTTCACTATCGGCAAATCGAATGGTGTTGGCGCTCTTCTTAGCAAAGAGCTTGGCCAACCAATTATTTGTTGAGGACATCATCTTTAACACTAACGGCAATCGTCACCACGCTATCAATGTCTTCCTGACTGACGCCCAATTCTTGCAAGGTGCCAACTAAGTTCTCGGCCACAGCGTTGAAGTGTTCTTCGGTCAAATTCATGTGCTTGTGTGCTTCGCGCATGTCTTTGCCGCTGTAGTTGTTGGGACCACCAAAGGCCATGGTCAGGAAAGCCTTTTGCTTCACGTGCTGGGCTTCCATATCAATGGTATCGAAAAAGTGGCTAATGCGATCATCGGCCAGCACCTTACGATAAAAAATATCGACCGCGGCATCAATCGCAGCGGCACCGCCTAATTTGTCGAATACCGATGCTGCTTTTTCTTCTGGCGAAGGTGCTGCTTTCTCTTTTTTCTTGAATAAACCAAACATAATCAATTCCTTGTTGTGTCGTCGGCCGCTCTATTTCTCAACTTGAGAGACCATGTATTCCACCGCGGCGGTAATTTGCTCGGTGGTTAAGTCTGTGTTGCCACCTTTGGCTGGCATCAGGCCATAACCATTGGAAGCGTGTTCGACTAGGGTTGGGATACCTTGCTCAATGCGCGGCCCCCACATTTTTTTGTTACCTACAATCGGCGCGCCATTAATGCCTTGGGCGTGACAAACCTTGCAGGTTCCTTTGTAAACCAGTTCACCGGCTGATGGCTCCGGAGGTTGTTCCGAGCAGGCTGCCATCAGCGCCACTGCTGAGATCACAGTGGCACTGAGAGCAAACTGATGGCTGCGGCTATGGGTATGATTCATAGTGTTGCCTCCATGTTTGCGTAATGGGGGATTGGCTTACAACGGCACACGAATCACAACGCCGCCCATCACTTCACCCACTTTAAAGTCGGTACGTGGCGAATCTTTGTGTTCGTTGTGACATGAGGTGCAGGCGTCGGATACCGCAACGTCTGGATAAACCGCGGTGAAGTATGTGACATCACCCAGCGTTTCGGTGCCGTAGAAGTTCTCACCCGGATTGGCGGCGATGTACTCCAAGCCTTCTTTCTCGACTGGTGATTTCGGTGCGTTCTGGGCATTGATTGGCCAGATCGACTGCAGCGAGTAAGTAAAGTCATCGGTCATTTCGGCAACCGCTTCGGCACCGGCACGGAACATCTGCGCAGGCAACAGCGCGCCATTGTCATATTCTTTCCAGTGCTCGTCTGGCTTGATGGCGCCAGCACCGGCTGGGCCCAAGCGCTTGATGATGAGCTTGGTGTAGTTGGTCCGGTCAGCTTTCATCACTGCAAACAATGAATCGGTGTAGATTTTGGGATCGATACCAGCGGCTTTCTCTTCTCCACAGCCGATCAAGGTAGCGGCGGTTGCAGCAACGGCTGCTGTTGCGATTACTTTTTTGATCATCTCTCTGCCCTTTTTAATTTACGTAGTTCAAATAAGTTGAATAAGCGTTTAATTAACTGGTTTTGTGGCTGTTATCTTTCTGCTCGTTTCAGCGCCCAGTCGATGGATTTAATGTGAATGCCAGGTTTATCAGCGAAGTTAGTTCTGATTAAATCGGGGTCCGCCAAGGCATCAATGGAAAACTCAAGTGAGTGACATTGCATGCATATCGGACGAATCATTTTCTCGTTAGGTCGTAGGTAATAGTTCTGGTTATGTTGCACGCTGACCACTTGCTCGCCGCGCTTTTTCTTGGCGATACGAGGCATGTGGCAGCTGGCGCAGCTGACCGCTTGCTCGACCGGCAGATCGCCGGCGGTTGCTTGCTGCCAAAGCTGGCCGTGAGGAGAGGCTTCAAAAGCCAGCGAGTGCTCATCTTGGTGACACGTCAAGCACGCTTCGGTGGCGGCAAAATCGGTGTCGTATTGATGTGGCTGGTGACAACTGTTACAGCCTTGCTGCAAGTGCAGGTTGTCTTGGTCAAAGACTAAGTCAGATTGCACTTCAGCTGGACTAATGGCGGTGGCGGCACCTGCGGCTAAGCGCATGCCGTGTTTACCGGCACTAAAGCCATCAAACTCCGGCTGGTGGCAAGACGCACACACCTCAATACCAGGCTTGCTAATCCAATCGGCATCGCCTTGTTGGGCGCTATCGGTTGGAGCATGACATCCGGTGCAGCTGATGCCAGCATTGGCGTGGGCGGTATCTTGCCAATGCTCAGTCTCAGCTGGATGATTGGCCATATGTTTGGCATCTTGCTGCGGATCGATGGCCACTTCTTTATTGGCGTACAGCTTGGCAGCGTTGCGAATATCCAGCGACGGTAATTGCTCACCTTGAGTTAATAACCAAGGCTGATGTGCGTTATCCACCAGAAAATCTTCAAACAGCGCGCGGTTGTCGTGATAGTTGTGACACCCGGCTGAAGCGCAGCTGTCGAATGCTAAGTCTTTATGGCTTTCGCGCTCGTCGCCGACATCTTGGTGACAGTGCCAACAATAGTCATCCGGCAAGGTAACACCCATGGCACGCGTTTGTTCTTCTTGGTGCTCGGTGTGGCAGCTGACACAGTAACGGGCGTCAATAATTTCCAAGCGATAGGCTTCGCGCGGATCGGTAAATTTCTTTTTCGGGTGGGAGTCGTGGGCGTCTTCTAACTCAGCAGCATGGCAGCTGGTACAGGCATCTTGCAGCACTTCGGTTCCGCCAAATGCGTCGGTATGGCAGCTGTCGCATTCTAATTCGATTTGGTAGTGACCATGGGTAGCATCACCAATTAGCAAGGCCGCTTTGTCTTCACTGGCGAACAGCACATAGCTGTAGTACCCACCGATGAGCAGGGTGAGTAAAATCCACAATGGCCAGAGTAACTTTTTCATGCTCATCAGAAGTAATACACCGTTAAAATGTGAATGCTCAGCAGAATCGGCAATGGCCAGGTCACCAGCGTGTGGAGCCAAGTCCAAAACTGTCGAATTGCTGCACTTTTCATTGGATTAAACTGATGACTGAACGCCACCACGGCACCAGCGCTGGCACCTAACACCAACACGGCTAAAAAGTTGATCATCAATAGCTGATTAAGGTTGGCGCCAAGATGAAATCCGGTGTGGGCGATGAGCAGTCCGGCGCAGGCTGCACCGAGTACGCCATGGAGCAGGCGCCAGTAGGCAAAGTCGCCCATCTTGGTCCAGCCCAGTCGCTTACGCAGTGACATCAACAGGCCAATAACGGATAGCCCGAGCAGGGTAAAACCGGTGACTTGCTTCCAGAACTTGTCGTTCCAAATTCCTTCAAACCAGCCTCGCTCCACCACTGAGTCGGCCACGGTTAGGGCTGGCATCAGCGACATGGCTAACACCACGAATACGGCGGCCAGCGACATGACCATGAGCGTCAGCCAGCCTTTTTCTTTTGCGGCAGGTTCATTGCTGCCAATCAGCTGATTCAGTAATGGTTTACATGAGCCACAGACAGTGCCAGCGGCGGTTGTGGCTTGCAGCGCGGCAATTGAATCTGCCCCCGCGGCGACGGCTTCGACCAATTGGCCTTGGCTAATGTTGTTGCATTGGCACACCATGGCGTCAGCTGGCCACGCTTTGACATCATCGGTATCGGATTCTGACCACAGTTTGCCACCAAGTCGGAACCACAACTGCTGCCACTTGCTAATGGTTCGTTGTTGCTTAAATGCTTCTTGAATACGGCGAGATTCAGGCCATTCGCCGATGCCAATGGCGCCAACCAGCTTGCCTTTGTGGACCACCAATTTACGGTAGATCCCTTGTGCTTTATTGCGGTAAACCAATTCAGATTGGAACGGACGCTCAGGCAGTTCTGCCACTTCTCCCATTGAGCAGACCTGTTCGCCAACCACCTTCAAACGACTGACTTCGAGCGAGCCCAGGTAAGCTGAAGCGCCGCCACTGATGACATCCGCCGCAATCGCGGCTTGTTCAAAACCGGGATTGACCAAGCCATAGACTTGACCTTGGTGCTCGCTACATTCGCCGATGGCGTAAATATCCGGATCGCTGGTTTGCAGCTGATCATTGACCACGATTGCTCGCGCTACTTTCAGGTTGGCGTGAATGGCCAGCCGAGTGTTGGGTGACACACCAGTACACAGCAGTACGGTGTCGCATTCAATTTGCTCACCAGTCCGAGTGGTAACGGCGGTGACTCGGCCTTCATCGCCATGAATGACGCGAACGCCAGATTCGGTGACGACATGAATGCCGAGATCTTCGACTTTTGTTCTGAGTTGGGTCGCTGCGTCGTCATCTAACTGGCGATTCATCAAGCGTGTCGCTTGCTGCACCAGCGTCACTTTAGTGTTGAATTTAAGCATGCCGCGGGCAGCTTCAAGGCCCAATAAACCGCCGCCGACCACGACTACATGACGGCAACGTGAGACTCGAGCTGATAGCGCTTCGGCGTCCTTTAAATTGCGAAAAGTGTAAACGCCTGCTTGTTGTACGCCGGGAATGTTAGGGATGTGGGGGCGAGAACCTGTGGCGATAACCAGTTGGTCGTAGTTATAGCGGACACCTTGATTATCGGTGACGACTTTCTGTTCGCGATCGATATGGGTGATGGTGGCGATCAGCTGCCGAAAACCAACGTGTTTTTCCTGATCGGGCAAGCTGGTTTGAATATCGTGATAGCTGGCATCGCCAGATAACAGAGCTGAAAGCAGTACGCGGTTGTAGGGTGCGTAAGGCTCATTACCGAATAGGGTTAATTCTGCATTGGGCTCGCGCTTGAGCATTTCATGGGCGAAACGAACGCCGGCAGGTCCAGAACCAATCACCAACACACGACGAGCCATCTGAGCCGATATTGGGTCATAGACGCCAACGGCTTGTTTGGTCTCTGCCGAACCAGTTTTACTCTGATCCGGAGTCGCGAAATGCGCTGCTTTTGGGCTGGCAACGTCGGTCATTACTTCTTCTCGGTCTGGTCTTTTTTGTTATGGACACGACAATGCAGGCTCCATGCCCATTTGTTAAATAATGGTTTAAATCTATTTAAATCAGCTTGTTGGGCAGGTTATTTGAAAGGTTTTGTGAATTTTTTAATGTTGTATTTATAAGGCAATAATAGGGCGAAGCACTTCTTTGGTGCGATCATTCGGTGCAAACGGATCGATTTAACCGGCACTGAATTTGATCCTTGGTGGTGCATTGGCTTTCATTTTTGTGATTTTCATTGGGCCGATCCGGATAACTAAAAGAACTGGCATCCGGCAGCTAAATTGCTCAAACTGCGGTTATCAATCCGATGCTTTTAATACCCCATGACAACTGAATTTAATGCCGTAGATTTACTGGAAGTCGTCGAGAATCAAATCGCAGATGGAGAGCCACTCATCGTCAAAGAAACCCTGATGCGGTTGATGATGACGGGCCATAGTCGCGAGCAAGCACTGGAGCTCATAAGCTGTGCACTGAGCGTGGAATTTACCGCCATCGCTGAACATAACGGCACTTTTGATCTGGAGCGTTACTCCAACAGTTTAAAGCAATTGCCTGAATTACCGTGGTTGGAGGAATAGCATGGCGTTACTGACGATTTTGGCGTTGCTCGCGGTGGGCTTGTTTATTGTGATTAAGCTGACCGAGCGCACCGGCAAAGAAAAGTCGATGGAACAAGCACGCTCAATGAGCAAGTGGATCATGCCGCTGGTATTTATTTCTCTCATCATCCAGTTGATCTACATGATGATGAAATAGCCAGCAGGAGTGAAGCTAAAGCCCTGCTAGTTCGTTGAGTTCGGGCATCGGCAATACATGCCACCACACGGAAAAGAAGTGGCAGAGACCACCTGCAACCACAAACAGATGCCAGATCGCGTGGGTAAACGGCAGCTTTTTCAGCAAATAGAAAATGACGCCAACGCTATAGCAAAGGCCGCCAGCCGCTAACCACCACATACCTTGCTCGCCCAGCGCTGCAGATAGCGGCTTGATGGCGATAACCACAAGCCAACCCATCACTAGGTAGCTAATCACTCGAAGTGCTTTGAAGCGATTCGGCCATCCGAGCTTTAGGGTGATACCGATAATGGCCATGGCCCACACGGCAGCGAAAATCGACCAGCCCAATGTTCCTCGCATACTTATGAGCATGAACGGGGTATAGGAGCCGGCGATGAGTAGATAAATGGCGCAATGATCGAATGCTTTGAGGTGCTTTTTAATTCGTGGCCAAGGGACTGCGTGGTAGCAACTGGATGCTGCAAACAAGACGATTAACGAGGCACCATAAATGCTGCTGGCGACAATGCGCCACGTGTCTTGTTGCTCGGCCGATACCATAACCATGAGCACTAACGCCGCAATGCTGAGGCCAAATCCGATGAGGTGAGTCAGGCTATTGAGCCATTCTTCAGCAGTTGAGTAGGCAGCAGTATTGGACACAGTGGCGTTCCTCGTTAGTTGAGCGAACAAGTGTACGCTGAAAATTTTGCTTTGCAAAGCCCCGTGAACTGCTTGGAAGCTGGCCATTTGAGCAAGTAAGGTGAGCTTGCTGGTTCCCATTCAGACTTGTCTGTTGTTGTCGAGTTGCCCCGTGAACTGTTGGGAAGCTAGGCATCGGCGCGTATCGGTGCGTCAGACAGCAGGGAAGCTGTCTGCCGAGCGCCCCATGGATGGGCTTGCAGCGTCAGCGATAATTGTCGAAGGCTGGCTTTCTCTGAGATTAAGAAGAACTAGCTAGTTCTAACTCAGATTCTTCGGTTGCTGCTGAGCAGCCAAAGCAACGAAAACAAGACGCCGTAAACACTTCCATGTGGGCTCTACTGCCGCGTCCCTGCGGCAGAAGCTTGTGTTCGTTGCTTTGACCGCTCTCTTTGCAAGTCCACTGGATAGTCTAAAAAGCTAGGCATTGGCGAGTATCGGTGCGTCAGACAGCAAGGAAGCTGTCTGCCGAGCGCCCCATGGATGGGCTTGCAGCGTCAGCGATAATTGCCAATGGTTGGCTTTGCTGTCCATTTTGGTCATCAAGGCGAATTAGCTGCTTCTAACTCAGACTCGTCCGTTGTTGTCGAGCAGCCAAAGCAACGAAAACAAGACGCCGTAAATCCTTCCATGGAGGCTCTACTGCCGCTTCCCTGCGGCAGAAGCTTGTGTTCGTTGCTTTGACCGCTCTCTTTGCAAGTCCACCGGGTAGTCGAAAAGCTAGGCATCGGCGAGTATCGGTGCGTCAGCCAGCAAGGATGTTGGCTGCCGAGCGTCCCAAGGATGGGCTTGCAGCGTCAGCGATAATTGCTAATGGCTGGCTTTGCTGTCCATTTTGGTCATCAAGGCGAATTAGCTGCTTCTAACTCAGACTCGTCCGTTGTTGTCGAGCAGCCAAAGCAACGAAAACAAGACGCCGTAAATCCTTCCATGGAGGCTCTACTGCCGCTTCCCTGCGGCAGAAGCTTGTGTTCGTTGCTTTGACCGCTCTCTTTGCAAGTCCACCGAGTAGTCGAAAAGCTAGGCATCGGCGAGTATCGGTGCGTCAGACAGCAGGGAAGCTGTCTGCCGAGCGTCCCAAGGATGGGCTTGCAGCGTCAGCGATAATTGCTAATGGCTGGCTTTGCTGTCCATTTTGCAAGCAAAACCAATTCTTTTTTAACATCTGTGACTAAAATCGCTTCCAGTTACGTAACTGCGTATAATGCTCGAAAAGCCAAGGGGCGTTGTGGCAAGACACCGCAACTGAGACATCGTTTGATGGACCCTTTGAACCTGATCCGGTTGGTACCGGCGGAGGAATGGCTGTGACACGAACGACTTGTTCCCACACGTTCTTACTGCAGGCTGACGATTGTTCAGCTCCTACCGGATCTCAATAACCATAATGAGATCCCATGACACACTGCGATAACCAATTCAAAACTAAAACCTTAGTCCTCGCTCTTGCAGCCGCTTCCGCATTACCTTCTGCCCATGCTGATGCCCAAGACCCGACCGAGCGCATCGTCGTTCATTCCGACTTCCGCGCCAGTGCCGTCGAGCAGTTGCCCGGCAGCATCAGCGTCATTGACGCCATTCAGCTGGAAGATGAAGGCGCCAATCACTTCGAAGATGTACTCAATAGCATCGCCAACCTCAACTGGGCTGGTGGCACATCTCGGCCTCGTTACTTCCAAATCCGTGGTGTTGGCGAACAAGCCGAATATCAAGGTGCGCCGAACTCATCTGTTGGCTTTATTGTTGATGACATCGATTTGTCTGGTTTGGGGATGACCGCCAGCATGTTCGATGTTGAGCAAGTTGAAGTACTGCGTGGGCCGCAAGGGACCAAGTATGGTGCCAATGCATTGGCCGGACTGATTTACGTCAAAACCAAAGATCCAACCGATATTGCCGAACATGGCGCCAAACTATCAGTTGGTGATGATGATCTAAAAGAGTTCGCCGGCTACAGCGCTGGCGCCGTCAATGACAGTGGTTCGGTGCAATATCGAGTGGTATTGCAGCAGTTGCAGCAAAATGGCTATCGCGATAACAAATACCTCGGCAAAGATGACACCAACGAGCGTGACGAACTGACCGCACGTGCCAAACTGCGTTGGCTGACTGATGAAGACACAACCATCGATCTAACCCTGCTCCATGCTGATTTTGACAATGGTTATGACGCCTGGACGTTGGATAATAACGGCTTCGACACGCTGTCCGATAAGCCAGGTGAAGATTCCCAAACCACCACTGCCGCTTCGTTGAAAATGACGTTCCGCCATGCCAACGCGTTCGATGTCACCAGCATTACCAGTTATGCCGATAGTGACCACCGACATGCCTATGATGGCGACTGGGCCAACCCTGAATATTGGGCCAGCAAAGCGTGTGCGGCCTACGATGAAAATTGGAATGTCATCGGTACTGAGCCTTGTGTTTACGATTACTGGTGGGACAAAGACGGCAATCGCAAAACTTGGACTCAGGAAGTTCGCCTCACCTCCACTGAACAAGGCCGAATCTTTGCCGACACCAGTCATTGGTTGGTGGGTGTTTACGCCATGAACCTTGATGAGTCCAATGATCTGACCGTCGACCAGCAATACAACGGCGGCCCGGCATGGCGCGAATTGTTTGACTCAGAATACGAAGCGACAAACTTGGCTGCGTTTGCCCAGCTCGATAGCGACTTGGGTGATGGCTATCAGTTATCGCTAGGTGCTCGCATTGAATACCGCGATGCCGATTATAGTGATTCCGCCGGCGAAGAATTTGATCCGTCAGAAACCATGTGGGGCGGCCATATTGCGCTTCACAAAGACTTTTCTGCTCAACATCAGGGCTATGCCAAAGCGGCGCGAGGCTACAAGGCCGGTGGCTTCAATATGGCACTACCGGATGATTTAGCCGATGAAAAAGAGTTTGATAAAGAGACCCTGTACAACTACGAAATTGGTCTCAAGAGTTTACTGCTGAACAACAGCTTGATTAGTAATCTTGCGGTGTTTTACATGGACCGCCAAGATCAGCAGGTTGAGGGCTCGCGACAAGAGCCGGGTTCCGGCGATTTTTGGTTGTTCACCACCAATGCCACCAGCTCTACCAGTTACGGTTTGGAGTGGGACCTCAATTGGCAAGCCACTGATGGTTTGACCTTATATGGTAGTTTGGGTTTGCTCAGCGCAGAGTATGACAATTACCAATATCAAGTTGATGCCGATGAAACCATTGATTTGAGCGACCGTGATTTGGCCCATGCGCCAAAAACAACTTACAGCTTAGGGGCAACCTACTTGACCGAGCAGGGCTGGTTTGCCAACGTCAATGCCAATGGCAAAGGCGAATTCTATTACTCAGATTCGCACGACTCTAAAAGTGATGATTACATCTTGTTCAACGCTCGCGTTGGCTATGAAGCGGAGCACTGGAGCGTCGCATTGTGGGGGCGTAACCTGACTGACGAAGAATACGGTGTACGTGGCTTCTACTTCGGTAATGAGCCGGATCTGGACTGGGCTGCTAAGCAGTACGTACGCTACGGCGATCCTCGTCAGGTTGGTTTAACCCTGACTGTTGATCTCGACTAAATGGAGAATGCTCATGTTGACCGTTGATATTTCGATGTATCCACTGAAAGATGATTTCATTACACCAATCACTTGGTTTATTGAGCGCTTGGCGACGTACCCCAACATCAAGCGCAAAACCAATGCCTTGGCGACCCAGATTTGTGGTCCCCATGATGAAGTGATGGCCATGCTCAGCAAGGAAATGAAAGCGGCCCATGAGCACTTTGGTCAAGCCGTATTCGTCTGCAAATTCTTGCCTGGTGAGCGCGAATTGGATTATCAAGATCACTTTGGCAAGGGCGGCCATACCGCAGGAGCAAATGAATGAGTGACGCCTTGAGCACTGCCCTCGGCGAATTGTCGGTAATGACCGCGTGGGAAGCGGTTGCGGTGGTGTTGGCCATTGCTTACTTGCTGCTGGCGATGCGAGCCAGCCTGTGGTGCTGGCCGGCGGCTTTTGTCAGCACCCTGATTTACACCTTGCTGTTCTGGCATGTCGCGCTGTTGATGGAGTCGGTGCTCAATGTGTTTTACATGGTCATGGCCGTTTATGGCTATTGGCAATGGCGCTGGGGTGGCAAGCTCGATAATGAGGGGGTTGAAGTCCATAGCTGGACTTTGAGCCGCCACCTCGTTGTGATTCTCGCTACAGCGGTGGCTTCGCTAGTAGTCGGCTATGTCATGGCCACCTATACTCATGCGGCCATGCCATACCTCGATGCCGCCACCACCTGCTTTGCCGTTGTTACCACCTTTATGCTCGCTTATAAGGTGCTGGAAAACTGGCTGTATTGGGTGGTGATTGATATTGCTTCGATTTACCTTTACATGGAAAAAGGCTTGATGCTAACCAGCCTGCTGTTTGTTGGTTATGTGGTGCTCGCCGCGGTTAGTTATTGGCTGTGGCGAACCCGTTTATGGCAACCAGCTCGTGCCCAGCTTGCCTGAATTACTCACGCCAGAAGACTGCGTGGCGCAGGCCTATCTTAGCCCGCTGCGCAGTTGTCGGCCATTGCAGCAAGGGTTAAGTCACCGCAGTTTTCAGCTCATTCTAACTGATGGCACAACTCGTTATTTGCGGATCGACCGGCCCCAGAGTAAACCTTGGGTTGATCGTCAACATGAGCATGCTTGCCTTGTGGCAGCCAGTGAGCAAGGACTTACTCCTGAACTCTACTATGTTGATCAACAGCAGCGTTTTTTTCTATCGGAGTATGTGACTGAACAACCTGCGCTGCAGCCATCGGTGCAGCAACTGATTGAGCTGACCCAAGGTGTGGCAACGCTGCCGGTCTGCCGGACCATGGATCAACAACAACGTTTAGCGGTTTACAAAACCCAAGCGAGGAAGGCCATTTCTCAACGAATTGGCGCGCAACTGGCCGGGCTGCAAGTTGAGTTTGAGCAAATAGTTGAGCTTGGCGAGCAAGCGCTGGCGCAACTAAGCCGCTATTGCTGGCCGGTTATTCCGTCTTTTCTCGATTGGCATCGGGGTAATGTGTTAATGACCCCAGAGCGGGCCTATCTGGTTGACTTTGAATACTTGGCGCTGAGTGAAATGCCGCTGGAATTAGCCAGTTTGCAACGGAGCGGTTTAGTCTCGGCAAGCGATTGGCCTGAGCTGAAAGCCTCGTTCGAACAGCGGTATGGCGCCAGCGTGACCAAAGCTCAGTTAGACCAAGCATGTTGTTTGTATCGAGTGATGTGTTATTGCTGGTATTGGGCGGTGATGCCCAGTGAAGCCGCCGAACCAACTCGAGCGTTAGTTCGGCAGTTACTACCAAAGTGAGGTTTTATAAACCTTGGAATGGCGCGCGCAGTTGAAAGTCCATCAGGGTGCCATTTGGGATCTCAACCGCGTTACCGCGAGTCAGCAACGATGCGCCCAAACCAACTTTTGCACCGGTTTTAGCGCCGTCACTACCGTCAATCAAACCACCAATTGCTGCTGCGCCTGCGGTTCGACCCAGCGTCCGACGCCCTTCACTTTGACCCGATGTCGCATTTAAGGTTTGTGTGACCACGGCTTTCATTTGGTTGTTGACCATAATTTCTGTGACTTCCAGCGACATCGACGCGGTGCCAGTCATTCGACCTGAACTCTGGGAGTTGACCACGCGACCATAGACCTGCGAGCCACGTGGCGCCATTACGGTGCCGTTGCTCGCTACCAAATCAGCCTCCAGTACGCCACTAAAGCGTTGGCCATTGCCATTCTGACGAGTCGACAGGGTTTGCGTGGTGCGAATGGTAAACGAGGTGCCAGCTGGAACCATTGCCGGTTGTTGCGCTTGCGGAGCCGGGGCGGCCGCTTGCGGTTGTGCAGGCGCTGTGGCTGGAGCGACAGCTGGGGTTGCCGTGCCGGTCATGTCAATGCTTTGCACTTGTGATTTTGGCAATTTGATTTCAATGCCATTGCTGTCGATCACTAGTTGATCGCCCTGCTGGGAGACCACATTGCCTTCAATAACACGACCATCTTTCAGCGTTACGGATGCGCTGAGAGCAGCGAATGACGTCAGTGACAACACGCTAGCAACAATCACTGTACGAACCTGCTTTAACATTCTGAACCCCTTAACCTTAACCGTTTGATAGCTAAAGGTTAGACTGAGTTTAGCCTTTGTTCAATTTGATTAACCAATTGATTCAGCGCAGGTTCAGCTTCGTTTAGCCATCATCAGCGAGTAATACTTCGTCTTGGGTATCGTCCGGATCTAAAGTGCCATCACTGCGATTGTTGCGATATTCCTTGGGAGTCTGGCCCAGATCTTTTTTGAACACTGCATACATATATTGTAACGACGGATAACCACATAAGCTGGCAATTTCGGCGGTTGGCAATTCTGAGCTACGGAGCAGTTGCTGGGCGCGCTGGAGCTTCGATTCATGGATTTCAGTGTGGATGGAATGGCCGCGCTCATCGCGAAACCGTTTTTCTAGGTTTGAGCGAGAAATGCCAACAAAATCGAGCACTTGATCGACTTTAATTCCTTTACAGGCGTTGTGACGAATAAAGTGCATGGCTTGAATCACATAGGCGTCTTTCAGTGCTTTGAAATCGGTTGATTGGCGCTCGACCACGCCTTGCGGTGGGATCAAGATGCGCGATCGTTTCACCGGCTTGTCTTGCAACTCGCGATGGAGCAACTTGGCCGCTTCATAGCCCATGTTTTTGCAGCCTTGATTGACCGAACTCAGCGGCACTCGGGTCAGGTAGCGCGCTAAATCTTCGTTGTCGATGCCGATGACAGCAACTTTATCCGGCACGATCAAGCCGAGGCGCTCACATACTTGCAGCAGATGACGAGCGCGGGCATCGGTGACTGCAATGATGCCGATCGGGTGAGGCAAGCGCTGTAGCCAATCGGCAATGCGATTCATGGCATAACGCCAGTTCTCTGGTGTAGTGAGCGTACCGCGGTAGACTTCGCCATTGTAGCCGTCGGCTTGCACTAGCTCTTTAAAGGCTAATTCGCGCTCTTGTGCCCAGCGCATTTGTGGCGATTCCGGCAAGCCATAAAAGGCAAACTGCTCAAGGCCTTTTTCTCTTAGATGCTCATAAGCGGCTTTCACTAGCCCAGCATTATCGGTCGCCACATACGGCATATTCGGGTACTTACTGGGATCATGGTAAGAGCCGCCGACGCCAATCACGGGAATGTCGAGATCTTTGGTGGCAGCGACGATTTCAGGATCATCGTAGTCGGCAATAATGCCATCACCCATCCAATCGCGAATGCGATCAATGCGACAGCGAAAGTCATCCTCAAAGAAGATATCCCAATCGGCTTGCGAGGCTTGTAAGTATTCGCCAATCCCTTCGATGACTTGGCGGTCATACACTTTATTGGCGTTGAAAAGCAAAGTAATGCCATATCGCTTTGAGAACACTGTCGACCTCTTGCTGTGACTGCAGGCAATGTTACAGCCCAATGTTAACGGGCACATGGAGCTGTACGCTAGCGTTGAAATCAATGTGAGACAATTCACAATGACCAAAAACGAGAATAGGGACTAATAAATTTCATCATTGATTAAAAAGCCATTGCCAACCACGATTGCCAACCATAAAACCGCAGTTGTGTCTTGGTGATACACCAATGCTAATGCGCTGCGAACCCAATCAAGTGAACAGATTTCTCAAAGGAGAACAGCATGTACATTGGCATCGACCTAGGCACGTCCGGGGTGAAAGTGGTGGTTCTGAATGATCAGGATCAGGTGGTCGCTTCAGAAACCGTTAGCTTGCCGATTTCTCGTCCTTATCCACTGTGGTCGGAACAAAACCCTCAAGATTGGTGGGACGCCACCGTACAAGCCGTGGATGCATTAAAAGCCGGTGGTCACTTAAGTCAGGTGACAGCCATTGGCATGAGTGGTCAGATGCACGGTGCGACTTTGTTAGACAAAAACGGTGATGTGCTGCGCCCAGCAATTCTGTGGAATGATGGCCGCTGTGCTGAAGAATGTGAGCTAATCGAAAAGGCAGTGCCCAATGCTCGGGAGATCACCGGCAACATTGTGATGCCTGGTTTTACCGCACCGAAATTGTTGTGGGTACAGCGCCATGAGGCCAGTATTTTTGCCAAAATCGATAAGGTACTGCTGCCAAAAGACTACCTAAGATTCAAACTGACCGGCGACTTCGCTTCTGATATGTCGGATTCTGCGGGCACCAGTTGGATGGATGTGGCGACCCGAGATTGGAGCGACGCCATGCTGGACGCTTGTGGCTTGACCCGTGAGCACATGCCTGCGCTGTATGAAGGTAGTGAAATCACTGGTCATCTGAGCGATGAGTTAGCACAACGCTGGGGCTTGGCCAAAGTAGCGGTCATTGCCGGTGGTGGTGACAATGCTGCTGGTGCCGTTGGTGTTGGCTTGACCCAGCCGGGGCAAGCGATGTTGTCGCTTGGTACCTCCGGTGTTTACTTTGCCGTGAGCGATGGTTTCAGCGCGAACCCTGATTCAGCGGTTCATGCTTTTTGTCATGCGCTTCCGAAAACTTGGCATTTGATGTCGGTACATCTCAGTGCGGCATCTTGTTTGGCTTGGTTGGATAACGCAACCGGTAAGACTGGGGTGCCAGAAATGCTTGATGAGCTGGACCGCTTTAGCCCGAAAGCCGATGATCCGTTCTTCCTGCCTTATTTGTCGGGTGAGCGTACACCACACAATAATCCCAATGCCAAGGGCATGTTCTTTGGTTTAACTCACGAAACTGACCGTGCGGCGATGACTCGAGCTGTGCTTGAGGGCGTCGGTTTTGCGTTTGCTGATGGCTTTGATGCGCTTCATGCCAGTGGTGTGAAACCGCAAGAAGTCAGCTTGATTGGCGGTGGTGCTCGTAGCCCTGGGTGGCGCCAAATGTTGGCGAGCATTTTGGAGCAGAATCTGGTCTACCGTAAAGGTGGCGATGTTGGTCCGGCGCTCGGTGCTGCTCGTTTGGCGCGATTGGCGATGAATCCAGAGACGCCGATTGAAGAGATTTGTCCCGTACCAGAACTGGTGGAAACCCATCAACCTGTGGCGGCGGATGTGGCCACCTATCAAGCCCGCCGAGGGACCTTCAAGACGTTGTATGCGCGAGTACAGGATCTGTTTTAGAGTTTGATGCTCTTCCTCTATTTGCCCAGCTGACGCTGGGCTTTTTTGTTGTGACTTAGCGGGTTGGTAAGCCAGCCCTCAGCAATTATCGCTGACGCTACAAGCCCATCCATGGGGCGCTCGGCAGGCAGCGTCCTTGCTGCCTGACGCACCGATACTCGCTGAAGCCTGACTTTTCAAACCGTTCACCGAGCTGCTCGATAGGTTCCGGCTATGAGCGAAAGCTAAAGCCAGCCCTCAGCAATTATCGCTGACGCTGAAAGCCCATCCATGGGGCGCTCGGCAGGCAGTGTCCTTGCAGCCTGACGCACCGATACTTGCTGAATTCTGACTTTTCAATCAGTTCATGGAGCTGTTTAGGAGAGTTGTCAAAGTTAGGAATACAAGCTTCTGCCGCAGGGAAGCGGCAGTAGAGCCATCAGGGAAGATTTAACGGCGTCTTGTTTTCATCGCTTTGGCTGCTCGATGGGTTCCGGTTATGAGCGAAAGCTAAAGCCAGCCCTCAACAATTATCGCTGACGCTGCGAGCCCATCCATGGGGCGCTCGGCAGGCAGCGTCCCTGCTGCCTAACGCACCGATACTCGCTGAAGCCTGACTTTTCAATCAGTGCACCGAGCTATTTAGGAGAGTTAGCCAAAGTCAGCCTTCTTATCGGATTATGTTATTTGCCAAACTTCGAAGCTGATTTTACGAATATTCATTATGGATTAAATCCATGAAACGCCTATCACAGAGGGCTTTGAGAACATTTTTGTGAACTCAACACAAAAATAAAAAATTACACAACAATGCCTGCAAATAACGTAATTGCGAGAACCAGTCCCGCCAACCAATATAGCCTCACGAAACGCGTCCAAAGACTTTGGACCCAAACTACCTGGAGTTAATCATGAGCGAATATTTTGAAGGTATTGGCAAAATCCAATACGAAGGTCCGGAGACTGAAAACCCATTAGCGTTCCGCTTTTACGACGAAAACAAAGTCGTTGCAGGCCGCACCATGAAAGAACACCTGCGTTTTGCAGCGTGTTACTGGCACAACTTCTGCTGGAACGGCTTTGATATTTTTGGCGCTGGCACCTTCGATCGTCCTTGGTTGCAACCTGGCGACGAAATAGAAATGGCCAAAGCGAAAGCCGATGTAGCCTTTGAATTCTTCACCAAATTGGGCGTGCCTTACTACTCATTCCACGACGTTGACGTAACGCCGGCAGGCAACTCCATCAAAGAGTACAGCGCCAACATGGCCGTGATGATGGATTACTTGGCCAAGAAACAAGAAGAAACCGGCATGAAATTGATGTGGGGTACGGCCAACGCCTTCTCTCATCCTCGTTACATGAGCGGCGCTGCGTCTAACCCGAATCCAGAAGTCTTTGCTTATGCGGCAACGCAAGTATTCACCGCGATGAATGCAACCAAAGATCTTGGTGGTGCAAACTACGTGCTGTGGGGCGGTCGTGAAGGTTACGAAACACTGCTGAACACTGACTTGCGCCAAGAGCGTGAGCAGTTGGGTCGTTTCATGCAAATGGTTGTTGAGCACAAGCACAAGATTGGCTTCGACGGCACGCTGTTGATTGAGCCTAAGCCAGCTGAGCCAACTAAGCATCAGTACGACTATGACACTGCGACTGTTTACGGCTTCCTCAAGCAGTTTGGCTTGGAAAATGAAATCAAAGTAAACATCGAAGTGAACCATGCAACGCTGGCGACTCACTCATTCCAGCACGAAATTGCCACTGCGATTTCTCTGGGTCTGTTTGGTTCTATTGATGCCAACCGTGGTGACTACCAGTTGGGTTGGGATACGGATCAGTTCCCTAACAGCGTTGAAGAGTGGACTCCAGTTCTGTATGACATCCTAAAAGCGGGTGGCTTCACCACGGGGGGCTGCATGTTTGATACCAAACTGCGTCGTCAATCAGTTGATAAAGCAGACTTCTTCCACGGTCATGTGGGAGCGATGGATACGTTGGCATACTCACTTGAGCGCGCTGCCGAATTGTTGGATAACGACGTGCTGGGTCAGAATGTTGCAGACCGCTACGCCGGTTGGAGCCAAGATTTTGGCAAGAGCATTCTGGCAGGTGATCAGTCGCTAGAGAGCATTGCTAAATATGCCCTCGACAACGAAATCGATCCGAAACACGTTTCTGGTAAGCAAGAGTATCTGGAAAACGTCGTCAACAAGGTGCTTTGCAAATAAGCGCAAGAAACTTCAGTTTCATGATGAATTTGGGGGGGCATCTGAGATGCCCCCTTTTTTGTTTGTTGTTACGCCCAGATGTTACAGCGTCTCGGTATCTAGCCAGAGTTCTTTTCGGTGTAACGGTGTTGCCGCCGGTAAGTGTGGGTTATTAATGCGCAGAACTGTGCGCTCTGCAATCTTGACCTTATCTAGCACATCCTGAATCAACGGGTGAGCGAAGAACCATTGATCGAACGAGCCATCGGCAATCGCCATTTCAAATCCTTGTTCAATATCCTGAGCCAACTGTTCGTTGTTTTTTGACACAAAAATGTACATGGGTAGCGGGTAAACCAACATCAGTTTGGGCTCCACCGCTAGGTTTAGCTCTGGGCGAGAGGCGATTTCAGAGAAGGGTTCGTGGACTGCGCGGGGAAAATAATCAAAACGGCCCCCTTCGAGCATATGGAACAAACTAAAATATTTCACTGGATCAACCGTTGTCAGACCGGCGCTTTTGAGTACGTTAGTGTCTGACCAAAAACGGCCTTGGCCTGCTGATAATTGCTTGAGTTCGGTCAGCGAATTGATGTTGGCGAAGCGATGTTGATCGCCATTGCGGATAATGAAGATCCGATGGCCGAGCAAGCCTTTTAAAATAGGGATGCGAATTGGCCGCAATTGCGATTCAATATCTTCGTTGGTTGCAAAGTTAACGAAAGAAATCTGACCGCTGTTCAGCTCGGAAATCTGCCGATTGACGGACATCTGTTCAAACTCAACCGCGGTGTAATCATAGCTTTTATCGAGCTTCGAAAGGACAAATTGAACCAGTTCAAAAGGGTATTTGTCTTTGGGTTCTTTGACCGGCAGATAGCGGATTGTATCTGTGGCGAAGGCGCCGGTAACAAATCCGGTAACAAATAAAGTTAGTGTTAAAACAATTCCTTGCTTTAGCCATGCGCAAGATATAGATAACCACTTCATGTCCAATACCACCATTTCGTTGTCACATTAGTCATCGATGATGGTACTGACTCGATTTTGGCGAAACTCGAGTTTGATTTTCAATTTATGATGGCGAGCCAGAATTAGCGGAAATTGGCTGTGGTTTTGTAAGAATATTGCGATTTGCTATGAAATAGTTGTGTTGCTCCATGTCGATTTCGCGTTATTCTTGTCGCCAGTTTGAGATGAAATCGTTTTAGTCTGGTTTTCTCTGTTATCGATAACATGAACCTGACTTGAAATTGCATTATCGAAAGGACTAGTGGTTGTTATGAAGTCTGAGCAGAAGAATATTACTATCCAGCATGTTGCCGAGCGAGCGGGAGTCTCGAAGATGACCGTTTCTCGGGTATTGAATCATGACAGTAAGGTTAGTGATTCGACCCGAGCCAAAGTGATGGCGGCAGTGCAAGATCTTAACTACCGGCCTAATATCTCTGCTCGCCAATTGGCTGGCTCGAAAAGCTATTTCATTGGTTTACTCTACGATAACCCAAGCCAAGGCTATGTCAGCCAGTTTTTGTTGGGGGCGCTAAAGCGCTGCCGAGCTTCTGGCTATCATCTGGTGGTGGATGAATGCCAAGGGGAGCTGAAAGACAAAGTCCGGATAACTCGAGATTTTGTTAATAGCACTCGCGTTGATGGCGTGATTCTGTTGCCGCCGCTGTGCGATGTACCAGAAGTGCTCGAAACCCTCAAGCAAAGCGGTACTCCTTTTGTCCGCATTGCGCCCGATGTTGACTTGGAAGCGTCGCCCTATGTCTGTATGGATGACTATCAAGCGGCGTACGAAATGACCAATGAGATCATTGAAGCAGGGCATCGTGACATAGGCTTTATCATTGGGCATCCCAATCAGGGCGCTAGCCGGTTGCGTTATCAGGGCTTTTTGGATGCGCTGCGCTCAAATCGTATTAACTTTCCTCCTGAGTATATCGAGCAAGGCTACTTCACCTATAAATCGGGTCTGCAAGCCGCAACCAAGTTGCTGGGGCTGGCGAACCGGCCGACCGCCATTTTTGCCAGTAATGATGACATGGCGGCGGCGGTCACCTCGGCTGCTCATATCCATGGCTTGAGCGTGCCGGACGATGTCTCTGTGGTTGGCTTTGATGATGTCGAATTGGCGTCGACGCTATGGCCACCGTTAACCACCATTCGCCAACCTATTGCTGAAATGGCAGAAGCCGCGATTGAACTGATCCGTTCCGGTAAACTCAATGACGAGCGTAGCAAGCGGCGAGCGAGTAATCGCCACGTCATTGATTTTGAGTTAATCCGGCGTGAGTCGCTGCAACTTAAGACTTAACCTTCGGCTTAGACTAGGCCCACCTGTTGGCGCAATTGATCCATCAGCTTCATGGTACGCAATGTGGTTTGGTGTGGAATTTCTGGCGATTCCAGCAAGCCTTGGCGAATGCAGCGTTCCGCTTCCATGGTTTGATATTCAAAGCCACTTGCGGCAAAAGGCTCATCAAACGAATCGATTTGTTGCTCGCCCACTACGACCGATGCGCAGCCGGTATCCCAGAACATCTGCTCAACTTTGATATGGCCTTTGCTGCCGTAGATGGTCAGGTGATTTTCTGTTTTGCTGATGAAGTTGCAAACGAACTGAGCATATTGTTGGTTGCCATAATCGAGGTTAACCGCCATGAGTTCGTCAACCCCAGTATCCCCAATTAAGCCGGTTGCCTGAGCTTGCTCAGGGCCGCGACCAAACACCCAGTCGCTCATCGATAGGTTATAGACGCCCATGTCGAGCAACACGCCGCCAGCTAAGTCTGGGTTGAGTAAACGATCGTTAGGATTGCGCTCAATGCAGAAACCGAAGTTGCTTTGCACGAGTCGAACATCACCAATTAATTCGGCGTTGAGCCATTGTCGAACCTGTTGATAGACCGGCAACATCCGAGTCCATAGCGCTTCCATCAAAAAGGTCTGATGTTGCTTGGAAAGCGTGATTAGCTCCTCGGTTTGTTTCGCGCTGACCGTCAATGGTTTTTCGCACAGCACAGGTTTACCGGCCTCAAGGCAGGCTTTGGCCGTGTCAAAATGAAAATTATGCGGCGTTGCGATGTAAATGCCGTCAATTTCAGGGTCTGCCAGCAAGTCGTCATAGTTGCTGTAGTGGCGGGGCGCTTGGTATTCGGCGGCAAACTCAATGGCGCGCTGTTCATTGCGGCTCGCAACGGCGTGTAAAACCCCACACTCTGGATGCTGCAATCCTTTGGCAAAACGGTGGGCGATGCGGCCTGGGCCGATTAGGCCCCAACGAAAAGGTGTGGTCATTGAGTGATTCCTTGCTTGAATAATCCGGTCCATAGAATGACATGCTAAGGACTAAATCGATAGCGGAAACGACCTTGATATAGTGCTTTGAGAGGTTGATCGCGGCCTTGCTTTGGCGGCCCGAAATTAGCAATTGTTGGAGGTTGGTACAGATCTTGTTTGGGTTGCCTTGTGGTGATTTTTTGACACCTCAACAATCGGAGAAAATTATGATTTCAAGTGAGCTGATTGATAACACCGCCAGCACCGAATGTACTGAAGCTGTGTTGGACATACTAGGCATGGACAACCCAGAATCAGGTCAGGTGTCGTACATGGTGTTTGAAACCAAATTCGACAATAAGCAACTGTACTGCTGCTGGTCTGGTGGCAATGTTGTTGACAACAAAGTAGAGCTGACGCCCGTGGGTGTTGGTGCCCTCGATGCGCTAAGCCGCATTGATGCCGAAACCCGTGAGGGGATTGAGATGTTTGTGCTGGGGTCAGATAGCCGTGAGGCCTTGATTGACGAGATCAAGTTGGCGCTGGCAAAAGTCGAAGATCGCAGCCGCGTATGCTTTGTTGGTGATGTCTCGGGTAAGTTACGTGATTGGCTGCCAGAAGCCTTTAATGTGACAAACTGGCAGCACTAAAACCATCTTTTAAATCAGTAGTTAGATGGTTTTAAAGCGCGCCAGCAGTTGGTGGATTGCTTGCAACTTGATTAATAATTGGTTGAGGTGATCTTGCCACTGCTGGGCCGGTTGTTCGGGAAGCTTGGTTAATGCATCCAGATCGGCCGCCGCTTCAGCAAGGTAGTCGCTAAAGGTTTTAGCTTGCACATCAAATGGCGAATCAGTGCCGAACAAGGCGGTGAATTTGGCCATGCCCTGGGTACGAAACTGACTCAATTTCTGGTCGGCATCGACGCATTTCCGATACAGCGCTTTTAACTCCTCCTGCAGACGAGCAATCACTTGTTCTTGATTGGTGGTGGTCATTCGGTGCTCCTAATATCTAAAGGGGTTTTGCTCGACTCGCCGGCAATTTCACGAACTAGTTTTGGCACTAAGAAGCCGGGTAGCCGAGGCAGTAAGTCGCGCATCAGCTGCTGTGCTTTTTGGTCGCTGACATCAAAATGAGCGGTATTGGCGACCGGATCAAAGGCATGCAAGTAATAGGGTTGAATGCCGGCGTCAAACAAAGCTTCGCTCAACTCACACAGGGCTTCAACACGGTCATTAATACCAGCCAACAATACGGCTTGATTGAGCAACCAAATTCCCGCTTGTTGGTAAGGGTGAAGGGCATCGCATAAACGTTGGTCCACTTCGTTAGCATGATTGATATGCAGCACGATGACTGGTTTCAGGCGCGAACTGGCGAGTCGAGTGCACAATTCTCGCGTCAACCGCTCGGGGATCATCACTGGCAATCGGGTGTGGATCCGCAGTCGCGTGACATGGTCGATTTGTTCGATTTTGGCAATTAACTCACTTAACTGCTGATCATTTGCCATTAGCGGGTCGCCACCGCTAAAAATCACTTCTTTAATCGCTGGGCGCTGGGCAATGTAATCAAGCGCTGCTTGCCAATGATGCTCGGTTGGTTTGTTGTCACCATAAGGAAAGTGACGCCGGAAACAATAACGACAATTGACCGCGCAGCCGCCCCGAACCAACAACAGCACCCGATTTTCATATTTGTGGATCAAGCCAGGAACCGCGGCATCGTGTTCTTGCAGCGGATCGGTTAGGTAGCCATCAACTTGCTGAAACTCGGCCTCGGCAGGCCAGATTTGTTTGAACAGTGGATCGTTGGCATCGCCAATGGCCATCTTGTCGACAAAAGCATGTGGCACCCGCAGCGGAAAAAGCTTTCTGGCGTCACCCTTGCCGACCTCTGATTCACTTAAGTTAAGGCGCTGGAGTAATTGCTGTGGGCTGTTGATGGCATGCTTGAGTTGCCATTGCCACGGTGGTTGGCTGGCGATGTCGGAGTGTTGGCTTGATTTCATGACGCGAACCTTAAAACTGATATTCGACTAATGCAAGCCAATAGCTGCCAGCAGCCTAGATTTCTTGTATGATTGGCGCGTTTTCGTTTTGAACCTGATTTGAGGTATCCATGGCTACGTTTAGCACCAATGAGTTTCGCTCTGGCATGAAGTTAATGTTGGATGGCGAACCTTGCTCCATCATCGAGAATGAATTTGTCAAACCTGGAAAGGGTCAGGCGTTTAACCGCGTTAAGATCCGTAAGCTTATTTCTGGCAAGGTGCTGGAAAAAACCTTTAAGTCAGGTGAAACCGTGGAAGCGGCCGATGTAATGGATGTGGAGCTGGCGTACCTCTACAATGACGGCGAATTCTGGCACTTCATGAATAATGACACCTTTGAGCAATTGGCGGCCGATGAGAAAGCCATTGGCGACAATGAAAAGTGGTTGGTCGAGCAAGATGTTTGCACCCTGACATTGTGGAACGGTTCACCGATTTCAGTGACGCCACCAAACTTTGTCGAGCTGGAAGTGACTGAAACCGATCCAGGCTTGAAAGGTGACACTGCCGGTACTGGCGGTAAGCCTGCAACATTGAGCACTGGCGCCGTTGTTCGCGTGCCCTTGTTCATTCAAATTGGTGAAGTGATCAAAGTTGATACGCGAAGCGCAGAATACGTTTCTCGGGTCAAATAAAGCTGTTCGAGCAGCGCTATTCGATCAGAAAGAAGAGTTGCGCCGTTGCAGGCGCAGCTTGGGTTACCAAAGGAAAGAGCATGTCGAGATTTGTTCAGTTAGTCGCTACTTTGTGTTTTGTGGTGAGTTTTCAGCTTAGTGCTGCCGATTTGTCGAAAAACCAAGTGAGCCAATGGCTGGCGAGTTATCAGGCGATCCAACAATGGTCTGCGGCGCATCAGGATGAGCTGCTGGCATTGGATGCACAAGCGTTCTTTAGCGATGGTAATCAAGACGTCACCAACACTGCGCTCTACAAGAGTATGCTCGATGTGTTGGCCAAATATGGCTTTAACTCGGCTCCTCAGTGGTCGCAGGTTGGTGAACAAATCATGTTGGCTTACGGTGCCATCCAACAGGCATCGGTAAAAGAGGACTTTAGCAAGGAAATTGCTGACATAAAAAATGATCCCAACATGACCGCAGAACAAAAAGAAGCAATGTTGCAACTTTTGCAAACCACCCAACAACTGGCCGAACGTTTTGCAACAGTGAGCGAGGCTGACAAACTTGCCGTCGCTGACTATGTTGAACAAATCACAGCATTAGCGGGCCGCTAACTTCTCCAACGCTTATCGGCCTTTGGTCATCACCAATTAAGCTACTGCTAACCGCTAACGGAATGCGAGGCAGTTTATGATTGAGACGCCAGAATGGGTCAAACACGCGGTTTTCTATCAGATTTTTCCTGACCGGTTTGCACGCTTCGGCGGCGACCATTTACCCGCAGGCATTAAGTTAAAGCCTTGGGGTTCTTGCCCCGGCGAGCAGGGATACCAAGGCGGCGATCTCTACGGCATTTGTGATCGGCTGGATTACTTGGCCGAGCTCGGTATCAATGCTATCTACCTCAATCCAATCTTCAGCTCTGCCAGCAATCATCGGTATCACACCTACGATTACTTTGAAGTTGATCCGCTACTCGGCGGCAATAAAGCGCTTCGCGCTTTGCTTGACCAAGCCCATGTGCGCGGCATTAAAGTGGTGCTCGATGGCGTCTTTAATCATGCCAGTCGCGGCTTCTGGGCATTTCATCATATTCTGGAAAATGGCAAAGATTCGCCCTATTTAGACTGGTTTCTCATCGATGATTGGCCGCTGCGCCCGTATCATGCCGATGAATCGAATCCGCCCAACTACCAGTCGTGGTGGGGGCTGCCGGCGCTACCTAAGTTCAATATTCAGAATCCCGGTGTGCGCCAATACATCTTTGATGTTGCCGAATACTGGCTCAAATTTGGTATTGATGGCTGGCGTTTGGACGTCCCTGGCGAAATCGATGATGATGAGTTCTGGCGCGAGTTCCGGCGGCGGGTAAAAGCAATCAATCCCAATGCTTATATTTGTGGTGAGATCTGGCAACGCGCCACCCATTGGCTGCAAGGCGATATGTTTGACGCCACCATGAACTATGAATTTTGTAGTTTAACGCTGAGCTATTTTGGTCATCAGGCCTTGCGCGATGACTACCATAAAAACAATTTGCCGCTGCAAGCGATTGACACCAAAAGCTTTATTAGCGCGATTGAAGACATGGTTGCGGCCCAAGACTGGCAGGTCACTCAGGTCCAATTTAACTTGCTCGGAAGCCATGATATGGCGCGGCCGCTGTGGATTCTGCGAGAAGATCGCTATGCCTTACAGCAAGCATTTTTATTTCAAATGACCATGCCCGGTGCACCTTGCATCTACTATGGCGACGAAATTGCCATGACGGGCAAAGATGATCCCTACTGCCGCGGGGCCTACCCTTGGCATCAGCCGGAGCTTGTCGATCAAGGCATGCTTGAATTTGTCCGATCCGTGGTGCAATTGCGTCATAAATTCCAGCCGCTGCGAACGGGGCGGCTGAGTTTCGATCGCGACTTACCGGCCGATGTGCTCGGGTTTCGCCGCGAATTGCCCGACCAGCAAGTGCAAGTGCTGATTAATCGCGGTAAGCTGCCGCGCTCAGTCAAACTTGATGGCGACTTAAATTGGCATTTGGTATTGGGACACCCAAGGCAAGTGCAAAGTCATGGCCGCTATCTTGAAGTGATGTTGCCGCCAAGGCGTTATGCGGTGCTCAGTCGTTCGACTGCGCCGATTGCCATGGTCGCTGGAATTTAATCGTTAGTAGTTGAGCATGACAAAATCAGTACCACAAGATTGGCGCCCTACTGCCAGCCGTGACGCATTGGTCGCGCGCGCCAAAATGTTGGCCAGCATTCGCCAGTTTTTTGCCGAGCGCGATGTGTTGGAAGTGGACACCCCCGCGATGTCTCAAGCATCGGTGACCGATATTCACCTGCAGCCATTTGTTACCCATTTGGCGGCGCCCGGACAGCCCGCGCAATTACCGCTGTTTTTATCGACCTCGCCTGAATTTCACATGAAGCGTTTGCTGTGTGCTGATGTCGGAGCCATTTACCAGCTCAGTAAGGCGTTTCGCAATGAGGAGCTAGGCCGCTTTCATAACTCAGAATTTACCATGCTCGAATGGTATCGCCCTGACTTTGACCATCACCAGCTGATGACCGAAATGAGTGAGCTGATGCAGCTGATTTTGGCTTGCGAGGATTGCGATCGGATCAGTTACCAGCAAGCCTTTATGGACTGTTTAGGGATTGATCCATTGGTTGCCAGCGTGACTCAGCTCCAGCAGGTGGCGCCCGATAGTTGTCGCGATTTAGCCGTGCGTGAAACCGATAAAGATACCCTATTGCAGCTTTTGTTTAGCATGGTCATTGAGCCACAAATTGGCCAGCACAGGCCTGTTTTTGTGTTTGGTTTTCCGGCATCTCAGGCCGCGCTGGCGCAGTTAAATACAGCGGATCCGCGAGTTGCTGATCGCTTCGAATTGTATTTCAAAGGTATTGAATTGGCTAATGGCTTTCGCGAGCTGCAAGATGCCGCCGAACAGCGTCGCCGCTTTGAGCAAGATTGTGCTTGGCGTGCCGCTAACGGCTTGCCGCAGGCGCCAATCGATGAGCGATTCCTTGCCGCGCTAGATCATGGCTTACCGGAGTGCTCAGGCGTGGCGCTGGGAGTCGACCGGCTATTGATGCTGAAGATTGGCGCGGGTGATATTTCGCAAGTGGTCGCGTTTCCGGTGGATCGAGCTTGACCGAATAACAGCCACTAGTTTTTGCCGCGTAAACTGATCGCCGGTGTGAAGCTGGCGTTGCCGATGTGATCGACCGTACATAAAGCTTCGCCACGACACAAAACGGCCAGCGGACCGCGCTGTGTCATGCGAACAAACCACAGATCCCAGCCCAATTTATGCATGGCTTCGAAGCTGACTTGCTGGGCCTTAGTTAAGCGTACCTCAGCGCTACTACCGCGGCGCTCTACTTCGACTTGTATTGCTGTTTCCATGTTGATTACTCTTAGCTTGGTCGAGACAACGTTAGCAAAGCCAGATGACGGTTTTACGACAGCATAAATTGGCTATTTTTCCTACGACTTTTGTCAGAATATGAAGTTGTCCATGTTTCGACTAATTTGCCCCACAAATTGTAGGGTCGCTGTAGTGTTTATGGAGATCTTAGCTACAGTTAAAAGGCCGGTGAGCTTCTGGTTTGTATGGATGGAGAGTTTGTCATGGAACTGACAAAGCATATGGGTGACACCATGATTACATTGTTTGAGTGTTGGAATGGCGGCGTCGTTGAGTGGGACGGGTTGTCCTCGCCACAAATTAGCTTTTCTTTTTCGGTCAATGACGGTGATGTGCTCGCGTTTTTCTTGCTCTGTGGGCGGATTGCTCAACTACACACTAAAACCGATTGGCAACTTCGCTTTGGTGTGACACCGGTTAGTATCCCAGCGCTGCCGCAACGCGAAGTGTGCTTATTGTTAGAATCAATGCGGCAACATTTGGGTTATATGCCACTGCTGCAAAACGACGTCACCAAAGATATTAATGCCGAAGAAACCCTGTTGCGCCGATTGCAGTGGGTAGAAGTGGCGACTGGCCGAATTGATACCTACGCCCCTTTTGTCGGGCTCCGCAAAGGCAAGCATACTTACATGCGGCGCTTACCGCAGCGAGTGCTGGCTGGCAGCCAAACTGAAGTTTGGTTTTCGGCTGGGCAGCTACAAGGAGGCGCTGATTATTCGCTAATTAAAATTCTCGGCTTGCACCGTGACCCAGCGTTGCGTAATTCCAGCCTGCAATTGCAAGAAGCTTGGAATCAATTGGGTCATGCCAGCAACTTGTAATGCCAATCAATGGAATGACGCTTATCTGCAGCGGCAGAAATAACAAAGCCACCGAGTTTCGGCTGTCTCTTATACACAAATCCCCGCTAAGCAATTGGCGGGGATTTTTTTGAACTTTTTCCGTGAACTTCGATCTGATCTCCACATTACTTTTTT